>CAZETR010000025.1:0-12086 GCA_964514545.1 uncultured Gammaproteobacteria bacterium | reverse complement strand
TATATAAAGGCGTGGTGGAATGTGGTGAATTGGGAGGAAGTCGGAAGAAGGTTTGAAGCGAAGGCTTGATCGGGTAGCATGGGGAGAAGAAAAATCGGTATACTTGAACAATGAGGCGCGGCGCCGGTTCAGTTTGGGTAGTTTCGCTCGTGGTGGTCGTGGCTGTGGCGGTAGTGGGATGGAGGGTAACGGGCGAAGTCCGGAAGAAAATGACGCTTTATAAGAGTGAAAAGATTCTTGAGAACGGTCGAAAGAAAAGCGAGGAAGACTTTCAGAAATTGCTGCGTGAGCAGGAAGCAAGGGGAAGGTTGCAGGCTGAGAATTCAGACACGATCAGGAAAGCGAAGGGGAAATACACCTTGAATGTTGTTTTAGTTAGACCCCCCCGGGTGCCTCTTGCCCGGATTGAGGCCTTGACCGCAAGACTTAGAGATTCGAGAAACTACCTGTTTTCTAGCTGCATAGACAGTGATTGCCAAAAGACGTTGTCTTTAAATTATCTTTCTACGTATTATCGTGATCAGGCCGCAAAATACGGGGTATATGATTTTGACTTGGCTGTAAAAGTGATTGGACCAACGGAGCTGGATGGATTAAACAAGGTGGGGGACCTGGCTTACGACTGGGGAAAAGATCCGTTTGGGGTAACAAAGCTGGAAGACAAATTCGGATCGATTTTGGAGAAAGAGAATGTTAGTACAGGAGAGAGGGATTTAACTGTCTTTTTGTATTTTGACGACTCGTTTGATAAGGTATCTAGCCAAAGCGACGATAGGTTTTATGAGCACAAGAAGTTTAGATCCTTTGCAAATGACGAAACAGGAAGGGTCTACATCAATGCTTATGACCTCAATCCGGAATTTTCAAATAAGGTTGTCGAGATAGCAGCTCACGAGATACTTCATCTATTTGGGGCGACCGACAAGTACGAAGAGAGCGAATCTGTTTCAAGAATTTGCTCCGTGAGGGGTCAAGGAGAGGTTGACAGGGTTCCAAGTGTTCCGCAGGTAAGTGGGGACATCATGTGTATGTTTGTAGAGAAGGAGAACGACAAATTCGACAGGGGCTCGTTTGTTGACGGGGAATTGGTCGTCAATAGGTACACCGCTGAGGAGATCGGGTGGAAGTAGGAGTTTAGAACTTGAACCTAGTTTTGAGGTCCGAGTATTCTCTTTCCGTATCTTCAGAGAGCGACTTTAGGTCGCGGATAAGGTCTTTTCTTTTTTGTTTGCGTTCGTCTTCGACCCGATTTGAGTTGCGCGTGTTTTCTTGAGTGGCTTCGCTGTATTTTTTAGTAGCGGTTGCCAAGCCATTGTTGTCACGGTTGACAACTGCTTTTTCTGTTTCTGCAAGAAATTCTCTTTCAGTTTTGAGTGTGGCGACGAAGGCTTCGTGAAACTTTTGTGTATAGCCTTTGGGATTTATGGCTCTTAGGCTAGAAATTAGCCGGTCTTCTGTATCTACTGCCCTTTGTACCTCCTTGACGTATCTGGCAGGATCTGAGCGAAGGTAGTTGTAGGTTCCGGAAAGGCTAACGGTAAGAGCTTGATAGTCTCTGACTACTGGGATATAACCATTTAATAATTCCAAATCGTCTTTTTCCATTTGCAGGAGCTCTCCGGATTTTGAGACGTAACTGTCAAGATCTTGTTTGTATTTTTCTGCTTCTTTAAATCGGACTTTTTCTACGAGGGGTTTGAGTGTTTTGAGATTGTCTTCAGCGCTTTTGACTATTCCGTTTCCCCGTTGGGAGTAGCGCTCCATGGAGTCTGCGTCAGTACCAGAATCTTCTTCAATGTGGCTGGCCACTTCCTCCATTGACCTGACGTAATTTCTGAATACTGGTTGTGTAACTTCGGCTTTTTCCTTAATCTGGGTAGGCTTGTTTAGGCTAGTGACGGCTACTAAGGCTATAATTCCTACTACGAGGAGCGCAATGACAATTGCAACAGGAGAGAATCCGTGTTTTTTGATCAGGGGCAGGGTCATTAAGTTAATTATTATTAGAGTTGAGGTTAGTTTATTTTAGAGCTATCTGCGATGTCAAGCAGGAATGCTCTATTTTTTCTTTTTGGATGTTTTGGCGGTTTTCGCACTAGTCGTCTTTGCGGGAATGATTGGTTCAGGGGCGAGAAAGTACCAGAGCGCACCAACCAGAATGATTGCGACCAGGATATAGAATAAGGTGATATCGTTCTGGGGGAGGTTGGGATTGATTGTAATCGGCTTCGCTGATTGGAAGTTGATAGCTTGTTTAACCGGGGGTTTGACCGGCGAGTGGTCGCTGTTTACCAGCTCGAGGAATAGGGTGTGCTGGCCGGTTTTGACACTCGGAAGGGTGTATGAGTTGCCCGAAACTACTTTGATGGCGTTTCCCGGGGTAGGATTCTTTTCGTCCAGCCAGAGATGGAGGTGGCCTTCACCGGGCCGATTTTTGGTGTTTTTGGCATAATCTACGAGTGAAAATCCAGTGAGTTTCCAGGCAACTAGGACTTGGTCCGATTCAACTTTTTGGTTTGGCGTGGGACTCGTAATTTGGAGAGAAGTGGAAGCGAGCGCAGTTGGGGCGAAAATAAACAGGAGAGCGACAATTGCGGGAAGAATAAATTTATAATAGCGTGGAGGAAAATACATGGGCTGGCAGATATTAGTTTATGGGTTTTGGTAGGACAGTGTCAAGCAGGTCCACGCGTAAGTTATAATTGATCATTAATGGCTAAAGTGCGAAAGGCGGTAATTCCGGCAGCTGGATTCGGGACGAGGTTTTTACCCCAAACTAAAGCCATGCCCAAGGAGATGCTCCCGATTGTGGATAAGCCGATTATCCAGCATATTGTCGAGGAGTTGGTAGAGGCGGGAATAGAGGATGTGATTATTGTTACCGGTTATCACAAGAGAGCTATCGAGGATCATTTCGATAGGGCCAGTCGGGAGTTGGAGGAGAATCTAAAGACCGGAGGAGGAAAGAAGAAATTCATGCTGGAAGAAATCGAAAGAATTTCCACAATGGCAAACTTTGCATATGTAAGACAGAAGGGTCCTTATGGAAACGGAACACCTCTACTAAACGTCAGGCATTTGATAGGCGACGAACCATTTATATATACCTGGGGAGATGATTTTATTGATGCGGCACCAAAATCGAGGTTCCAGCAGTTGGTGGATACTTATACCGAGTTTGGGTGTTCGGTACTGGGGTGTCTTAGGGCAAGGTCTGATGATGACTATTTAAGATATGGATTTGTCGGAGGTAAGGAGATAGGGCCCGGCACAATTGAGGTAAGCGAAATCGTTGAGAAACCCGGCAAGGATAAAGCGCCTTCCGACCTGGCTTCACTTTCCGGATTTTTGTTTACGGCGGAAATATTTGATTATCTGGATCGGGCGAGAGACGAATTGAAGCCGGGACAGGAATTGTACTACGTTGACGCACTGATGCAGATGGTTAAAGACGGGAGGAGGATTTTGGCAAAGGAGATTGAAAACGGAAAATATTATGACACCGGGAATAAGCTAGAGTACATGAAAACACTGGTCGAATTTGGATTAAGACATGCGGAGATTGGAGAGAAATTTGGGGAATGGTTATCAGGGTTGGAAGAGACAGAGGCGAGTGGCAGAAGAAAAAATGGCATGTAAAAAGTGGAGATGTGAATATATTGATCTTTGCTGATAAATAATATAATTGAATACATTTTTGTTGTGTCTAATTTAGCAAAATTAGCCGGAATGAATATCCGAATAAAAGGCAAAAATAAGACGACTAACTCTTGTTGAAAATGCATCGAGCCGACAACTGTAATACAATACTTGGGCTATGGCAATTGTTTGGCACAGGGCAAAGGTAGTTTCCAATCAAGGCATGGGCGGGAAGTTTAGATTTCTGAAACTAAAAGTAATTGACGATCCGAATTTGATGTTTAGAGCAGGGCAATATATTTTGATGAGGATGGGCGAGTCATACAAGGTGAATGATTACTCGCCGTGCAATATCCCTAAGCCCGGGGAAATAGAGATTATTATTGATATTACTCCGGCGGAGTTTCCTGAACCCGCAGGGAAGGGTTCCAGATATATTCGGGATTTAAAGGTCGGAGGCACGGTTGAGTTTTCCGGGCCGGCGGGAGACTTTGTGTACAGGGATGACGGAGCGCGTCAATTATGGTTTGTGGCCACGGGGTCGGGAATTTCCAGCCTGTGGAGTGTTATCCGTGACCTACTAAACGGGGGAGAAAAGCGCCCGGTTAAGCTGTGGTGGGGGTTAAGGCATAGGGAGGAGATAATTTGGGCTGAAGAGCTGGAAAATTTGAAACAGAGATACCCCAATTTTGACTACAAACACATCTTGTCTGAACCGGATATAAATTGGACCGGATCGGTGGGTCATGTAACAGAGTCGGTGGTTGATGAGGCTGGGAAATCGATAAACAAGGAAGAGCTATCGGTTTACCTGTGCGGGAACAACGCGATGATAGCTGAGGCGTCGGGGGGGTTGTATGAAGCCGGGGTGCCAAAGGAACGGGTGTATTGGGAAAAGTACTTCTAGTCACAAGTTCACGCCTTCTTTGTGCGATATGGGTCCTGTCGCGAGTTTCCCTCTCGTCAGTGTTCCCCTTCGACAGGCTCAGAGTTGCGCGCTGTCGAGCGTGCTCGCTGATGCCGTGCCTTGCCGTGCAAGTCTTCTACTCGCACCACCCGTGTTACCAGTAGGCGTGAACCCTGTGTAACTATTCGACAACAAGTGTGCCTTTCATCCTTGCCGCGTGCGGAGTGCAATGGAACGGATATGTCCCAGGCTTGCTGGGGGCGGTAATGATTGCGCTTTGATCCTTACCCAGAAGGGATGTGCCGAACAAACCTTCTTCGTCGGATGTAAACGTGTGGCCGGCAATATCCCGATTGGTAACTGTAATCTTTTCTCCAACCTTGGCCCGCAGCGTCGATGGGGAGAAAGCAAAGTTGCTCATTTCGATAGTTTTAACTGACATAGCTTCTCCCGAATTGACGGCCTCTTTCTGTTTCGGTAACTCTTGGGTTGAAGGGCCTTTTGCGGGATACAAGGAACAGCCTGCGAGAAGGAAAGCGGAAGCAGTCACAATTATTAGTTTTTTGTACATTTATATCACCCCCTTTCAGAGATAAATCAAAAATTAAAAATGAAATTGAAAAAATTAAAACTGAAAAAAAGTAACGAAATTTGGCTTTTAATCTATTTCGGTTTGACTAGATAGAGCCGGCCTTCCAGAATGTCGGCGAAAAAGAAGTTGCCGGTCTGGGGATCAATTTCAAGGCCGATGGGGTTTCCCAGTTTGCCAACGGCGTTCCCTACCCGTTTAATTATCGGGGAAAAGTCAATTTTCGGTTGACTGTCCAGATTGGTTAACTTTCCTAGCCAAATTTCCTTGCCCGGAGAGGGGTCCGGTTGGCCGGTTTTGCCAAAAATTGTGGCAATTACCGATTGGGAGTTGGCGTCTGATTTGGGAATGCCTTTGGTGCCACCGGGATGGAAGAGAAGACCTGTAAAGGTGCGGGTTTCCGGGAGACGAAGGATGACCATATCTTTGACCTGGGGGTAGTTGGGATCGGGGATGGGGTCAGCTAATTTTGGTTCATCTCCATTCCAGCCGAGGTTAAGAGCTCTTTGGGACTCGCCGGTCGGGAAGAAGAGGTTGGTATAAATTAAGCGGTCAAAGCGGTCGGGACCGGTGTCCGCGAGTAAAATTTTGCCTCTTGGATCGAAGGGATTTGGAGTTAGAGTAAAAGCGTTGCGGATTCCTAACGCCTGAACTTTGGGGTCGGCATACGGGCGAAGTCCAGCGGGGTTTGAGCCGTCTTCGCGGATCAGCATAACTTTTCCCGCCTCCAGGGACGGGTCCTGGGCCTTTTTCCCATCTAACCCCTCGCCGATTGTAAAGAGGAGATGTGGTTCGCCAGCGATTTTAACTGGGATGCCTTCCTGAATTTGGTGGGATGGATTTCCCGGGGTATTGGACTCGAAGATTATTTGGGGGGGAGTCCCGGTTAGCTTTCCGGCGATTTCCTTGATGACCGTTTTAGCAATACGGTTTTTGTGTTGGACATTTGCGTCTTTGTAGCCATAGAAAAGAAAGGCGGTTCGATTTCGGGCAAAATCGGAAGAAAGAGCTACCGCGGTGAGCCCAGCCTCCTCCGGCGGAAATCCCGGATAGCGGGTGGAAACAACGGTGACTGGGTCGGCCTGGTTTGACCAAACGTCATTGCTGGTTCTCTTGAAGGCGATCAGTTCTCCTGTGAGTTGGGTGACCAGAAGATAGCTTCCCTCCGGGAGCATTTTGATGCGGGTGGGAGAGACCAGGTGGTCGGCCAGGAGCTTAACTTCGAAGAGATCGGGATTGACCGGTTCGTATGAGGACCCCTGGTATATCTGATTGCGGGGAATTGGTTCTTTTGGAGGTGGAATCTTTGAGGGGCGGGGTTTGAGGAATAGAAATGCGGCGATGACAACGATAGTTAGGGCTGTAGCCTTTTTGAGCATAATGTGATTCTCCCAGCATGGAGCCAATTTGACAAGAGAGGGAAAAAGGCGTAAATAACGAATTAATGGAGAGTCAATATAACGGCGTCGCCAAGATAATCGGGGTGGTGATTCTGGTGGGGCTGGTGTGGGGAGGATACAAATATTTTGCGAAGCGTAAAGCAGTCAATACCCGGGTTGGAGAGACCTCGTCCAGCTTGATTGACCTGAGACGCGAGCAGGAGAAAAAGATTGAGGAAAAGACAAAAATTGTGGTTCCTGAGACGGGAGACAAAGCTATATTGTCTGATGTTTCCGGTGGAGAAGGAATTGGGGTAGCCAGAAGAATAAAAGAGGGGAATAGGTTTGAAATTGAGTTGGTGGCAAATTTAGCAGACCTCCCTGACGGGAGTTTTTATGAGGGATGGCTAGTGCGCGGTGAGGAGAAATTATTGGTGGGCAGGCTAATGTTAGCGAAGGCCGGTTATCTGGTAACAAACAATTTTGATACCGATATCTCCGGGTATTCCAAGGTAGTGGTTGTCCAGGTGCTAAAGACCGGAGTGGGAGAGAAAAAGGTGCTGGAGGGCTCCTTTTAACAATCTTTCAATCAATCAATTTCAAATTTCCAATCAATGAGGGTTGGGAATGGTAATATTGAAGGGTGATGAAAATTATTTTCCTGGTGGTTTTTGCTATTGTTTTGGCCGGGTGTAGCAGGGGTGGGAAAATTAACCTGAATAACAAGAAAGGGCCGGAGTTGGTGGGTGAAAATACGGAGGCCAGGAAAGGAGTGGCGGGGGATCAGATTGTGGGAAATTACAGGGTTTACGACAAAAGCCTATACGAGAAGGCGAAGTTTGATGGAAAGATAATATTGCTCTATTTTTACGCGAATTGGTGCCCGACTTGCAAGGAACAGGAACCGGCTGTCGAAAAAGTATTTCGGGGGCTGGCGGGAAATAACGGGAGAGTTGCTTTTAGGGTTAATTACAACGATTCGGAGGTGACGCCGGACGGAAAGGCGCTGGCAGATGAATTTAAGGTGAATTATCAGCATACTTTTGTTGTGATTGGGTCGGACGGCATGATTAAAAAACAGTCTGTGGGCCTGTGGGGAGCGGGGGAAATGGCTACCTACTTAAGGGAAAATTTGTAATTTGTAGTTTTCAAATCGTGATATTAGTTAACTTTAAAAATTACAGGGAGGCGAGCGGGGATTGGGCCATTAGGCTGGCCAAAATTTGTGAGAAGGTTAGCGGCGAATCAGGGATTGCGCTTATTCCGGTTGTTTCGGCGCTTGATTTATTTCGGGTGAAGAGTGCGATAACGGGACCAGTGTGGGTGCAGCATGTGGATGGGGTGGGGTATGGAGCATATACTGGTTGGTTGGCACCGGAGGTAGTAAAAACGGTAGGTGTGGAGGGGACGCTGCTTAATCACAGTGAGCACAAATTGATTAATGACGAACTGCGCAAAAGCGTAACGGCATGCAAAGAGACGGGTTTAAAGATTTGCATCTGTGCTGATTCAGTTGAGGAAGCAACAAGAGTAGCGGAATTGAATCCGGATTTTGTTGCCTATGAGCCCCCGGAGCTAATCGGAAATCGGGAAAGATCTGTCTCGAGCGAGCATCCGGATATAATTCTAAAGGTGGTTGGGGCTATTAACATTCCGGTTTTAGTGGGGGCGGGGGTGCACTCGGCGGAGGATATAAGGGTGGGTCTAAAGCTGGGGGCAAAGGGGTTTTTGGTGGCAAGTGATGTGGTTCTGGCGGAGGATCAAGAGAAAGAGTCGCGGGAACTGGTCAGAGGGTTTAGTAATAGTAGATAGTAATAGTATAGAGTTACTTACTCGAAGATGGTGAGGACGGTGTCGCCGCTGCGGTCGACGACTGAGTAATTTGAATAGGCTGATAGCTGGTAATTGTGGGCGATGAGCTGGAAGGGACGGGGACGCGCTTTAATAATACTTGGTGTCTGGGTGACTTCGACATTTTGGTCGGCGTAAAAGATCACGGTTGGTGCGTAGGTATTGTCCTGAAGAATTAATGGGTAGGGATAAGCGCGGGAGGAGATGGCGAGTCGGGCTTCGTGGGAGACTGACTTGGGGAGGTTGATAAACTCGGACCAGTAAGAGCGGAGAGAGGAGATAGAGATAGAGAGAACCAGCAAGAGTAAGAGTAAGTGCCCCACTTTGCTAAAGCTTCGCTGGGTAAATAACCTACCGGAGGGGTTTTTGGTGAGTGGTGCGTAGATGCGAGTGGTAACTTCTGAGGCGACGAGTGGAATGAGGAGGGCCATGGGGGGAAGGATGGGGAGAAGATGCCAGATTTGGGTTTCGGTTGAGAGAAAATAGGGAAAGGCGGAGAGGAGAAGGTAAGCCAAGGTCCAGCGGATGGGGCGGGACTTCAAGTAGAGAAAAGAGATGGAGAGAGAGACGAACAATGGCGTGTACCATTTGTGGATGGCGGAATGAAGATAAAGGAGGGTGCGTTTGGTTATTTCCGGGGTGACTCCGGCGCTTGTGCCATGGCGCAGGCCGATATCAAAGATGCTGTGGGTCAGAAAACTACCGCCTGACACAAGGTAGTTGGCGAGGTACCAGGGTGTAAGTGTAAGAGTAAACACTAATAGAGAATAAAAAGTTGGGAGAAACCAGTGCTTGTGATCTGCCCTGATAAAGTTGAACGTAGAGAGAAGAACCAACGGGGCGAGAGTTAAAGAGATGGCGGATTTGGAGAGAAGAGAGAGGGCGAAGCTGAACCAGAGAAAGTGAAGCTGTCTCCTGGTTTTTAGGTTGAAGGCAAAGTAAAAAACAAGGAGCTGGGTAAACAAAAGAACTGCTTCCAGGTTGGCTGTTCTGGCGCGAAACAGAAACCAGCGGGAGGAGAGAAGAATTAGGGATGAACAGAAACCGACAATATCATTTTTTAGCGTTTTTCCGATGAAGAAAACGAGCAATACGGCGAGCGATCCAAAGATGGCCATGGGAAATCGGGCGGAGAATTCGCTAATGCCGAGTAGTTTGAAACTGGCCGCGATGGCAAAAAAACCGAGCGGGGGGTGGTCCTGGTAGAGATTCCCATTGAAATGAAGAAGAAAAGGATTGGTGCTTTTCGAAACGTTTCTGGCGATAGTGGCGTACCAGGCTTCGTCCCACGGCTGAAGAGATTGGTTTCCGAGGCGGAACAAGGCAAGAGATAGAGATAAGAGAAGGAGAAGAAGGGGGATTACCCAGATGGTAATTGATTTATGATTCATGATTTATGATTTACGACTGGGGGCAAGGTTAGTTTACGTCGGGGATATGCTATATTGGAATAGATGATATATATCGGTGCGGATCATCGGGGGTGGGAGCTCAAGGCCAAGATTTGTGAGTGGTTGACGGGGAGGAACATACCCTTTCGGGATATGGGAGCGTTTGAATACAACCACGACGATGACTATGTGGATTACGCAATTTCTGTAGCGGAGGAAGTAGCCAAAGAAGCAGAAAACCACCGGGGGGTTATTATTTGCGGAAGCGGAGTGGGGGTGGCTGTCGCGGCGAATAAAGTGAGAAAAATTCGCTGCGGATTGGGGTTTGCTCCGGATCAGGTACATGCGGCGCGAAAAGAAGACGATATGAATATACTGGCGATAGCGGCCGAAAATACCGGTGAAAAGTTAGCTTTTTCGCTACTCGAGCAATTTTTGGGGACAGAGTTTGTGGCTTTGGACAGATACTTGAGAAGGAAGGAAAAAATTGAGAGGATGGAAGGAAGGATGTGAACTCAAATCCCAAATCCCAAATCACAAATCACAAATAAATATTAAATTCTGAACCAAAAATTAGAGATGGGGTGAGAAGAGATGGATACAAAAATGTTGAGGACTATTTCCAAATGGCTGGTTCTCATTGGAGCTCTAAACTGGGCTTTCGTGGGTTTCTTTAGATTTAACGTGGTTGCGCTACTACTAAGTGGTTTCCCGATGCTGGAACGGCTGGTCTATATGCTGGTCGGTGTTGCCGGTGTTTGGGGGTTATTGACCAAGCTCGGAGTTGTCAGCGGAGATAAGTCAGGGAAATCCAAATAGGGTAGCCTGGTCGGGAGTTTTTTCTGCCTGGGGTTGCCGGGTTTCTTTTTAGCGGTTAAACTGAAGGAGTGGAAAAAACCAGTCTACCATCGGTCTCTAAATTAGAGGTAGCGGGAAAGAGCGTAATTGTAAGGGCGGATTTGGAGGGAGATAGGGATAGTCCCAGGTTACTGGCGGCATTGGCGATAGTTGAGTATTTGAAAGTCAAGAGAGCAGCGAGAGTAAAGGTTGTCGGACACGAGGGGGCAGGGTGGATGGCGGGAAAGTTGGGAGTAGAGGTGGATTGGGATATAAGGCGGGATTCGAGAGAAAAGGAAAACGACGAGGGATTTGCTGTGGAGTTGGCCAACGGATTTGACGTTTATGTAAATGAGGCGTTTGCAACGAGCCATCGGGAGCACACCTCAATTGTGGCGTTGCCAATGCTCATGAAGCGGCAAGGGAAAATTGTGTGTGTGGGACAGAGATTTGAGAAAGAGGTGGAGCGGCTCGATAAAGTAAGCAGTAAGAGTAACGGTAAGAGAGTTTTGGTTATTGGGGGTGTCAAGGTGGAGGACAAGGAAAGGTACGCGCGGGAGTTGGCGGGAAAGTTTGATGCAGTTCTTAAAGGGGGATTGTTGCCGGGGGTGGAGTTGAGAGAGGATGGATTGGATTTAAGAGACGACACAAGAGAAAGATATAAGAAAGTAATCGCGATGGCCGATGTGATTGTGGCGGCGGGCGTGATGGGGAAATATGAGGATCCGGGGGCAGAGAAGGGAACGAGGGAGATATTAAATGCGATTGTTCAGGCTAAGGCCTATAAAGTTGCCGGGGGGGGAGATTTGGAAGCAGCGATTGATAAATATAACCTTTCTGAAAAGTTTGACTGGATCAGCGTTGGGGGAGGGGCAATGCTGGAGTATTTGGCCAGGGGAACGCTGGTCGGGATAGAAGCGGTTAGAGAGTAAGAGTAAGTGTAAGAGTAAGATAGATACAATATGTTTAAGTTCCAAACGCTTGAGGTTTGGAAGAAGGCTGTTAATTTTGCCGACCTGATGATTTCTATCGCAGACAGTCTTCCGCAAAGGTATCAATACTCGTTCGGAGATCAGTTGAGAAGAGCCGGGTTATCTGTTCCAAATAATATTGCGGAGGGAAATGGAAGAAGATCTCGAAAAGAGGCAGGCAACCTGTACAATATTTCTAAAGGCTCCCTTTACGAATGCATTAATATTTTGGTTATTCTGAGCAAACGAAGTCTTATTGATTGGAAAAGATTTGATAGGGGCTCAATATATAGATTGGCGGAAGAGATAGCAAGAATGCTTTCTGGCCTGATGAGATAAGTCCTTCTTACAGTTACTGTTACACTTACTTATCGGTTGAGAGGGAGG
This sequence comes from uncultured Gammaproteobacteria bacterium, assembly GCA_964514545.1. Lineage (GTDB taxonomy): Bacteria > Patescibacteriota > Microgenomatia > CAZETR01 > CAZETR01 > CAZETR01. The sequence continues at coordinate 135 of CAZETR010000025.1, read as the reverse complement.
TTAATGAAGGGAACGGAGCCGTTGCCGACGACGTCGGGGAGCTTGCCGTCCCATTTCTTGATGGCCTCAAGCTGGAGATATTCCTGGGTTAAGGATTGCTTTTGCAGGGCTTGGGCTTCGGCCAAGCCTTTGGCT
>CAZETR010000024.1:0-4212 GCA_964514545.1 uncultured Gammaproteobacteria bacterium | reverse complement strand
ACTGGTGAAACCCGGGGACCGCGTGGTCCCCGGTGATGTAAATAACTAGAGTTAGGGCTCTATATCGGCGCGGTGCCGGGAGAGTCCGGGTTCTAGTTCCAGGGGTCTACGATGAGTAAATCCTCAACCCAGGCCCCCCAGACGTAAAACTTTCCAAAGTTGGCCGGGATGTCTAGACTCGACTCCTCGTTCTTCCCGGTTTCCATTTCTGTGCAGAGCAATGGGTTTTTCGGGTCTGGCTTTTTGTCCAGGCTAACTGCGCAGACCAGATAGGTTCCTCCTGCCCGGGCGTAGCCCGAGTTGAGATGGAAGAGGAGGGTGCGGCCAGTGCAGTCGGCGAGGTGTTCCTCGAGGGTGTCGCCGGAGGTACACAGACTTCCGTCAGCCTGGACCATAAGCACGCCATCGGCAAAGTCGCCCTCGAAGTCATTCGGGACGACGTTCATCCAGTCCCCGACGGAGTGAACTGGGTAGTGGACAGGCGGGTAAAGGACGTACCCCACACCTCTCACGAGACCCAAGACGCCGATGACTATTGACACTAGCGCGGCGGATGCCAACAGAATCACGAGAACATGTCCTACGGCTTCCATAAATTTTTTCACGTTGCCTCCTTTGGCAATGATGAAAATGTGCGAGTTTCCGATTTCGGCCTATAGGGCCTCATCAGCGCCGAGATAATTTACGGCGGATCGGGACCAAGGGGGAGACAGGGTCTCCCCCTTGGGTGTTTTGATCAGCTGCAGTCGGTGATTCTGAATATGGGCATCCTGCTCACGGGCAGGATGCTGGTGAAATCACTGTCGTTGTCCCATTTGACCGAGGTGTCCCAGTATTGCGGGAATACGGTGATCATTTGCCCCGGCCATACCGGATAGGAATAGACAATCCCGGTACCAATTGTGAAGAAGTTGACGATGAGACTGCCTGGCGTTGCCTGATCCGTGTCGACTGGGCGGGTGACCAGAACTTCGTAGCCCAGAAAAAGATACTTGGGCAACTGACATGGTGTCAGGTAGCCAGCGAGATGGCCGTTTTTCGGCATGGTCTCGATAGTCAAAGCCTCGATACCCCAACCATCATCTTTGAGGAGAGAGAAGAGGCCGAAGGCGCCGGCGCCGGTCATGTTTTCCAAATATCGAAGGGAGTTCGGGCTCGGGATTCTGCCCGCGCACAGGTTTGAGAGATACTTGTAGATTTGCTCCGCCCATTGCGTCATCCAGAAATACTCCAAGATAGTTTCACAGTGGGTGAATGGGCTGGATTCGTAGGCCAGGGCGTCGGCTTCGGCGACCGCTCTTTGGAACCGTGGCCACCAATACATTTGGATCTCGGTGTCCTTGGCGGTGGGATCGGCGACTTCGTAGATATCTGCGAAATACGAGTCGGAGCTGACTGTCCAAATGCCGGCGATTCCCGATACGCGGCCGGTGTACTGATCGAAGGTGAGGTCGTACTCAAGCTGGTCACCCTCGAGAATGTCCCAGTAGGTAAGGCCGTTCTTGAGCACTGCGGGGTGAAACTCGACATTGATTCTCACCTGGGTCCAGAGACAAGCGCCGTCGACTTTGACCTGGACTTTCTGGTTTCTACCGGAGCCACCCGGCGCGCCGATGTAGAAGAGAACTTCGACGAACTTGCTTTTCAGAGTTTTCGGATCAACGGGATTGTAGAACGATCCGGGCTCGCCGGGGTCGAATGAATCGCAGACTGCGGCGGCGTGGGTCGGACGAACAGAGAACGGTATATATGTGAGGACGATCGAGACAACGAGCGCGATCCGGACGATAGATTTCACGATAGCCTCCTTTGACTGTTTGTTGACTGCAGCTGATAAGTAAAGGTGCGAGAAATTGTCTCTCGAGGCCTCGAGTTGCCATAACCGGGTCTCGAATTAAGACGAGGATAGTGTCCTATAGTCGGAGATTAGATTCAGGACGTTTGGGGGACAAAAGGGGGACAGAATCAAGCTACAAGCTCCAAATCCCAAGCCACAAACGAAAGGCCCTACTTCGCTAAACTTCGAAGGGCAAGCAAGAGGCAAATGACCAATCAAATCTAAATACGAGGAGTGATTTATGATTCAAGATTTATGATTTTTGAGAAGTAAGAGTACATGGTATTATCGGGATATGGATTTTTATACGACGCCCTCGTATCTGGAGTTTGAGTTTGAGCTGGCGAAAAATATTAAATCCCAGGTAAATTATTTGATCGTGACGGTGCCGGGGATGGGGGCGTCCTACTACGTGAAGCTATTTTTGGAGAAGAGGAGCCAGAAGGAAGTAAGTTATATCAACACGGCCGGGCAGAAACTAAGCGAGTACAACATATTGGATTTGGATTTTGATAAGAATGAGAGGGCGTTGGAGGAGACAATTGGCTATTTTAAGGTGGCGAGCGTGGTGCAGAAATTTGCGGTTTTGGTAAACACGCCATACTTGCTGGAATCGGAGGAATATAGGCGGTCCTTTGTGGCGAGCCATGTCTATCAAACTTATTATTTTCGAGCCAGAACCCGCGAAGAGGTGGCGGTGATCGTGAAAGACATTGATAAATCGTTAGATAAGGGCCAGACAGAGAGAATTTATGCACTTTCCGGGGGAATTCCCCGGCTGGTTAAATTTTTGGTTTATCACAAGGATTTGCTGGAAAAAAAGACAGCGGAGATCGCAAGTGAGCCGGATTTGACTGCTGTAATGGTGCCGACTGCGAGGGTAGTTGAGAAATGTAAAGAAGTGGATCTGATAAAACTGGGAGTTAGATCTAATAATAGCTGGATTAGCGAATTATTGGGTAATTACTTTGCGCATATGCCGATCGCGAGATTTGATATTGGGATAAGCCAGGATTTAAGACTTTCTGAAGAAGGGAAAGAGACCGGGAACCTAAGTAAATTTGAAGCTGAAGTTCTAAAGTTAATGCTGGACAATTCCGGGTTTGTGACTAAAGAACAGGTGGCTGAAGTTAAGTGGGGCAAAGATAGCTATGACGAGTTTTCCGACCAGGCGGTGAATAAGGCGATGAGAAGGCTGGATGAAAAATTGACCAAGTATAGAATAAAAGCCATACCTAAGCACGGTTTTAGGATGGAGAAGGACTAATATGGGCGATTTAAAGTTGGATCATGCGCCGGGGGTGGATCTTAGGCCTGGGAGACGTGCGACAGTGGAACGACCGGTGGATAGGAGTCCATATAGAGAAATAGAATTGGGAGAAGGAATGTCTATATTGAGAGCGCCGGACGCTGGAGGCACCGGGAGAGAGCTTTATTTATGGACTAGGGAATTGGAATTTCCCAAGGAATTTGCGTGGCTAATGGATGCGATGAAACTTCCCGATGGTGTGCAAGTAAAAAAGGAGAGTCTAACGGCTAAGGAGGCCGGGGATATTTTGTACTGCGTGGAAACACTAAAGTTACCGCCTGTGCTGGCCGTGCATTTGGCAATGAACGGATCTAAGCATTTAGTTGGCGATTTTAAGGTTCCGGAGGCAAACAGCCCGCAGACTATTTTGTTTGGATTAATCGGGGAGCCGAACATAGGCAAATCCACCACAGCGTTGGTGGTAGCCGAGAGGGGGGGATTTCCTTTAATCAGCCTTGACGAAATCTCTGATATAAATGCGGAGGATTACGCGCGACTCGCTGCCGAGAGAGGGGGAATTGGCGACTTGTCTTATGCCCAAGTTCTGGAGAAGCTTGGGGGTTTGCGGGAGTCAGCGCGTCGGGAAAAGAAAGAGCAAAAGAAATCGATTTATGACGCACTTGAGAGAATGCTGGCGATATTTGTAAATGGAGACAGACCGCATGTGGTAATAGTGGACGTGCCCGGCTCGCCTCCGGTTTTGAGAAATAGCGCGACCGGGAAGGTAGCCGGTTTTGCTCGGAAGTCGGATGCGTTTGATTGGTTTGCAATAATGGGGTTGGACGGAGTGTGGGGTGGAGGGAGAAGAATGGACCCGGAGTATATGGACAGGTTTGGAATAAGCCACTTTTTGAAGCATTTTATTCCCCAGAGCATAGAGGCGGCGAGATTGACGAAAGAGGAGTTGGTAAGGGCGATGAGGATGGGTAGAGATGGGTAGAGATGCGTAGCGGGTCAGGTCATTAGGGTAAGAGTAAGAGTAAGAACGGGGAGAGGCACTAGGCACTAGGGCTTGAGAGTAGTTTAAGACTAAGAAGGAGAGACTAAGGGGCCCTGTTGGCTTAAG
>CAZETR010000023.1:0-21131 GCA_964514545.1 uncultured Gammaproteobacteria bacterium | reverse complement strand
CCGCAAAACGTGCGCGGACTGCGGCAACACGGACACACCCTCTGCCCGCTTTTGCGGAAATTGTGGAACCGAGTACCCGCAAAACCCGCAGAAATCATGTCCAAATTGCGGCCGGAAAATTGCCAAGGACTCTGACTTTTGTGGCAATTGCGGCCACCGGCAGGTCTAGTAACAAAAACTGGTGGAGAAAACGGCGGGGCAATCCGCAAGAGGGCAACCTCGAATCTCTTCCACCCAAAAACGAAGTAGCAGAAAACTGCGTGGAGAACATACCCACGCCGCTTGTAGTTTTGCTACTTTGCAAAAACGCCAGCGGCGTTTTTAGTGGACAAAATTGATATACTCACTAAAGCTCGCTCTACTTACATAATCAAAAACAAAAATGACAGGTCTAAGCCCGGATCTCGCATCCGCAGAACGGATAAATGATTTTGCGGCTGAGTGCATCCTCCCCGATTATGGAGGCGAGGTCTTCCTCCATGACCTCAAAAGCACAAAGGCTAGAGTTACAGCTATTATTGGAAAAAACGTCGCCGGAAGAGATCGAGATGGCATGCCTAAACCCGATCGTGCTTATCAAGGAGAGGGAATCAGAGTAAACCTTCCAAACGTGCACAAAGACACTCCCGACAGCGTCATCGATCTTGTGCTTGGCCCTGAAACAGTCTCAATTAAACGTGACAAACTCGCCGGCGAGTTTAACATCGAAATACAAAGACCGAAGGGTGGTGTTTGGGAAAAACTGGAAGATGAAAATATCGTCGTTGATTTACCATTTCTTTTTAGAGCAAATGGAGAAAAGGTGGAACTCTTAGTCCGTTTTTCCAACGTAACCTTAGCCGTCAAAAGAACTGCTAACAAGGAATTCGGAAAGCGTGGGGGAGTTTTCCTCGAGCTGAGGGAACAAACCCGAGCTCCAATTGCAAATCCCGCTGAGATGGGGATCAGGTACCCTGCAGGCACAACAGAATCGAATCACACACATTCAAGCTAGCAGCATTCCTCACCTTTAGACACAGACTGACTACCTGGACTTGCTATCTTCCTCTCCCATGAAACTGCTCGTGTACTTCCTTAAGTTGCTTGTTGGTCACATGGGTATAGATCTGTGTCGTAGAAATATTTTTATGCCCCAGCATCTCCTGAACACTTCTAATATCCGCCCCGGCTCGAAGCAAATCAGTCGCAAAAGAGTGCCTCAAACCGTGAGGCGTGATCTTAATCGGCAAGTGGGCTTTTCTGACGTATTTCTCCACAATTCTCTGCACAGTCCTTGAAGTCAGGCGCATCGCCTTACCGTACGATTTATCAAAATCGGAAAACTGTTTTGAGTTTTGAATCTGTGGTTTTGAATCTGTTTGGGATTTGTGGTTTGTGGCTTGTGGCTTGCTTCGTCCGACATGTCGGACGAAAAGTGCCTCCCACTCGTCCTCTCTAGTCACAAGATATCGATTCAGCCACCCCGCTGATCTTTCAGAAAGAAACACCACCCTCGCGCGGCCGCCCTTGCCAATTACCCCAAACTCCCGGGTATCCAAATTCACCGTATTTCGATCTAAACTTACTAATTCGCTCACCCGCAATCCCGTCGAAAACAGCAGCTCCAAAATCGCCTTGTCCCGCAGCCCCCGCGGGTCAGATAAACTTGGCTGGCCGAGTAATCTCTCCAGTTGGTCCGTATCAAGAAACTTAAGTGAACGCGACTCTGTCTTTGGCAACTCAATCTTCTCGGGCGACAATACTTTATGATCATTTTTTATCAGCCACTTAAGAAAAGCGCGGAGTGCAATAACGTGATAATTTTGCGTCACCCGCTGAAGTGATCTTTGCTTTGTCCCAGGTAACAAACCAATCGTCCCAAGGTAGACACGATATTTTCTAACCATATCGAGGGTTATTTCCCCAACCCCCCCCGACCCGTTATCAACCAGAAACCAAGCTGCAAATCGAGAGAGATAATGCCTGTAATCCCGTAGGGTCAGGGGAGAGGCGCCCCTCTCCACCTGCATGTACTCCAAAAAGTCTCCGGTTAATCTTTCAAATTCACTTTTTTCAGCCATGTCAGTTTGTTATTTTGAGTGTACTTTTCACTGGACAATTTTTCACGTCCCCTCGCCAGAGTAGGGGAGGGTCTAACTTGCTTGGATATTACCAATTCAGAATAGAAGATCACCCAAGTAATGTCAATATTGTGCGACATTAAAATTTTCAAACTTCAAACTTTCAGACTTAACTATTTATATTATCCAGCAATTAGGATCATCTCCTTAGAGCGTATTGGGAACCGACCGAACAGGAAAATACTTACCCGCAAATCCGCACATCACAAGCGTTTGGCACAAACCAGTCAGGTGCGAAACAAGGACCGCTGTTGATTATCAACCAGTTCAAAAGAACAGCCCACAGGATGCCCTAGAACGGCTTTTTACAAACCCTAAGCAGTAGTCTGTAATCGCAATGCATGCGTTTTAAATTCAGAGAATTATAACAACCGCGAGATCTTCGGGTTATTTTTGGAATCGAATTTTAGACAACTTTGCCAACCGGGGGAAATCGATAAGGATAAAGGCAAAGGAAACAAACAAATACTGATTTGTGATTGGGAATTAAAGGATTATTGATCATCCGTTTCTGCCCTCCTCCCTCAACCCATTTTGATGTCGCAAAAGTATTATTGTGCGACACACAACTGATTTGCTCGAAAGTGCTTTCGTTCACCTCATTCAAAACCCATTCAAACTGCTCACCAAAATTAAGATAAGGCACATCTCCAACAGGAGGAGTACTCTTCCGCCAGGTACCCATACCTTGTCTTTGATCAATTCCACAAAATAGATTCGATCACACGATAAAGGAAGACAGGAGTGATGCCAGTTGGGTAAAGACAGACCTCTCTCCTCCCTCTTATCCACACCGCTGATTTACAAGATTTATAGGGATATTCATCAATCTTTCGCTTCAAAAAAGCCGTTTTTAAACAGTGACTATATCATTCGATATCAGCAAGATAGCACTTAAAATAGCCCATTTCGACCCCCTTTAGCTTTGGAGGTGTTAAATATAAGTTGTACCTTTTAGGAGAAGTAGGTATTAAACAGAAAAAGGCTAATCTACGCACATCGACAACAGACCGAGACATTATACGCCTCCCGTAAAGTATCATTTGCCACTGATTAACGTCGAGTGCCAGGTTGTGAAAAATAATTTCCGCACCCGTGAAAAAACGAGTCCGAGAAGTACATTATAGGCCTATAATAGACGTTCTTGTCTCGTGTCTGCTTCTCTCCCCTGCCGAGAGACCCCTGGGTTTTTTAAAATTTGCTCGACATCGGGTTTAATCTCACCCCAACAAATTGAGTCTATTTCTCGGCCGAGGTTAAAAAGATATTGATCAAATGCCTCAATCTCCTCCGGCGGCAACCGCCTAACTCCCCTTTTAATTCCCTTCAACCTTCGTTGGTCACGGTTGTATTCTCTCGTTTTACCCTCTTGTCTTCGTCTCTCTTCATCAGTTGTGTAAATGAGAGCAGTCAGTTGGCACAACCTGACGCAATAGTCCCACAAGTGGTTTCCCCCATTTTCAAGCCAATAAAAATAACCGGAGTTTGCCATGTACAGAAATCCCTGTACTTGGGCACCACCCAAATGTTTACTAACCACAAGACAGTTAATCATCAGCTGAAGCATCTGCTCCCAAGTACCTTTCGATCCCAGTTTTATTTCTCCTACTACTCCCTGGTCAAAAACATATCCGTCCACCACAGCAGCCACACCAACACGTGGATTATCTCCCATAATTACTCGATTCCGGCTTTCCCTATGCAAATTAAATCCCGGAACAATATCCCAAATTTCCTCTCCTTCCATACCGGGAAACGCAATTCCAAATCTTCTGGCCGCGTGTCCCAGGATCCGCTGATGCTCTCTCTTCCCAATTCTTGCAATGTTGGCGCCTTCACCCACGACGGGAGCCAGTTTATAGCCGGCGTAAAACGCAACCCTGGAAGAACTCGTGAATAACTCTCGTCTTTCAACTCCCCACATTCCGCCTCACCCTCCCCAACTTGTAGTTAAATACATTGTAAGTAGAACTACGCTACCTACCAATAAATACTCTCTTATCGTTCTCGCATAGAGCCTATCGTCAAGGTAATGCTGACAAAGACCGAGCGTAACATATAAAACAGCTGTCAAAAACAAGCTTCCGGTGGCAACACTCACCGGCCAAAAGGAAAGAGTTAGACCTGCCTGCAACAAAATCAGAGAAATTATAAGCGAGAAATAAAGCAGACCCCGAGTCACACTCTCATTAAGTTTAACGCACCACAAACCATGCAAAGCCAGAGGAAAAGTTACAAGTCCAACAAAAAAACCATTTAACCAAAAAGGTAACCGAAAAGACCAAATTGAATTATAGGCAAAAAATGCCGTCACTAGCGCAAGCAAAAACCCAACTGCCTGAGCAGACCGGAAAAGTTGAATTGTCCTAATTGAAGCAACGGTAAAGATATTCTGCGTCAAAAGAAGCGCATACATTCCTACTGCAAACAAAACCGTGACCGGTAGCCTTGCAAGCCATGAAGCAGGAAGCAAAAAATAAAACATTCCCACCCCGGCAGTATAAAGAGGGGGCAAGATTAGCGTCATTAACCAGCTGATACCCGTAAGTCCTTCCCACAACGACCAAATTGACAAAACTATTGAAACAGCGGACAAAAAAACGATTGCCTGATAACGCCACGAGAAATCAAAGATCCCGATCGCCAGAAAACCCAGAGCCAGAATTATAGATGACACCACGAACTTTGCTCTTTTTCTCATTAATAATTTTACAAAACGTTTGTATAAACTTTCTGTACGTCGTCTAGCTGCTCAAACTTCTCGACCAGCGCATCAAGTTTAGTTCGATCTTCATCCTGAATCTGGATTGTCGTGGTCGGGTGCATGATTTGCTCAACTGTGTCAATTTTAAGGCCGATTTTTTCACAGTCTATCTTTATTTGATAGGTCTTTTGGGGATCGCAATAAACCTCGATTCCCTCCTCAACCTCAACTAAATCAGTTGCTCCCAGATCAATTAACATCAACTCAAGTTCGTCTCGGGAGCTACCAGACGGCTCTATTAACAAATAACCTTTCTTCTCAAACATATATCCGACACTACCATGACCTCCCATGGTTCCCCCACCTCTTTCAAAGATATTCTTAACTTCTGAGATTGTCCTCATTTTGTTATCCGAGGCAGTCTCTACCAAAATAGCTGTTCCTCCGGGGCCAAAACCTTCATAGGTCACCTCCTCCAGTCTGTCCTGCCCTCCCTGCCCTACACCCCTATCGACTGCTCTCTGAATATTCTCTTTCGGCATGTTGGCCATGCGCGCCTTGTCAACAGCCAAGCGTAACCTGAAATTCGTGTTAGAGTCGGCTATTCCGCCCCCCTCCCGTACCGCGATAGTAATAGCTGCGCCCAGCCTAGTAAACACGGCCCCCCTCTTGGCATCTTTCACCTCTTTCTGTCTATGAATCGTCGCCCACTTTGAATGTCCACTCATAACTTACCAATTATACTCAATCTACCACAGTCTTGACAAAAACCTAAGCCACCCTATACTTCATATGCATGGACGAGCAAACAACCGCAGCTATTAGAAAGACACAAGAGGGAAATTGGTCTGAAGCGGCAAAAATTAACATTCAGATAGTTAAGAAAAATCCGTTAGATTCAGGAGCCTTTAACCGCTTGGCCAAGGCCTATATCGAGCTTGGAAAAATTAAGGAAGCGCAAGCAACATATAGAAAAGTACTCAAGCTGGATCCCCACAACCCGATTGCCCAACGCAACTTGGAACGACTTAAAAATGTTAGACCGGAGGGTAACAAGCCGTCTCCAGTCTCTCCCCAAGTTGCATTTATTGAGGAACCGGGCAGAACCAAGACCGTAGCTCTGGTAAAAATAGGCTCGCCTCAAAAGTTAAGCAGGCTGGACCCTGGTGATGAGGTAATCCTCATTCCAAGGCAACATTCTGTTTCTGTGATTCTTCCTGACCAATCAACTGTTGGCAGGCTGCCAGACGATCTGGCCGCACGACTGCTTCCAATGATAAAAAGTGGAAATTTATACAAGTCTTTCATTCGATCTGCGACACCAAGTTCAGTAAAAATTTTTATTCACGAAGAAAAGCGCAGTAAAAAATATAGCAATACGGCATCTTTTGTCTTATCCGATTCTGCTTCTTATGTAGCGTACATTCCTCCGGAGTTGGTCCACGAAGGTCTTAGCACTAGGGCTGAGGAAGAAACAACAGAGGACTCATAGCTCAACGCGCTGGCTTTTCCCCGAGAAGGTAATTTTTAAACTCATCACCAAACCATACCTCAAGTTGACTCCGACCGAAAACCTCTCCTGGAGTAAAAATACACCCCATCCAACCCTCAATCTTCCTAACTGTAAAGCTTGTTGCAAGTTTCTTATCTCCCACGATTCGGCAATAGCCCCCATACCCATCACGGCTTAGTTCCGCTATAACCCTCACCCCGCTATTTCTCATTGCCCGGCTAATTTCCCTGGCCAAATTAACCAATCCGGTTGAATTTACAATCGTTACTGTAATTCCGGACCTAGAAACTTTCGGGTCTCTCAACAATACCCCCAACGAGGTGCTCAGCCTCGTCGCCTCAGGTTGAATAAGTACCTGGCCATCAGGATCAGCCACTCTATCCATTCCGCCCAATTCTCCAAGCTTTACTAGCTTGACATTATATGACCCCGCACTAACCATGCTCCAAAATAGCTCAAATCTGGACACAAATGACAGATTAGAGTTCCCATAAAAAATAGCAGATAATCCCTGGAAAAAACCAACCTTTTCTAGTCTGTCCCCTTGAATCCTAAAGCCTAAAATCGACGACTCACGACTACCCAGCCAACCGTCCGTCATCACACCTAGTGAGAGTGAAACACCATGCCCCAAAAGAGACAGGTCTTTTTTCTCCTGCTTTGAAAGCTGTGAAACAGCCCCAGCCTTATAAGATCCCAAACCCAACGGTAACTCAAGCACAGTCTCCTCGGGAACTAAAATCACTACGGCTTCTTGTAAATTCTGATCCAAAGAAAAAATACTTAGCGGTTCCTCCAGAATCAAGTTCAACTTTCCTCCCTTCGGGAGCCTGGCTCCAACCGTCAAAACTCTAAATACAGCCGCCCCCAAAAACAAACAAATCAAGAAAATAGCAACCTTTGTCAAAGATAGAGTTTTAGGAATCTCCCGATGTCGGTAGGCCGGCCTGGGCAGGAAAAGCTTCACCTCTTCATCATATGCCAATTTCCAGGCTATAATCAATGAATATAGCGATGAAAACATCATTATTTAACTACCAACTACCCCAAAAATATATTGCAAATACAATAGCAGGACCTAGAGACCATTCGCAGCTTCTGGTTCTAAACAGAAAGCTCGCTCGGAACTCACATCACCAGTTCTTCAATTTACCTGACCTTTTATCCCCCTTCGCGAAAAACCTCGAGCGTGAGCTCGTGGATGAAAGCGAAGAAGTTTCGCTTCGGAGGGATTCCGCTCCCGACGAAGCGACAGGGAGAAGATACCCCGGGCGTAAGCCCGCGGGAGCTTCATCCAAAAATAAGGCTGGAAAAAGAATTATCGCCGTGGGAACAACCACACGCCGGGTGCTTAAGTCGTGCGCAAAGAATTCTAATGTTAGTTTCCGCCCTGGTTTCCCACCTCAATTCCAAAAACAAGTTTACGGACTTTCAGAGCTCATTAGTCGGAAAGCATATTTTGATGCAACCAGAAACAACTACCGTTTCTACTCTTTCGGGGATGCCATGCTAATTACTTAATCTTAGAATTAGACTTCGTCCGATATTCTTCAACAGTTCTTACCATCACTCTCAAATTATGAATTGAGCCTAGACGATAATACAGCAGCTCCTTTGATTTAAACAGATGGTGCAGATAACCTCTTGAAAAACCCCCGTTACATGTATAACAATCACAATCGTCATCTATTGGCCGCTTATCTTTGGCGAATATTGCTTTAGCTATGTTTATCCTTTCAGTTTTTTCTCGAGGGTCGTAGAGAAGGCCAGACCTGGCTAATTTTGTCGGGGCCACGCAATCACACATATCAGCCCCCGCGCGAAAAACAGAGATTAAATCAGAGGGTCTGACACCGACCCCCATCGCATATATCGGTTTATCTTTAGGAATGATGTCCAAGACCCATGAGATCGTCTCTGCCGTCTGTTCGGCATCCGACCCAATCGACTCTCCCCCGATTGCAATTCCGGGTAAATTTTGGTCAACCACAAATTTTGCCGATTCCCTTCTGAGTTTCTTAAATCTCCCTCCCTGAATAATACCGAAGAGAGCCTGGGGGCTTTTTGAATTTTGAATTTTGAATTTTGAATTTTCCAGCACTTGCCACCTCTTCTTGCAACGCACCAGCCACCGATGTGTCCTCTCCATCGCCTGTCGAGTATAGGACTCATTCGTATTTGGCGTACACTCATCAAATGCCATGATTATGTCAGCTCCCAGCTGTTCTTGAATCTCAATTGCCTTCTCCGGAGTAAAAAAATGGCTGGAGCCATCAATAAATGACTTAAATTCGACCCCGTCTTCAGTGATTTTTGCCAACGAAAGATCTTGATTATTGATTTGATAATTGAAATTGGTTGACTGTCGATTTACCATCTTGGATAACGACTGAACCTGAAACCCCCCTGAGTCAGTTAAAATTGGCCCGTTCCATTTCATAAATTGACCAATTCCACCAAACTTATCCAATAACTCGGGTCCGGGACGCAAAAAAAGGTGATAAGTATTAGCCAGAATAATCTGTGCGCCTATACCTTTAACATCGTCAGGTGATAGAGCTTTCACTGTCGCCTTGGTCCCAACCGGCATGAAAACCGGTGTCTCTATCGTTCCGTGCCGAGTACTAATCTTTCCTCGTGAAACGACCCCGTCAATATTGTTTTCCCGTCTGAAGAAAAGATCCCTCACCACCACATTTTACATTAAATTTTAGCGAGACCTCTCTTAAGCAAGGAAACAACATATTCTCCCTCAAGTGCCATTGGTACTACCACTCGATTAGCTCCCTCCTTTTTAAGAACTGATGCCTCAACTGTAGTATTTGCCGACATAATAACTTTTGCACTTGATTTAAACTTCTTTAGATACTCCAGCAGAGCCAAGTTATCATTAATATTTCGTACAGTCGTAATTATAAGTTTTGCCTTCCCAATACCTGCCTTTTCAACTACGTCAGAATCCGCCATATCGCCAAAAATAACGTCTACCTTCTCACTCTTTAACCTCTCAAACACGTCCGGGTTAAAATCTACCACCACTAGCTTACCGTGCAATTGCTTAAAGTAAGCCACTATTCTCGTACCGCTTCTGTCGCACCCAACCAACACCGTGTGTTGTGAAATCTCAACTACCTCCCCAGTTTCTTCGTGCCGTTTTCCGAAGGGAAACAAGTCTATAATTGGTTTAAGCAAGGCATAAATTCTTTCACTGTTGGTTATAGTGAAGGTAGAAACTGACATCGTCACTACAACCGTCAAAGCAATCGTGCTCAACACCGGCTGCCCAACCTGACCTTTTGAAAGTGCGAGACTAAGCATAATTAGGGAAAACTCAGACACTTGCGACAACCCCACAGCTGCCTGAAACAATGAATGCCGTTTGTAACCGAACCATGTCAATGCGAACATAAAAAACAGGGGCTTTCCGGCCAGGGAAAATATAACTAAAACAAATACCATCCAAAAATTCGTTTCCCCCAGGCCCCGTCCAAGCATCAACCCGAGCTCAATAAAAAAAATTGCTACAAACAGATCTCGAAGCGGCTTAACCCTTGAGGCAATTTGCAGTCGAAAATCTGAATTCCCCAAAACAACTCCAGCAACAAAAGCCCCAATTTCAAGAGAGAAGCCACTCCAGACAAAAAGCTCAATAAACAGAAAACATATAGCAACCGCTGACAAAAAAAGCAACTCCATGTTAACGGCCACGTACTCTAAAATCCTAACCACAACATATCTACTAAAACCCCAGGCAAACAAGCCAAGACCTAGAGCTTTTACGAGAAGGGAGACCAGCGGAATTGAAGCAGTTAAACCTAGTTCAAGGTATGATCCAGATAAAGACAAAAACATTAGGACCATTACGGCCACCAGATCCTCAACCAAGGTAATTCCTAAAGCTATCCTTCCATGAAGCGAATCAAGCTCATGTTTATCCAAAAACAACTTCACAATGATAATCGTACTCGAAAATGACACCCCCAAACCCAAATAAAACGACTCCGCAATAGTCAACCCCGCCCATCTCCCAAACATGGCAACTAAACCCGTTGTGCAAACCATTTGACCAACCGAGGAAATAATCACAGCCTTACCTACGCCCCCCAATCTCTTTATATCGAGCTCCATGCCAACCAGGAACAGCAAAAAGGCCACTCCAAATTGGGGTAGATACGATAACTCAGCCTGAAACCCAGGAATTATTTTATGTGATCCAAATATCAAAACCCCTGTAGTCAAATAGGCCAAAATGAGCGGTAACTTAACCGCCCTAAACCCAATCCCCACCAAAGTTGCCAAAATCACCACCATCCCAAAACTCAACAGGGCAGGTAATCCCATAACTTACATAGTAACATCAAGTCCCACCTCCGTCAGCACCGCAATCAAGTCGGCCGGAGGGTCTGAGCTTAAATTAACCTTGCGACCGAGAATCGGATGGTCAAATACAATTCCGGCAGCGTGCAAAAATAACCTAGGACACCATTTCCTATCATCTCGCGCTGTTTTTCTTCCCGCATAAAATTCATCGGAAACAACCGGATGTCCTATTGATTTCAAGTGCACTCTAATCTGGTGAGTTCTCCCCGTCTTTGGACTCAACTCCAGAAGCGTAAGACCATAGTCCCGGCCTGGAAACTTCCGTTTCACTTCCTCAGCCACTTTGGAGTCTAACCGCTTGAGTACAGTGTATTTCGTTTCCGCATTTCTTCCTTCCTCAAGCACTCCAAATCTTTCCCTATTCCAGGGTAACCTTCCAAGATCACTCTTTATGCTGCCTTGATCATTTTTAAGAATGCCGTGGACCAGGGAAATATATTTCTTTTTTATCCGCCTATTCTTAAACTGCCTCTGCAAGTTAAAAAACGCCTGTGGCGTCCTGGCAACCAACAATAAACCACTGGTCTCCTTGTCCAATCTATGGACTACCCCGCTTCTCTTCACGAAATCATCATTCGGCGTATTGGTCAAATTTGTCGGATTGGTTAAATTTAAGTATTTCTCAACCCAGTCTTGCACCGTCCCGCCCTTCACACTTTCTGCCCGATTAACTACCATCCCTGCCGGTTTATCAATGACCAGCAAATACTCATCCTCAAAAATAACTCTTGGCTCCATGACTGCATTTTAGACTTAAACCACGGGTCTGTTAATCCACCGCTTTATTGGTCGGTCCAACAAAACCATTATCACCCCTCCCGCAATTGCTATATCTGCCAGATTAAACCAATTCTGAGGAAAAACGTGCAGGAAATCTATCACCCCATTCCACAAAATCCGATCGGTAAGATTGCTTATACTTCCGGCAAACAATAAAACAAGTCCTGTCTGCTCAATATCTCCCAACTGATTGTACTTTCTCAGAAATATTCCCGTCAGTAAACACAGGGCCAAGATCGGCAATAACCCAAAAAAGGGCCAATGCCTAAAAACCGAAAACGCCCCGCCCCGATTAACAAAGAAAGCAAAACTCTCTCTCACCACCCACCACTTACTCGCTTTATCCAAAATGACAACCAGACACACAACCAATAAATTCTTGGTTAACTTAATCACTGATTAGCTCCTATAACTTGGCTACTTCTCCCTCTTCTTCTCGCACTTAACACAAAACGTCGCCTCGGGATAAATTGTCAGCCTGTCAGTGTCGATCATCTGCCCACAACTCTCGCAAATTCCATACTTTCCAATTTTAATTCTCGTCAATGCCTTCCTAATTTGAACAGTCTTCCTGTCTATTTCCCGCTTCAGCGCCGATACCCTGGCATGCCCGAATTGCTCAGCGGCTTCCGCGTCAATTGCCGCATTATTCTTTGTCCGATCGGTATCCAAAAAGGGGTCTTCACTCTCAAGCTGGTTTTTTCTTCCCTCTAACTTTTTCAACTGCTCCGACAAAAAAACTCCTATCGGAGCCAGCAAACTCGCCGGAAATTTAACCTTCCCCGTCCTTTTAACTATCTTGCTGACTACTTTTGTTTTTTTCACTTCTAATCCTTTGGTTTTTAAGTACACTCCTCCGTTTAAGTAAATCTAGTACGCTGGATTTGTCAATTTCCAAGCTTCGGCCTGACCTTTCATACAAAACCCAAGCGCTCAACACCAGAAAGAAACCAATCAGCACTTGGGTCAGTCTTATGCCCCAGAAGTATATCCCACCTTCGCGCAAAAACTCAAGGGCTAAAAGCCCAATCGCAAGAATTTCCAAACCCAATATTGCCAAAAATCCGGGCTTTCCGCTCGGATACCATGAAAAAGAACGATACCTTGACCGCAGCCAACCGAGTACACCCAACACCATCAGAGCTAAGAAGCTCAAATAAAGACCTAACGGGTGACGAATTCCGGAGACGCCAATTAAACTGACTCCCCAGGGAAGTTTCGTCGGAATTCCAATCAGAGCACTCGACAAAAACGCACCAATTCCACCAAACAAGACAGTCCACAGCCCAGAAACAACAGCTGCATCCAAAGTCTCCCAAAACAGCCATTTTCTCCTGACGGAGAACCACCACGTTCCAACTATTAACCCCGTCACCGCTCCATAGAATGACAAGCCCGGATAGCTGACAAGTGCCGTCCACTTAATTACACTCGACCCAAACCTTGAGTAATCAGTACCAATGGCTACTATTCGGGCCCCCAAAAGGGCGCACAGACCTAAAAACAGGGAGAAAGTAATCACTTCCTCTTCGTCATAGTCGCTTCTCATTTGCCGCCATAGAACAAAACCTGCCACCAAAAACCCGATTGCCAGAAAAAAACCAAAGCTCGGGATAACCACCTGTCCCCAGGCAAATAATATTGGCTTCATCGCTAAATTATCGATTATCAATTATCAATTTACAATCCCATGTCTCTATTTCGCTCTCTCTACATACTGCCCATTCCTTGTATCGACAACGACATCTTCACCTTCATTCACAAACAACGGAATCTTTATTGTCATACCGTTATCTAGCTTTGCGCTCTTGTAGAGATTGGTGGCTGTATTTCCCTTAACCCCGGGATCGCACTCTACCACCCTAAAACTCATTTTGAGCGGCAACTCCAGTCCAATAGGTGTACCTTCGTAAAATTGAACCCACACCGTGCCCCCTTCAGTTAGATATGGTGCCTGATCTCCAACAATTACCTCTTCGAGCTCATTTTGTTCGAAGGATTTTGGATTCATGAATACATACCGTAATCCATCAAAATACAGATATTGCAGTTCTATTCGCTCAACAACTGCCTCCTCAACCCGGGCATTATTGATAAAACTTTTCTCGAGAGTGTTCCCAGAGCGAATTCCGCGCACCTTGACTTTGATTGTAGCGGAACCTCTACCCATCTTAATATGCTCGTATTTAAGTACTACAAACGGCTCACCATCGAGCTGAAACGTAACACCCGGCCTGAGATCCTGAACGCTAATCATAATTCATCCGTACTCCGTTACTCCAGTAAATCTAAACCTGGCCAAGTGAAGGCAGGGAATAAGCGCGGGCGATCCCTCCGATCCATGTAACTCCAACTTGTCGCCCACTCCCTTTATGACCTTTAAGGTATTTAGGATGCTTTCAGTAAATCTGAGATTCCGGACACGTCCCACAATTTTACCATTTTCAATATAGAATGTGCCATCCCTCGTCATTCCGGTTAAAGTCAGCTGTTTATGTTGAATAACTCGCGTATACCAAAACCTGGTCACAAGTAAGCCTCGTTTTACGCTTTTGACCATTTCATCTCGACTGGTATCCCCGGGCTTAATTCTGATGTGCATCGGAATCGGACCCCAAGTATTGGGAGCAAGCAGTGCGTGTCCTGTATTCGTCTCCCCATACTTGGAAGCATGATATGAATCATAAACAACTCCGGTTAAAATTCCACGGTTAACTAATCCTAGCTTTTTCTTAGGGAATCCTTCGTAATCAAATCCTACCGGGTACCCGGTTTCATCCAAGGGGTCATCATCAATAGTTAGTTTCCGGTCAAACACCTTCTTGCCAACTCTCCCCTGGTAGAAACTCACATCCTCATGATAAATTCTGGCATTAGGACCTAACCAGGCAAAGAAATCCATAAGTTCTGAAACCGCCGCCGGCTCCAAAATTACCTCGTAATCTCCGGGTTTAATATCAACAAACTCGCCGAGAGTTGCCTTTGTTGCGGCTACTTTCCCGATTTTTACAAAGTCTATTTCCGCGCCTCCCTTACTACTCTGACTTCCGTACCCGCTTCCCTTCTCTCCGGTCAAAATTGTAGACAAGGACGCGCTCTTCCCTCGAGTGTAAGACATGACACCTTTGGAATTAGCAACCAAAGTCTCACTCTCGGCCTCCGAAAAAGCACCGCTTGCAGACAATTTACCGCCAGTGGCAATCCTGACAATCTCGCTTATGGCGCGAGCCCGGCCTAAAGCTCCCAAGTGAGACTGGTTAACATAGGATTCATCGACATTTTTGTATGATCTCTTTTTGGGCAATCCGTGAAAGTGAATATCTTCACGCTGTAATAAAGAGAGCTCGTAAGCCCTCCTAACTACCCCCTTGACTCCGGGTTTTTCCAGCCTGTTGCCCCTGGAAACCCCTATCTTTTTACCGATCACGACTCTTACGTGCACCATTGCGTCTTTTAGTGAAACTGACTGATGAATCTGGTTATTGGCAAATCTCGTCAGTTCCTCACTCCCTTGCCACAATACAACCTCGGCCTGGGTAGCCCCCAAGCTCTTAGCCTCCTCCAGGGCCCCTTTTGAAATTTCAGAAAGTTTAGTTTTTCCAAATATTTTATTTTTCATTTTTGACCTTTCATTTCCTTAATACCCCTACTTTCACTTTTCTAAACCTCGCCGGAGACGCGCCATGTCCCGTATGCATAAGCTGTGCCGGTTGACCCTTACCGCAGTTGGGAGTACCCCAGGCCGTCCAGTACTTCCGACCGCAAATGGCGTCGCAACTAGCCCAGAACTTGGGAGTCATCCCGGTATAAGTAGCATTTTTAAGCATTCGCCCCAGCTTACCATTCTTTATCTCCCAACCAATTTCCGTTCCGAATTGGAAATTGAGTCTACGGTCATCAATACTCCAGCTCTTGTTAGTCGAAAAGAAAATTCCTTTCTGAGTGTCTGCCACCAGCTCCTCCGGAGTAAAGGCTCGGCCACTCCCATCCTCCCCACCAGGCTCCAAGTTTATATTTGTCATTCTGATCATTGGCAAGTGCCCCCATCCATCGGACCTTACAGTTCCCCCGCTACCCTTCTTGTAACCCTTGACCAGTTTTTGCAAAATTGCAGCCACTTCGCGAGAAGTCTGATAGTCAATAAATATTCCGTTTCTAATTAAATACCTTCTCTGGGCCGGCACCCCTTCGTCATCAAATCCAAAAGTTCCCAGGCCCAAAGGCACTGTAGCGTCCGCAGTCAAATTTATAATTTCGGACCCGTACTTAAAATGTCCGAGCTTGTCAGGCGTTAAAAAAGATGTTCCGGCATAAGAAGCCTCCCACCCCAGAGCCCGATCCCCCTCGGTCGCGTGACCGCAACTCTCATGAATCTGCAATGCCAGCTGGTTCCCGTCCAGAATTATATCCATTTCCCCGGCCGGACATTCGTCAGCCGAAAGCAAAGCTATAGCCTCCGTTGCAATTCTCTCTCCATTTTCAATTAACCCCAAACCACGTACGTTCTCGTAGCCACCCGTTACAAACTGCCCGCGAAAGGAGTTGGGAAAGGACCGGTTTTGCACATCGGTCCGGCTTGTAGCCGTGGCCTCGATGCCAGCCCCGCACTCGACCAGCTTTTGGCAAGTCCAGTGGCCCTGCGTGGAAGCAAATAATTTCTCCTGTTTCCACCCTTCGTAGAAAGCTTGGGATATTCTAATTTTTTTAACCTTTCTTTGAGCCCCGTCAGCCCGTAATAACAATTTCACCTTTTCCTCCATTGAGACAGCAAGCGGGTCTTCTTTGTAGGGAGTTTCATAACTTCCTTTAACCGCTTTCTCGCGAGTCAACTCCACGCTCTCTCCCGCAACTTTTGCCGCAGCCTGGGCCAGCTCAATGGCTTTTCTCACGGCAGTATGAACTCCGTCTGAGGTCAGGTCGTTACTGGCCGCAAATCCCCACCTGTTGTTTTTAATCACGCGAACGCCGTAACCCAGGCTCTCGTTCTCCTCCATAGCCTCAACAGTTCCATCTTTAGTCGCCACATGTTCATGCCAATAATGCCCAACTTTGATATCTCCGTAACTCACCCGCGCCAGTTCCAGGGCATCCAATCCGGACTTTGCTATTTCATCCATCAGCATAGCCTCATTTTAACCGAGCGTCCTTAATTTTGCACCCACTAGTCGAATTTATTAGTCTTTTCGCCTCACGACAAAATAGCTATCTTCGTACAATTTATGACCCCCAAGCTCCCGCCTCATGTTTTCTATCCCGTATGGACTGTTCTTTTCTATTACCAGACCGTTTTCTTCGTAAGTTTTTGCAATTATCTCCTTGCACCTGAAAGCATCGACACCACGGCTTGACGTTTTATCAATTCCCAAAAAGGACTCCAAAATCGGATACTCGAACCTTAGCTTTCCAACTTTGCCCTTCCGCACCCCCCACAAGTCCTCCGAGCCGGTTCTTAGACCCACCACCCAGCCACCTTCTATCTTTGACGCTCTGATGTCGGGAATTAAGCCAACCACCCGATCTTCAAACCAACCGCCAAATCCTTGTCTAAAGCAGGACGTCTGCTGCTGTTTCACCAAAGTAGGCTTTGCCTCCTCGGTCAGCACATCCGACTCCGGACCCTCAGGACCAAATCTAAATTTCGATTTCCCCAAATCTATTTCGTTTCCCAGTCCAATCTTATCCACGACACCCGGGACCACCCGATAGAGATTCTGCCTCTTATCCGGAAATTCCAGATCAATATCCGCAAACCTTCCGCGATGGTAAAATCTGAGATCCACTAATTTCGATTTACCGAATTCGTGAACAATACCGGCCCGATAAATTGGGGAAAAGTACCATGTCATGGTTTTACCTCCGATTTTTGACTGCAACTCCACTGCCGGCGAAACATCAGGATATGTGGCTCTATATAATAGAGCAAATTCGTGCATCGATAACGTTAAAAGTCTCGCAGCTGAAACATCCGCTAGCTGTATCTCGAGACCCGCGAGGTACTTTTCCTCTAACTCTCCCACCTCTAACCCTAAAGTAATCTGGCTCAGCTTCCCCGAAATGTCCGTTGTGTAAAGAGCCAGAAGTCTCCGGAAATAGGCCGAACCCAGATTATAAAATCTGTAATAGTCATTCACTTGAGCACTATAATTGGAGTTTTGCCCGCTGGGTCCGTATGACAACAGCGGCTCCCTGGGTGCCCACTGTAACTTCACAACATCAATTTTGTCATTTCTATCCTCAGCCGGCTCCAATACAGCCCGCTTCCCGGGATAGTATGGTTCGCCGATATACTGGCCCCACACTTGATACCCATCAGTTGTGTACTGGTCTGCCAACCCCAGAACGGCTAATACCTCGTATTTATCCCGCATGTACTGCAGTGACCACCCGTCAATGTGCCAAGCCCCTATGCTACGGGGATAATACCCAAAAGACTTCTTAAATTCCTCAAATGCCGTGTCGATAAGTTTTTTCCGCTCGGAAATCTCATACCCGGATAAAAACAGCTTGTCCGCTCTTTCCCACTTCTCCGAGAACCAATCATAATTTACAAAGCTTGCTTTTGCCAGCTTGGGTGTAACTTCCATCAATAAACCTTTTTCTGAATCCACTTGCTTGTCAATTTCGTCCCTGGCTTGACCGTCCAGGAGAGCATCGTACTGTAACAACCAAGTGTTAACGACACCATACCTGTCCAATAAGTCTCTTTGACGGATCAGGAATTCAATCTCTTTACCCACTCGCCAGAATTCTCTCCCCCGGACAATTGACACGAAAGTAACCACGTTTTTCTCCGCCGCCAACGCCTGTACCGGCCAAGTCCGTAGAATCAGAGCTAATATTGAAACAGTCACAATGTATTTCATTTCAAATCAACCCGGGTTAACTTATAAACACTATATTGACGATCAACAGATCTCACGTTTTTAATTACAAACGGCCGATAAGACTTTATCTCCCATGCCAGTGCCTGGTCAAAATCGTAACCAGCGTGAGCAAATACGTAAAGAGTTTCAGCCCCAGGATACTCCTCTACTCCTTCCGGAGTAAAACCATTAACAAACTGCAACAAATACCTTAATGGATATGCCCGGCTATCAAAATCCAATAAAGCGGCGACATTAAAGTTTCTCGGATTGTCAGATGCAATCAACGCCGCAGCCTTCTTAAACTTCTCCACGTTCATACCCCGCTCCATTCCCATTGGCCGATCAAGATTTACATTGGGCGAGGTTAAGTTTAGTATCAGGTACCCGCACACCAAAATAACCGCTACCAGAGGACTTTTGGTGAACAACTTCTTTAACAATAGACCCCCAAGAAGCGCCGCTATCGGCCATAAATACAAAAAGTGATAGTAGTGAATTCCACTCTGAGCCGGATGCTTCAAGGTTTCCAGTGAATATTGCCAAAGAGTTCTTGTGTGATACCAGTTGTGTCTCAGGTCAAACAGAATCATGGGAAAGTTTGCCGCCAATGCGCCAACCCCAAACCACAATCCGTCTCTAACTTTCCTCTTCGCAACTAATATTATCATCAAAAACACAACCAACCCGGCTGTAAGGTAAAAGTAATCCAAACCAACCCCAACCCCCACCAATCCTCCTAATAAAATCGCACCCTTTCTCTTCGGGGCCCGCCAATAGCGAAATAAAATATAAAAGACCGATATTCCCACGAGAGGTGCCCACTGCAATACCCAAATGAACAACGAGTGAAAAATCATATAACTGTTGAATGCAAACAACAAAAACGCCCATAACGCAGTCTGCCTATCAAACGTTTTCAAAGCCACCCCATACAAAACAAGCCCAGTAGCAAGATTTAAAATAACGAAAAATGCTGAAATTGGAACCGGATCATAGTTAAATAACAACATTAACGGAACCAGGCTGTAGTTAAACAAAGCACTGCCAAAAAGTATTTTTCCATCGCCAGTTTCACGCCAAAACCTTTGTCCGAGAAGAGTAAATTTATTCTTAATATAATTTCCCGAGACCAAAAGAGACATTCCCTGTTCCGGTCCGAAGGTCATTCTATTCTTGAAGTTATAAAACCTCACCCACGAGGCGAGAACAAATAGCGCTATAAAAAGATAGGCACGCTTTTCTTTCAACCCCAAAATTATATAATACTATGTAAGTCGAGGTGGTGGAATGGTAGTCAATAGTGAAAGCGTATGCGCACTATTGAACCAACAGGTCTCAAAAACTTTCTGCGAAGCAGAAAAAGAGCGCATTCTGTACAATTAAATTGCTCTCATAAGCCGAGGTGGTGGAATGGTAGACACGCAGGTCTCAAAAACCTGTGAGCCCAAAAGCTCGTGTGAGTTCGACTCTCACTCTCGGCACAAACAACCGAAAACGCCCCTCTTCGGGGCGTTTTCTTTCAAGACCGCTGAATTTCTTATCGTCTTTGAGAAACTATCAGAGGTAGTCAAAGCGACAAATCCAAAACAGTCACTGGAAAATTTCCAGTCGCCGGAGCAACAATCTTCTTCGCCAGATTGTCATAAATCCCAGAAACCTCGACTCGGTCTCCAACTTTGACCCGAGAACAAGGAACAACCGGATTCATAACATTACCGGTCACTGGAACCTTACACACTGCGCCAGCCAAGCTAACAGTAACAGACTCAATCTGCTTCCTACCCTGCTTAGTCACGGGTTTGAAGGTAAACTCCGTTAAACCGTCTGCTCCCTGAGTACCCGTAATAATCGGGCCAGTGAAAACAGCGGACAGTAAGTTTAGATCCCTAATGCTTCCCACTGGAACCAAAACACTACTGGTGGCAGTTTCATACCTTCCATCAACCTCCAGATTATGACCTGGTTTAATGTCAGCGAGAGACATTGGAACCTGACCAACTTCATCCCCCGCCCCAAACTTTCTCTCGTATTTCTCACCACAAGCGGTTTTAATCGACTTCATAGTCGTCCCAACTTTAAAGCTAATGACTCCTAAAGTGACACCTTGAGACTGACCTGTCAGATTCTGCACTCTAGCCCCACTCGCGGGACAAATTGGTGTAGGTGTCGGAATCGGGGTAACTGTTGGAATCGGTGTAGCAGTCGGAATTGGCGTAGCTGAAGGAACAGCCAGCGAGGTAATCCGAACTTGGACCGGGTATGCTGGCGTTGTCGTCGCCGGTGGTTGGACCTTCTTTGAAATCATGTCCAAGACTCCGTTTACGGTAACATCTTGACCGACCGCCAATCTTGCACAACTCGCGTGATCAAGAACGGTCTGACCAGAAATACCACATAGAGCATCCGCGCCAACCATAACGGTCACTGTACCGAAATCGCGACTTCCATTCCCGTTCTTAGCAGGAAACATCACAAATTCAGTAAACGCGCCGCCTGTGGCTGGAGTCCCAGTCTTCACCTTTCCCTTAATAATCCCGCTTCTTAAGCTATCGTCTTTGACGACAGAGGGAACATAAATGTTCGGATCAGGATTGCCGCTTGAATCAAGCGCCCAGTAGGCATCGAGATAAACCACGTGGCCTCCCTGGATGTCTTCAAGCTTAACAGGAATATCGTCAGGCTCATCACCAAGATTGCCACGACGAACCCATGTTATGCCGTCACAATCGGCCTTAACTGTCTTGACCAGACCACCTCCATCCTGTTTC
>CAZETR010000022.1:0-7244 GCA_964514545.1 uncultured Gammaproteobacteria bacterium | reverse complement strand
GAAGAAGAGATAGGACGGATTGGACCAATTGGTCTAATTGGCCTGGAAAATCTGTGAGAATGTTTTCCAGGGTGAAGTCAAATTGGACTGATGGGGAGACAAGGAGAGACGGGTTGGGTAATGAATCCTGAAAGGGGCTTAGTTATGGGCCAGGACAGGGTTGGACCCTGTCAGGGAGGGAGAAAAACCACATGGTATCCAAAGGGGTCGGACCTGAGCCCTAATCAAGGTCTGACCCCAAAGAGCATGAATGCAGCTAGTTTGCGCATGGCGTGGTGGGCTCTTGGTACGAGAGTTTGGGGAGGGTGCGTGGGGGGATCTCGGGTTACAAAGTAAAACCCCCGCGGAGTGCGGGGGTTGAGAGGGGAGAGGTTGAATTACCGGCGTCGGGGCGAAGCTATTTCGCCCCTGATCCGGGCATCTTCCTCTATGAAAGGAGGAATTTTCAGGAATTTGCGACGGCCGCAGTGGGGGCAGTCGGAATAGTACTTCACCTTTCCATCGGCGCCTTGGAAATCGGCGCCGAAAAACCCACAGACAATGTCTGTGGCTTTCACTGTGAAGGTTTGCCCGCAGCTATTGCTGGGGCGCTTCTTTCTGTTTCCCCCGCAGGTAACTTGAATTTCCCAGTCTGCGGTTGCGTCTACCATGATTTCCGGATTGGGGTGGGGAACGTTGCCCTTCTTGATGGCGACTGCAACGTGCGAGGGAACCTCGCGGTCGTGCAGAAGGAGTATCTTGTGGCAGTTGGGGCACGTGACGTATGGATAAATATCCCCTGCATTATCCATCCCAGATCCGAAGAACTGATATTTGAAGTCGGAGGCGAAGAAGCGAATTTTCGTTCCGCATCCTTCGCCATCCGTTGCCGATGCGCGATGTAGATCCGTGCAATAGACGTCGATAAACCAGTTA
Organism: uncultured Gammaproteobacteria bacterium; assembly: GCA_964514545.1. Classification (GTDB taxonomy): domain Bacteria; phylum Patescibacteriota; class Microgenomatia; order CAZETR01; family CAZETR01; genus CAZETR01. The sequence goes on along the minus strand of CAZETR010000022.1, from coordinate 6,329 downwards.
TCGACGGTGAGTCTTGAGATGATTGCTGCCATTATGGCCTCCTATAAATGAGCTTGTGAAAGTACTGGGCTAGGAAGTTGATTATATCTTATAGTGTGCGAGTTGGCAATGGCCTTGATTTGGGAGGATTTTGTGCTATAGTAAGCCCCGATATGAAAGAAGGACGATCTAAAGAAGGGTTGGAGACCCAAAGAGAGGCGCTAAGAGAAGAGTTTCGGGAGAAGCTGAAAACGAACGAAGTAAATCGAGCGAGTGTGGTTGAAGCATGGATAATGCTTGCGAAACTGACGGAGGTGGAGTATGGGCTGGGAAGAGCAAACAGATTTGATTCCAAGTCAGTGGCTGAGTTGGTGCGGGGAATCACAAAGGGAAAGCTGTTAGTTGGGCGGGGGCCGGTTGCGGCGCATAAGATTTTGGCTAGAATATATAGTTTTAGTCAGGGGGGTAGTTGGGTGATGAGTGCAATGACGGCGGGTGAACAAGCTCGCATAAGGAGTTTTATGGAGGCAATGGGCACGGTGGGGTGGAGAACCGGAGACATTGACGAAAGATTTCCGTTGACAATAATTGTGACCGCAGAAGAATGGCTAGAAATGGAGCTAAATGAATTGATCCTGCTGACTAAAGTGTGTGACGACAGGGATTGGGTGGATGCGGAGAACATCCGGAAACAATGGCCGGAGAAGCTGGGGGAAGGCAATCTAGGCGGAGCTGTGGCGAGCCTGGCTAGAAGTAATAAATTGCTGGTGGTAAGAGACAGAGAAAAGGTGATGTATGACGTGGCGCCTGAGACGAGAGCGTATGTGCAGGCTAAGTGCGGGAGTTTAAGAGGGATGATTGTCAGGAGAATGTACGATCGATAGAGCGGGTAAGAGTAAGCGATTAAGCAATTAAGAGACTAAGAGACTAAATAATTGAGGAACGGAATTCAATGAAATAATTGATATAATGATATAATTACATTATGGAGTCTGAAGCAATCGAGAAAGAAATAATTTACGAGAGGATTGGGATTCAAGTGCCTGAACGGCTTAACCCGAAGGCCACGGGAGTGAAAATTATCACCTCATGGGATCGGGGGACAGGTGGGCCATATGTTGGTTTCAACGGCCAAGAGGCGGTTGATCAAGCCTTGGAAAGAGGCGAGCTAGTAGGACTTGAATTTGATAAGGTGCCCGCAGGAGCAACCGTTTCTATTATGTACGCAGGTGAGAGAAAAATAGGTCGGGGAAAAGAGAATATTTTTACTGGTTGTTTGGTTGTATTTATTTTTGTTGGATCGGGATGGAAAATGGTTGAAGATGGAATATTACTTCCTGCAAGAAAAGTGTCTCCGGATGCAGAATAGGAACTTCTTTTCATCTATTATTTGGAATACGTTCGAATTTGTTCGAGAACGCCTATTGAAGAATAATGCAACTTGCATTGTGCCGTAAAACGGGAGAGTGATTGTGGAGGAGGTTTGGTTTCCGGTTGAGCGCCTGCGGCCCCTAGCGGTTCGCGGCGAAATCCCACGCAATAGGCGCCTTGCGTCGTGGATCCCGGAAACCTTGAAGCCGGAGTGCATTGCCCGGGTCCTTCGAGAGGACGGCGATGCCCCGGCTTTGTCGATCGTTGCAGGACCGCGATCCCCGAAAGTGTCTTGGGAATTGCGGGAAGATTAGCAGGGAAACCCCTCAAGAGTTAGGCGCCGCTCCTGAGCCCATTGACCCATCACTATCTCCAGGAGAAGGCGGGTTCCTTCTCCTCGTAGTTTAAAAATCTTTCCTGGATCGGCTCGAGCCGGGAAAGTATGGAGAGCTGCCAATGCGGCAGAGTCTCCATAAAAGCGAGCCATGAATAGACCCCGCCTGGGAAACCGGGCGGGGTTTTGCTTTTCAGTGGTTGTTTTTTGCTAATCTGGGGATACAATCGGGCTTAGATATGCAAGAAAGGACTGGGGAAATTGGGCAGAGCGATAATGGGTTTGCGGGGGCAAGGACGGGATTAAGAATGGGAGTTTTCTCCGGTGAATTTGCGATTATGTACCCGGAGGAGCTTCGTAGTCGGCGGGAAATGGGGGGATTGGGGGTAACTGCCAGGAGTGTGCGGGGGATGGAGGAGGAGATGCCGGGAATTGCTGCCAGATTGGAAAGCGAAACGGGGAAAGTGGTATTTTTGGGAAATGGTGCCTGTGGTGCCCCGTTTGTTTGCCGGAAGGCGGAAGAAATCGTGCTGGTTGATGCGGTTGGCTATAATGATTTATTGGGCGATTTAATTGATTTCTCTCTTATATTGCCCGAGGAACTGAAGATTCGGATGGAGTATTTTCAGATTTTGTCTAGGGTAAAGATGATTGTAACGGCCGTGAGGAAGGGGAAGATGCAAACGGTTGAATATACAGTCGGCAACGGAGAAGTGCCGACGGAAGCTAAAAAGGCGGATTTGGCCATAAACTTTTACGGGCCGAGTTTTCGAACGATTGGTGACCAATTGGCAATGTTGGGGGAGAAGGGAGAGCTGTTTATTAACTGTGAAGCGACCGAATTGGCCAGAATACCCGAGGAATTTGAAGTCTGGCCCCTGGCGGGTAGAGTTAATGGGATAACGGGGGTGGGTTCGGCGAGAATCAAGAAGATTGGGTGATTCGGTAGTGCGAGAGTAGTGGTTTATGATAAGACGAGTGTTTGAGTTTAAGAGAAAAATTAGGGAGTTTGGCAACCCAGGCTACTTAAGGGGCTTCAAGACAATGGACGGAGATGAGCGATTTAACGAATGGGCCAAATTAGTCAGATTGGGCTGATTAGGTCGGATAAGCGGAAGTGGTAAAAGAGAAAGGGGCTTAGATATGGGCCAGGACAGGGTTGGACCCTGTCAGGGGTTAGGGTTTATGAATTTACGAAGAAGGCGAGACGGGGGTCGGAAAAGTGCGGGGTGAACGGGGCGATAATATGGGGAGTTTGAGGAGGGTCCCTGGGGATTGTTTAATTCTTCTTGCCTTGCTGTCTCCGGGCCTCTTCTGCGGCGAGTCTGTCGATTGTGCGTCCGAGTTCGGTTTGTTCTGAAGCTGGTTCTCCCCTGCGTAGTAGTCTTCCCAAGAGTCCTGTTTGTACCGGGGGTGGGGTAGGAGTGAGGGCGAGGGAAGTGGAACCTGGAATAGGGGTGCTGATGAGTTTTTTTGCTTCCTCTGAAAGCGGGGAGAGGGCCTCGGCGATTGCGAGCTGAAGCGAGGTTTTGAGGGTGTCATCGGGAACGGCATTAAATATAATGTCAAAACATTCGGCGAAATAAGCGTTTTTTTGGTCGAATTCCTCTTCAGTTAGGGCAATGCCGGCAAGAACAGTCGTTTGGTAAAAGTTCCCGATATCGGAAATTAAGGTGTTGGCGCTTTCAAGGCGATATATGAATTTGGCGACAATCTCCGGATTGGTCGCTATAGAGTCAAGGGCGTAGAGAGCGCGCAGGAGAGCGGGGTGGTAGGTTTCGACATTTCCGAGCGATGGGTGTTTGCTGATTTTGTCTTGAGACTCAATTTTTGTCTGTCTGGGCGTAAGAGCGTGGATATGGCCCATCTTACCGGGGACGATATAGAGGGTGAAATCTCCACGGTCACTTTCGGTGAGATTGGCATGGGTGACGTATTTAAGCCAGACCCTTGGCGATTCAGAGATAGTGTTGAAGTCAGTTTGCTTGCTGCTGGCGACGAGAACTCCGGGCGTTTCCGGTGCGGTTGAGAGCGGGAATGCCAGCGATTGTTGTTTGGCTGATTTGGCAAGGTACTTTCTTTGTTCAGGCTTAAGCGCGCCGATGGCTAGGGCCAAAGTGCGGTTAGCTGCGACTGTAGCTGTGGCCTTTTGAGACGCTGATTTAATTTCTGCTGACGAGGCATTAGCAATTCCTTGGAGTACGGGTAAGACCGCTGTGCTGCGGTTTCTACGACTGGTTTCAAATTCCTGATAAGCTAAATTAATATCTCCTAGCAATGTGCGCAATACGGGGAAGCCGGTGGAGTCGAAAGTGACTGCGTCCAAGCCTTCATAGCCGGACTCCTGAGCGTAGGCGATAAAAGCCGACTGGATCGAGAGCATGGCATAAAGAAGGTCGAGATGGGAAAGGCGCTCGGTGTAGGGGAAGATAGTTTCCTTGGCGGCTGTAAGCAGAGCTTGAGATTGTTCGCGGTCGCGGTGGGTCATGGTTTTATTCGGCAGGCGATGGTGTTCTCTCGGGAAGAGAAAGCTGTCCTCCCCCATGGAAGGCTGCGGATAATTGACTGGCTTGGTTAGCAAGCTCGATTAATTTGGGTTTATTGGTCTCTGTTCCAAGTTGTCGAACTTCTTGTAGAGTTTGAGCAGTGGTAAAAGCGAGCCCCAGTGCTAGTGTCATTTGCCCCATTGTTGTTCTGAGTGACTGGACGTCGAGCAATTCAGCCCTTTGAATTTGGGCCCCAGCCCTTAGGTTTTTATCTGTGATTGGGGTGACGACGGTAGTTCTTTTCAATGCTATTAATTGTTTGACCAGCTCCTCACGCATCATTGCGATATTTGTTAACGCTAAATCGATAGCTGGTTTGCCGAGATCAAGGGTTTGACGGGCTTCAGACAGCAATGTTTCACGAAGCCGGGCTTTTTGTTCTTGGGGCGCACTTTTCATCAATTCGTCAAGGAGTTGATCGGTTTCAAGATCCCTGGATACGCCTGCTTCGTCAAGAACGCTGTCTACAAACATGGTTTCAAGCTCTAGGAGCAAGGATTCATCTTTGGGGTCGGCATCGATATTTGCTAAGAGAGTGCCAAGGCGATTGTGGAATTCGATGGCGTTGCGGCCTTCGGAGGAGAGCTGTCCAATTAGTCTGTATGTTTCGTGGACCATTGCCCTTTGATCTACCAGCATTTGGGCACTAAGTCCGACCTGCTCAAGCAGTCTTACAAAGGGCACTCTTGCGGCAAGTTTGAGGGCTTTCCCCGGGAGCGTTATGGGTTTGAATCTTCTGGCAAGTTTAGCTTCTTCTTTTTTCGCATCTCTGAGGTGGGATTCTATTTGGCTTATAAGGTCCGATTGCGTCGGCACTATGTGAAGCCTGGTTTTTAGCCCATGTGGCAATCGGTCGATGATTGCTTCTCTTGCTTCAGCGAGATTCATAGTGTTTTGGGCTGGACGCGGGGATTATATATCTAGTGTGATACAGATTGCAAGTGCTTCGGTGGTAACTGGTTAAGATGTGACGTATGAGTAGATGTGGGTAAATATATCGGATTCGGTCATTTGGGCGAAGTTACGAAAGAGCAAAGGTAGGTCCGAATCGGTGCGAGCCTCTAGTATTTTTTGAATAATGAAAGGGTCTGTGGGTGCATGTTTATCTTCGTAATTGTGAATAGATTCCGATTTTTCGATTCTGATGAAAAGGGAGTTGCCAACCCTGATAAAGGATCGGGGGAAAGAAGCCGTAGTTCTGCAGATATAGATAGATTTACCTTTTCGTGTGCAAACCGAGATGAATGAAGGAGATGAGCTAAGCAAATGGTTGACGAAACGAAGGTGACGCAAAAATCTGTCGATAATTATGATTGAGTCGTCACAGTACCTGGGAGGCTCGGGTTCTGAGCTTTGCCACTCGGTTGCGGACGCGCGGAGCTCGCGCTGGGCATCGGCCATCAATTGCTCGAGAGCGATTTCGATTTCAGTTATGGCGAATTCGGTTGGCATAGTTGGTTATTTAAGGTATTTCCAGATTTTTCTTAGAATTTTGGATGGGGAGAGTTTGGCGAAGTAGCAAATTAAGGAATTGCCGCCTTTGTTATAGTCATTCCAAAGCTTGATGGTTAATTCAGGCGAAAATTTGGCGTATTCATACTCTAGATAAGGAGGCTTTCCTGCAAAGAAAACTCCCTCTTCTGAAAGAATGACATTGGCCCAATATTTAGTGTTTATTACTGGACCGAACCGGTACTCTGTGGAAGTTTTGAAGAGGAAGTCGTTTAGAGAAGGGCTTTGTTCATGGATGCGGATTAAGAAAAATATATTCGCTAAAAAGCTCTCGAGGGTTGATCCGGTTTTGATCTCATCTAACTCTTCAAGAAAACGGTTGCCGGCAACGAGAAGCTCTTCTTTGGCCATATCTGCCAGCGTAGAGTGGAGGGTCTCAGTAGCTTTGCGCTGGCCATCAGTTTGTTCACGGACCAGCTCTAGATCTGACATGAGTTCGGTCCAGTTCATTGTTTTAGTGAATTAAAGATGCGGGTGAGAATGATGGCTTTGGAGAGAAGGGCAAATTTTAACAGGCGTTTTCTGCCGGATGGGGTTTCGGTTTCCTCGTGTAATTGTTCGCTTTTGAACGGAAAGGTGGTGTAAAT
>CAZETR010000021.1:0-2265 GCA_964514545.1 uncultured Gammaproteobacteria bacterium | reverse complement strand
GCTGTTTTAGAACGAAGCGCCAAAGGTTTTTCGCAAAGCACATGCTTACCGGCTTGAAGCGCGGCCATCACAACTTTCTCATGAGAAGAAGTAGGAGTAGCCACCACCACAGCATCTAATGGACACTCTCGGAGCATGGATGAAAAGCTTTGAAAACACTTTGCAGATGGATAGAGGTGTCCAACCTGATGCAAACGGGATAAATCTGAGTCGCAAAGAGCTGTTAACTGAGCGAGTCGAGAAAAATGCCTAGCATGATTGGGTCCCCAATGGCCTAGCCCGACCACTCCAATGCGAAGGCTCTGATTCTTCGAGTTTGATATCGTTGACGCTTTCAAAATTATTCTGATATAAAATGCTGTGGATTCTGCGCTGTGAAGTCTGAGAAGAAATCTCTAGGGGTTTTTGACAGAATTAACAAAATTTACAGAATTAAAACAGGATTTAAAAAACTATTTTCATGTCTTGCAACTTACCACAGAGTTCTTGATTCAAATTATCGCGTTGCCTCACGGCAGAAAGACACCATAGAATGAGTTATTCTGGTGGCGGCAATCAGTTGGCCGAGCACCCTCCCCAAGAGGGTGCGGGTCAGGCCGACTGGTTGTGAACAACTCGCAGAGTTGTTCAAGCCAACGGAAATAACTCACTAGATTTTGGGGGGTCCAGGGGGGATTCATATGGATTTCACCTTGTTTGTATCAAAGATGATTCTGAGTTTGCGTTCAATGATTTTCTTCAGATTGAAGGGATTGAACTCAGCAAATATTTGAGCCAGTTGGAGGATTTTTTCCACAGATAACACCTTCGTTACCAAGAGCCGTTGATAAGGAGTTTGAGGATCGTCATAACGTTTTTTATATTTGGAGCCGATGCGCTTTTTTTCCACCAGTTTGACAGAAGGACAAAAGAAGTTCTGATAAGCGCTGCATTCTTTGGCATAGAGGTTATTGAGTAAATCAACGACTTGAGGATTTTCAAAGCGATCATAACCCAGCAGTTGGCGGACATGAGTCCAGTTTTTCTGTTCCACGTGGGCGTTATCATTCTTCTTGTAAGGCCTGCTTCGTGTGAACTGGACGGGCTTTTTGCGATCCACAAAGTAACTCCACAAGTGGTGATTCAAAAACTCGCTGCCGTTATCACAATCGAAGCCCAAGAGATCAAATGGCAATTTCTCTTCAATATCACGCACCTGGGTAATAACTCCCTGTGCCCCTTTGTTCCAGACGCTTCGGGTCTCGGTCCAACCGGTGAGAATGTCTGTAAATGTTAAGCTCCAAATAAAATCCCCAGCCATGGAATTTCCACAGTGAGCAACCGTATCGGCTTCCATAAAACCGGGTGTCTTAATATCCCAGTTGTCGGTGCGAATCGGAATTTGATTTTTGAGCAAACTTCCCGGCTTGGTTCCGCTCAAACCTTTGCCACGATATTTGACCCGAATAGGCTTGAGCAATCGATCGATGGTCCCCCGACTTAATGCCAACAACTTCTCCCGAAGCTGTAACTCTAAAGACCCATAGTTTGCTTCGTAATACGGCAACCAAAGCACCAAAGCAGCCTTTAAACGCTTGGAACACATCTGATCGGCCGCCAACCAGATCGCCTTCAAAATAACCAACACATCAGAACCATATTTCGGCTTCGGCCCAGGCCGTTTTAAAACTCTGGATTTCTTTCGCCCCAACAGCTTGATCGCGTATTTGCGCTCATAGCTACAGACCTCGCAAAACTCGTCCAGAATCTTGCTTTTCCCACGCTTCCCGCTGCGTTGATAGCGCCAGCGTATCTTTTCTAAATATTCTTTCTTGCTTGTTCCACACATAATGATGACTCCTTTTCGGTGTCATCCATTATGAGGCAACGACCCTGTTTACCCTCTTTTCATTTTCCAGCTACGGTGTCTTTTAATATGAGGCAATGCGGGATATGTGATTTAGGTTTATCACCATTGTAATCGCTTATGGAAAAGATATAGAATGTAGATCTCAGATATGGCCGTTCCATCTAAACTTCACGTTTTTGCTAAAAAATTTCGTGTTTTCGTTGATTCCGGAAAGCGTTTTTTAATTCTCACTCATGTTCGACCCGATGGCGATGCTTACGGTTGCCTCCTCGCGATGGGCCATTCCTTAACCGAACTGGGGAAAGAAGTCGTTCTATGGAACGAAGACGGAGTTTCAGATCGTTACCGCTTTTTACCTGGAACAAATAAGATTCTATCTGGAGAACCTCCTTCTGGACACTTTGATGTGAGGATGG
>CAZETR010000020.1:0-19434 GCA_964514545.1 uncultured Gammaproteobacteria bacterium | reverse complement strand
ACAGATAGCCCCACAAAAATATCTCCTTCCCCGTACTCCCCTTTTCCGGTTTTGAAATAACGAATGGAGTGGGCGGCCCGGATGGGGTCGGAGACTGCTTTTAGATCTCTGCGGAGTTGGGAGATGTCTGTGCTCATCTTGGCTATATCTCAAGTTGCTTGGTTTCCGGCTCAGAGCTGTCGCCAAGGGTGTTGGTCTGACTTAATTTCTGACCCATTAAATTAAATGAGGAAGAGACGTTGCCCATTTGGTTGTGGGCGTTGGTAAGGTGGCGACCTAAAACCCCGAGGTTTTCCTCAACTTTGGAGTAATCTTTTTGGATGCCGCGCAAGAGTCTAAACACTTCGCGGGATTTGGTTTCAAGTTCCTTGCCTTGGAAAGAAAGAAGTAAAACCTGAAGGTGGGCATAAAGAGTGTTGGGGGAAACGGGGTAGACGCGGGCTCTGCGGGCAAATTCTGAAAGTTCGGCGATGTTAACTACCTCGTAGTAGACGGTTTCGGAGGGGATATACATTAAGGCAAAGTCCATGGTCCCCTCCTCGGGAAGAATGTATTTTTTACTGATATCGCTGACGTGTTTTTTGACGTCGGAGATAAAGTCGCGTTTGGCGTGGATTCGGTCTAATTCCGTCTCGCCTTTGACCATGAGATTGAAATTCTCCATGGGAAATTTGGAGTCGATACAGAGAAGGCCGGCGTCGGTTTTGAGAACGGCATCGACCTTAACACCGGATTTAAAGGAGTATTGGAGATGAAAGGCGTTTTTGGGAAAGGTCTGGCCTATCATGTCGTTTAACACCTGCTCGCCTAGGCCGCCGCGGAGTTTAGGCGACTGGAGAAATTCCTGGAGGGTTTTGATGCCCTTACCCACCTCTGACATTTCGCCGAGGTTTTTTTGGACGGCTGAAATAACCCGGGCAGCGTTGTCAAGGCGCTCGTTTAATTGTTTGGTGTTTTGCTGGAGTACCTTGGTCATTTCACTACTGGATCCGCGCATGGCTTCGTTTAGGGTCTTATTTGTTGACTCTATCGAGGACTGCATGGATTTAAGCCACTCGGTGAGAGCTGTGTTTTCTACGGGTTTCCCCGCTTCGCGAATCCATTTGCGCAGGATGAGTGCGAAAAGAGAAAGACTTATAAGAATGGCGGCGAGAATGAGATAGAGATCGGGAGACATAGACAAGAATTCAGATTTGCAGAATGATTATAATCTAGGGATGGGGAGATTTCGGAGGAAAAATTTGGTGGCGACGAGTTTGGCGGCGGTATTGTGTTGGTTGTTGGTTGGAGGATTAATCTACTTTTTTGCGCCGGAGGGATGGGTTACCTTTGCAGTTTTTTTCGGATTATTATTTGTGGCGAGTTTCTTAACTGCGGGAATAATCTGGGGGCAGAGAAGAAGAGCTTTGATTACCGCTATTCTAGTTGGTGCTTTTTTTGTGATGAGATACTTCGGAGAGGGTAATTTGTTAAATTTGATTCTACTTGGAAGTTTTTTGATTACAGTTGAAATTTACCTAACCAAGTATCGCTAGTGTGTATCATATACTAATATATGATATATGAATGTCTTGAAGATTCAGATAAAAGGACAAGGGTTTTCATTTGAGACAAAGGGCGGGGTGTTTTCGGCGAAGGAAGTGGACCCGGGGACAAAATTATTAGCAAGCCTCCTTCGCCCTTTCGGTGTAGCTCGGGGCGACGGCGGCCAAGGGAGAATATTGGATTTAGGGTGTGGGTACGGAGTTTTGGGAATTGTGGCGGCCAAGTTAAATCCGGAAATGGAAGTGGTGCTGAGTGATGACTCGCTGAGAGCGACAAAGATGGCGCAGAGAAATGTGGAGCTAAATAAGGCAAAAAACGCAAGGGTGGTGCTCTCGGACGGGTTTTCTAATTTGGAGGGAAAATTCGATTTAATTTTATCAAATTTGCCGTTGGGATACGGGAATGAACTGGTGGAGGAGTTAATTATGGACGCGGCTAAACATCTAAAGAGCGAGGGCGAGATGTGGGTGGTAACGCAGAATAGGTTTAAGGATTTAATGAGGGGGTGGATGGAGAAATATTTGGGAGGTTTTGAGATCGAGGGGAGAGGAAAGGAGCATTTGGTGGGGAAGGGGGCGGGGAGGTATAATGTTGGAGATGGAACAAGCTGAAAAAAATGGAGTGGGTTGATTGGCAAAATACAAAGGTTTTACAAAAAGCGGTAGTGGTAGATGACGAAAACAATATCTTGGTGATTAAAAGAACCGAAGAGGGTCCCGCATCCAGAAAGGGAAAGTGGGATTTGCCGGGGGGAAGTATGGGTCCAACGGACTTGAAGGAAAATACGCCTCATGAAGTTGCCATTAGAAGAGAGGTTGAGGAAGAGACTGGATTAAAGGTTGAGGAAGTGAGACCTGTTTATGTTGGCTCTTGGGTTTTTGAGCGATCGGTGGGAAAGGTATTAGGAATAGCTGTCGGCTATGTTTGCAGGGTTAGGGGTATTATGCCGGAGCCGAAACTAAGCCCTGAACACGTTGATAAGCATTGGGGAAAGAAAGAAGAAGTATTGCAGATGGACTTCGGAGATGATGGAGGATTGCATCCGGCGATAATAAAACTTGTTTAGAGATTTCGTGTTATAATTGCGGCAATGAACAAGAAAGTTGAAGAGATGATGGTGGAAATATCAGTTTCTACAAAACCGATATCGTTTACATCGCTTAATCGCTCGATGCTTACGCTCTCGCGAGTCGCGATGGGCATGATGGAGGCCTCCTAAGAGGGTCTGTTTGTGTTGGATTTGCAGACCCTCAGAAGAGGGTTTTTTTATGAGCAAAATTATTACCATAACCAGCGATTTCGGAGACCAGTTTGCGACGAGCCAGCTAAGGGCAGTCCTCGCTTCCCTGGGATTTACGGGGCAACTGATTGAAAATCACGAGGTGACCTCTTTTAGTATCTTTGAGGGGGCGTATGGAATTTGGCAACTATCTAAGTTTTGTCCGGTCGATGCGGTGCACGTAGGGGTGGTGGATCCGGGAGTAGGAGGCGAACGGGCGGGAATTGTAATAAAGACAAAAAACTTTTGGTTTGTGGGTCCTGATAATGGACTGCTGTGGCCGGCTGCCAATAAAGATGGTCTTGAGACCGTTTGGAAAATAGACGAGAAATGGTTTGGAGAAGTATCTAATACCTTCCACGGAAGAGATGTGTTTGTGAAAGCTGCCGTTCTATTGTCTATTGGTCAGCCGCCGGACAAGATCGGATGCAAGCCGATTAAGCAAATTCGGAAGTTGGAATTTATAGATGGGCAGATATTACACACGGATGCTTTTGGAAACATAAAGTTCTTTTGGCCAGAAAAAGTTCGAGTGGGAGAAAAATTGTTCGGGATAGATATCGCCAAAACTTTTTCTGATGTGCCGGAAGGACAACCTTTGATCTTAAACGGTAGTAGCGATTTGCTAGAGCTGGCAGTGAACCAAGGCAGCGCCGCGGAACATTTTGGATTAAAATTGGGACAAGTAATCGAGAGCTTATGATCAAAAACTTAATAAAAAAATACAATTTGGAAGAAATTGATAAGCAACTGGGAGACCTGTATTGGTCGCCGGTTGACGTGGCCGTTATTAATGATTGGGTGTTAAGGGCGGCTGCCGTGTTGGGAGAATTTCATTGGCACTCACATGAAGACGACGAATTCTTTTTGATTTATAAGGGGGAGATTGTAATTGACACCGAAGATGGACCAATTGAGCTAAGACAGGGGGAAGGTACCGTTATTCCCAAAGGGATAAAACATAGACCTAGAGCTGAAAAAAGAGCCGTAGTATTGTTATTGGAACCGAAGAGATTAAACATAAAGGGGGAGAATATATGAACAACCCTACACAGCTTTACCTCTCGCCTTTTCAGTATTATTCATACACGGCTCGAGGAGCAGCACTGCAGGGCTCTTATTATTAGATTAAAATAATTATTATGGATGGAAAGTTTTATATAACCACAACAATCCCTTATGTAAATGCGGAACCGCACGTGGGTTTTGCAATCGAGGTCGTTCAGGCAGATGTGTTGGCGAGATATCACCGACTGTTGGGGGAGAATGTAGTGCACAACTTCGGAACAGATGAGCATGGGGTAAAGATATACCGCAAGGCGTTGGAGCTGGGGAAAGATCCACAGGAATATTGCGACGAATACGCGGCTAAATTTGAAGCACTGAAAAAGACTCTTAATTTGGATTATACGAACTTTATTCGGACAACCGATCCAAACCACATCGCTGCGGCCCAGGAATTTTGGAGAAGATGTTATAAAAACGGAGATATATATAAGAAAAATTACCGAATTAAATACTGTGTAGGGTGTGAATTGGAAAAAACCGATTCGGAGCTGAAAGACGGAAAGTGTGAGTTTCATCCGAACATGGATTTGGAAATTTATGATGAGGAGAACTATTTTTTCAGATTTTCTAAATATCAGAGACTACTTCTGGGATTTTATGAAAAAAATCCGAATTTTGTGAAACCGGGGGGGAAATTTAACGAAATTAAAGAGTTCGTGAAAAGAGGACTTGAAGATTTTAGCGTGTCCCGACTTAAAACCAAGATGCCTTGGGGGATAGACATACCTGGCGATCGGGAACAGGTAATGTATGTGTGGTTTGATGCCCTGGTAAACTATATTTCCACCTTGGGTTGGCCGGAAAATACTAAAAACTTTGATGGGTTCTGGCCGGGTATTCAAACTGCGGGAAAAGATAATTTGAGACAGCAAACGGCTATTTGGCAGGCAATGTTAATGTCCGCCGGGCTGCCAAATACTAAACAGGTGTTTATTCATGGTTTCATGACGATTAACGGGCAGAAAATTTCTAAAAGCGCGGGAAATACGATTGCTCCAAACGAGATTACTGATAAGTATGGCACGGATGCCCTGCGGTATTATCTTTTGGCCAAAGTCCATCCGTGGGAAGACAGCGACTTTACATGGCAAAAATTTAATGAAACTTACAATGCTGATCTGGCAAACGGATTGGGGAATTTGGTGGCCAGGGTAGCCAAACTGTGTGAGACAGGCGGATTTGAGTTTCCTGTCCAGAAGGTCGGCTTGTATAAAGAGATTGAGGGACAATTGAGCGGGTTTCGATTCGACGAGGCGTTGGCGTTTTTGTGGGATGTGTTGCGAAAATCTGACCAACTAATTGAGAAAGAAAGGCCTTGGGAACTGAAGGGCGAAACCTTGAAAGAAGTGCTGAACAAACTGGTTCTTCAAGTGCGGCTGGCCGGATTTAACTTGCAGCCGTTTTTGCCGGAGACGGCGGAAAAGATACTGGGACAGTTTAAGGGGCCGGGGGTTAAAAGCGGGGCGCCGTTGTTCCCAAGAATTTGATGCTTGGAGATTTATGATTTATGAAATAAATATATGGGTGAAGGAAAACAGTTAGGTCCCGGAAGGCAATTGAGCATGGATGAGGTGGGCCTGTTAGAACGGCTGGGTGAATTTGATCGCCAGGATGTGCTTGATTTAGCGGCACGAGAAAAAGTCACCATAAAAGAAGCGGCTGCGCAGCTTAGGGTACAACAAATAGAAGAGCGCGCGAGAGAGCGGGCTGAACAGCATTCTCCTTGATATTTTGGAATGATTGATACGCATTGTCATTTGACTGACGAGAGACTTGAGACCGAGATAGAGATAGAGAGGGCGAAGGGGGCGGGGGTGGGTAGGATGATTACTTTGGGAACAAGTCTCGTTGATAGCCAGAAAGCTATTGAAATAGCAGAGAGATTTGAAGGGGTATACTGCGCAGTGGGAATACACCCGGAGGCGGCTGACTATCTGGGGTTTTCGCCTTTTAAGGTGGAGGAAAAAATAGAAAAGCTTGCGTTTCATCAAAAAGTTGTCGCAATTGGAGAGATAGGACTCGATTGGTGGTGGACCGAGCATAGTTTTTCGTTTCATAAAATGCCAGAGGGGACTGAGAAGGCTAGACATGAAAATAGGCTACTCCAAAAAGAGATATTTCGAATCCAACTAAAATGTGCAGTCGCGCTGGACCTACCAGTTGTAATACATAATCGAGGGGCGGATGGGGAGGCGCTCGAAATTATTGACGAGTTTAAAGGCAGGGTGTCCGGGGTCTTTCATTGTTTTTCGCAGGGTGAGAGATTTCTAAGAGAAGTGCTCGCGAGAGGTTTTTACGTCGGGTTTGCGGGGAATATAACGTTTAAGAAAAACCAGGCTCTAGGAGAGGTGGCGAAATTGGTTCCTGGCGACCGGATTCTGGTGGAAACTGATGCACCGTACCTAACACCCGAGCCGTTTAGGGGCGAGTGGCCTAATACGCCTGCAAATGTTAAAATTATGGCTGCGGTGTTGGCTGGGTTAAGAGGAGTGACTCTGGCGGAATTTGAAAAGCAAACAACCGAAAACGCTTTGCGGTTATTTACCAAAATGAGGAATCAATGAACAATAATTCTCTATCCCGGGCCCAGATAATACAAAGGGCGCTGGAAATCCTGCCCGGTTTTACTTCATGGTCGCTAATACTTTTCCCCGTATGGGGAAGCTTTTTTTTCCCAACACTAGTCGCCTATTTTGTTCTTCTTTTTAACGTGTTCTGGTTTTATAAGGCCGGTGTGTTAGCTGTTACGGCCGTTTTATCGCATTTCCGGATGAAGGCAAGCGATAAACTGGATTGGATAGTAGAGGCGTCGGGGTTTGCCGATTGGAAAAAGGTCCGCCATGTGATTATCGTGGCAACCGCCAGAGAGCCTCTTCATCTTTTGCGAAGAACCTTTGCGTCGATTGCGGCACAGGATTTACCGCACGAGATGCTCCACGTCGTATTGGCAATGGAGGCGATTGAAGGTATCGAGGAGAGGGCGCTCAAGGAAAAAGGGTTGCGGCGCGAGTTTGGAAAAATTCTGCCAAATATCCACGTGACCGTGCATACGCTGACCTCTAGCGAAGTTAAGGGAAAGGCGGCAAACGAAAGATACGCGGCCAAGTGGATTTGGGGAAATTTTGTCGATAAGGGAAAGCTAAAGCTGGAATATCTAACTGTAACTTCGTGTGATGCGGATCATGTCTATCATCCGAAGTACTTTTCCTGTCTGACATATAAGTTTCTGGATGATCCGAATAGATACTATCGTTTTTGGCAACCCGCTATTCTTTTTTACAATAACTTTTGGAGGATTCCGGCTCTTTCAAGGGTTGCAAACACGATTGGATCTGTTTGGAATATGGCTCTTCTTTCCCGCAAGGATAGAATGATCAATCAACAGAATTATTCTCTTTCGTTTAAGTTGCTTCACGATGTGGGCTATTGGAATCCGATGGTAATTCCTGAGGATTATCACATTTTTTTTAAGGCTTATTTTGCAACTAAGGGAAAAGCTGAGGTGGAGCCAATTTATCTGCCGTTGTATGCCGATGCGGCTGAGTCAAGCGGATTTTGGAAAACAGTCGCAAATCAGTATGAACAGTTTAAGCGCTGGGCCTGGGGCGTGTCTGACGATCCATTTGTAATAAAGAGTTATTTTTCTACCCCGGGTGTGCCGTTTTGGGATAAGACTATCCGGCTAATCCGACTGGTTGAGGATCATTTCTTGTGGCCGGTAAACTGGTTTATTATCTCGGTCGGAGTAAACATTCCGACGATTATAAATCCCCGATTTGCCAGAACGACTTTGGGGTTTAATCTATCCCGGCTGTCGTCGGCAATCTTGACTATATGCCTCGTGTTTTTGTTAGTGGTCTTGATTGTTGACTACAAACAGCGGCCGCCTAGACCGGCTGGGATCAAATGGTGGCGGGGACTCACGTTGCCGCTCGAATTTTTGCTGATGCCGGTGGCGGGGTTTGTATTTACCTTTTTGCCGGGACTCGATGCACACACGAGATTGATGCTGGGAAAGTATATTCAGTACCGAGTTACGGAGAAAGTGTGAGGATAAAATGGCAGAAACATACAAGTTTATTAAGCTGTGGCGAAGAGTTCCGTGGGGTTTGGTGGTAGCGCTAGGACTAGTAATTCTGCTTAGGATTCCAAGCCTGTTTGAGCCGCAAGTTTCCAACGATGAGGATATTACTCTGGTTGTGGGAATGGCCGCAAGAAAGGGATTACTTCTATATCGGGATATTCATGACCATAAACCGCCGCTCATTTATTTGATGTCGGGGATTGCGGGATCGGTGTTTTGGTTTCGGGCAATTCTTTTTTCCTGGTCGCTACTAACAGTATCCGTTTTTCATCATTTGGCGACCAGGCTGTTTCTCAAACAGACTGTGCTTGCCGATTGGGCAACGATCGTTTTTGCTGTTTTTTCTACGATTCCCCTGTTTGAAGGGCATTTAGTAAATGGCGAAATTCTTTTGATTCTTCCGATTATGGCCGGGTTTTTGTTGGCCTGGAATGAAAGCGAGGTAAAAAAACTAAGGTGGCTGGCGTGGGTGGGAGTCGGGTTGCTTTGGTCGGTGGGAATTTTAATAAAAGTTCCGGCCGGGGTTGATTTGATTGGGCTGTTCTTGGCTTTATGGATAACTGCAAATAACCCAAGGTGGGTTTTGAGTCGAGTTGGTTTAATCCTGGCAGGTGTTTTGTTGCCAGTGGGGGGCACTATCCTCTATTTCTGGGCGAAAGAGGCTGTCGTGGTTTATATAAGCTCTGTCTTTCTTAATCTTTTTCCGTATATAACGTCCTGGACGGGAAAAAGCGCTGGGTCGTCTGGGTTGATGCTTAGGGTCGCCTTCTTGGCCATTTGGTGCTGGTTTATATACCGACAAAGAGGGAGTCTGGTAAAAAGGGATGTGTGGATTCTGGCTTGGTTCGGGTTTTCCCTTTTTGCAGCGCTTTTGTCCGGCCGGCCATACCCTCATTATCTAATGCAGGTTGTTCCGGCTGCTAGCCTCGTGGCTCTTTTGGTCGTGCAAGGAAAACCGAAAGTCAAAATGTTTGCCGTGAGCGCAATTTCGATACTTTTATTATCGTTTGTGGGACTTAAGTTCTGGTGGTATCCGATTCGTGGCTATTATCAAGGGTTTATTTCGTACGCTCTGGGGCAACAGAGTCGGGAAAAGTACGCTTTGACACTGGAGAAAAGGGAAGAATGGTATCCGAAGCTATTGCAAATGATTAAAACTACAACTCGACCGGATGATAGGATCTTTATCTGGGGAAATGAGCCAGGCATCTATGTCTTTTCTAAGCGTTTACCTGTCGGGCGATTCGTTGTGGCTTATACTGTTCAAGAATTTGGGGCGTATGGCGAAGTTCTGAGGGCATTGAAACAAAATCCGCCCAAGCTGATTATTCTCGTCAAAGGGGAAAGTGAATTTGACCAGTTGAGAAATTTTATTTCCGATAATTATATTCCTGCCGGGGACTATGGAGAGGCCTCGGTTTTTCGAAGAATGTCTCCAATCAATTATAATTAACGAGCGACAATGAGTAGTTCAGGATGGTTGGATGAGTTTAAGGCAGAAAAGAACGCCTGGTGGATAACCTGGGCAATAATTGTTGTTTTTGGAATAATTGCGATGTTGATTTTGGCAAGCCTGCCTCCGGTTATCCCAATCTTTTATAGTTTACCCTGGGGACAAGAACGTTTGATGGCAAAATCGGCATCGCTCATAATTGTTGCGGGAGCTGCGCTTTTATTCGGCTTTAACACCGTTGTAGCCAGAAAGTGTATGCAGATTGATAAATTTTTAGGGAGAATGTTGATCTGGTCAAGTGTGATTGCTGTAACTCTACTGCTACTGAGTCTCGTTAATGTTTGGTTGTTATTCCTATGAGCTTTGCCGAAGTAGGTTTCAATTCTTGGGCATGGGCTGGATTTGTGGCTCTAATTACCAGTTTACTGGCGACGCCGCTCGTAATTAAACTAGCATGGACATTGGGAATTGTTGACGATCCGACAAAGAATAAACAGGCGAAGGTTATTCATACCTATCCCGTCCCCAGGGGTGGTGGGCTGGCGATATTTTTGTCGGTGGCGGTTGCCAGTTTACTGTTTTTACCGATTGACAAGCATTTGATAGGAATATTGTTGGGTTCGATGTTGTGCGTTGGGGTCGGGCTAGTTGACGATAAATGGAACCTGAATCCATATTTGCGATTGATGTTAAATATCGTATCGGCTCTGGTTGTAGTTGGTGCGGGAATCGGGATTGCGTTTTTGTCCAATCCGTTTGGCGGCATAATTCATCTGGACCAACCACGAATTAGCTTTTTTGTGTGGGGGGCATCACATAGTGTGTGGGTTTTGTCCGATATTTTTGCCGTACTGTGGATTGTCTTTTTGATGAACATTGTTAACTGGTCTTCCGGAATAGATGGCCAGTTGTCCGGGGTAGTTCCCATCGCGGCAATTGTGATCGGGTTACTTTCTTTGAAATTTGGAGGTGACGCAACACAGTGGCCAATTGTTGTCTTAGCGATGATTTTGGCCGGAGCATTTTTAGGATTTTTGCCATTTCACTTTTTCCCACAAAAGATAATGCCGGGGTATGGGGGGACTACGCTGGCCGGATTTCTGTTGGCAGTCTTATCTATCCTTTCAAACGCAAAAGTGGGAACACTCGTGATGGTGCTGGGAATTCCGATTTTTGACGGTTTATTTGCAATTGCGAGGCGGGTTGCGTTAGGAAAATCTCCTGTTTGGGGTGACCGCGGGCATTTGCACCATCGACTTTTGGATCTGGGGTGGGGTAAGAGAAAAGTCGTCATTTTTTACTGGGGAGTAACTTTGGTTTTGGGGATTTTGGCTCTTCACTTGAATAGTCAGCAGAAAGTCTATACGATGTTGATGATTGGTGTAGCGATCGGAGGATTTTTTCTATGGATCAATTATTTTCAGATTTACTTAAAACGGCCAGGCCGCGACAGTGGATCAAAAACTTAAGTCTTTACGCGGCGTTGGTCTTTTCCGGAAATTTATTTGAGCCAAAAAATTTTTGGACTGTTACTTGGGGGTTTGTTGCATTTTCCATACTTGCTTCGGCAATCTATTACTTCAACGATATTTTGGATGCGCCTCTGGATCGGATGCATCCCTTTAAGAAGAATCGGCCGATCGCAGCTGGAAGAATTCCCGTGCCTATTGCGTTTTTTCTATTTTTAACAGGAGCGCTTACTTCGTTATTTTTGGGCTACAACATGGGTTATTTTTTCTTTTTGGCTATGTTTGGTTATCTGGTGTTACAAATCGCTTACACTCTGATTTTTAAGCACATTGAGATTTTGGATGTGATGGCTATTGCGGCCGGATTTATTCTCCGGGTCTACGCCGGAGCTCTGATTATAAACGCTCATCTCTCGGTTTGGTTTTTGTTATGTGTTATCTCGGTGTCACTGTTTATGGCGGTGGGCAAAAGGCGGGCTGAGTTATCTATTTTGACTGAACAAACGGCAGCCAAACACCGAAAGACTTTTTCTATCTATAATCCTGATCTACTGGATACTTATCTGGCCATGTTTGCAAACTCGGCCTGGATGTCGTGGGCAATTTTTAC
Source organism: uncultured Gammaproteobacteria bacterium (assembly GCA_964514545.1). Classification (GTDB taxonomy): domain Bacteria; phylum Patescibacteriota; class Microgenomatia; order CAZETR01; family CAZETR01; genus CAZETR01. The sequence goes on along the minus strand of CAZETR010000020.1, from coordinate 7,926 downwards.
CTTTTTTGAGCCACCGCCAATTATTCCAACAAAGGCACTGATAATCTTGGCTAATTTGCCGCGAACGGTAGCCGGAACAAATAAGTGGCTGATGCTGACAACGCCGTTTGTTATCTTTGGAGTGATGAGATACGCAAAAGTTGTGTACGAGGGGTCCAGGGCCGAGTCGCCGGCGCGGGTGCTGATGTCTGACTGGCCGTTAATTGTTTCGGTTGGGTTGTGGTTCCTGATGGTGGTGGGAGTTATATATGGAGTGAGGTAGGTTGATTGGACAATGCCCGGCAAAGGCCCGTGCTTGTCCGGATATGAATATTTCGTTTGGTTATTCTACTTTTTTGGCGTAGGAGGAGACGACAAAACCCTTTTTACCCGTGGCGTATTCGATTTGGTACCAGATTGTTCCGTCGGAGGCAGTCTTGGAAGATATATAAGGATATTTCTCGCCCGGTTTTACTTGGGCAAGCTCGGTAAATTGGGTCCCGGCATCTGATCTGACTCTTAGAAAAGTGGTTGGAGTGTCGGTAATCTCGACATAGGGCTTGGCGGGTGTGGCTCCGATGGCGGAAGCGGTTACTTTGGGTGTCGGCGAAGTTTTGGCAGTTGGGGTGGGGGAAAGTTTAGGTGTGGGAGTAGGAGTTCCGGAGAGGGTGGGTGTCGGGGTCGGGGTCGGGGCAAGAAATTCCTGAGCTAATTTAATGCTAAGAACTAGCTTTTTACCGGCAATGGTTTTGGCTGAGACGGCCCGGTCTTTGTATCCGGGGCTCGAGAGGACAAGCAAGTGATCTCCTTCGGTTAAGTTGTCAAGCTGGAGGGGGGTAAAACCCTTGGGCTCTCCGTCGACTCTGACGGTTACGGCTTCTGGAGAAGAGACTACGGCAAGGGCTGATTTACCCTTGGTTCCTTTGTCAAAATAGTAGATTGCTCCAGCTGATTCGATTTCAGATGCCCCGAATTCTTCCCTGACGACTGTTTGGGATCCCGCAATTAGTCTGACAGAGGATTCCCAGGATGGTTTGTTGTCGGCAACGAGACGCAAGTTTATGTCTCCGGCTTTGTGTTTAACAAGAAACGGAGTCAGACCTACTTCTTTACCATCTATAAATACTTTTGACCCGGGCGATGAGTTGACGTCCAGCCCCGACTCGGAAGCTCCGATTGAACAGCCGGAAAGAAAAACTGAGAGCACGACCACAAAGGCTGTCCTGGTAAGGTATTTTCCCATGATGGACGATTATTATATGTTAACCGCCTAGGAAAAACAAACCAAGCGGGTTGCTTGAGGTCAAGAGGCCTGGGCGGGAATCGAACCCGCGCATGGCGGTTTTGCAGACCGCAGCGTTTCCACTTCGCCACCAGGCCAAACTTACGAGGATTATACAGCATCTCATGATCCGCAAGAAAAATGTTGAAGCTGGAGTTTCGGTTTTTATTCGGTTTAACTTGACTTTTGGGGTGGTTTTGGGCTATACTGCTGGCAGTTCTCGCCACTCGGCGAGATTTTTTTAAGACCAAAATTTTATGCTACAGGTAAAGAGGCTTAAAAGGCGCCCACTAAAGCACAGGCCAGGGCCAACATTCCAAGGAGCTCCTAAGAGAAAGAGCCGCAAAAGCCGGTGGTTTTTGCGGTCTGCGTTTGAACCGAAGCCCTTCAGAAAGAAAAGAAGGGTGATGCGTAACTTGAGAAGAATTGCCACGACCGTGCTTCGGGCTCACAAAAAGGTGCAGCTTGCAACAAAGAAGACTGGTAAAAAGTTTCGCAGGGCCCGGACAATCGCTCTGTCTGTAAAGAGGGGAAGCAAGGTAAGCCGATTGCTGAGATTCGTTTTTGAAGCTAAGTTTATCCGTATGGTGATCGGGACCGCTGTGGTGTTTGTATTTTTACTGTCAATGACCATCCGGAGCAATATAGGAGGGTCTTTGGGTTTTGCAAGCAGTTGGAACAGCGCCAATGCGTCGAGTCATGCCTACCAGGAGCAGTTGGCTGCTAGCCAAGATGTTTTGAGTACCGAAAAGGGAGTAGGGCAACCACTGACAAAGATGGTAGTGAATCAGGGATTTGGCTTTTTCCATCCCGGAGTTGATCTAGACGGAGAAACAGGTGATCCAATTAAGCCCGTATCTGCGGGGGTTGTACAATTTGTGGCCCACGACAGGTTTGCGTATGGCAATCATGTAATTATCGATCATGGATCGGGATTTAAAACTCTATATGCGCATATGTCAAAAACAAATGTCCACGAGGGTCAAGAAGTGGATAAGAATACAGTCCTGGGGTGGGTAGGAAGTACCGGGTGGGCAACCGGGCCCCACCTGCACCTGGAGTTTAGGGTGGAAGGAGTGGCAGTGGATCCGATAAGTTACCTACGGTAGATTAAAAATTAAAGATCAAAAATCAAAACTGCAAATCAAAAATCAAAATTGTTAAATTCTATTTGGGACGAGTGAGGTAAAGAACAAGGCCACCGACGGCAACCAGGGCGAAGATATAAAAAAGAGTTGTTCTGTCATTAATGTTGATGTCTTTGTTAGTGAAACCGGGCTTGAGCTTGTCGTTGGGGTCAGGGGTAACAGTAGGGGTAAGAATCGGGATTGTAGTGGCACCCATCGGTGAGGGTAAAGGGGTAGGAGAGGCGCTGCCGGTAGCGAAAGCTGCGGGAGTAAGGGTAAGAGTAAGGGTAAAAACTAGGAAGAGTTTTTTCATTTGCGATATTTTACCACGCTTTAGTGTAAATTGAGCTTTTTTAAGAGAGCGTCGAAGGCTACTTGCCGCATATCCATACCATCTGGTTTTTTGTAGGAATGGCCGGTGTCCGGGATAATTGAAATGTCGCATTTACCCGTGTAATTAAGATTGGTTAGGTGGGCGCGAATTTCGGCCTCGCCGCCAAAGCTATCATTGCTGCCTTGGACGATAAATAACGGACCGGGAAAATTGCCGGGGTTAACTGATTGACCCAGGAAGTTAATATCGAAACCGAGAATTGAAATGGAGGCGACTTCTGCGCCTTTTTTCCACGGCAACCAGGAGGAAACAATTCCGCCAATGGATTTGCCGATAAGGTGAATTTTTTGATCTGGGCATTTGACTCTTACCTCCTGGTAAATTGTCCAAAGATCTTCGAGCTCCTTTTCAAAACCTGGTGAGGGTTGGGTGGCTTCTAGTCCCGGAAGTTTGTCGCGGAAAAAAGTGTAATTATAAGTAATAACCGAGTTGCCGGCTTGGTAGAGAGTGTTTAAAAGGTCGTTAATAAACGGCGTATCCCACCCGTCCCCTGCTCCAGGTGAAATGATGAAAATGTCTGTTGAAGATTTATTAATTCTCTCTGGAAATTCCATTGTTTAAGAGAAACCAACTCCGCGTATATCATATACTATTATATGATATGTTTGGTCGGACGACTATCTAATTTTGTGATTTGAGGAGAAATCAAGGGTTTAGTAGTCTTCCATGCCGCCGCCCATGCCACCCATTCCACCCATGCCACCCGCTCCGGGCATGGGAGCGTCTTTCTTTTCAGGGATATCGGTAATTAAGCATTCGGTTGTCAGAACCATGGCGCCAACTGAAGCTGCGTTTTGCAAAGCTGTACGGGTGACCTTGGCCGGGTCAACAACTCCGGCGGAAAGCATAGACCCAAACTCCCCGGTTAGGGCGTTGAAGCCAAAATCCAGTTCTTTGGATTCCTGTATTCTCTTCAAGACATAGCCGTCATCTGCGCCGGCGTTTTTGGCAAGCCAGCGAAGGGGCTGCTCCAGGGCGTAGCGAAGAATATCCAGGCCAACTTTTTCGTCGGAATTATTAAACTTGACTGTGTCGAGAACCTTCATAACGCGAAGGTAGGTCACCTCGCCGCCTGGGACAATGCCCTCCTCGACTGCTGCCTTGGTGGCTTCGACTGCATCCTTGACTCGTTCTTTTTTGTCATTGAGCTCGACTTCGGTTGCGGCACCAACGTTAATTTGGGCTACTCCCCCACTTAGCTTGGCCAGACGCTCCTGAAGTTTTTCTTTGTCAAAGTCGCTCGTAGTTCTATCCATTTCTTCCCTAATTTGCTTGATACGGGCTTGAATAGCCGTTTTTTGGCCTTTGCCGCCAATGATGCGGCAGTTTTCTTTGTCGGCCCAGACTTTGTCAGCTTGGCCTAGATCCTGAACTTCCACGTTTTCAAACTTACGGCCGGTGTCCTCGGAGATAACTACGCCACCCGTCAAAACTGCGAGGTCCTCGAGCATGGACTTGCGACGATCGCCAAAACCGGGGGCTTTGATTGCCAGAGCGCTAAAGGCACCACGGAGCTTGTTGACAACCAGAGTGGCCAGAGCTTCGCCTTCGACTTCCTCGGCAATAATAACCAGGTTTTTGCTGATCTTGACGAATTTTTCCAGGAAGGGAAGAAGTTCTTGGATTGAGGCGATTTTCTTGTCGGTAATCAGAATATAGGCATTTTCCATTTCGGCCTCCATCTTTTCGGGGATGGTAACAAAATAGGGCGAGGCATAGCCCTTGTCGAATTCCATACCTTCTTTGTATTCGATATCTATGGTTAAGCCTTTACCCTCCTCGACGGTAACTACCCCGTCACGGCCAACGCGCTCCAGTGCCTCGGATATCTTGGCGCCAATTTCGGGGTCACCGGCGCTAATGGTTGCGACCTGGGTAATCTCTTCTTTGCCTTTGATGGGTTTGGAGAATTTTTTGATTTCAGCAACGAGAGCCTCGGTACCTTTTTCGATGCCGCGCTTAATTAACATGGGATTGGCTCCTGCGGTAACATTTTTAAGGCCTTGGGAGATAATTGACTGGGCCAGAAGAGTCGAGGTGGTTGTTCCGTCACCGGCTGAGTCGCCTGTCTTCTCTGCGGCTTGCTTAACTAATTGCGCACCCATGTTTTCAAACGGATCTGCAAGCTCAATTTCTTTGGCTACCGTAACTCCGTCGTGAACTACGTTGGGAGCACCCCACTTTTTATCTATCGCTACATTGCGGCCCTTGGGACCTAGGGTGGTAACCACAGCTTTGGCTATGATATTGGCTCCCCTGAGGAGAGCCTGGCGGGCGTCTTCTGAAAATTTGAGTTGTTTGGCCATAGAGTAATTCGTACTTTTCTTTTTGAAAAAGAAAAGCTACGACAAAAGAAAATTTAAGGATAAACTTTCTCGGCTAAGCCTGTGAAAGTTTGATTTAATAGAGAATTTTATTAACTAATGACGGCTAGGATATCTTCGAATTTGACGAATAGGTATTCTTTGTCTTCGATTTTGACTTCGTTGCCGCCCCATTTCTTGTAAATGACCTTGTTGCCTTTTTGGGCGGGGGCTTTTTTGACAGTCCCTTTTTCGGTTACGTCGTCGTCCCCTACCTCTAGAACAATTCCCTCCTGGGGCTTTTCGTCGTGGGATTCAGGGAGATAAATTCCCGAGGCGGTTTGTTTGGCGGCTTCCTGGGGATCAATAAAAAGATAGCCGGGAGCGGGGTGAATTTGAGAAAGAGTTGAGGATGTCATTTTGGATTTCATGGATCTTAAGAACAAGCGAAGAGATTATCAATCCCTTCAGGCGAGTGCTATTGTAATGAGTCGGGTGGAATTTTGTCAAGGGGGAAGAGAGAGTGCTAATCGTGACGATAACTAATGACCAAATCCCAATGACCAAATAAATTACAGTGTTCAAACATCAAACTTGGGAATTGGGGTGGAAAAAGGCGAAACCGGGGCCGATTTTTTCGGTTTTCATTTTTGGTTTCATGTAGAGAAATTGAACGAGGAAGAAACACAAATTTAAAATGTAAAATGTAAAATTTATAATTACATTTGGGTGAGAATCTTTAGATTTTGTTTGGGATTTGAGATTTGAGATTTGAGATTTGTAGGCTACCGGCAGATAGCGACTGGCCCAGGAGTTGGCTTCTAGGAATTTATGGTGAATCCCTCCACGGTCAAAGATACATTTGGCTTGGAGGATTTCGTGAGCGAGATACATTAGCGATTCCTCGGTAACACTTTTTTTGGAACCGATAGTTGTCCACTTTAACCCGTGGTTGTTGGTTTTCCCCTGGACACTATCTACATACTCGTCCCTCACCATACCTTTCCTTCTGGACATCGTTTCTTTGGTGAGGAACTGCGTAAATTTCCTCAAAAAGGTTACCTTCGGACTCGGGCTAGACATATTCGCTAACTTCAGATTGTTTGCGTCGAAATAAAGATTGTCACAAATTTTGTCTGCTACCCGAGAGGATGAGTGCTCCGGAAGACCGGGGTTGCGGCGGAGACGTTTGAACTTGAGCAGAAGAACTACAACTGCGCGGGTGAACCAGAGCGTGTTTGGAAAAGTGACTATCATGAAGTCTATGTCGTCGTTTGGGTCCGAGTTGTTCATGGCGAGAGAGCCGGTGACGAAGATCGCCTGAATGGTGGGGATTTGCGAAAGAGACTCCCCTACTTTTTTGGCGATGGACCATTTGGATTGACTCCATATTTCTCGCTGCTTTCGAAGTTTGATAAGATGGCGACGCTGGGGGAGAAAGTAGTAATGACCGGAGATAGAGGTTTGGGATAGAGATAGAGAGGTTTTTAGTTCTTGATTGATTTGGGCTTGAGATTTGAAAGTTTTCTCTTGCCAAGAGAAAAGGTCTTCTGGAGTGAGCGGATAGTCGAAGCGGTTGAAATAGGAGAGGGTGGAGAGATGGCTGAATGCGGGAAGTTTGGAAGGAGACACGGGGTAATACTAACATGGAGAGTTTTGGCCATGAAAAAGCCCCCGCGTCGGACGCGGGGGCTGTGGATCTGCTGGCGACCATAGCTTGGGCCGACCGTGTTGCCGAAATTGGCTAGGGTCGACTTACGTTCGGGTCGTCAGGGTGGGCCTTTAGCCCTTGTCGGTGGTGGTGGGACCGGCGAAGGTCTTGGGCTGGACGGCGGCCTCGTGGGCGACTCGCTCGGCACCGTGCTCCTCGCCTTCGTCTTCGTCGGGGAGGGCGACGACCTTGCCCTCGGCGGTGACCTCGACGGCGCCCAGGGCGATGAGCGCATCGAGCACGCTCTGGTCGCTGACGTCTTTGGCGTTGATGCCGCCGGGCGCGGCCTCGAGCTGCCCGTAGAAAGCCCGCTGGGCGGGCGTCATTTGGTCCGTGGAGTGCGACATGGAATTAGTCTCCTTTTACAGCTCTGAAAGTGAGAGGCTGGGTTGGTCTGCGTGATACTGACACTGGCTCTGCCTCAATAGAGCCAATGCTTGGGTGCTCTGGGCGATCTGGAGCTGGTATTTCCCTTTCATGCGTTGAAGACGCATGTTGGGGACCAACCCTATCGCTGATTGCCTGGCCACGAACCTGGCGACAGCGTCTAGCTCATCGCTGTCTTTAGCCAGGTCAACGATCGGCACCCAGTCGTCGATGGCCCGAATTTGAATTTGAGCCGGTTTATCACCTCCCTTCTGGATGAAATCAGTAGCAAAATCCGCCATGTCGGCGGCGATTGCATCGATTGCCTCAAGCAGCGCCGGAACTGCCTTGAGATCGCCCGAGTCGTCTACGAGGGTAGTGGGGTCAATTCCGTAGTCCGCGTCGATTTTGCCCTCGTACTGCACCCCGATGAGAATCTGGGAGCACGAGTAGCAGACTTCGTCCGGCTTGGGGATGTAGACCACATTTCCCCCGGTCCCTTTCGGATACACGCCCCCATAGATCGCAGGCGTTCCGTATCTGATGTGCGCGGTGTTGATGTCAAGCTTGGCCCGCTGGGAATCGATACTGACGATCGCAAAGTCGACGTCGGGATGTCTGTCGATTATTTCTTGTGCTCGCCCAACGTGGACCGTAATCGTAGTTTCGCCCGGGTCAAGTCCGCGCTCATCGACCAGCCAGCTGGCTACGCCCTCAGCTTTGGGCCGACCAAGATACCGGCGGTCGACCAGAAGGTGGCGTTC
>CAZETR010000019.1:0-3069 GCA_964514545.1 uncultured Gammaproteobacteria bacterium | reverse complement strand
TGGCTCCGCAGGTAGGATTCGAACCTACAACCATCTCCTTAACAGGGAGCCGCGCTACCATTGCGCCACTGCGGAATATGAGCCCAATTTTACCATGACTACTCCAGATAATCCTGCAGCTTGCGCCTCCTCGAAGGGTGCTTTAGTTTTCTTAATGCTTTCGCCTCTATTTGTCTAATTCTCTCTCTCGTTACTCCAAAAAACTTCCCCACATCTTCTAAGGTCATCGACTGCCCGCCCTCCAAACCAAATCTCATCCGCAGCACCCTTGCTTCCCTATCGGATAGCGTCGATAATACTTCTTCGATATTCTCTTTCAGTAATTCCCTTGACGCAGCCTCTATGGGTGTCGGCTGGGAAGTGTCCTGGATAAAATCTCCCAGTAGCGAATCATCCTCGTCCCCCACCGGAGTTTCCAGGGACGTCGTGTCCTGGGCAATTTTGAGTATCTCCCGCACCCGATCAGCGCTCATTCCCTCCATCGCGTCGCCAACTTCCTCTGGGGTCGGCTCCCGCCCCATGTCCTGCATTAATTTCCTCGAAGTCCGGATCAGTTTGTTAATTGTCTCGACCATATGGACGGGAATCCGGATAGTTCTGGCCTGGTCCGCAATCGCCCGGGTAATCGCCTGCCGGATCCACCAAGTAGCATATGTTGAGAATTTGTATCCCTTTCTCCAGTCATATTTTTCAACCGCCCGGATCAATCCCTGATTTCCTTCCTGAATCAGATCAAGCAATGACAGCCCGCGACCCACGTATTTTTTAGCAATTGAAACTACCAGTCGCAAATTGCTCTCCGTCAATTTCTTTCTGGCCGCCTTCTCCCCTTTTTCTATTCTCTGGGCCAGATCCACTTCCTCTTTTCCGGTCAAAAGCGGAATCCTTCCAATCTCCCGCAAATACATTCTCACCGGATCCGTTGTCCCCGTCTCCTCCAGCGTCGCCAATACCTCCAGCTCTTTACCCAGCTCCGACACCGATTTCTCGTCAGCTTTAATATCATCCTCCGTTACCGATTCAAACACATCGACATTTGCATCGATCAGCCTCTGGTACATATCGTCCAGTTCCTCCAGCCTCTCCTCGGCATTGGAAAAAACCGCCAGAATATCCTCCTGGGTCAAAAACCCCTGCTTTTTCCCTTGTTTGACTAAATCTGCTACGTCTTTAGCTAATTTTTTCATAAGATTCCCGTTTGGATCCAAAAAAAACGCACCTGTGTCAAGTCGCGGCAGCCACAGCCAACCGGACCGTCATGGATTTTAAACTGCCATCACTATACCACACCCGTCAAGCCGCGGGTGACTTTAACAAACTCCTTTTGGAGTTTACCTGCATCCTCGCCCTTCCCCTCTTTTATCCCGATTTCCGCCGATAACTGCTCTAGGCGATGTTTAACGTCAAATCGGTCAATCTCCATTCTTGTTTTCTCCATTTCCTTCTCAATCCACACAAGATCGTCAGGAAGATCGTAGAGCACGAGCTTTCCCGCTCCCGACTTTAATTCCTCCGGCAAACTACCAATGAACATTTTTAAATCAAACGCCTTCTTTCCCCGAACAAATTTTTCCAACTCTTCGATAATTCTAATCCCCCAACTTCCGTGTATTAATCCCCGTCCGTTACCCTCCAAAATTACCCTCGGATCACCGGCAAATACCAAGGCCAAATAGTACTCCTCCAGCACCTCCCGCCTCGTTCTCTTGGCCATCGACCCAGTATCTGTGGCTTTTTTGCCCGCCGAAGCTTCAGCGAAGGAGGGAGATTTGGAGCTTGTGACTTTCCCCATCTCTCCCCATACTGCGTCCTGCCCGACTCCCAACAAATCCGCCAGTTTCTTGACATAATGCGCCTTGACAATCTCGTCGCTAATCTGGGCCCAAATTGAGACCAACTCCTGTCCGATCTTTCTCTTCCCGTCAGCAGTCCCTGTGTCAAATCTCTGCGCAGCTGAGCTTAGATAATAGTCATAAATTCCGATTCCTTCTCCTACTGTCTTTTTCCATTCCCCCGGATCAGCGCGGGCAAACTCATCCGGGTCTTTGTATTTGCCGGTCTCGACCACCTTGATCGAAAACCCTTCCCGCTCCGCCATCGCAATCCCTCGCCTGGCCGCCATGTCTCCTGCCGTGTCAGAATCGAGAGCCAGCACCAGATCTGTGCAAAATCTTTTAAGTAGCTTTACCTGCTCCTCCGTCAACGCCGATCCCTTTATTGCCACCGCGTTTGTAATCCCCGCTTGGTACGAGGAAATCATATCTAGCTCCCCCTCAACGACAACTGCCACCCCCGATCTCTTGATCTCTCCCCGGGTAATATCCAAGCCATACAGCACACTGCTTTTGTGATACAGTTCGGTTTCCGAAGTATTTATATATTTTCCCGTCTCCCCCTCCTCCGGATCCCCGGGTAATAATCTGCCCGCAAACCCAATTACTTCCCCGCGGTGATTCGCAAGCGGAAACATTACCCGCCTTCGAAATCTATCAAAAATCCTGGATGTTTTCCCCGCCACCCCGGCCCTAACCAACTCATCCCCCTTAAACCCTTTCTTCTGGATCAGAAATTTAGCCAGGCTGTCCCAGGAATCCGGCGCCCATCCTAATTTAAAGGTATCAATGCATTCCGCTGTAATCCCCCGCCCGCGCAAATACTCCAACGCCCTCTTGCCGGCAGGAAGCTTTGTCAGTATGTAATGATAAAATTCGGCCGCCAGGCTATTGGCCCGCAACAGTAAATCCTTTTCCACAAATTCCCTTCCCGGCTTAAACTCGGTCAATTTAACTCCGACCTTCTTGGCTAAACTCGTCAGCGCCTCGCTAAACTCCATCCCCTCCATCCGCATTAGAAACCGAAGCGCGTCTCCGCCTTCACTGCACCCGAAACACTTAAATATCTGCAGTTCCGGCGACACCATAAACGACGGCGTCTTCTCTCCGTGAAACGGACAATTTGCCTTAAAGTTTCGCCCCGACTTTTTCAGCTGCACATACTCTGAAACCAGCTGCACGATGTCAGTTTTTGCCTTCACCTCATCCACGTCGCTCATGGCCCGAATATAGCACA
>CAZETR010000018.1:0-17849 GCA_964514545.1 uncultured Gammaproteobacteria bacterium | reverse complement strand
AGCTCCATTTTAACATCCCTACCACGCCAGGCGTAAACTAACCCGAAAAGACGCTAAGCTTCGAATCCCACACCTCGAACTTACTTATCCTCAAACCTAAGGCCCCAAACTCCCGACTTTAAATCCTGACAACAACTTGAGCTCACTTTCTTTTAGCGTTGTCTCAATCCTCTGATAATCCACCATCTGAGATTTCCCGTCAACCACTTTCTGCTCTGTTCCCCTTGTTACGCCAAATTTCTGATAAAAAGGTGTCTTTCCTCCTTTGCCCGTCTCGTCATATTCTATTTGTAGCGTGGGTATTCCCCTGCTTTCCAGCACCGCCCTCCCGAGTAAAAACAAAACCGCGCCCAGTTGCTTGCCTTGATAACCACCTTTAAGTTCCATCGCGTTGGGATTTACGTCTTCAAGGCTAAGCTCCCTAGCACCACCAGCCTTCATCGGTCCAAAAGCTCTTGTCAGATCCCTAAACTCTTCTGGCAGCCTCTGCCTGTCCCCATCACTCAAAAAACCAAACGGCGAAGCTGCAAGAAAGGCCTTCTTCCTGTCAGCAGGAATCCTAATATCCATATGCCCCACGGGCAATCCCCCAGCCCCTTCATCCCACATTCCCAGCACCACAAAATATTCCCCTTCTTCGTCTGGATTCCTCACTTCCACGGCCGACACTCTATATCTCTCCTCACCTCGGGTCAACACCACTTCATGCTTACCATCAGCCACCAAAAGCTCATTCATTCCGAGATGAATTAGGTCGGGTGCATTACTCCTCATTGCACTTTCAGGCACAAATCCACCTTCACTCATTGGCCAATTCTATCATTCACGCGCTTTATTCTCCTGCCGCCGCAACGAATACCTTCCACGCCAGGCGTGAACTAGCTCATCTTATTTTCTTAAATACCCCCCATTCGTGATGATCTTCAATCATCTCCAGCCCGAACTCCGGCAGTTTTGCGTATCCCTCTTTCGCTTCCTCCCACAATAGATCATCAGCCACCCAATAACCCCCTATCTTGACTTTAGAAACCCACACCTTTAATTCCGACGTAATCGTTTCAACATTGTGTGCAGAATCCTGATGCAGGATGTCAATCACATTGTCTGCAATCAAAAGCCCGGCATCTTGGCTTCGCATTCTAATTAGACTGCAAAAGCCATCGGCCGTATTAGCCTGAATATCACGAATGCAATTTCTATAAACTTCGGTGTAGTTAATTTTCGACCAGTATTCGTTATTCTCAGGCGAATTTGTTCCCTCGATTGCTGCCTCTTTCTTCCACGCATCAATGCCCAGCGCAAACCCCGTTCCCTTTTGTTTATGAGCCAGCGCCATCGGAATAAAGCTGCGGCCGCCAAACACCCCCAACTCACAGGTGATTTGTGAATTGCTCTCAGTAACCAAATCAAACAATCGCTGGGCTTTTTCCAGAGTACACCAGCCGGGAAGAGATTCAACAATTTTGCCCAATTTCATATCCCAACTATAACATCCACCACGCCGAGCGGAGCCAGCTCCCCTTTCCCCAATTTGAAGACCGTCAGGACTTCTCCAGGGACGGTCCTCAAATTACGCAATATTAAGCCCCGTTTTGACACAATTTTTTATATCCCTCCCACGCCAATTATGAACTAGCCTCCCAACGACTATTTAACCAGAAATTCACTCACAGCAACCTTAGCAGTTTCTAGATTTGTATAGGTCTTTAGGTAAAAATATGGGTTTTCTTCCCCGGAAATCCCCCGTACCATGAAAGACAGTTTTTCGAGTAGCCTTTCGCGTACTAGACAAAGCACCGGTGTAGGGCGTAGCCCCAATCTGGGTTTCAGTATTGCATGCTGTATTTCCATTCCTACTCCATGGCTTGGAGCATTCACTACCGCGACCACATGTGAAGCTTTTTCTACCCATTCTAAATCTTGTCTCCGAATGCCAAACCATGGTTCAGGCTGTGCCAGCATAACCTGTACCGTCATCCCGACTCTTCTAGCCCTTATTTCGTTCATCTCAGCTTGATTCCTTGCTGCCACATGCTCACTCAAAACGTCAGCTCCGCTCGAAATCATATATTGAACCAGTTGCCACGCAAAATCCGGTTCTATTTCTGGCATTCCTTTAATAGACCCTGAATAATAAACTGTCTTCCCTTCAAATACTCGTTCAGCGGCCATCGAGCGAATTATACTCCCACACCAACGTAGCTAGCCTATCTGTTCACAAATCGATACTCACTGTTTACGTCACCCGAAATGGTACCCGCGATTGTCGTCTCCAATACGTACTGCCCAAACTTTAACTCGCGTCCAGGCCTTTTGGTCATTTCCAGTATATATGTTGATTGTCGGGACTCAGTTATCTTAAATAATTCTTCAAGACCAAACATTTCTATAATACGCTCCAAGGATGGACCTATTGGCGATCCGAGATACTCAACATAACCCCTCCCATCATCTCTTAAATATCTCCAAACGCACTCCAGAAATCGGAGCTTATCCTCAACATAATTCCACACATGGCCACCGGAAAATACGGCGTCAATGCCGGCCAGAACCACCTCACTACCAACTTCTTCCAATCTCTGCCAACCACTCTCATATTTTCAGGTAAACGAGCGAGGTCGCTCTGGTCCGCAAACGGTTCTACCACAACCAATTTTCCGCCCGGATACTTTTTTGCCAGCTCCCGGGCAGCCACCATTTTTCCTCCTCCCACCTCAAGCACTACTCCCCCTTTGGCCAAAACTTCCTCGACATAAGTTGCGCCTCTTTCTCCCAACATTTCAGCAATCCCGGCCTTCCCAGACCACTTCCTCTTTCTTTCCATATCAGGAATAGCTTTTTCCAACAATCCAGCAGTCGTTTTTCCCAGATCAGCTAAATCCAAAGGAAAAAACTCTTTTACAGCGGTTTGCATACCCACACTCTACCAGAAAACACACCGGGCAAAAAACCATAACCTGCTCTTCAAATACCTTCAGGTATTCACAACTTTTACTAATCCCCTCCAGCTCCTCGACAACCCCGGTTAGACCTCTCGCGACCGCCAACGCATATGCCCCGTTAATAGCTCTTTGAAGTGCCGCGTTTGTCCCAAAACTACGAGCTCTAACATGAAATAGCCTGGCTTCTCCTTCTCTCAATCTATCAATTCCCTTGCACGCCCGGTCAAATTTCACTATCGCCAGTTCTCTCCCATTTGGACGCCGTTTAGCAAACACCTCAACCTTTATCCTGCATCGGAATATACAAAACCTAATCTCATATGTCAAACGGCTTGGATCCTCTGCTAAACTTAGTACGATGTTTAATCACGCACCCGCAGACTATAACTGTCCAATTTGCTTAGGAGTGTCTGGGACGGAAAACGAAGCTACAATGATCCGCCAGTCAGACATTGTTTACAAAGACAATCTCGTGACGGCCTACATCGGCTCCTTCTTCATCGGCAATAACCCAGCCCACGTCATTATTGTCCCCAATAATCATTTTGAGAATATCTATGATCTGCCCACCGAATATGCTCATAGAATTTTCGATACCGCTCAAAAGGTAGCTCTTGCCCTCAAGGAAGTTCGAAAATGTGATGGTACAACTATTCTCCAGAACAATGAACCGGCCGGTAACCAGCACGCTTTCCATTACCATTTACACGTTTTCCCGAGGTTTAAGGAGGACCAACTACACCCGAATCTGCACAATTCTCGAGCCTCAAGCCCAGAGGAACGCAAACCCTTCGCGGACGCTCTCAGTAAATATTTTGCGAAATCCTAAATCATGAATCATAAATCAATCCTAGTATTTTGGGCTTGATTTAACATTTGCTTGCCCTTCCGAAGCTTAATGCGAAGCGAGGGCTTGCCCGTCAAAGCCTCAGCCTAGGAGAAGATTTTGAACTTTCTCCCTTCTCTGTCTCTATCTCGCAGAGACAAGCTCTGCTTATCTCCATCTCGCAAAGACAAGCTCTGCTTATCTCCATCTCGCAGAGACAAGCTCTGCTTATCTCTATCTCATTTCTGCACAAACACCCCCTCCAGTATGGCTCTTAATCCCAGCATCTTCGAAATCAGCTCCCCCGCCAGTTCCTCGCCCACCCTATCTCCTTCTACCTCCACCAAGCCCCTGGGAAAAACTAAGGGAAACTGAGTTTTCATGCTTGTGTTAGCAAAAAATGGTCTATCTCTTAACTCTTTAGGCAATCCCCATACCTTTCTGTCCGTTTCCAGTCTCACAACTCCTTCCTTGCCTTCACGACGCACTGTTATCCCTTCTTGGGCCCTTTCCCGATGTCTAACAATATAGTAAATATGTGTTAAACCTATTCCAAAAAATTGCGGTTTAAAGGAGGCTACCTCTCTCTCCCATGCGTCCGTAAACAACACATCTCCTTCTACCGACGGCGCCCAGTAAACCATCTTCCCGGGCATAATTCGTGGTCTAATCGCCACAGTCGGTAATTGAGTCATTCCTCGTGGCTCGGGCAGAGGCATACCTGCAAATATTCCCCAAAAGGCAAAGCCTTTTTCCTCCTCACCCTCGTACCAAAGTGTCACCTTCCCCCCGCTTGGCCCCTTTGCTTCCATCCGTATATCAGCTACCCCGCTCTCGTAATTTCTCACCATTTCCCCAGTCACCACTTTTCCCTCTTCCTGGCAATCCACCGCAAATCTCTCAAACACCAGTTGCCCTTCCTCTTCCTTCATTTCTAGTCTCATAGTCGGGGATTTTTTAACCTCCTCCAGCCATCTACTCCAATCATGGTGAAATCTATCCATCTCCATTCCCATTGTCACCATTAACCTTCCTTCATTTCGGTGAAACGAAATGTAAAATTTTTCCCTTTCCCGATCCACCACTCCCGCCCAATATGCCGCGTAGTTATCTTGATCATCCATACGCCGTACTTGATACGCCCCGTCTCGTAGTTCTACTTTTCCCATCTCCCCCACATTAATTCCATTCGCCCCACCTAACTTGACATTTACCTCCCACTTTCCTCACCAAACCTCACAAAATGTTAAAATCAGCCCATGTTAGCGGACTTTAGATCCCGCGTCCTCGCCCATACCTCCCGGGGCGAGACAGTTCAGGTAGTTGGCCTCCCGGGCATGGGTAAAATCCGCTTCGGCCGCTCGTTGGGCGGCTTCTTCCTCGACCCGGATCTCTATCCGGAAGCGTCATCCTCGATTCTCGTTGACGCTATCAAAACCAGCGAAGAAACGCGCCTCATCGTTATCGACGGCGTGAACCAACTCACTTTACCCGAGTTCTCCGCCTTCTTCCGCTTCCTCAAAGCCCTCCGCGACCTCCACCGGAATCAGCTAGCCTACGTCCTGCTTGTTCACCAAATTCTTGCTCCGGAGTATCAATCCTTCATGGGCGATTTTTACCAAGTGGCCAGCGAGCACATCGAGTTCCTGCCCCCGCTGGAAATAAACGAATACGATACCCTTAATTTGCAACTATCCAAAAAGCAAATTCAGGAAGTCGCCCATCTCTCGGGCGGCATCCCGGCCCTGGTCAAAATCTGCATGTGGGCGCATAGAGACAAAACGTCGCTTGACCCGGAAGAAAACCCCAAGCTCAAAGCTCAAATCGAGTCCATGCTCGCCGTTTCAAGTAGCAATCCGGCATACGCTAAAAGTCGGCTCATCCAAGCTTACCTCGCCACCCACTCCACCTCCATATTTTCCGCCGCCGAATCTAGACTCTTAAACCTGCTTCTTGAAAACCAAGGCAAGATCGTCTCCAAAGATCAAATCTGCACAATTGTTTACCCGGACGTCAAAAACCGTGCCGGCATCTCCGACCACGCCCTCGACCAATTGGTCCACCGCCTCCGTACCAAGGTCAAATCCAAATACACCATCACCACCCACCGCGGACTGGGCTACCAACTCTCTTCAAGTTCCTCCCTGTCCTCAAAAGCGTAATTGGTCCAAAAAAATCCGCCCTCGCGGATTTAAACCATACACTTTAAACTTCTCACCTTGCTTTTGAATTTTGCTTGCCCTTCCGAAGCTTAATGCGAAGCGAGGGCTTGCCCTTCCGCAGCCTTTGGCGAAGGAGGAACTTTTGCCTTATCGCTTATTTATACATCAGCGGCTTCTCCGTTAGCACCAGTCCCAGCGATATCTTCTTGTGTTCCGCGTCAATTGACTCGATGTAGCAGCTTACTTCATCCCCAGCGTCAATTTTCATCTCCGGCGGGATCTTGCTAATGTGAATTAAGCCCTCGAGCCCCCTCTCAATCTCTACAAACGCGCCGTAAGCTACGAGCCTTGCGACAATTCCTTTAAATTGATGGTCAACCGGATACTTTTTTACCAGATCCTGCCACGGATCGTCAGTCATTTGCTTGACAGATAAGGCCAGTCTCCCGGAGGCCTCATCCACCCCGATTACTTTGACCTTAATCTGGTCTCCGTCTTTGTAAAAGTCTTTGGGATCATCAACCTTTTCCCAGGATAGCTCGGAAATATGCACCAACCCCTCCAAATTCACTTGCTCTACGCTCTCTTTCTCGTCCTTTTGATCTTTGATTTTTGTTTTTTGATCCTGAGGGATTTTTACAAAAATCCCGAACGGCACCACCCCCGTCACCTCCCCGTCATAAACATCATCCATTTTGACCTTTGCCATCAGTTTCTTTCGTGCCTCAATGTCTCCCGCGTCAGATACCGCCTTTTCAGACACAATTAGCCGCGTAGTCGCGCGGTCGGCTTCCATTACAATCACATCCACGCTTCTCCCCACCAGTTCCTCCATATTACCGGCATGAGCTTTACCTACCTGGCTCCCCGGCAAAAATCCCACAATCCCGTCAATTTCAACCAGCAATCCTCCCTTGTTTGCCTCTTTCACCCGGACTGCCAGCGATTCACCACTCTTCACTCGCTCTTCCAGATCCCCCCAACGCTGATCAGCCGCCGCTCTTTTAAGTGAGATCAAAATATACCCGGAATCATTCTCCGGCGAATATACTACGCCCGTTACCTTATCGCCTGGTTTCATGGACCGGATGTATTCCTTGGCCGCGTCGTATTCTTTGTCAGCCACCATTCCCTGCGTTTTCGCTCCCAGATCCAGATACAGCGCCTTGGCAGTTACCTCAACCACTTTTCCCTCGACAGTATCCCAACGTTTAACTCCCTTAAGTACCGTCCCGGTCGCCACCAATAACTCCTCCATTGTTTGGGGCTCTTTAGTCGCGACGGTAGAACCGGTCTTGGTTATCTTCTTTACTCTTGGCAAATTAGTGTGTTTCTTCCGGGGGAAGAATCCTCTCTTTCGTAGAATTTGGTATCATTATATCACAGATCCCCAAAGTTGGGAGGTGATTTTTAATGGCAGATAGTCCAACAATAGCTAAACCAATCGGTGAAAGAAAATTCATCGTCGCCCTCCTTCTATCCATCTTCGTAGGCACACTAGGAGTCGACAGATTCTACATGGGCCTCGTCGGCACCGGCATCCTTAAACTTCTGACTGGTGGAGGCTGTGGCATTTGGTGGTTAATCGACGTTATTTTAATTGCCACCAACAATCTCAAAGATGGCGACGGCAAATACCTCAAAGACAACTAAGCTTAAAGACCTGGTTTTGTCTGTAATCGGCCTGTCCTCACCAAAGGGGCGGCTTATTGCTTTCTCAGCGGGGCTATTCCTGCTTTTTTTGCTTCCCACCGACAAACTCCACTTCCTTCCCATCAGGTCCCTTTTCGAAATGGTTGGAATCAGGTGGTATTCGTTTGGCATCACCAGATCCGTCTCTATGATTCTTCATGGCCAATTTATCGCGGCCTGGAACCTTAACCCCCTCGCCTTCCCCTTCCTCATCGTCCTCATTGCCATCATAGCCAAAGACCTCTTCCAGGTCTGCAAGAAATCTCAAAACCCTCTCTCGATTGGCGCTAAAGATTGACTAATTAGCTTCGCATTGTTAATATGCTATCCAAATGTCATCTCTGAAAAAACCCAGACAGTTCGATGACAACGACAATATAATTGGAGATGACGATGAATTGCTCTCCTATCTACTAGATCACTGTCCTGTCCTAGGATGCAACTATGAAATTACAGGCATTTGTTTTCTTGCCCAGCTTCGAGCAGAAAACAACGATGAGCTGGCCACAATACTTGAGACCTCATCTTCTACTTGTCGAGAACGTTAACTGATTTTCCCTAACAAAGCAGCAAACCAGCAAAAACATCTGAACTCTTCTAAATCCCCCTAAAATCCTTTAAACCGATCTTATTCCTCTTTTTCAGAAATTGGAGAACCTTGGAACTGACATAGCATTTCTATCAACAGGCTCTAATCTGATCCCAGCCTCGCAAGGTCTGGCCTTGCGAGGCTAACGAAGTTTCTCCAACTCCCAAATTCATCCAATTTGACCAATTAGTCGAATTAATCCAAAAACGCCATTGTTCCGGCGCAGTCGCGTACCACACGACACCCAATCCTGACCTAATCCTCTTTCGCGCCTTTCCTAGGTTCCCCCGCAGCTTCAAAATCCCTCCTCATTTTCTCCGCATCCACTCCATAAATGTTCCTTCTCGGTAAATTCCCTTCATCCACCACCGCATTCGCATGCCTTTGGATAAATCCCCACTCCTCATTATCTACCGGATCAACTTTTCCCAGCAATAAGTCCCTTTGGTGTTGCGTAAATCCATCATCCATCCCGCCAATTTTACCCCGACCCGACCCCAAAATCCACCCCGCAGCGCCAGATTGTATCACCTCCAGGGTCAGACCTTGATTGTCCCATGCACACGGTCTAATCAGATACCATATATAACCTACCGTCCAATTTTTTGCAATTAAATATCACTCCCCCAAAAAAAATCGCAGCGGTTACCCCGCCATGACACCGAATATCGAATTCTATACCCTAATATCCACCTGACACAGCTCCCCATTATGTTAAAATAAGGCTATGTTACCAGAACAATCCGATTTCGCACACATCATTGCTCACCCTGTATTAGAAATTGACACACACCAACTATCATCAACCCATCCAAGAGACTATTTAAAAAACCCGTTCCTAAAGGAGTCTGTCTTAAGCATCTCCGGTGTTTATTTCACTGATCCTGTTCTAGTTCGTCAAATGTCACATGCGCTATACTTGGCCGTACTTGATTTTTACTCCGGTGAACCTAACCAAATACCCACTCTAATTCAATCAGCAATTCAACTAAACAGTCCGCGCAACCCTCTCCGACACGAATCACAGCACATTAAAGCCATACCCGGTGAGACAAATAAAACCAACTCCTTTGTGTTTTTGTACTTTTACTACGTAAATCATAACCAGCTCTGCCCCAACGCACACTTCTATTACCCAACTGAGGACCTTCATCCCAAAGACGCCGCTTTAGCGCTCCTAGCCCCAACTCTCCTTAGCGCGTTAGATGTAGCCGAGGCAATCAAATGGAGCATGAAATCAGGCGATTTCCCCTTTATTTTAGAGGTACTTCGAACAGTCAAAACCAAACCCACACTATACTCTATTGAATCACTAATTCCACAAATCCCTCAACCAGCCGAAAATTAAAGTCACCGGGGTCAGACCTTGCATATCTCTTAAGCAAGCTCAAATCCGATCCTAGCCTTGCAAGGCCTGGCCTTGCAAGGCTAACGAAGTTTCTCCAACTCCCAAATTCCCCCAATTTGCCCAATTGGCCAGTTAGTCCAATCGCTGATCTCTCCAAAAATCTGGTAAAATGGACACTTTCCTCATGACAAATCAAGAGCTGACCCAATTCAGACCCGTGGATCCGGACATCTTGTCCTGTTGTTTTGCCACCTGTGCCATTAACGCAATCCGTATCTTGGAAGGAAACGCCCGGCCAGTGGCCAGAAAAATTTCCAAGGCCTTGCAATATGATTCCAGCGCAGTTGACATGGGTAACCTTTTATCAGTACTTAGAGATACTCGTGAAACAAAGATAGATTACAACTTTCTTGTCAGAAGAGCTGATAAAGCAGATATCAGAACCTTGATCGGGCACATCCTCGACCAAGGACACCTTTGCGAGCTGACAGTCTCAAGTCGAAGTTGGATATCCCGTGTATTAGATGAAGATTGTTGGGTCAATATCAACTCCCTTCACTCGATTCTTGTCTTGGACCTCGTCCGTTCTCTCAAGTCCGATGAATTTTCCGTGCGTGTCGTAGATCCATATTCCCTCACCAACCGCTTCCGCCCCTGGAATCAAATATGGGCGTCTGTCGACCAAGGAGACGGTTATGTGGGAATCGGTATTTTCTCGTTGGGAGAAGCAAGCTTTCGGAGCAAAGAAGAACTCTTCAGTCCTAGAAAAGCTGCTAAATTCCGCCAATTACTAACCCAGAAGGCATAAATACTTTCTCGATCCCAAATTCAACTAATTTGACCAATCAGACAAATTTGCCCAAAAACAGCACTGTTCTGGCCTCGACCATATATTAAGAATTAATCTCTAAATGTTCCGTCAGGGCGTAAATCACCCAATCTAAAACTCCCCAAAATATACTCATCAATCGCTCTGTGCAGGGCGATATTTTTTACCAACTCTAAACCGGCCATGGAGACAAGGCCCCCCGTAATTCCATCATCGGGCAACCAAACCCAAAGTTCATCTTTTTCGTTCCTTGACCGTGATTCATTTCTTGATAGCGTTGGGAGCCAGGCTCTACGACGAATAATAAATCGAGATCCATTTTCTCCTCTTACAAGATATAGCTTATTAAATTGATATCCCATCAAATCAACTTCATTTTCGAATCCTCTAACGACGACCTCTTCCGGGATATACTTTTGCCCTTGAGAATACCAAAAGGCAATTGGTCTAGTCTTAAAATACCTATCATCATCTAACACTATCAAGACCCTATCGGTGATTAGCTTTAAAGACTCGTCCTCCCCAGGAAACGCCCTGACCAAAATTCCCGATAATTGATAGGATTCGTCTTTTAAAGACTTGCTTCTTTCCATCTTGCGTACAACTTTATCTAATCCAAGCTCGATAAGTATCTTACCTATAAACCTACTTCGCTCTGCGTTTATTTCTACTATGGAGTCCATCTGTCCGCAAACTTCAGGGTCAGCAAGTATCTTATCAATCATTTTATAATCCGCCCTTCGAGAACCCAACCACTCTTTCAGTCTCATAATAGCCAGATTATAGCCTAAACAAGGATTAAATGAAATTCCCCCTCCGATTTGTTCTGCAAGTCCAAACCTTACTAAAAACAGCATTGTTCTGGCCTCGCTTGTACCGCCCCTCCCGACTCGCGAATCTTGATGAGCGACTAAGGGAGGTAAGGAATATCAGACTAAAAAGTCTGATATTTTCGCAATCACCTTTTTACCCTTTAAATTTTCTCGAAAATTTAAACGGGGCGGGATCACTCTGCCGCCCCTCGCGACAGCCGAAATCGATAGTATTGAGGCTCAAAGCGAGGTAAGGAATATCGGACCCTGGTCCGATATCGTCTGCGCCAAACAGGACTAGTTCCAAAAAACAGCATTGTTCTGGCCTCGACATATTTTCGCGGTCACCTTGCGGGACTACTATCGTCTGCGCTAGAGCGTTTCACTTCTGAGTTCGGAATGGGATCAGGTGGTTCCACTCTGCTCTAGAGACCAGAACAATGCTGTCTTATTAATTCTAGCTTGTTCCCTAAAAAGTGAAGAGAGAGAGATTCGTAAATTTAATTTTCTTTTCGGTCTATTAGTACTGGTCGGCTAAATACCTTACGGCACTTACACCCCCAGCCTATCCTTGCTTCTCCTTGCGGAAAAGCAAGATCCCTTGCGGGAAACGCGGTAGTCTACCGCAGACCTTTCGTATTTTTCATACATGGATTCCTAATCTTGGGTCAGGCTTCCCGCTTAGATGCTTTCAGCGGTTATCCCTTGGATGTATAGCTACCCGGCGATGCAGCTGACGCCACAACCGGAACACCAGGGACATCCTCAGCCCGGTCCTCTCGTCACGGTATCTCTTGTCACCAAGAGCGTAGACTATATCTTCATCCTGAAATTTACTTTTGTAAATTTCAGGGGTCGGCGTATTACCTGGCATAAAGCCAAGTCTTGTCCTTTCGGACGCAGTCGTTACGGGGTCAAAGTCAGACGATAGATGATAGATAATAGAAACATAGTTACTGAAAATAGAAAAATCGAAGGTCGGGTCTAATACGACTTCCACTTGTTTCTCAAGCTTACAAGTTTCCCTCCCAAGAAAAGATATCGCTTGATAAGTCCTTCGCAGAAATCTCTCTGCCAAAATCCTAGATCTCTAGCCATTGATACATGCACCTCCATCTCATTGCACGAACCAACAGCTCCATCTAGGTATCTTTGAAACTCCTTAGGAAAACGACGTTTCGCCCATCCTTCTGCAATGTTTGCAGGAGACGATTTAGAACATCGTCTCAATTGTGATCCTAAATCGTTCTTCTCAAAGATCGGGAGTTTACCGACAGCCCTGTTGACAATAATCGCCAACTCATAAGCTTCTTTGAAAACATCTAGATCTTTAAACGATCTAATCACAGTTTCATTCTACCTTCTATTCCCAATCTTCCACTACTATTTTCTACTCTCTATCATCTACCGTCATAACTCGACTTCCCACGGTATTGTCTCAAAAAATTTCTGGTCCTCAAGCTTGCGCTGTACTTTACGTACTGTAACACTATTGAAAGACCGACACAATAATGTCTATCAACAAACCAGAACATTTGAGGTTTCACCGTTATTAGCCGAATTGTCATTCCCGATTACTCGGGAAAGTAGCAAATTTTACTAGGGCCAACATCCCTCAAGAATCCCACGCCTCTACTGGATAGAGTCCGACAATAGTTTTATAGAGATACAAAATAATGTAACTCACCTTAAGTCGCCTTAAGGATCCGACCATATCTTGTACATTCATATTGTTGAATGCACTCTGACGTATGGCCTGTGAGGATTCTAGCTAAATTTAGAGAGAATCAATTGCCTGTCAAATTTTCTCTTTCGCGTGTTCATCGAATAAGCAAGTCCAAGTATCTCATCCATCCCCAATCTTTCTAGGTGAGCCCCGGATCCTACTATTTCAATCACTCTCTTAAATTTCTCAAAATCTTTGCGCTTTCCAGTCACCAGTTTCCCCTCAAAAAAAGGAATAACCTTAGATCTCAAACTTTTGAAATCCCGGACCACGAAAGCCAAAGACTTATCAGTTCTGTCAGTCAAACTATTCGCCTTCAAGTAACCACACCCCAGCCGATTCTGAAAATACTCCAAAACCATTTTTCCGCTAGGGTTCTGCGATACCTTGAAATAATAAATCACTTGCCAACCGGTTTTGGTCTCTTTTGACGGAACAATTCCGACATAAAAACAACCTTCTCCTTCGGCAAAGCCTATTAAATAATCATCGCTAACAGAATGTTTAGCTAGTCTTTCCTGCTGATTGTCTCGCTCGCGTTTGATGCGATGGTCATCCGTTTTCACTAGTAGATAGAAACTACACTAGTAGGATGGCATTAACAAGAGTTCCCAGCATACAGTCAGATTTACACTTTGCTCATTTAGCAAAGCGTCTTCCAAAAAAAATTAGGACAAAAAGATAAAAAGTTCAAGAACGGGTGGAAGAATCCAGCTCGAATTGTCATCCTGAAATGTCAATCAGGATCAACTGGCTTACGCCGTTCTGAACCCAGCTCGCGTACCCTTTTAACCGGCGAACAGACGGACCCTTGGGACCTCAACCTTCTACAATTACTTGTAGGGTAAGACTATACATTCATCCCGTCTTAGAATCAGGACGCTAGCCGTGTGATAGAAACAAAGTTCCATCTCATCCCGATTAAATCGGGAATCAGTCGTTACGGGAAACGTTTTTCATTAAAGTTGTAAGGGTATGTTTTCTCCTACTCTTTCTTCGTAGATTCAAAGAAGATATCTGAGTTGCTAAATCTGCAACCTTAAATAAATCTTCTCTGGAAATTACTTCAATAGAAAGAAGTTTTAGAGCTAGTTCAATCTGTCGTTTTTTCAAAACAACAAAAGGAATGATCTCAGAAAGCAGAGTCTTAACATCGGACTGTGATTTAATCACAAATTCCGACGACTCCGCTCCATAACTAACATACCCCACACCAATTTTCTCTTTGAGATACTCTAAAATAGATACATTGCCGCTAAATTGCGAAAATTTCACAATTGTTCTTACACGATAACCAAATTTCTTTTCGTGGTGAGGCTCAATAGAGCCAATAATAGACCCATCGCCATCCAAGAAACCTGCAATGTATGCTAAATCAGTATCACTCAAAGAAAACGTTTTTCCCACGGTATTACCCTCTCGAAAAATAATAAACCAAAGTTTACCCGAAAATCAAGTAGGGTTTCACCGTTTTGAGCTAGTTTAATTACCTTCGCATTACTGCAAAGGAGAGCAAATAGTTTACTCCAGCCCCAGGATAGGGTGAGCCGACATCGCTGTCTAAACCTTAATTACTTAAGGCGCTGACTATACCTTCACCCCTAAACCAATTCAAGAATTTCCAAAGTAAACGGCCACGTTTAAACTGTGGGTTTACCCTGAAAAATTCTATCAGAATTTTTTAGGGGGCTGACGTCTTACCTTGGCTCAAAAGCCAAAGTCTGTGGTCGCAAAACCACAAGTCGATACGGGGTCAATGGTGAAAAATCTTCGCAAAGATTTTTTACCACGACTTCCCTCGGGGTTTTCCTTCTCCATATTTGTTGTTCAGGCAAATATTTTGTTGAAAAAGGAGTTCTCCGATATGAGTCAGAATTATAACCAAATAATAAATAAACAAGCTTGTTAAAGCTATTACTAGCTCTGCACCCCGAAACCATTTGGTTAAGGTGCCAAACCACGCCGTCGCTGTGGACGCTCGGGCGAGATCAGCCTGTTATCCCTAGGGTAGCTTTTATCCGTTAAGTTCGGTACGATCCACATCGTAAACCGAAGATCACTACGACCTGCTTTCGCACCTGCTCGAGTTGTCACTCTCACAGTCAAGCATCCATATGCCGTTACGCGACTTGCTCGATTTCCATCCGAGCTTAGGATACCTTTGTACTCCTGCGTTACTCTTTAGCAGGACACCTCCCCAGTGAAACTGCCCCCCTGACATGGTCCTCACCGTCGTTTGCAGACGGCACAAGTAAGTTGAGCAAATTCAAACGCGTGGTGTTTCATTATTGCCCCTCACCTTCCTCGGAATAGTCAATTCGGAATCTCCAACCGAGTGCGACGCAGTCGCTTCGCTCCGGCTGGTTTAAACTCCATATCGGCCACTCTGAGGAAGGTGCGGGGCTCCCACGTACTCTAAACAATCCAAATATGCACAACAATGCCAGGATACAGTAAAGCTCCATAGGGTCTTTTTGTCCAAGTAGAGGTAGGCCGCATCTTCACAGCCATTTCTATTTCGCCGGGTATACGCTCAAGACAGTTGTTCAGTCGTTAAACCTTTCGTGCGGGTCGGAACTTACCCGACAAGGAACTTCGCTCATTATTAAACGATGTGTTAACTGCATATCGCTATGCAGATCAGACTATATCTTCCACGTTCATGTTAACTGAACGCTGTTGTGCGTATAGTCGTTGAGGATTCTAAAAAGGAGGATCCTATGATTTGCGGATTTTTTCTTCTAAAACAAGAAATGGTGATAAAAAGATAATTACACCAACCATTCCCGCAATCACTTTCTGGCTCTCATTCCATGCAAATAACAAAGCAAGTTGGTTGACTGTCAATGTTGAGATAAATTCTGCAATCAAGTAACCAACAACAACCAGAAATATTATTTTTGACCATTTAATAATTCTCCTTTGTAGTCTTTCCTGCTGGTTGCCTGCACTTGATGCTTTTTTACTTGAAGCCATTATAGCCTCATAGTAGCACAAGATTCATCAGGTATTCCAGCATATAGCACAATTTTCATCATGATTCCGCTCGGCGCGGACCACTTGATGGAGGTTTGACTACCTCACTATGGCAGCGGCCGTCCTTAGAGCCTTCAACCATAGAACAGTTATAGTTACTGCTGCCGTTCACTCGAGCTTCATTTCTAGGCTGCGCCTTGCGGCGGTCACCCTTTCACTTAACTTACGAGCACTGGGCAGGCCTCAGCCCCTATACTTTGCCTTTCGGCTTTGCAGGGACCTGTGTTTTAGTTAAACAGTCGCTGAACACTCATTCGCTGCGCCCCTCACCTTTTTGCCATCAAATCACAACTATTAACCAGTCTCGCTTTTAGCATTTGCATACCCTTTGCATGGTGCTTCAGCTTCTTCTCGCGATTCAACGCGTCTAGTTGTGATTTGTACCCTTCACAATAAACTAACTCCCAAGGCAATCCCGCCTTGGTTGACAAACTCTGGCCCTGGTTATGCTGGATCAAGCGTCGTTTTAGATCGCTTGTGAAACCAACATACCATTTACCATTTGTCATACTCACCAACAAATAAACCCAATACACCAGACTAGTGTACCTTCAAATATGGCAAAAAGGTGAGGGGAAGACATCTTGCGAACTTACGTCTAGCTTTTTTGCCGAGTTCCTTGAGCATATGTCACCCGATCGCCTTAGTCTTCTCGACCAATCCACCTGTGTCGGTTTGCGGTACGGCAGAAAATAGTTCCTGTTGCGAATCTTTTCTTGGTAACCGAAGCGCACCCCCTTGCCAAAACCTTGCGATTCCGGCTTGTCATCACTGCTCAGTTAAACGTGCATGGTGGATTTACCATCCTCACACTGCTTCACAGCTTAAACGGCCTGTCAAAACGGCCGCGGGACTGCTCCAACTACGTCCATCCCCAACTAATAACGAACTACTCCCTGTAGCAGAATATCAACTGCTTTTCCATCGACTACGCCATTGTGGCCTCGCCTAAGGAGCCGACTCACCCCACGACGACGAACGTTGCGTGGGAAACCTTGGATTTTCGGCGCTGCAGATTCTCACTGCAGTCTCGCTACTCAAACCGGCATTCTCACTTCTATGCGCTCCACCTAGGTTTACACCCCAGCTTCACCGCCCATAGAACGCTCCCCTACCCCCCTCACCTTTTTGCTATCAAATCATCATTCTTTGTGGCGATTTGGAGTTACCAGCCCAATTCTTCAAAATCCACTTGTTAGTGCATTTTAACAACTGATTTGGACCAGAAACCACAATAGCAAAAAGGTGAGGGGCTCCGTCTTCGGTAAATAGCTTGAGCCTCGATACATTTTCGGCGCAGAACTTCAATCGGCCAGTGAGCTGTTACGCTTTCTTTCAAGGATGGCTGCTTCTAAGCCAACCTCCTGGGTGTCTATGAAATTCCACTACCTTACACACTGAGCTATTATTTAGAGACCTTAGACGAGAGTCCGGGTTGTTTCCCTTTCGTCACACCAGCTTAGCCCGGCATGACTGTCTGCCTAGCATCCTTCCCAGTATTCGGAGTTTCGTTGAAATCTGCGACTTGCGTCGTAAACCCCATCGAGTGCTCTACCCCTGGGTAGTTTTTACTAGACGCGATACCAATATATCTTTCGGGGAGAACCAGCTATCTCCAGGCTCGTTTGGCATATTACCGCTAATCACAAGTCATCTCACAGGATTGCAACCCTGAAGAGTTCGGGCCTCCTTCCGTCTTTCGACGGAGCTCACCCTGCTCATGAATAGATCGCCTGGTTTCGGGTCTGCCGAAAGCCGCGAACGCCCTATTAAGACTCGCTTTCGCTGCGCCTCCGCAATTTTGAATTGCTTAGACAAGCGGCATTTCGACAACTCGCCGGTTCATTCTTCAATAGGCACGAGATCACTCACCCTCTGGGCGAGAAA
>CAZETR010000017.1:0-36900 GCA_964514545.1 uncultured Gammaproteobacteria bacterium | reverse complement strand
AGTTGGACAGATTGATTGTTGACACTTCGCTCAATCTGTTGACTATCTTGATCGCCAACACTAGTTTGATTTTCCATATATATTTATGAATAAGTTTAGCACTACTGACGTAACACCGCACGGAGCGCCTCCACCTTTCCGGACTCTTTCTCTCTTTTGGTCGGGGCGGGCAGAATTGAACTGCCTCCACACGCACCCCATGCGCGCATTCTACCGTCAAACTCCGCCCCGGAATGCATCTAATTATAGCTTATTGGGATCTTTGGGCAAAGGAGTTTATAACCATCTAGTCTCACGCGCTTTTTTGTGCTTCACTAAATCTACCATTTACAATCCAGTTCAATAGCAGTTTAATTACTTTAATGATTTAAATCATTAAAGTGTATGTCGCAGGTATCCAAACGCCAGTTAAATAAAGACATTGAGGTAAGAGTGTTAAACACCCTTTGGGATGCGCTCTCCTATATCCACACGGCCAGTCAGTCGCAAAGATTTCTCGAAGACCTACTTACCCCCACCGAAAAAGTGATGCTTTCCAAAAGGTTGACCATCGCGGTTCTTCTCATCAAAGGATACCCATATGAATCTATTTGCAGTGTGCTCAAAGTTAGCTCCGCCACAATCGGCTCCGTCGCCAACTGGCTAAAAATTTCAGGCGCCGGCTACAGGTATGTAATCGACCAAATTCTCAAAGAAGAAAAGTGGACAAAGACAATTGACTTAATTGATGAATTTCTTCATCGGCTTCCCTTGCCGCGGGGAAAGAAAGTATTCCTCGACAAGCCAGTTCGAATTCCGTTAAAGTCCAGAACCATTTAAATCATCCACTTTAATGATTTAATTCATTAAAGTACCAGATTGGTACTTGCAATTGGACAGAAGAACAACTAAAAACAGATAAACATTATGGCGTCAGACGCAAAACTTCAGGCCATCAAAATGGCCATGGAACAGATCGAGAAACAATTTGGCCGGGGTTCAATCATGAAGCTCGGTGAAGGCGGAGGCAAATCTCAAGTCGAGGTTATCCCGAGCGGTTCTATTGCCCTGGACCTGGCCCTTGGAATTGGTGGCTTCCCTCGCGGCAGAATTATTGAAATCTACGGACCGGAAGCCTCCGGCAAAACCACAGTTGCCCTCCACGTTGTCGCAGAAGCCCAAAAAATGGGCGGGACCGCAGCTTTTATTGACGCCGAACACGCCCTCGATCCAGCCCGCGCCGAATCAATAGGCGTCAACCTTGACGATTTATTGGTTTCCCAGCCTGACACGGGTGAGCAGGGACTGGAAATTGTTGAGACCCTTGTCCGCTCCGGAGCTGTAGATATAGTTGTTGTCGATTCCGTCGCCGCTCTTGTCCCCAGGGCCGAAATTGAAGGGGAAATGGGGGATGCGGTAATGGGTCTCCAGGCCCGGCTTATGTCCCAGGCCCTAAGAAAGCTTACAGGTGCTATCTCCAAATCCAAAACAGTCGTTATCTTTACCAATCAATTGCGCCAAAAAATCGGCATCATGTTTGGTAATCCCGAGACCACCCCCGGAGGATTGGCAATGAAGTTTTATGCCTCAATCCGCCTGGATACCAGAAAAATAGACAATATCAAAGATGGGGATGTAATTATAGGCTCCCGCCACCGGGTCCGGGTAGTTAAAAACAAAGTCTCTCCCCCTTTTAGGGTTGCCGAAATCGACGTCATGAACCAGGGCGGAATTAGCAAGACGGCAGGTCTTATCGACGTAGGAATAGAAATGGGCGTCGTCAACAAATCCGGAGCTTTTATCAAATTTGGCGACATCATGTTTGGCCAGGGCAGGGAAGCCGCTAAACTTTTCCTCTCCGAAAACAATAAAGTTGCCAAGCAACTGGAAGACGCCATCTGGAAATCAGTCAAGGAAGGCAAGAAGCAGGTCCCCAAAGAAGTCGGCGAAGTAGAAGAAGAGTAATTTGGTGCCATGCCCACCATCACGGCCATCGGGAAACAGCAATTCAACAATATTTTTAACATTTCGATTGATGGCAAATTCGCTTTCTCCCTCGACCCGGAGTCTATTATCAAACAGAAGCTTCACATAGGACAGGAAATCTCACCGGAAAAAATTAAAGAATTCGCAATCGCTTCTACTTACCAAAAAATTCTCAACAGCACCCTCGCCTTTCTTACCCTACGCCCCAGATCACAAAAGGAACTGGATGATTACTTAAACCGAAAAAAAGCGCCACTTGATATCGCTCAAAAAGTTATAGAAAAGGCCAAGTCCTTAGAATTAATTGATGACGCCAAATTTACCCAGTGGTGGATCGACCAGCGCCAGACATTTCGTCCCCGTAGTCATCGCCAACTGCTTCAGGAGTTAAAGAGCAAAGGCATAGCCGCCCAAACTTTAAACGAGTCAATCAAAAATACCCCCAAACTAGAGTTGCAAACAGCCCAACGACTTCTACTGCCAAGACTAGCCCGCTGGAAAGGGCTGCCCGAACGAGATTTCAAGCAAAAAGCCCACCGGTTTCTTTCTGGAAAAGGGTTTGATTGGGAAATAGTCAAAAGTACCGTTGCCTCAGTTTTGGAAAAATGATATAATCAAAGTCAAACCAGGAGCAAAAAGATGAACACGGCAGGTCTCTCCACAGCCATTATGGTAGAAACTTCTGCGTGCGCCTAGCGGCGGAGTCTTCTCTAT
Organism: uncultured Gammaproteobacteria bacterium; assembly: GCA_964514545.1. Classification (GTDB taxonomy): domain Bacteria; phylum Patescibacteriota; class Microgenomatia; order CAZETR01; family CAZETR01; genus CAZETR01. The sequence goes on along the minus strand of CAZETR010000017.1, from coordinate 34,221 downwards.
TGCTTCAAACATGAACCTCTAAATCTCAACCGGCATCACCGAGTGAAGATTTAACATTTTCAAAGAAAGGTGTGAATAGCCCATATGGCTTTTTTCAAGAATCAAATCAAAACTAGCTCGCCAGTAATTTCCAAGACAGGAAAACCTCAAACGCCGGCCACTAAGAGTTCTTCTCAAGACCTTCACGTTTCGGAGTCCTTAATCAGCAGTCTTGCCGAAATCACCAAACGGGAAGCTGCAATAGACGAACGCGAGCTCTTAGTTTCCCAAAAGGATAGCGAGTTAAGCAAAAGACTTGCAAAGATAGCAAGAACTGAAACTCAACTCGAGGAAAAACTCGCCGCCGCTAGCCACATAACAATCCAAGAGGCCAAAGTAGAGCTTCTCGCCCAAGTCGAAAAATCTCTAAGCGATGAGGTTGCCAAAAAAATCCGCCAGGCAGAGGAACAAACCAAAGCCAATGCCGGAAGTGTTGCCAGGGATATTTTAGTCGATGCCATGCTCCATGGCGCAACCGAATACACGGCCGAATACACAGTTTCGGTGGTTAGAATTCCGGACGACGAGGCCAAAGGTAGAATAATTGGACGGGAAGGCAGAAATATCCGAGCCTTTGAGCAAGTGACGGGGGTAGAGATAGAAATGGACGAAACCAACGACCTTAGGCTTTCTTCGTTTGATTCAGTCAGGCGCGAAATTGCCAGACTTTCTTTGGAGAAATTAATTAAAGATAGTCGTATCCAGCCCGGTCGTATTGAGGAAATCGTCAAGCAGACACAAACCCAAATGGACACCATCCTTTTGGAGGAAGGCAAAAGAATCTGTGGTTTTTGCGGTGTCTACAATTTGCCCCCAGACTTGGTCAAAATGATCGGCCGCTACAAATTCCGCTTTTCCTATGGTCAAAATTTAGGGCTACACACAATCGAAGAAACCAAAATCGGCGTGGCCATCGCCCAGGAATTAAAGGGAGACATCGATTCTGTTCGTCTCGGGTGCTTGCTTCACGATATTGGCAAAGTTGTAACCGAAGAAGAGGGAACCCACGTTCAGTTAGGAGTTGAGGTTCTCAAAAAATTCGGCTTACCAGAAATTGTTATCAATGCTGTTGCGGAGCACCACGAAGACAAACCTTTCTCGTCCATAGTTTCCCGCATCGTCTGGGTAGCGGATGCTATCTCGGGCAGCCGGCCGGGAGCTCGTTACGAACCGCACGGAGAGTACGTCAAGCGCATGGGCCAAATTGAGGAAATAGCCAAATCATACTCGGGGGTTGAAACAGCCTACGCATTTCAAGCGGGCCGCGATGTCAGGGTTCTAGTTAAGCCTGAAGAAATTTCGGATTCTGAGTTGACAGTTCTGGTTCACAAAATTGCCCAACACCTGGAGCGCGACACCCAATACGCAGGCCAGATCAAGGTGACTGGAATAAGAGAACTTCGCATATCGGAGGTAACCAAAGCAAAATAGGCACATCCCCAATTTCCCCCCTCCAAAAATCCCTATACTACTTGACAAACCCGCGGCACTTTTCTAATCTGGTCCTAGAATCGGATTAAATTGTGTCATCCATGAATAAAATAGGGCATTAAAGACACAAAATGGATTGCGAAAGGAGGTGAAAAATTACAAATGACCAAAAATCAATTAATCGAGGTCTTGTCTCGCAAAGCACATTTAACCAAAAAGGCAGCCAGAGAAGCAGTCGAAGGCATGCTTGACGAAGTTAAAAAATCTCTCCAAAAGGGAGAAAAAGTCGTTCTTTCCGGATTCGGAACTTTTAAGGTAGTCTCCGTCAAAGACAAACCAGTTTTGGTTCCCGGCACCAAAGAGCGTCGTATTGTCAAAGCCCACAGGGCCGCTCGTTTTACTGCCGGTAAAACCCTAAAAAAACTGGTGAAATAATCACCATTTGTTTCTCTTCGGACGGGCCTTGACAGTTCAAACTGTCATTAGTCGGCCCGTCCTGGTGGCGCTCGAGCCACCCCTGTTTCTCCTCTAAAAAATTCTGGATTAATAGTCAGAGTAAAATAACCGTATGCGTAAATTCATCGCTTTTTCCAAGGCCGTCTGGCAACAGACCCTCTCTTACAGAGCCGAGAGCTTATTGTGGTTTTTGATCGAGGCGCTTCCTTTGGTCTATATGATCAGCCTCTGGCTCACCCTCGAGCGGGCAGGCAGAATTTCCGCAGAACAATCCGGCCGGCTAGTCTTCTACTATGTAATTTCACTAACCATTTCTCGTTTTACCGGCAGCCACTTCGAAGAATGGCTGATTGACGACATTAAAGACGGAAACTTTAATAAGTATTTCGTCAAGCCATTCTCTCCAAAGATCTTTCTACTTGCGAGTGACCTAGTTTGGAAACTATCCGGCATGGTGTTTCTTCTGCCAACTCTAACCCTTCTTTACCCATTTCTGTCAAAACTAAAAGGCATTGTAATAATTCCTTCACAAGTTGTAGCAGCAGTTCTAATTTTACTAATCGCCAACTTCCAAAGGTTTTTAGTTAGCTGGCTAATAGCCCTCACCGCCTTTTGGTTCCAGCAGTCAAAGTCCCTCACCCATCTTAAATGGATGCTTGAGGGTCTTTTTGGTGGAGCATGGCTTCCTCTTTACTTTTTCCCGGGTTGGTTCTTTGCTATAGCCCGCTGGACCCCGTTTTATTCCTGGTACTATCTCCCTATTCAGCTAATTAATAATCAAGTGGTTCAATCTGAACTAATCAGGGCAACGGTTGTCGCAACTGCTTGGTTAATTGGACTTTTTCTTATTGGCGACGTTGTCTGGAAAAGAGCAATTCTTCGCTACTCTGCAGTGGGAGGATAAAACTCATGAAGAAATACTCAACTATTTTGAACTTGCTTTTGCGCGGCTCCTGGATGAAAGCCATGGAGTATCGGGCAAACTTCATTACCTGGATGCTTGTAGATATTGGCTGGACCATTATCGATTTCATCTTTTTTGGGGCATTAATTGGAAACATTCAATTTCTAGGCAACTGGAACCTGGCTCAAGCCATGATTGTTATCGGCGTATTCCGTATTATGGTCGTCCCGGTCTGGGGTTGGATGTTCCAGAGTTTTTCGCTGCTTCCCAGGCTCATTTCAGAGGGTCGGCTCGACATGATCATTACTAAACCCGTCGACAGCCAATTTTTAGTTTCAGTTCAGCAATTTAGTACTTCAATTATTCCCTCGCTTTTTGGCGGATCAACATTCATCGTACTTGGTTTTATCAAGCTCGGGAAAACTCCATCGCCAATTGACATTCTTATTTTTCTTTGGCTTCTTGTGGTTGCGACAATTCTCATGTACGGGATATATTTTGCAACAGTTGCGCTCTCTCTTTATTTCGACCGGCTGGACAACGTCTACCACATTTTTACTTCGCTCTACGACGCTTCCCGTTTCCCCAAGGAAATTTACGGGATCGCCCTACAGCGAATTTTTACCTTTATTCTCCCCATCGCCTTGATGATTACCATTCCCGCCGAAGCCCTCTTTGGCAAAACCAATTTGCTTTATATTCTTTGGTTTCACGGCCTAGCCATGATCTTTTTTCTCCTCGGCCGCCATATCTGGACCCGCGGCCTCCTTCGCTACTCCTCCGCCAGTTCATAACTAGGACTATAATGCAATAAAAACATGGCCGAACCAGCTATCAAAGTAAAAAGCCTTAAAAAATACTACCAAGTTCATGAAAAAGAACCGGGTCTTGGCGGATCCATCCGCTCCCTTTTCAAGCGCAAATACAAAACCGTTAAAGCAGTTGATAATGTTTCCTTTGAGATAGGGGAAGGAGAGCTGGTTGGGTTTATCGGCCCTAACGGAGCCGGAAAAACCACCACCCTCAAAGTCCTCTCCGGTCTTCTTTATCCCACATCCGGAGTAGTTTCGGCTCTAGGCTACACTCCCTGGGACCGAAAGCCAGCCTATCAAAAGCAGTTTTCTCTGGTCATGGGTCAGAAAAACCAACTTTGGTGGGATCTGCCGGCCATAGAATCCTTTATTTTAAATAAAGAAATCTATGAAGTTCCAGACATTCAATACAAAGAAACCCTAGGCGAATTAGTAGACCTTCTCGATGTCAAAGACGTCCTCAAGGTCCAGGTTAGAAAGCTCTCTTTGGGCCAGCGGATGAAGTGCGAACTTATTGCGGCTCTCATCCATTCACCCAAAATTCTTTTTCTCGACGAACCCACCATCGGCCTGGATGTCGTCATGCAGAAAAAAATGCGTGATTTTATCAAGGAATATAACCAACGCAAGCAAGCCACAATCCTTCTAACCAGCCACTATATGGATGACGTCAAAGAACTTTGCGACAGGGTAATCATCATCGATCACGGCAGGATCCTTTTTGACGGGGAACTAAAGGAAATTATCGAGAAGTTTGCCGATCACAAAATCCTCACGGTAGTCTTTAGTAAAAAAGTCGACACTGAAAAATTGAAAAAAATCGGCGAGGTCAAAGAATACGATTTTCCCAAAGCAGTTATCTCGGTCAAGCGTTCGGCTGCGTCCCTCGCTGCCGCCGAACTTCTCCAAGAGTACCCGGTAGCAGACCTCAACATCGAAGAAGCCCAAATAGAGGACATTATCCGCGAAGTCTTTACCGGCAAAGACATTGCATGAGAAAGTACGCAACAATCTTCTCTATTGCCTGGGAAAACGAGTTCGTCTACAGGCTAAACTTTATTCTTTGGCGCTTCCGTAACGTACTGCGTCTCCTCATGACCTTCTTTCTCTGGCGGGGGATTTTTGTAACCAACCCAAACGTCTTCGGCTATACCCAAACCAGGATGTTAACCTACGTTTTTTTAGTTCTAGTTGTCCAGACCGTCGTTCTATCCGCTCCATCAGCTGATAATATCGGGGGAGAAATTGGTAACGGCGATCTTAGTAACTATCTGGTTAAGCCCATGAGCTACTTAAAATATTGGTTTACTCGGGATCTGGCAAGCAAACTTCTCAATATCTCCTTTGCTTCCGTCGAAGCAATTCTTCTTTTTATTATCCTTAGCCCAACTCTTCAATTTCCTTCCAAATTATTATCGTTTCTTGGGTTTCTGGTTAGCCTTACATTAGCAGTCATTCTCTATTTCCTAGTCAATGTTGCCACAAAGTTCGTCGCCTTCTGGACTCCGGAAAACACCTGGGGAATAACCTTTTTAACCCTGGTCTTAATTGAAATCTTGGCGGGTGGAATTTTTCCCCTGGATGTCCTGCCTCAAGGAATAAAGATAGTTCTCCAGTTCACTCCATTCCCGTATTTAGTTTATTTTCCCATCGCCATATTTGTGGGCAAGATAACCGGCATTGAGATTATTAGAGTTCTCGTCCAAGCCTCAGTTTGGATTATTGTTATGCGATACCTGGTTAAATTAGTTTGGCGCCGCGGCCTTGTGGCCTATTCATCTGAAGGCCGTTAATTGAGATTATGAAGGAATTTAACATTTGGCTCCGTTACACCAATAATTCGTTTCAACAGGTCCTCTCCCAGCGGGCAACTGTTGGCATTTTTCTCACCGGGAAGATTCTGCGCATCCTTCTCTTCCTCTTATTTCTCTCGTTTCTCTTTCGCGGAGCAAATAACCTTGCCGGATATTCACGAGCCCAAATAATTTTTTTCTACCTCTCGTTTAACCTCATCGATTCTTTAGGTCAACTATTTTTCCGCGAAGTTTACAGATTTCGCCAGATGGTGGTGAGCGGTAGCCTGGATCTGGTTTTGGTAAAACCCCTAAATCCGCTTGTTCGTATTCTCCTGGGCGGAGCAGACGTTCTGGATTTAATAGTCCTTTTTCTTATCGGTAGCTTAACTATCTGGTACGGGTATTCTTACATCTCCACCAGCTTAAGTAGCTGGTTGTTTTACGCCCTTCTAATTATCAACGGTCTAGTTATCTCTGCGGCGTTTCACATTTTTGTTCTTGGACTGGGCATTATTTCTACCTCCGTTGACCACCTAGTCATGATTTATCGCGACTTTACCAACATGCTTCGCATCCCAGTTGATCTCTATGCCGAGCCAATTCGTTTTCTTCTCACTTTTGCTCTACCCCTGGGAATAATGATTACCTTTCCCGCCAAAGCCCTTATGAGCCTGCTCCCGACTTATCTTATTCTCATTTCCCTATCTCTATCCCTTATTTCTCTATCTCTATCTCTTATCTTCTGGCACCGTTCCCTTCGCCATTACCAATCTGCCAGTAGTTAAATTACTTTAATGATTTAAATCATTAAAGTATGCAACCAATAGTCAAACCGCCAAATTATTACAAATGGCCAATAACAAAATCCTTGTCATCTGCGGTCCGACTGCCACGGGCAAAACTTCATTTGCGCTCGGCCTTGCTCGAGTCTTGCCCGTTGAGCTAATTTCAGCCGACTCCCGCCAGGTCTATATCGGGATGGATATTATTACCGGTAAGGATGTGCCCCAGGGATTTACGCTCAAACATTCCCGCCTGCGCTGGCGTGACAGATACTTAAATTACTTTTCCGACGGAAATACCCGGATTTGGCTCCAGAACATAGTTTTTCCCAATGAGCCATTTAACGTCTCCTTTTGGAAAGAATGCGCAGATTTAGCGATTGCAGATATCCACAAACGCAACCGTCTCCCCGTAATTGTCGGAGGTACAGGTCTCTATCTCAAAGCCCTATCTCAGCCCCTGTCCCTGATTTCAATTCCACCAAATCAAGCACTCAGACGAGGCCTTCAGCATAAAACCGCGGGTTCCCTTTTTAATTATTTATCCAGAATAAATCCTTCGAAAGCCGCTAACCTCAACTCTTCCGATCGGAAGAACCCCCGCCGTTTAGTGCGTGCAATCGAAATATCCCTTAATCAAACCAAGAACCATCAGACACCAGCCCCCACCTATCAATTTCTATCTCTTGGCCTTTCTGCTCTCCAGAAAGAGCTCTATTCCCGGATAGACAAAAGAGTCAAAGACAGAGTAAACCATGGAGCCCAAGTGGAGGTGGTAAGGCTGACCTATCAAGGTAATGATTGGAATCTACCCAGCATGACTGCCTCCGGATACCCAGCCTGGAAAGGCCATTTAGAAAATACCTACTCGCTAGACGAAGTCGAACACAGATGGAAATCTGCCGAGCACGCCTATGTCCGTCGCCAGATCACTTGGTTCAAAAAACAACCCGAAATCATCTGGTTTAATGTCTCCGAACCTAACTGGCAGAAAAAAGCAGAAACCGAAGTTATAAATTGGTATAATTAACCCGGAATCAACTGACATGAATAAAAAAGTTGAAATCTCCCACCGCACGATTATCTTTGTCTTCGTTTTTATCGGGGCGCTATGGTTCATCTTCCAAGTTCGTAGTATTCTCTTTCTCCTATTCATCTCAATCATTCTTATGTCGGCCCTCAACCCGGCCATTGATAGATTGCAGCGGCTCAAACTCCCTCGTTGGCTGGGAATAGTTATCATTTATGCACTAATAGTAGGTATTATCTCAACAGCCGTAGCGGGTATTGTTCAACCACTTATCGAACAAACCTCCAATCTCCTTTCGCATCTTTCCAGCCTCTCCCCATCAGTCAAATTTGTCAACCTGGACGCCTCGGCCATTACCTCTCAGATTTCCCAACTGGGAAAAATTCCGGCGAATTTAGTCAAATTCACTGCCGGGGTCTTTTCAAATGTCGTTTTTGTTCTCACCTTGGCAGTTCTCACTTTTTATCTCCTCTTAGAGCGTAAAAATCTGGATAAATATCTGGTCGAATTATTTGGCGAAGGCCAGGAAAAAAGAGCTGCTGGGATTATTGACCAGATCGAAAACCAACTAGGAAACTGGGTTAGGGGAGAGCTAATTCTGATGAGCTCAATTGGATTGCTCGCGTTTATTGGACTATCAATTCTCGGCATTCCTTACGCCCTTCCTCTCGCCATTCTGGCCGGAATTCTCGAGGTCGTCCCCACCTTTGGCCCCATTATTTCTGCCGTTCCCGGAGTTTTAGCCGGATTTCTGGTTTCACCGTTAAGCGCCTTAGTTGTTGCGTTTATGTATCTAGGTATCCAACAAGCAGAAAACACATTCTTGGTTCCCAAAATTATGCAGAGGGCGACCGGAGTAAATCCGCTTATTAGCCTGATCTCTCTCATGGTCGGGTTCAATCTGGGAGGGCCGGGTGGAGCTATATTGGCCATACCAGTTCTTCTTGTTGCTAAAATCTTCATCTCCGAGTTCTCCTCTCACAAACAAAGTTCGGAATGAAACCCAAAAGCCGCAGGGGCTACCTGCGGCTTTAGTATTTTGTCCCGGAAGCTTGTAAGCCAGATTCTGTTTTAGAGGCAATTTATCTCACGCCTTCAAACTTTTGGACCATTGGGGGAAACATCCCGGTCCAATTCGGAAGTTGCAGCGGGTAGGATTATCAGCGTTTCACTCTTTTTCCCTACCTTGCGGTTTAGGAAAAAGCTCGTCTCTGTGACTCTCAAGTCCTGTCGCTTCAGAACCTGTGCCGACCGGTTTTCACCAATCAGCCACCAGCGCTTGCGCGTCGGAGCTTACGCTCCGTCCCCTGCTTCCAGCTGTCTGGACTTTCCTCCCCTCACCTTTTTGTCATTTTGGTTTCCTCTCCATGGATTAGAGATATCAAATTTAATAACAAAAAGGTGAGGGGTAGCCTCCATCTTCCGAAACAGTGCCATTGTAGCATTTTTTCGTTGCCCGACAAAACCTAAATATTTGTCTAAAACCTGATATCCTTAAATTCATGCTGGCCCGTGTATTATCTGCAACTACAGTTGGCCTTGACCCAATTCTGGTAGAAGTCGAGGTTGATATTGCCCACAAATCGCTCCCGGCATTTAACATCGTCGGCCTCCCTGGCAAAGCAGTTGAAGAATCCAAGGAACGGGTCCGTTCAGCCCTCAAAAACACCGGCGCCGATCTTCCTCAACACCGTATTACCGTTAATCTTTCTCCTGCAGATTTACCCAAAGAAGGGCCATCGTTTGATCTCCCCATAGCCCTCGGACTTCTTATTAGCTCCGACCAAATCATCGCCGACGTTACCAACTCTCTGTTTCTGGGAGAGTTATCGTTAGACGGGTCACTCCGTCATACCAAAGGGGTCCTCCCGGCAGCTCTTCTGGCCCGGTCGAAAAAGCTAAAGCAGATTTTTCTTCCCAAAGTAAACAGCGAAGAAGCAGCCATTATAAAGGGCATCAGTGTTTATCCCGTGAACTCTCTACTGGAGCTTTTTCATCATTTGCGAAACCTAGAACTAATCAAACCTTTACCGCATACTCCATTCTCTCGGCTTTTAGTATCCCCGACGGTCTCTGAATTTGACTTTTCCGAGATCAAGGGTCAGGAGCAAGCCAAAAGGGCAGCCGAAATTGCCGCCGCCGGATCTCACAATATTTTTCTCCGCGGCGTTCCGGGATCAGGCAAAACCATGCTTGCTCGCGCTCTTCCCTCTATTCTTCCCCGTCTTTCGGAAGAAGAAGCCCTGGAAGTTACTAAGATTTACTCTGTCACCGGTAACTTGCCGGCAGGGGAATCAGTCATTAAATTTCGACCCTTCAGGAGCCCTCACCACACAACCAGCAGAATAGGTCTAATTGGTGGCGGTACCAATCCTCAACCGGGCGAGATATCGCTTGCACACCGCGGAATTCTCTTTCTAGACGAATTTCCCGAGTTCCCTCGTCACGTTCTGGAGAGTCTCCGTCAGCCGATTGAAGACGGGGTTATTACAGTTAGTCGCGCCAAGGGGACAGTCGCCTTTCCGGCAAAGTTTCTGCTGGTCGCAGCTGCCAATCCCTGCCCGTGTGGATTTCGAGGCGATCCCAAACATCGCTGCATTTGTTTCCCCGGCGCCATTCTCAAGTATCAAAAGCGTCTATCCGGCCCATTACTAGACCGGATTGATCTTCACTTAGAAGTCCCGGCCGTGGAAGTAGAAAAGCTCTCCGACTCATACACCAGCGAGCCGTCAAAAGTAATTCAGAAACGAGTCGAAAAGGCCAGAACAGAGCAAAGAAGAAGATTTGTGGGAACCAGTATTTTTGCCAATAGCGAAATGGCCAGTCGTGATGTCAAAAAATATTGCCCGCTGGACGAAAGTTGTCTTACTGTTCTGCGCCAGGCAACGGTTAAACTCAACCTTTCCGCCCGATCCTACTTTCGCATCATCAAGGTCGCTCGTACGATAGCCGACCTGGCCGAAGAAAAGCACATCCTTGTTAGCCACATCGCCGAGGCCCTTCAGTACCGTCCTAGAGAAATCGATAATTAACCCCAAAATCCGACCCTCGCGAGTCGGATTTCTTTTTAAAGAGTACTCTTTAAAGGATTTAAGCAGCGCCGATTTTATACATACCGGTTCCGCAAACTGGACACTTTCCTTTCATTGCGGGCTTACCGTTCTTCATCGTCACTTTTTGCGCGTTTGCATCTTCTCTCTTCGCGCGACATTTTACACAATACATTGATGACATTATTAAATTTCACCTCCTCTCAGAGCAGCAAATAATAAATAATTTTAAATTAGGACTTTCCTAATACAAAGTATAGGCACAACTCAAAGCTAAATGCAAGCCCCGCGAGCAAAAGTGTTTTTCTCAAGTCTTTTCGGGTATAAATAGCTGGTGAGCTGGCTTTTTCCCCGTCCAACCCGCGTTTCACGTCCGGAGATGAGACAAAATTATATAAATTATTGGACATATCGGCACTTTCTCGATATGCCGAATGCGCGTTGGTCTCTCGAACCGGTCCTTCAATTGCGCTTTTCCGTGGAGCCCGAGTGGAGACTCTTCTTAGCTGGGCGATTATCTTGTCCTTCCTTGTACGCCTATTTCCCATCGTTGCCAATGTAGCACACGCTCCATAATTAGACAAGCAACCGGCATTGACACAACTAAGAACTCGCCCTTAAAATAATAATGGAAAATGAATATCAGCCAAACCCAGTTGGCCATTTTTTTATGCCTTGCGCTTTGGCTCATCCTTTTAACAATCTGGCAATTTCGCCTCAACAAATTTTTTACCCGGATCTTCTTCCACAAAGGAAACGATCTAAAAAAAACACTAGAGTCAATTCTTGAATCCGAATTGCACCAGCAAAAAAATCTTTCAAGTCTGTCCCAAAGAATATCTCTTGCAGAAGAGAAGTCACTCAACTATTACCAAAAGATCGGTCTAGTCAGGTTTAACCCCTTTCCGGATACGGGGGGAACCCAATCGTTTGCCCTGGCCTTACTTGACAGTAAAAATGATGGTATAGTTATCGTCAACTTGCACTCGAGGGAAGACTCTAGCCTGTATGCCAAGTCTGTCAGAAAAGGACAAGGAACAGATGTTCCTCTTTCCAAAGAGGAACAGCAGGCTATAAAACTTGCCAACACAAAATAGTAGAATAAACGAATGAAATCTACCCCCAAGGCCAAATTTATAATTCTTCTTGTCGGTATCTATCTATTTTCGACCGGTGTCAGTTTTATATTTTTCCGTTCCCGAGCTGGTAGGGCAGTAGTTGCTCCCAGTGTCGAATCTCCCTTGTCAGGGAAAAAGCTAGAGACCCGCCGTTCCCGAGTTGACCTAACTGCTCCCCAGTCCGAAGAATGTCCTCTCAACGGGGCAAAATATACGAAGGCGGAAAAGGATATTTGGGAAAAGCGACGTCCGCTCGGGATCATGATAGAAAATCACTTGGAATCCCGCCCACAGTCTGGCATCTCCAAAGCAGACGTTATTTATGAAGCCGTTGCTGAAGGAGGGATTACTCGCTTCCTTACCATATTTTACTGTGGTGCCTCTGCTGAAGAAGTTCAAGTCGGACCAATCAGATCGGCCAGAACATATTTTCTTGACTGGATATCAGAGTACGGAGACAACCCGCTTTATACCCATTACGGAGGAGCTAACTGCAACCGGGAAACTGGCTCTGGTTGCGCCAATGGCGCCAAAGCCGACGCCTTGGGTCAAATAGAAACCTACAAGTGGGGATTATATAACGATATTAATGGCTTTTCTGTTGGGCTCCCCACGATCTGGAGAGATACCGAGCGTTACGGCCACCCAGTCGCCTGGGAACATACTGCCTTTAGTACTACCGACAAGCTTTGGGACTTTGCCGCTAAAAAGAGGAAGCTAGCCGCAACGGACGAAAACGGAAATCCCTGGGACAAAAGATTTGTCAAGTGGCTTTTCCGTGACGAGGCCCAGCAGTCAGACCGCGGTGAACAAAGCGTCAGCGTCACCTTCTGGGAGGGGTACACTGATTATGCCGTCAAGTGGGATTACGACAAAACAGCCAACATATACAAACGCACGAACGGGGGGTCTATCCACAAAGACATGGATTACGACGAGCAACTTACGACAAAAAACGTAGTGGTTGCATTCATGAAGGAATCCCGTGCCAACGACGGCTACGACAACAATCTTCATTTAATTTATACCGACAAAGGCAGTGGTAAAGCCGTTGTCTTCCAAAACGGTGAGGCAATCGAGGGCACCTGGAACAAAAAGGATAGACTCTCTCGGACCAAGTTTCTTGACACAAAGGGCAAGGAAATTCGTTTTAATCGCGGCCAGATTTGGATAGAAATTGTCCCCACTAACGCCTCTGTGGTATATTAGTCAGAGACGCGCTAGTCCTCCTGCCTCTTCTTCGCCTGCCGGCTGAGCACTAATTGTTCTCAGTCATACAAGATCGCTGGAAAAAATGCTCAACGACCTAATAATTTCCAAAGTCAGAGTTAAACTCCTCCAAGAGTTTCTTTCAGATCCTTCACAGATAATTCACGTCCGGGATTTAGTGCGCCGAACAGAAGAGGAAATAAATGCCGTTCGTCGGGAGCTTGCCCATCTTGAAACAGCCGGGATTGTGAAGAAAGAACCCCGCGGAAACAGAATTTATTATTGGATCCGAAAAGACTATCCGCTCTTTGCGGATCTCCTCACGATTACGGGAAAATCAACTGGACTGGGAGGCGCAATTCTGAAAAACCGAAATCGTCTCGGGAGATTAACTTTTGTTATGATTTCTGGGAAATTCTTGCGCCGTCTTCCCCGCGTAACCGAGGACGTAGACCTGCTAGCCGTAGGTGACTGTATCTTACCGGAACTATCCGCCCTGGTCAGGGCTGAAGAAGCCAAGAGGGGACACGAGATTAACTACACCGTAATGAGTGATGAAGAATTCAAATTTCGCAAGACCCGCCGTGATCCGTTTCTCCAAGGCATCCTCGCCCAAAGCCGGGTAATGGTCATCGGCGATGAGCAGGACCTGGTCAGCTAAGCATCCATACTCACCGCAATCCAATGCTGAAAAAAGTAATCCGTTCTGGTCACTCCCTAGCTGTTACAGTCCCTGCCGTTTTCGTCAAAGACCTCGGATTAAAGCCGGGGGACAGCGTAGAGATCATGGTAAATCGGTCCCAAAACAAAATTACATATCGTTTTTCAGGCAGTACACAGCTTTCTCTCTCGCCGGAAATTCTCAAAAAAAGGTAAAATAAACTTCAAGATGCGAAACCTCCGTCTCAAGTTTGTCCTAATTATAGTAGTCACGTTTGCCAGCATAATTATCGATCTTCCCAGCTCGGTTCCAGTTAAAATACGTCTTGGAAAAAAAAGCTTCAATTTCACGCTCACTCGTCCGCAGATAAAAATCGGCAATCTCACTCGAGATATAAATCTCAAAGAGGGATTAGATATCCAAGGTGGATCTAGGTTAGTTTATGAAGCCCAAATGGACAAAATCGCTCCCAGCGAAAAGCTTCACGCCCTTGAGTCAGCCAAGCAAATAATTGAAAGAAGAACAAACCTTTTTGGTGTATCAGAGCCCCTCATTCAGTCAGTTACGTCTCAAAATAGCTACCGGATCGTCATCGAACTTCCAGGGATAAGGGATATTGAGTCTGCCAAGAATTTAATCGGCAAAACAGCCCAACTGGAATTTCGAGAACTCAAAAACAGTTCACCGTCAGCCCTTTTAACTTCAGACAACACGCTTCCTACCGGAGTCACCGGGGCCGACATGAAATCATTTCAAGTCACCTTTAGTTCCCAAGACGGAACCCCTTCAATTTCCTTCGAAACCACAGACACAGGTCGCGATAAATTTGCGGCCTTAACCAAAAAGCTTATAGGGAAGCCTCTCATCGCTACCCTGGACAGTCAAATTATTTCTGTCGCAACTGTCCAAACAGAAATTGTGGGACAGGGACAAATAACCGGCAGTTTTACGGTCAAAGAGGCTAAAGAATTAGCCACCCTCTTTAATGCGGGATCTCTCCCAGTACCGCTGTACATTATTGAGCAGAAGAATATCGGTGCTACTTTGGGTCGTGAGTCAATTCAAAAAAGTGTCCGGGGCGGAATTGTCGGCTTAGTAATGGTCATTCTGTTTATGACAGCCCTGTATGGAAAACTTGGACTGGTGGCGGACGCTGCCCTGATCATTTACGGCCTCATCACGCTTGCCCTCTATAAACTAATTCCGGTTACATTAACTCTCCCCGGGATCGCCGGTTTCATCCTTTCCGTGGGTATGGCAGTCGACGGAAATATTCTCATCTTTGAGCGGATCAAGGAAGAGCTCCGGATGGGCAAATCATGGTCCTCTGCCATGGAATTAGGATTTGTCCGGGCATGGAATTCCATCAAAGATGCCAATATTGCGACCCTTATTACCACCTTCGTGTTATTTAATCCATTCAACTGGAATTTCCTTAATAGTAGTGGTTTAGTCCGCGGCTTTGCCCTAACGTTGTTCTTAGGAATTTCCATCTCCCTTTTTACCGGCATAGTTGTAACCCGCACGTTTATCCGCGTATTTTTCGCAAATAATGATTAACTTTCTCAAATACAAATTTATTTATCTGGCCATATCTCTCTCTATCATTATCCCTGGATCAATTTCCCTATTTCGTTTTGGTCTTCGTCCATCCATCGACTTCACCGGAGGCACGGTTGTCGAGTATCATTTCTCGCCCGAAATTGACCAACCGAAGATAGAAGCTCTCTTGTTAGGAAAATTTAAGCTTGAAGCCATCGAAAAAACCCAACAAGGAAACTTTCTTCTCAAATTGCCTCCTCTTGATTCTCAAAAAACCCTGGAACTTAAAACCTTCCTTTCCCGACTTGGACAAATGCCCACTGAATTAAGTTTTGAGACCCGTGGACCGACCCTAGGGAAAGAACTCCTTAAAAAAACAATTATTGGCCTCTTTCTGGCAACGATCCTCATCCTTAGTTACATTGCTTACGCGTTCAAAAATATTAAGTTCGGCGTCTGCGCCACCCTAGCCACCCTACACGATTCTCTCGTTATTCTAGGACTATTTTCCATCTTCGGAGCAAAATTTGGAGTTGAGGTCGACGCGCTTTTTGTAACTGCCCTTTTGACAGTTCTTTCTTTTTCCGTTCATGACACGATAGTCGTTTTTGACCGTATTCGTGAAAAGCAAAAAAACCTTCATCGCTCGGATGAAGAAACTTTAAATTCAGCCATCAACGAAACCATTGTCAGATCTCTTAACAATTCGCTAACAGTTATCTTCATGCTCACAGCCTTGCTCCTTCTGGGAGGGGAATCACTCAGATGGTTTGTCGCAGCCCTCCTTATCGGCACTATTTCCGGTGTTTATTCCTCTCCGTTTGTCGCGACCCCGCTCCTACTTCTCTGGGATAAAGTTTTCAATCCCAAGTAAGACCTTGAAATTACTAGCTCAGATTTTATAGCCTTGGATCTTTGTCAGCAAATGCTCTCTCTTATTTTTTTCGTGATCTTCCATTACTTCATCAAATAATTTCCCCAGCACCTCCCCGACCCTAGGCCCCGGCCCAATTCCCAGAACATCCATCACGTCTCTCCCGTCAACAGCCATATCCGAAACAGAAAACGGTGTTAGTTGCAATTGCTCAATCCTTTCTTTATATTTCTCCAGCCTCCACGATGTTTCCCTAGCCCCGCCGGATAGCCTGTCTCCGGTTCTAAGCGCTAGCATGTCGGAAATATTCTCCTTTCCCACGCGTCGCATGAACCTTCGGATTGCGCTATCAGTTTGCCTATCATCAACACTAAACATATGCCAACGGACCAGAGTCACCAACTTTTTTATCTGATCTTTCGACAGTTTCAGTCTCACTCCTACTTTATAGGCAATTTGGGCTCCCGCCACCTCATGGTTATAAAAAGTAATTGTTCCGTTTGGCAGAACCTTTGAAGTAGTCGGTTTTCCGCTATCGTGAAGAAGGGTTGCCAGTCTGACCAGTGGATCATAAGAAGGGCAAAACTTCGCCGCCAAGAAAGAGTGGGTCCCAACGTCATAAATATGATGTCTTCCCGGGCTAGCCTGTTCTACCCCAAATCCTGTATTTGCTTCAGGTAAAACAATCTCCAAAATCCCGCTATTTCGAAGCAGCATCAGGCCATCATAGACGTACTCTGTTCTTAAAGTTTTAAACAGTTCGTCTCTAATTCTCTCCCAGGAAATTTCGGCTATTTTTTTCGCATTGTCGCAGATAGCGGTAAATGTGGCCGGCTCAATCAAAAACCCGAGCTCAGAGGCAATCCTAATTGCCCTCATCATTCGAAGTGCATCCTCTCCAAATCTCTCATCCGGATTTCCCACAGCCCTGACCACCTTATTCTGCAGATCCTCTTGTCCGCCAAAGAGATCAATTAATTCAAAATCTATGATGGGTTTACCCTGAAAAATCGCTCCACGATTTTTTAGGGCCATCGCATTTATCGTAAAATCTCTCCTTAACAAATCCTCCTTCAGGCTCTTCCCCCAAACCACCCTGTCTGGTCTTCGCGAATCGCTATATTCGGATTCAGATCTAAAAGTCGTAATTTCAAATGGCCTCATTCGATCCTCCTGTAAACCCTCCGTACCAATCTCTCCGCCTGTCTTTACTTGCACCCCGACCGTTCCGAACCGATTATCATAAAATCCGTCCGGAAACACCCCCAAAATCTCCTCAGGAGTGGCATTGGTTGTAAAATCCCAATCCGCAACTTTTCGTCCCATCAACAAATCCCTGACCGCCCCGCCCACGACAGAGACCTCATATCCGGTACCTGTCATTTGGCGCAAAACAGTCTCGACTTCTTGTGGTACAGTAAGTTGCATCAGCTTCATCATACCAAGAAACGCACTTCATGACCCACAAATGGCAATTACTCCAAACCCAGACCCCCAAGTCCGAAGACGAAGCGATTAATGCCCTTTTGGCAAATAGGGGAATAAAAACCCGGAAAAAGACCCTCGAATTTTTAAGCCCGCCCCCCCCATCAAGTTATAAACTTTCTTCCCTTGGAATTAAACCGAACATAATTAAAAAGGCGATCTCTCTTATCCGCTCGCATATCAAAAGAGGAAATAATATTGCCATTTACGGCGACTATGACGTTGACGGAATTTGCTCAACTGCGATTCTCTGGGAAGCAATTTACGCGCAGTATAAGAATGTTTTTCCCCACATACCCCATCGTGCGTCGGAAGGATACGGCTTATCACAAAAGGGTATAGATCATTGCCTGGAAAAGGGAGCCAAATTAATTATTGCGGTTGATAACGGTATCGTTGCCCACGACCCAGTTGCTTATTGTCGGAAAAAGAACTGCGATATTATTATTATCGACCATCACGAACTAGGGGATAATCTCCCTCGGGCTAGCTATATTGTTCACTCCAAAGAAACTTGTGCCGCCGGACTGGCGTTTCTTTTTGCTCAAAAGTGGGGCATCCCCCTTATTCCCAATCAGTTGCAACTGGCGGCCATTGCAGTCACCTGCGACATTGTGCCCCTTCTGGGAGTAAATCGCAGTCTGGTTAAATACGGACTGGCCGAACTCAACTCCTCTCCCCGTGTCGGGTTTCAGGCTCTCTTTAGCGAAGCACTCATATCCCCAGGGTCCATAGCGACACACGAAGTGGGGTTTATAATTGGTCCCCGCATCAATGCCATGGGGAGGTTGGGTCATGCCATAGATAGTCTCCGGCTCATCTGCACCCGCTCCAGCGAGAAAGCGCAAGAACTGGCTCAAGTTTTGGGTCAAACCAACCGCAATCGCCAGGATTTAACCCTGGAAGCAGTCAACCACGCCTTGGCTACCATCGAACAAACTTACGTGGGGGACCTACCCAACATCTTAATAGTCAATGACCCTACATACCCGGAGGGAATAATCGGACTCATTGCTGCCAAATTGGTAGAAAAGTATCACCGACCAGCAATAGCCATTAGTGAAGGAAAGACAATTAGCAAAGCTTCGGCCCGGTCGGTATCTGGATTTGACATTACCCAGTTCCTCAAGGGTCTATCTCAACATCTAGTTGCCGTTGGTGGCCATAAGATGGCAGCCGGATTTTCGGTTAAAACGTCGAATATCGAAACTCTAAAACAGCTTTTAATCGAGAAGTCCCGGGCTCAGATATCAGACTCACTGCTAGAAAGAGTAATAAAAGTTGACTATAAAATTATACCCAAGCTGATTAACACCAGTCTTTATAGTCGAATCCAAAATTTCCAACCCTTTGGCCTAAGCAATCCCGAGCCCCTCTTTTTAGCAGAAAAGCTTAAAGTCATTAATATTCGGACTGTAGGAAAAGATGCCAAACACCTGAAACTCAAGCTTCAACTAGGATCCAATCGACAGATCGACGCCATTGCCTTTGGCCAGGGTAATCAGGCAAGCCAAATTGCACCTGGGTCCACAATCGATGCACTATGCAATCTCAACCTAAACAGCTATAACGGTTTTTCAAACCTAGAGCTTAAAGTTAGAGATATTAAGCCTTATGCTGAAACAGTTTAAAGCCATCACCGACCGGATAAAAACATACAACTCCAATGCCGACTTCAATCAACTAGCGGCAGCGTTCGAATTTGCCCAACTAGCCCACACTGGTCAAAAACGCCATTCCGGCGATCTCTACATTATCCATCCTCTAGCAGTCGCCCGAATTCTGGCAAGCTGGCAACTGGACACAGATTCAATCATCGCCGGGCTTCTTCACGATACTATTGAAGAAGGTGGCGCCACCCGAGACGATATCGTAAAAAACTTTGGCGAAGAGATAGCTTTGCTGGTTGACGGCGTGACCAAAATTACCCAAATTAGGCTCCAGGGATCCGACGAAGAACAGTTTGTAGAAAAATTGCGCAAAATGATTTTAGTTATGGCCAAAGATTTGCGCGTGGTTCTGGTCAAACTCGCCGACAGACTGCACAACATGGAAACGCTAAAATATCTTTCACCTGCAAAACAAATAGACAATGCCAGGGAGACACTCGAAGTGTATGCCCCCCTGGCCGAGCGCATGGGAATTGGAGAAATCAAGGGAGTGCTCGAAGATCTGGCCTTTCCGTTTGCGTACCCCGACCAACACAAAGAACTGACCAAAGCCTCGGCAAGATATTACAAGCAAAGCGAAAATTACGCGAACAAGTTTAAAAATGAGCTCACGATCCTGCTACATCCAAAAATCAAAAATGCGACAGTCAATGTCCGGCGTAAACATCTATATAGTCTCTTTCGTAAACTCCAGCGCCCCGAAATAGATAACGATTTGGAAAAAGTTTACGACCTGGTTGCAGCCAGAGTTATGGCAGAAACACTTGAAGATTGCTACATGGCTCTTGGTGCGATTCACGGCAAGTATCACCCCGTTCCATATCTGGGAATCTCCGACTTTATTGCCAACCCCAAGCCCAACGGTTACCGTTCTATTCACACTAAGGTCTTCGGCCCGGAGGGCAAAATTGCAGAGATTCAGATAAGAACATTCCAAATGCACGAGGAGGCTGAAATGGGGATTGCCGCCCACTGGCAATACAGCCAGGCAAAAGGAAAAGGCGCATCGGACGAGCAGCTCGAGAGAGGTCAAATTGCCGCACCAGCTGATAAACTTGCCTGGGTCAAGCAACTGGCCGCATGGCAAAAGGAATTTGCCGATTCTCAAGAATTCTTAAACGTCATCAAATTTGACGCCCTTCAACACCGCAATTTAGTTTTCTCCCCCAAAGGCGATGTTTTCGACCTGCCCCGCGGGGCTACGCCAATCGACTACGCTTACGCAGTTCACACCAAACTAGGCCATCAAGCAGGGGGAGCCAAGGTAAATGGGAAAATGGTCCCTCTTAACCACAAGTTGGTCAACGGAGATGTGATTGAAATAATTCTGGATCGAAGCAAAAAAGCCCCCTCCCGCGACTGGTTGGGATTTATAGTCACAACCACAGCCCGGCGCGAAATCTCCAAGGCCCTCAAGGCCTAATTGAAACATTTCCCTTGTCTTCAACCCCGATTTAGACTAACATTGCTATAGTAGCAAAAGCGTTTGAGCCGGCCGACAATCGGCGAGCCTTCCTAAAAGGAACGGATAAGCCCGTGACAGCAGTAATCAAGACCCGAAAAATTGGCTGGCACCTTGGAGCCAATTTACAAAAGGTCTTTTTTTGTGTCTATGGTCAGAACATATATTAAAGAATTATCAAATAAAATTGGGGAACTAGTCCTGATTCAAGGCTGGGTGCAGGTAGTGCGTGACCAAAAGAAAATATCCTTTCTGGTAGTTCGGGATATCACGGGCTCAATTCAGGCAGTCATGCTTGAAAAACCATCAAAAATAACCCTGGAGTCTGTGGTGGCTATAACCGGCCAGGTTGTATCTAACGTTCAGGCGCCACACGGTTTTGAAATAAAAATAGAAAGTCTAGACATATTGTCCAAAGCGAATCCGGAATTACCAATTCCGGTTGTCGAAAAAGGTGACAGAGAAACAGATCAAGCCAAACGACTCGATTGGCGCTGGTTAGACTTAAGAAAACCAAAAAACCTATTAATTTTTAAGACCTGGACCGTTATGGAACATGCCTTTATCAACTACTGGATATCGCACGGTTACATTGAAATCCACTCACCCAAACTGATGAGCTCTCCCAGCGAGTCCAAATCAGAACTTTTTAGCCTGCCATACTTTGAAACTACCGCCTATTTGGCTCAGTCACCGCAATTTTACAAACAAATGGCCATGGCATCAGGATTTGAAAAAGTTTTTGAGATAGGCCCAATTTTTAGAGCTAACCCATCGTTTACATCTCGCCACGACACGGAATTTACTGGTTACGATATGGAAGTTTCGTTTATAGATTCACACCAGGACATAATTAGCATTGAGAGTGAATTGCTCGTTTCAATCCTCAAGACCATTAAAGAAAAATTAGGCAATGAAATAAATCAAACATTCGGAGTAGATATAAAAATACCATCCCTACCATTTCCCCAAGTCACCATGGCCCAGGCAAAAAAAACATTAAAGGACGAAGGCGTTACGAGTGAAAAAGAAGGAGATCTTTCTCCAGAAGAGGAAAGAAAGCTTGCAGAGTTGTTTCAGGACAAACAAGGCCATGAGTTTGTTTTTATAACTGACTACCCAGTTGACGTTAGACCCTTTTATCATATGAGGCACAAAAACAACCCTGGCCTCACAAAGAGTTTTGACTTACTGTGGAAGGGACTGGAGATAACAACCGGCGCCCAACGGGAACACCGGTATGATAATTTACGCATGCAAGCGCTAGACAAGGGCCATGACATTACAAAACTCGAGCATTATTTGGAGTTCTTTAAATATGGATGCCCCCCACATGGTGGTTTGGGATTCGGCCCGTCTAGGTTCATAATGAAGATGTTAAACATGTCAAATGTCCGCGAGGTCACATACTTATATCGCGGGGTAAATAGGCTCTCACCATGAATAGAACATTAGCTTTAGAAACCACAAACAGAGTTGGGGAAATAGTTTTTCTTCAGGGCTGGGTCAATACCCGTCGCGATCACGGCAAAATTACCTTTGTTGATCTTCGGGATCGCTCGGGTATTGTTCAGTGCGTCGGATACCAGAAGCTAGGCGATTTAAGCGTTGAGTCAGTTATTGAAATTACCGGTACTGTCAAAAACCGCCCGGACAACATGATTAATCCCAACCTCGCAACCGGAAAGATAGAGGTAGACGTAACTGATTACAAAATTCTAAACAAAGCCTATGAATTGCCAATCCCCGTCGAGGGAGACGGATTAAATCTTAACGAAGAGCTAAGATTGCGTTACCGCTACCTCGACCTGCGCCGCGAACGGATGCAGAAAACCCTTCGTATGCGCTCCCGATTAATCGCTGCTCTTCGCGAATCCTTGCTTAATAGAGACTTCGTAGAGGTAGAAACACCATTACTCACCAAATCAACCAAAGAGGGAGCCCGCGACTTTCTGGTGCCCTCACGTTTCCAACCCGGCAAATTTTACGCTCTTCCCCAGAGCCCCCAGCAATATAAGCAGTTACTAATGACAGCCGGCATAGAGCGTTATTTCCAGTTTGCCAAGTGTATTCGCGACGAGGATTTGCGCGCCGATCGGGGATTTGAATTTACCCAGCTGGATATAGAAATGAGCTTTGCCAGTCAAAACGAGGTGATGGATACAGTTGAAGAGGCTGTCAACAGTGCAATCCACGCCGTCAACGGCAAACTCAAAGACGAAAAATTTCCTATTGTGCGTTACACCGAAGCAATAAAGCAGTTCAACTCCGACAAGTTCGACCTTCGCACCGAAGAAGAGAAAAAACAGGGCGTTTTAGCCTTCGCCTGGGTGACCAACTTTCCTTTCTTCAAACAGGTCGACAGCAAAGACGCGGCCGAAGTGGCTGATAGCAAAAGTGGGTGGACATTTACCCATAATCCGTTTAGCCGGCCCCTGGACGAGCATCTGGAATGGCACCTAAAGGGCAAAAATATAGATCAAATAGTTGCGGCTCAATACGACCTAGTATGTAATGGCTATGAGGTGGGCGGAGGCAGTCTGCGCGCCCATGAGCCGGAAGTTCTGCGTTCAACCATGCGCATCATGGGTTATAGCGAGTCGGAAACTGAAGAGAGTATTGGCCATATGCTTGAAGCCTTTAAACTTGGCACCCCGCCCCACGGAGGTATTGCTCTGGGACTGGACCGTCTTGTTATGCTTCTATCTGGCGAGTCATCCCTCAAAGAAGCTATAGCTTTCCCCATGTCATCAACCGGCAGAACTGCCGTCATGGATGCGCCATCTCCTGTAACCGATAAACAACTTGCCGATCTGGGACTTCAGCTAAAAAAGAAACCAGCAATCAAAACTTCTTAACAATGAATGTTTACGACCGCATTGTCGCTCTCTTCAAGAACCAAAACCGCAAATTTATTTTGCTGGAACACCCCCCTGTTAAAACTTGTCAAGACGCAGCCCTCATCCGCCACACTACCCCGGATCAAGGGGCGAAAGCCCTAGTTTGTTTTGCCGACAAAAAACCGGTTATGGTAGTTCTTCCTTGTTCACGCCGACTCGATTTCAAACTCTTTAAATCCCTGTACGGGATTTCCGACCTCAGGCTCGCCAGCCCCGAGGAAGTAAAAGAATTGACATCTCTGGAAATCGGTTCAATTCCCCCGCTTGGAAATATTTTTAACCTACCGACATACGTTGATGCATCTTTGTCTCTTCAGGAAAAAATTGCTTTCAATGCCGGTGACCATTCCCGCTCCCTTATAGTTAAATACTCCGACTACGAATCCGTGGTCGACAATCTTAGTGTAGGAAATTTTACAATTCTTGCTTAAACATGGCTTCAAAAAGACCTCCACCCAAACCGTCTAAATCCTTCTTTAGATTAGCTCTTTTGGCCGGCGTTCAGTTAATTTTCTTCGGAACTCTTCTTCTCCTCCCCGGCCAAAATTTCTACTCAACCCTCGAGCCCAAACGATCAGCCAACGCAATTGAATTTACCGACCTTCCCGAAATTGCATTAACAGCTTTCCCAAAAAACACCCGCCAAATTCCACCACCCCAATTAACCGCCCGGGCTGCCTTGGCCCTAGATATAGATTCGGCAGTAATCATGTATGAAAAAAATATCCGCGAAAAACTTTTTCCCGCCTCCACCACCAAAATGATGACAGCGCTGGTTAGTCTTGAAACGTACCCATTAGATAAAATTGTTACCTTCACTGAAGTTAAAGTTTCTCCCGTCAAGGTCAACCTTGAGGATCAGGAAAAAATTTCCGTCGAAAGTTTGCTTTTCGCCACCTTAATTTCCTCCGGAAATGACGCAGCCGAAGCCCTGGCCCAAGTCTACCCCGGTGGCAGAAGTGCTTTTATTGACCGGATGAACCAACGGGCCCAGGAGCTGCATCTCTCGGATACGCACTTCGTTAATCCCACAGGGATCGATGAAGAAGGTCATTTTTCAACAGCCCTTGACTTGGGTCGCCTAGCTTCATTTGCTCTTCTTAATCCGGAGTTCGCAAAGATTGTATCTACCCAAAAAACGATAGTTTACAGCCTCGACGGCAAGATAGAGCACAAATTAACCAACGTCAACGAGCTCTTGGGAAAACTACAGGGTGTCGTTGGTGTTAAAACCGGATATACCCAAGGAGCAGGGGAGTCGCTTGTCGCGTTGACAGAAAGAAACGGCCACAAGATTCTAACCGTCATCTTGGGCAGCACCGATCGTTTTGGTGAGTCAACATCCCTTATAGAATGGGCCTTCGCCAATCACGAATGGCTCAACCCGGAGATCGCTCCTTAATCACGAATTCGAGAAATCCTCATAAAAATTAAGTCGCCACAAGCAATGCCGAGGACGACTTATCCTTTAATTTTCTTTTGCCAAAGCTTTTCTTTTGTAAAAGAAAAGTTTGAATGTCACCGTGTCCACTCATCCGTTACAGCCGGCACATATGCCGCAAAATCGCGGTCTCCCTCAAACACGTATACCGGCTGCATAAACTTAAGCGCCGAAGTCAATACATCCAAGTACCCAAGATAAACCCTCCTTATTGTTACGTTTCCATCGACGTTTCCTCCCAGATCAGCTATAACCCCTTTTCCCTGTCCCAGCTCTTGCCAGGCAACGAGCGACGTCTTTATCGGATATGTCGAAAATTCCTCCCGTTCGACAGGAAAGTACCGGAAGACAATCTCTATTATTTGACCCTGGACCGTTCCTGCTCCGGCTACATTTGCCCACACCGGACCCTCTTTGGGAATGCTGGTGAAAACCCGCAGACCTTCAAGGTCCTGGCGAAACAAATCAACCCGCACAAAGTCGGCCTCGGAAATAGAACTTACTTCTTTTAGTCCCACTCCGTCGGCCCGGTTAAACTTAAACTTCGCTATGCCGTCCTTAATCTCATCCGTCAGTGCCGTGGCATTATTCAAAAAGTTTTTTACGGCCGTTATCGCCGCATCGGTTGTTGCTGGAGGATTTCCCAATAATCCGCTTTTCCCTTGCCAAACCTGGGATAGATGAAAAGACTGAGTGGGCGAATGGATATCCAAAGTCGAAGCATCAGCTTTGTTCGTAAATCGGTAGATACCGTTTTCGAGTAATTCCGGTTCATCGCCAAACCCCATCGCCGCGGCCCTCTGTTTTGCCCTTTCCAGGCCCAGCAAACTAGGGTTACCTTTAGGCATATAAAACACCTTCGCCTGCCCTGGAATTAGTTTTTTAGCGTCCAGAAGGTCACGAGGAATAGTGGTCCCGTCGGGAGTTTCTAGGGTATATGTAATCGTCGCCGGCAAGTTAGCGACCGAGCTAATTGGTAGTTTTGGCAATTTGCCATATTTGACCGTAGGCGGAGGAGGAGGCGGAGGAAAAATTTGTCTATAAATCCGTAGACCAACGATTAAAGCGCCGCGCGCAATGACCAATCCGATGAGAATGGTCAACCCATATTTGATTATCTTTCTTGAGTAGTACGCAGTCTCGGTTAGTGTGGCCACAGACTCAAGTATATATCAGTGGTAGAATTGTGCGTGTAGCATATCATATGATTCGTACTCGTTTTGCCCCATCTCCCACAGGGTTTCTCCACATTGGCTCCCTGCGCACCGCCGTTTATGCATTTGCACTAGCCAAACACAATAACGGTCAATTTATCCTTCGTATCGAGGATACCGATCAAAAACGGGAAGTCAAAGGGGCGACTCATGCTCTTCAGGAAACTCTAAAAAAGTTTAGGGTTGCGTGGGATGAGTATTATGTCCAGTCCGAGCGTCACAAAACCGGCATTTATCTCCAAGCTACCCAAAAACTAATTTCGGACGGACACGCCTTTTATTGCCAGTGTCCGGCCAAAAATGCCAAAGAAGATGGCTTCTCGTCACTTCTTCGCGATCCATGTCGGGAAAAACAGCTGGACGCGGGTGCCATCAAGCTTAAAGTCCCGGACGGGGAAAGTGTTTCCTACCACGACTTCGTTCACAAAAAAGAAATTTCCTGGAGTACCAACTCAATCTACGATGCTACTCTTCTCAAGTCAGATGGGTTTCCCACATACCACTTAGCTGCCATGGTTGACGACCTGGACACAAAAATCACCCACATCCTCCGCGGACACGATTGGCTGCCCAGCACCCCGATCCACCTATTAACCTTCAAATTCCTGGGTGGGAAACGGCCGGAGATAGGCCATCTTACCGATATTCTTTCGGGCACGACCGGAAAAAAACTATCCAAAAGGCGCGACTCTGTCTTTTGCGAGCAATTTTTGGATGCGGGATATCTGCCGGAGGCCATTTTGAATTTCGTTATGCTCCTGGGTTGGGCCCCTAAAGACAACCGCGAATTATTTACATTGGACGAATTTGTCCAAGAATTTAACGTCAACGGCTTCCAAGAAGCCAACCCCAGATTTTTGGAAGAAAAGCTTCAATGGTTCAACGGCCATTATATCCGCCAGAAATCAAATCAGGAATTAGCGGAACTTCTCAGGCCATTCATTCCCCAAACAGAACCACACCTTGTCAATCTCGAGAATCTCCTTCATCTAGTAAAAGACCGCCTTACAAAGCTTTCTGACTTTACCTCGCTTGCGGGGTTTTTCTACTCCCAACCCAAACCCGTTTCCACACTTTTTACCTCCAACGCCAAAAACCATCTTCGCCAATCGCAGCTAGCTATCCAGAATTCCGACTTCAGGGTAGATGCCCTAAACAGCACTTTCAAGAGAATTATTGAATCTTCAAAATTCAAAACAGGCGATTTTTTTATGGATCTGCGAATATCCATTACCGGTTCCCGCTTCACTCCACCTATAACTGAGTCAATTGTGATATTGGGTAAAGATGAATCTATCCAAAGGATCACCAATGCGTTAAAGTTATTAACTTAAAAGTATTTTACTTTTGATTTTTTATCATGCCTCCCACTGCCCCCGCCGACCTACTTCGCGCTAAACTCAAACTTCGCCAACTTGAGGCTAGAAATCAGCTTGCCATTGTTCGACCTCTTGCCCACAAACTTCTTGCCCAATCCGGATTTGACCTTAGAAAGCTCCGTGACCAATCGGCCCGACTCATCGTCGGTGCCACAATCACCGGAACCCTTCTACTCACTCCTTCGGGAAGCGATATTCCCGCCGGACAAAAAACCGTTGAGGAAAGGCTAGCAGTCGGCCTAAGCGGCACCAAAACCACCGCCGAGTGGCTCTCGCAAAGACTTATCAATCTTCTTCCCACGAATGCCAGCCACCTTGCGGCTGGTGATGAACAAAAAGTTTCCATCTTTCTTCGTTCGGCCTATGGGATAAATGCTACTCCAGAGCTAGAAAACCACCGCCTCAACACTAGCTTTGGAGTGACAGGTTATGAGCAACATCTCAAACGATTTCCAGGTGACACAATCAGCCAGCATGAAGAAGAACAATCTGCAGGTATTGCCCCGGGTCTAGGTGGTTGGGGGTATTTCGCTCCCTCAAAAGCTACTCTCACGGCCGAAGACATTCTTCGGGAAAAATACTACCTTGCCATCCAAATTATGTACCTGCCGGAATGGGGCCAAAACACCAAGGAGCTCATCAGCTGGTATAAATATCGCAAGATGGTAATGGTAAATCCCGCAAACGGCAAAGCTGTTATTGGGGTAGTCGCCGATGCCGGCCCGGCCCGCTGGACAGGCAAACATTTCGGTGCCAGTCCCGAGGCAATGGAGGCCATAGATCTTAACTTGGGACCCAGAAAAGGTTGGGTATTCCTTTATTTCGTCAACGACCCAGAAGGAAAGATTCCCCTAGGCCCATTGGAATACAATCTAAATCAGTCAAAACCACAAGAGGTCTAAGTTATATTATGATAAAAACCACTCTTTTCTACTCTCATCTCATCAATCTCAAGGATCTCATCCGCCAACTCCAATCTTTTGGTCTCAGGCCCGAAGAACACGACGAGATTATTGAGATCGTGGAGGACACTCTCCACCACCGGATCCTGATAGCTATATTGGACATCCTTCCCGAAGAGCACCACGAGGTATTCATTGCCCGCTTCACTAAAACACCACACGACCGGGAACTACTTAAGTTTCTTCGCGAAAATGCCGTTTCTGATCCCGAGGTCAAAATTATGTCGGAGGCCGAGATTGCGAAGCGGGAATTTCTCTTTGACATCCACTTTAGTAAACCTAAGAAAAGACAACAAGGCAAGAAAAAAACGTAAACACTCTCTTTCAGCTAGAATTCAGCTTCAGGAATATAATTAAGAGGATGAGAATTCTGATTATCGAGGACGAGCGCAGAATTGCCAACACTATAAAGAAGGGTCTGGAGTTTGAGCGCTATGCTGTCGATGTTGCCTATGACGGAAATGAAGGATTCGATATGGCAGAGATTGAAGACTACGACCTGATTCTCCTTGACCTGATGCTTCCCGGAATGGACGGAATTGAAATATGTAAAGAACTACGAAAGAAAAATATTCACACGCCCATTTTGATGCTTACCGCCAAAGGGCAGACACAAGACAAAATTACGGGGCTCGACTCAGGCGCAGACGACTATCTCACTAAACCATTTTCTTTCGAGGAACTGCTCGCTCGAACCCGCGCCCTTTCCCGTAGACCAAGAACACAAACCAACTCCTCTTTGACTATTTCCGACCTAAAACTTAATCCCCAAAACTTTACCGTCGAACGGGCAGGCAAACGTATTCAGTTGTCTGCAAAAGAATTTTCGCTTCTGGAATATTTGATGAGAAACCCAGTCAAAATCCTTACCAAGGATCAGATTATCAGTCGTGTTTGGAACTACGACGCCGACATACTTCCCAACACAATCGAGGTATATATCCGCAATCTACGCAACAAAATCGACAGGCCATTCCCCACCGAAAAACCCCTTATTCACACAATCCGCGGATTCGGATACCAAATCGGGACGATTAAACAGTAATTAACTCACGGCATGTTCCAATCAGCTCGACTCCAATTAACCGCCTGGTACATTTTGATAATCATGTTAGTTAGCATGACCTTTAGCGCTGTGATCTACCAAATGCTTACCCGGGAAGTAGAGCGCTTTGATCAACTTCAGCGATTTCGCATCGAACGCAGATTTCCAGACCGATTCCCAACCCATATTCCGGTTGTTAGTCCGGAATTGCTTGAAGAAACCGGTCACCGGATTCTTCTATTCCTATCTATAATCAACGCCGGAGTTCTGACACTCTCTGGCGGTCTCAGCTATATCTTGGCCGGCAGGACCTTAAAACCAATCCAGGAGATGGTCGACGAGCAAAATAGGTTTATATCAGATGCCTCTCATGAATTTAGAACCCCGCTGACATCGCTCAAAACTTCCATGGAGGTTAATTTACGTGACAAAAATCTAACCTTAAAAGAGGCCAAAACCACAATCAGTGAAGGCATCGAGGATGTAAATAAACTCCAGTCTCTATCCGACTCCTTACTTCAACTCGCCCAATACCAAAAACCCAACGGCCACACGCTCTTTGAGTCATTATCCCTAGATAAAACTATCCAAGAGGCCGTCAGGAAAATTCAGCCAGTAGCCAAAAGTAAAAATATCCATTTTGACCTACAGTCAAATGACTATGAAATTCAAGCCAGCAAGGATGGATTAATAGATCTTCTGGTTATTCTTCTTGACAACGCGTTAAAGTACAGTCCTCCGAACTCCGCCGTTGAAATCACCGCCGGAAAATCCGACAAGCTAATGGAAATTTCCGTAACCGACCACGGGGTAGGCATTGATCCCAAAGACACACCCCACGTTTTTGACCGTTTCTTTCGCTCCGAAATTAGCCGTTCTAAAACCAGCGCTTCCGGATATGGCTTGGGTCTATCTATTGCTCAAAAAATAGTCCAGGTTCACCACGGGTCAATTGCAGTCAAAAGTATGCCGGGAAAAGGCTCGACTTTTACGGTTCGGCTGCCATTTTTCCAACCGTCCCCAAACAAAAAACCTAAACTATTCAGCTGATTTTCAGCATTACCCAATAATCTCAAATAGATGAAAAAGAACCTAAGTGCCGCCAAATCCTGGTTTACCAAAACCTCGTGGCCGATAAGGATTATCATCCTTCTTGCCGTAATTGCCGTCGGCTGGTTTAGCTACACCAAAGTCATGCGCCCCGCCTCGTCTCAACCCCAATACCAAACCGCTCAAGTCGAAAAGGGAACATTAATCATCGCCGTAGCCGCATCCGGCCAGGTCTCAACGGTCAACAGCATTTCAGTTAACACTGCCGCCTCTGGGGTTGTCTCGCAAGTTTTTGTTAGCGATGGTGAGAAAGTCAAAGCCGGGACCCCTCTGGCCAAACTTGATCTGGATCAAACCTCAAAACAAAAGTATTTTAGCGCACTGGCTTCTTACGAATCCGCCAAAGCCAATTTGCACTCCCTTCAAAACACACTTTTTGTTACCAACCAAAAATTGATCAACGACGCAGTCGCCCGCAACTTAGCCAGTGACGACCCTACCTATATTGAAGAAAATGCTACCTGGTTAGCGGCTGAGGCCAGCTACAAAAACCAACAAAATTCTATTAATGCTACGGCCCTGGCTCTTCAGCAAGCCTCGCCTGTTATTGTTGCGCCGATTTCAGGAACTGTCACCGGCCTATCACTGCAAAAAGGCAGCGGCCTGACTTCCTCTACCTCCTCAACAACAACCGGCCAAAAAATTGCCAGCATCAAGACTGAAGCCAATCCCGCCATTTCTGTTAATCTAACCGAGATCGATGTCCCGAAAGTAAAAGTCGGCCAGAAAGCAACAGTTATTTTTGATGCTCTAACGGACAAAACATTCACCGGCAAGGTCGCCAGTATCGATACAGTCGGGACAGTCGCATCAGGGGTTGTCAGCTATCCGGCCGTTGTCACCCTGGACACTTCCAGTCCTGCGATTCTCCCCAACATGTCGGCAACAGTAAATATAGTCCTGGATACCCGCACCGATGTTTTGCTCGTTCCAAGTATCGCCGTAGAAACTCAAAACGGACAGTCGACAGTCCGGGTCATGAAAGGCAAACAAATTCAAACGATCAGCGTGGCTATTGGATTATCTTCTGACTCTCAAACAGAAATCGGTTCTGGGCTTGATGGAGGAGAAACAGTTATCACGGGAACAGTTGTGCCTACAGCCGCTTCCCGCGGCAACCAGACCCAATCGCCATTCGGAGCTTTTAGAATTGGGGGTGTTGGCGGCGGCGGTGGGGGTGGAGGAGCCAGATTCAACCACTAAAAATATGTATGATCAAAATTCAACATGTTTCCAAAATTTATCGCACCGGCAGTGTTGACACAGTCGCTCTCGAGGACATCTCCTTCAATGTCACCAAAGGTGAATTTGTGGCCATTATGGGTCCATCCGGATCAGGCAAATCCACGCTGATGCATATCTTGGGAGCCCTTGATGTTCCGACATCCGGAGATTATTTTCTGGACGGAGTCAGTGTTGCCAGGCTTTCCCAAGATGAACTGGCAGGCATCAGAAACACCAAGATCGGATTTATTTTTCAGGCCTTTAACCTTCTCCCCAGAACCTCAGCTCTTAAAAACGTCATACTCCCTTTGATTTATGCGGGCATTCCCAAAGAAGAAAGACTCAAAAGAGCCAAAAAATATCTGGAAATGGTTGGACTAGCAGACCGCATGCAGCACACATCGGGACAACTTTCGGGTGGTCAACAGCAGCGGGTTGCAATAGCTCGCGGTTTGGCCATGGACCCCGCCATTCTATTGGCCGACGAGCCGACAGGCAATATTGCCTCGGTCCAGGCCGAAGAAATAATGGAAATTTTCGAGCAATTAAACGACACTGGACACACGATTGTCATGATTACACACGAACCGGATATCGCCGACCACGCCAAACGGGTTGTGACCCTTAAAGACGGTCGAATCATTTCCGACCTCCCTAATCACAAAAAGAGAAGGAGAACAAAAAATGGAGCTAAGTGAAATAATTAGCGAGTGTATTAGCAGTCTGACTTTAAACAAAATGCGCACCGGATTAGCGGTCCTGGGTGTAATTATCGGCATCGGTAGCGTCATCGCCCTAGTATCTCTGGGACAGGGCAGTCAAAAATCTATTGAAAATCAAATCCAGTCTCTTGGATCCAATCTATTAACTATTACACCCAGCGGACAAAACTCCGGAGCCGTTCGGGGAGCTCTTGGCGGGGGATCCAGTTTGACCCTGGACGACGCAAAAGCGATCGAGTCCTCGCCACAAATAACTACAATTTCCGCGGTCTCACCCGAATTCTCGCGTCGTAGTCAGGTGATTGCCGGAGGAAACAACACAAATACCCAGGTTACTGGCGTCTATTCCCAATACGCCAGCATTCGCAAACTCACACTGGCCTCAGGAAATTTTATTTCAGATCGAGATGTTGGGTCACTAGCCAAAGTAGCCGTATTAGGACCCCAAGCTGCTTCAGATTTATTCGGAACCGCAAATCCTCTGGGCCAGTCTATCCGCATCAATAAGCAACTCCTGCGAGTAATTGGAGTCACCACCCCCAAGGGGGGAATGGGATTTAATAATCCCGACGACGCGATCTATGTTCCCCTATCAACTGCCCAGAAACAACTCTTTGGGGTTAGCTATCTTTCAAGTATTGCCATGGAAGCGAAAAGTTCAACAGTCATGACTGATGCTCAAAACGAAATCGGCTATTTCTTGCTTGCCCGACACAAATTAACCGATCCATCTGAAGCCAACTTCGTCATCTTTTCTCAAAATGATATTTTAAATACCGCCTCAGCTGTTACCAATACCTTTACCACTCTTCTCGGCGGCATAGCCGCTATTTCCCTCTTGGTCGGGGGGATTGGCATCATGAATATTATGTTGGTCACTGTAACGGAGCGAACTCGGGAAATTGGCCTTCGTAAAGCCTTAGGAGCCAAAAAACGAATCATCATTACCCAATTTTTAACCGAAGCCATTATCCTTACCCTGGCCGGAGGGATAATCGGCATGTTTACCGGTATCGGCATTTCCTATTTTCTCTCCCGGGCCATGAATGTTCCGTTTGTTGTCTCGTTCCCGGCGATTGTCTTGGCCATTGGCGTCTCGGGATCAATAGGAATTCTCTTTGGTTGGTATCCGGCCCGTCGGGCCTCGCAGCTCCAGCCAATAGAGGCCCTGCGATATGAATAAAGACAATAATTCTTTGAAAGGGGGTGAATCAAATAAATGAAAAACAACATTGCTTTGTTTGTCTTAGTTGGCATTCTGGCTGGGGGTACAGGATTTTTTGCCGGCTCAACATACCAAAAAGGTCAAACTCCGCTCCTCCGTCCCGGTGCTCGAACCGGAGCCAGTGGCCGTCAGTTTCCGGGTCGAAACGGGCCAGGTAGTGCCAGGCCAACAACAGGCGAAATAATCAGTATAGACGACAAGAGCATCACCGTCAAAATGGCCGATGGTAGCAGCAAAATAGTCATTCTTTCTGACAAGACTACGATTAACAAAGCCAGCGAAGGATCAAAAAGCGATTTAACAGTCGGTCAAAAAATTGCCGCATTTGGTACTGATAATTCCGACGGCAGCACCACGGCAACCAACATCCAGCTAAACCCGATGTTTGGGAATGCCCGTAATGCCGGCCCCAACCAGGCCCAAAAATCTGCCGATGCCAGAGAGATTGTGGTTAGAGGGTCAAACTATAAGTTTGCTCCCAACAAAATTTCAGTCAAAAAGGGCGAAAAGGTCAGAATCGTCTTTAAAAGCTCAGACGGAGCCCACGATTTCAAAATCAACGAACTACGCGTAGCAACGAGCGTGGTTAGCTCCGGACAGGAAGACTTTGTAGAATTTACCCCGGACCAAACCGGTTCCTTTGAGTTCTACTGTTCAATTGGATCCCATCGCGCCATA
>CAZETR010000016.1:0-3465 GCA_964514545.1 uncultured Gammaproteobacteria bacterium | reverse complement strand
TCGCTACGCTGAAAGCTACAGTAACTGATGATAAAAACGTGCAGAAGGTAGAGTTCTTTGTTGACGAAAATCTCATAGCTACCAAAACTGGTCTTCCTTATGAGACAACTGTAGATTTATCAACTCATCCAAGGAAATATGCCTATCTTTATGCCAGAGCATACGACGGGTATACAGTTCCTTTTCCTCCGTATCGCGGAAATGCACCTTACATTCAAATGTCATACAGCAAGGCCATCGAGCTCGGCCCTGAAGTTCTCTTGGCAGGTCAACCCGCTCCTATCCAAACTCCTCTTGTTTCCTCTTTTGACCGTCTCCACATCTTCTTAGATAAAATAGAGAAGATAACCCTCACTGGCTCCAATCTCACAGGGAGCTTTAATGTATCATTCCTCCAATCAGGAGTGCCCAAACTCACCTTCACCTCCATCACAGGAGGAGGGGATAGATTAGAACTTGACTTTACCACCAAAAACCTCTCATCCCTGCCAGTAGGAGAATACACAGTTCAAGTCACAAGAACATCAGATTCTCTCACTCTTACTCATCCCAAAACCTTTGTATTCACAAGACTAGGTGATCTCTGGTCTCCCACTGCTACAGAGTCCGCAGAACAAAAGAGAGATGGCAAAATTGATATCTTTGATGTGTCCCGCCTGCTTTCCAAGTGGGGAAGCACTGCACCCACTGACCTCGCAGAGATTGACATCAATGCTGGACCTGGAGGAGTGTCTTCTGGTAAGATAGATATATATGATGCCAATAAATTGATGGCGAATTGGACGGGATAATAAGTAACCAAAATTCTATGAAGTATATTGCATTCTTTGTCGGAGCACTTCTCATCCCTTTTTTGAGCTTGGCGTACGAGGGAATAGGGTATATTACTCTTTCCCCAGATAGTTTAGATTACGAAGTGGGCAAGGAGGTGCTCGTGGGAGTACGAATTGTTGTGCCCGAAGCCATTACTTCTTTCCGCATTCATCTTCGATATGACCCTACTTTATTTGAGGTGCGTGAAATTAAACCGAACACAGAGACGTTTCCTTTTTGGTGGAAGAAGGAAGCCGCAAACGGCATTATTGCGCTTGAAGCATCCACGCCAAAACCTGGATTTCAAGGAGAAGACCTTGTTGCTGGTGTCGTGGTAATGGCAAAAGAGGCAGGTACTAAACTTTTTGAGGTTGACGAGGACGCTTCTTTGCTTTTGAACGCGCAAGATGAAAACATTCTAAAACTTCAAGAAGAGAGTTCTCCCCAGAGCGATTATACGATTGCGGATTCTGAACCGACAGGATTCAGTGTTATACTTGGAATTTTCATTATACTGATTCTCGGAGTTATACTTGGAATTGTGCTATTCTTGCGTAAGCGCAAAAAGTGATTGATACAGGGCGTATTTTTTATGCGAAATCGATTTTTGATTATATTGAGTCTTGTATGCGCCTTGTCATTTATTTTTGCTTTGAGAGCATTGAACAATTTTCTTGCAGAGGATATTCCTCCTCCTCGGTTTTTTCTTTCTCAAGTTGTGCCAGGCCCCAACGAGGCTCTTTATTTTCTCTCTCCATCGAGCGGAAGTTTCAATGTGAATGACACGTTTCAAGTGGAGCTGCGCATCGGAGCTTCCTCGGCTGTTACTTCCATCAAGGAGTATGTGAATTTCAATTCTGCGTTGCTTTCGGTGAACTCCATAAGTATTGTCGGAAGCGCTTTCTCGACTTTTTGGGAACAAACTTTTACGAGCAGTCAAGTGAAAATTCAGGCGTCCGCTCCTTCTCCGGGATTTACCGGAAATAATGGTCTTGTGGCAACAATTATCTTCCGTGTATTGGCAGCAGGTACCGCAACCCTTATTTACGACCCTACCGTTGGTAATAACCTTGCCTTGAAGTTAGACGATACGAACATATTGAATATTGGAGGATCCACCACGGGGAGTTATACGCTTATTTCAGACACAACGGCGCCCACAGCGAGCATTTCCATTAACTCGGGCGCGGCCTCTACCGCGTCCGCGAGTGTCACTCTTTCTCTCACTTGCACCGACGCCAGTGGAGTAAAAGACGTGCGTTACTCCAATGACGGCGTTTTCGACACGGAACTCTTTGAGGCTTTTGCTTTTTCAAAGGCGTGGACCTTGGTTTCGGGCGATGGATCCAAGACCGTGAGCTACCAATGCAGAGATAATAGCTCAAACCAAAACACGGTTACGGTTTCAGACACCATTATCTTAGACACCACAGCTCCCTCTGTTCCTACAGGAATTACGTATTCGCCCAGTCCCAATACAACGGGAGCACATACCGTAAGCTGGACTGCTTCTTTGGATACCGGAGGTTCCGGAGTCGCGGGATACGACGTGCGTCGTTCTTCAAGCGGCGCAAGCGGTCCATGGACTACGGTAGTAACCGGTAACCCCACGACGAGTTTTGTGCAAAGTCCTGCAGTGAGTCCGGGGACTTACATCTACCAGGTGAGTGCGGTTGATACTGCTGGAAACCGGAGTGTATTCAGCAGCAATACCAACACTGTTATTGTAGATACGACTGTTCCGGTTGGCACTATCAGCATTAATTCGGGCGCCGCAACTACCGCTTCTCAAGCAGTTACTCTCTCTCTTACGTGTACGGATCCCATCGGAGTCAAAGACGTCCGCTATTCAAATGACGGTGTGTTCGACACGGAACTTTTCGAAGCCTTTGCCTCGACAAAAGCCTGGACCCTTTCTTCAGGCGACGGCACCAAGACTGTGAGCTATCAGTGCAGGGACGTTCTCAACAACGCCTTGGTAGTTTCAGACTCCATCACGCTTGACACCACGCCTCCTTCTCGTACCCTTACCCAGCCTAGCACTCCCAAGCCTGCGGGAACTACTTCGGTGCTGCTTTCTCTGACGACCAACGAAAACGCCACCTGCCGTTACTCCTCGACAATCAATACAAACTATGATTCTATGACCAGCACATTCTCTGGAGGCGGCACTACTTCGCATTCGACCACGGTAACGGGCTTGACCGATGGGAATAGTTATACGTTCTACGTTCGATGTTCAGATACGTTGGGCAACAAGAATAATGACGATGCGCCATTTGAATTTAGTGTGGCATCCGGAGACACCATTCCTCCTGCCGCCACCATATCCATTAATTCTGGCGCAGCAGCCACTGCGTCCGCCGCCACGACCCTTTCTCTCACATGCACCGACACGAGCGGGGTCAAAGACGTACGCTATTCAAATGACGGTGTGTTTGATACAGAACTCTTTGAAACGTTTGCATCCCAAAAAACATGGACGTTGGCTTCTGGGGATGGAATCAAGACTGTGAGCTATCAGTGTCGAGACAACAGCTCCAATCAAAATACGGCTACGGTTTCAGATACCATTGTGCTGGATACGGCGGCTCCCGCACTATCGAGCATTGCGCCAAGCGGGGCACAGTCTGCGGGCACCACTCAAACTGC
>CAZETR010000015.1:0-9314 GCA_964514545.1 uncultured Gammaproteobacteria bacterium | reverse complement strand
TTGCGGGATCCCGCAGAGATAAAGATATGGTTTTTGAAATAGAAGCAAGAGAGTCCGATGCTCCACCCATTTACCGGAGAAATGGGGAGTGAAAATTGAATGTTTATCCCCCTTCGCGAAAAACCTCGAGCGTAAGCTCGTGGATGAAAGCGAAGAAGTTTCGCTTCGGAGGGATTCCGCTCCCGACGAAGCGACAGGGAGAAGATACCCCGGGCGTAAGCCCGCGGGAGCTTCATATCCCCTGGTATGGTATCTCCGGCAGGTCGGCGATGCCCATTTGTTCTCTCCAGTGGGGAGAAAGAGCGGAGTAGAGTTCGCGCAGGTGCGGCTTTGTCTTCATAGCTTTTGCAATCCGGACGTACTCGGTGTGGCAGTTGTCCTCTGCCAGCTTGTCCCGGCTAATTATGCGGCGCAGGACCCGCTTGCCGGCGTACCGGTCGTTTTCATCCACCGAGATTTGCCGGGCAATAATTTCTCCCAGACTAACTAATAAATCGGCTTCGCCCGCAGGGTTCTTTTTTATAACGTTATCAATTAACTCCAGAACCCTTAGGGCTCTGAGTTGGACATCAGTAATCGCGTTATCTTTGCTTTCGATATATTCCAGAACTAAGCGGGGCAGGTGGTAGCCAACGGCGGAAACATACTGGTATTCGTAAAGTGCTGTAGGCGTCCACCCCAGATCATGTTGGCCAATATTCCCGCGTCTTTTTTGCGGGACTTTCATCTCGTTTATGATGTCAAACCTTTCGGCTTTTTCCAGGAGCTCAACAATTATTCCGTACCAGAAGTTAACTGTACCGTATCTTAGCTCCATCTCCAGTGCACCTTTGCCCCCTTTGGATTTATCTTCTGTCAGAGAAATAGCCACCGGACAGCCTTCGGATGTGGCCATAGTTAGGGCTCTTTCTCGATCGGAAAGACGGAAATAGTAGTCTCCCGTGTCGCCTAGAAACTGGCGGTCTGCCCAGCCGCGGTTGTTAAGCTGGGGATGTTTGTGGCCGAATAGGCCGATAAGGGTGGCGGGTAGGCCATACGCTCCGGTTCGCCAGAGAGGAAATTGGCGCAGAGTTCCATGCGGGTAGCGCGTGTCCTCGCCCTGAATATAATAATCTGCCCTTCTCTCCCCAAGATTTTCGTGTGCGGCCTGGATGCCGAAGAACATTTTCTGCGGGATGATTAGGCGCGGTTCGGGTTCGGAGTAATCGCCGTCAACGGAGTTAGGCTTGAGGTAGGTAAATTTTAAGGCTAGTTTGTAGCCAAATCCTTCCGGGGCGGGGACTACATCCAGTCCAAGAATGAGTCTGGCGTCCAAGGCTATGAGTGAAGTTTCGTCGGGACTAAAACAGTCAAATACGATTGTTGGCCTGCGAAGCAGCCAAACCTCCTGGACTCGAACTGGAATTAAGTGCTCAAGCTTGGTGCCGTCCTTTAGAAGGATTGGTTGCGGTGTGGGAGGAAGCCCTCCGCGGTACTCAGTGGCCGGGCGGTATTCTGCTGACATGGGGCCTGATGATAGGACTTTAACTTGTAATTTGCAATAGATGGTAAAATCTGACGATGGTGGGAAGTAGGGAGCTGGAAGTCTACGGAGCTGTTGGGAAGGCCATGGCCGAGAGGGGATTTCGGGCTAAAGTACCAATCCTGACTCATCCGCT
The DNA here is from genome assembly GCA_964514545.1 of uncultured Gammaproteobacteria bacterium. Taxonomy (GTDB): domain Bacteria; phylum Patescibacteriota; class Microgenomatia; order CAZETR01; family CAZETR01; genus CAZETR01. The sequence goes on along the minus strand of CAZETR010000015.1, from coordinate 7,656 downwards.
TAAGGCCGCGAGACTGCGGGGATTGGTGGATGCTCTCAACCGACTGCCGTCATTTCGTCAGGATTTTCCGACTGACCAGGATGTGATAAATGAAGCGGTGAGACTGCTGGCGGCAAAGAGAGAGGGCTGGGTGATATAGAGGCTTCTAAACTGGCGCAAACTACCACGCATGTTCTCCGGCGTTTTCCAAAGAGATTTATCGCGACGCACATTACCCCGGTCGCGGGTAGATTCATTTTGTGCTTGCATAAGTCAATATCAGATTCAAATTCCAGTTCCGGCCAATTCATCTAAATAGTTATCACGGTTGATTATTTGCCAACTGGCGTTTTTGTAAGTCATCCAGGCCCGGGGTGTTTTTTTGTTTTTTGTACTCCACTTTATTTCCCATCCTCGCAATTTCCCCCCTTTGTCCTCTACCAAATCAACTTCTTGTTTGTCATAAGTCCGCCAAAAATAATAGTTGGTTCTAAAACCCAGACCCAATTGCTGTTTGTATTTCTCGGAGATCACAAAATTCTCCCATAGCTTTCCCACGTCGTCACGAATTTGTATTGGATTGAGATTGTTTATCACCGCATTTCTGATTCCCAAATCCAGAAAATAAATCTTTCTTAGCTTCCCAATTGCCTTTCTCAAATTTCCTGAGTATGGAGACAGCCGGAAAACAATGAATGCCTTTTCCAAAAGTTCTATATAATCCGCGACTGTTTTTTTACTGACCCCCACCGTACCTGCCAATTCGTTATACGACACCTCGCTTCCCACTTGCAACGCTAACGCTTGCAAGAGCTTGAGTACCGTTTCGGAATTTTTTATGCTGTTGAATTTTAAAATATCTTTATATAAATAATTTGCCGCGAGATATTTGATTCTTTGGGCTTTGAGCTCGTCTGACTCCAGCGTGTAAATATCGGGATACGAACCATAGACCAGGAGTGTGCCTAGTTTCCTCTGGGCTTCTATCGATTGATGACTGTCAAATAGTTCGTCCAGTCTCAAAGGAAAAAGCCAAAACTCAAAACTTCTCCCGGTTAGTGGCTCGTTTACTTCGTTGGCCAGGTCAAAAGACGACGACCCCGTGGCAATTATTTGGGTGTCGGGGAAATTATCAACAATCAACTTTAATTTCAATCCGATATTTTTCACACGCTGGGCCTCGTCAATTACCACCAGTTTCTGGTCTCCGATTACCTGACGCAAAGCTTGGGAGGTCTTAGCGTTTTGTAGCTTCCCAAGCACATCCAGCTCGTCACAGTTGAGGTAGCCATACGTGCCCGTAGTTTCTTTAGCAATTTTTTGAACTAATGTCGTCTTTCCCACCTGCCTCGCCCCATACACCACGACCACTTTGCCCTGAAATAAATTTGCCTTAATTACTTCCTCCAACCGCCTTTTTATGTACATTTATCCCAATTTATACCAAATTAGGATACTTGTCAATCCCAATTTGGTACAAACTCGATATCTTGTTCTGCCTTTTGTGTGTCTATTCGCTGATCCAAACGGTTTGGCGGAAGAGAATTTAGTGCTTTCCCTGCTTAAACTCCTGGGTGGAGCGTAGGAGTATCATCTCTCTAAAGCGAACACTAGGTATTACTAGATAGAATGTAGTAGGTTGCCTTGCCTTTTCCTTTTCTTTGAATCTAGCCTAAGCTTAGCAGTTTTTTGAAGGTGTGGGGTATTTCGGGCGGAACATTATAGACGTATTTTAGACGATTATTGGACGAATTATGAGGGGTAAAATTAAGATTTTTAGTCTGAAGTTAGGACTTGTTTTAGAAAAAGAAAGAGCCCCAGGCAGATACGTGCTCTGCGAGGGGCTCGGATTGCCATGATTCCCTCATGGCGAGGGTTTTCGGACGTTTACTGCCGGAATACTCGATCCCATATGGAATCCCATATGGATACGAGGCTGCGGATGACCAGCATTCCCAGCAGAACCAAGAGTGGAAGCAAGTTAGGCATGACGATGTTCCACGTTGCGTGAATGCCGAAACTCAGCCAAAGGGATTGGTACTTGATACCGAAGTATCCAAAGACCAACCCGGCTGGAAAAGCAAGAATCACATTTACCAGCTTTTGCTTCTTGACTAACCGGCCATTTTTTTGCGTAAGACGTTTGACCTCCTGTTCCACGTCGTCTGTATGGTCGGGATCTCCTTGTTCGGAGAGAATTTCCGGCATTCCGATTTTATCTCCAAACCAATGAGTGCTTGCGAATAGCCCGGCTGACAGGAGAATCCAGTACCAGGCAGATCTAGAGAGTTCACTGAAGGCCAGTACTAGTGGCCCCCTGAATATCAATTCCTCCAGGGCTGGTGCCTGAAGATAGACTATCGGGATGGCGACAAAGAGAGTGGTTTTCCATTGGTTCTTCTTTAGCCACTCGACACTTCTGAGATTGTTTCCGAAGTGTCTCAAGGCCAGTCTGATGTAGACGAAGGTCCCGCCTGCGATACAGGCGAGAATTATCACTGACGGCAAGAGCGCGTAAATTCTGTTCACTTGCTGCCTCCTCTCTATTTTTGAAATGTGCGGGTACGCTGAAACCCCAGCAGAAGGGGTTATTGGTATAGCTCCAATTATATTAAAGTATAGCAAACTAGCTTTAAATAGTCTATTGCGATCGTTGGCGTTTTACTCTGAAAAATTTGCTGTGATTCTTCGAAGGAATATCGGATGTTAATCCGATATCTTTCCCTGTCGCTTCGCTCTTATACCCAACACACTACAATTTACAGCTTTGAATAATGTGTTGGAAATATACCCACTAGATGCAAATAGCTGCAAATCATTGTACGGTGGGTATAAATTCACTTGGTGACCCCGCTTGAGAATCGAACTGAGATCTAGGGGTGGCGCTACGCTTTGAAAAATTTGCTGTGCTTCCTCGAAGGAACATCGGTCGTTCTGGACCGATATCACTTACCTCACTTTGAGCCTCATCATGATTCGGCTGTCGTGAGGGGCGAGATTGAACACTCACTGTGATCTCGGCAGGAATCGAACCTGCATCGGAGGATGGCGCTGCGCTTTGAAAAATTTGCTCCTAATTTGTGCTCCCTGAGTGAATTGAACACTCATCTTACCCTTAGGACGGGTCTGCTCTATCCGTTGAGCTAAAGGAGCATATTTTTCCAGGAAACCTCTGCTCTGTCCGTTGAGCTACGGGGTCACAAAGTGAATTTACAGAACGGGTCTGCTCTCTACCGCTCCTCGCGACGGCCGAAACGCCTTGAAGCCCAAAGCGAGGTAAGGAATATCAGATTCGAGGATCTGATATCCGTTGACCCGCCTTCGCTTCCGCTTCGGCGGGCAGGGCCATAGGGGCAAATTTTTCCAGGAAACCCTTGCTCTGTCCGTTGAGCTACGAGACCTTGACACAAGCGAACGGGATACAATTAAATCGTAATTATACAGCTTGGTGACATTCACGAACAACCGGATTAGTATTAGTTAAGTATGTTTGTGGCCAGTGTTCATTATGCAAAGACCCAGCTTTCCAAGCTACTGCAGAGGGTAGAGGACGGTGGCGAGGTAATTATTGCCAGGAGTGGTAAACTGGTGGCTAAGCTAACGGCTTATAGTGGGGATGAAGAAGCTGGTGTGCCTGGGCATTGGAAGGGAAAAGTCTCCATGGCCAGCGATTTTGATGCCGAAGACAATTATGTAGCCTATCTTTTCTATGGTCAGGAGTTCTGAATTAAAGTGTATTTGTTGTCAACCCTGTACCCATGACCTCTTCCATTACCCAAACTTTGGCCATCATCTTTCCGTTTTCCCTGGTTACGTATACCCGAGCCTTGTTTCCATCAATCATCCCTGTCTTGAGATTAAAACATTCTCTAGGAACATCGACAACCATCTCATTGCCCGCTATTCCACTCCAAAGCCAATAACTTGCGTCTCCCTCCCTCACCAATTCTGGCTGGTAGCGTGCGGGTTCGAAGTTTTCAATAAGAGCCCCTGGAGGCAGATTGGTCTCTAGCCTAAGCGGCTCGTCTTGTAAAGGAGGTATGACTACAAAACGGACAGATTTTCTGTGTCTTGCTTTTTCCCGAAGAATTTTTCTTGGTCCATGGAGTAGGACCAGTTCAAGAAATCTATCCAATTCACCTTTCATGGGGAGAATTATACCACGAAAACAAAACGGCGATTGACAGCGGGACTTAAAATGATTGATGATATATCCGATGGCAAAAGGCGGGGTGTTTTTGCAAGTGTTTCTGGCCGTTGTCCTTTCCTGCGCGGTGCTTGTGGGTGCGGCGTACTTCCTGCCCGTTGGGAGTATTAACTGGGGAGTGGTGGGACTGGCGCCCGGTAAGAGCTTGACGGTGGTGGGGGAGGCTAGTAGCAAAGAGAAAAACCAGACTGCGACGTTTACAGCGGGGGTAAACACGGTTTCGGATAACAAAGACACAGCGCTTGGGGATTCGGGCAAACAAGTTGACGCGTTGGTTGCGGCGCTGAAGAAATTCGGAATTGCGGAGGAGGATATTAAGACCTCGAACCTAAACGTGTATCAGAATGAGGAAACCTACTACGATAACGGCGTTCAAAAGTCGCGTCCGGGGCAGTGGCGGATCAGTAAAAATATTGAGGTGACGCTAAGGGATATTAAAAGAGTAACGGATTTGGCTGCGGTACTAACCCAGAGCGGGGCGAATAACGTCTACGGGCCGAACTTTGGGATGGAGGATGTCAAAGAAGCGGAGAGGAAGCTAATCGGCGAGGCTTTTATCGACGCGAAATCAAAAGCGGAAGTGATGGCCTTGGCTTCCGGGAGAAAGCTGGGCAAGGTTTTAAGTTTGTCGGAGGGAAACGACACCAGCTTTGCGGGAAAGATGATGTATGGGGCAATGGGTGGCGGGGGAGGCGGGGGAGGAGAGATACTGCCGGGATCGGCGGAGATCCGCAAGAGCGTGACGGTGGTGTTTGAGCTGAGGTAAGGGTGGTAAGGACTGTCCCTGTCGTCTTCCGACTGGAAGTTCGTAGGTTTTGCATGAGATCTTGGACTTGCAATTGGGCCTATAGAAGTATATAATTCCCGCCATGATGCCGGTTGATAACGATTTGCGGGGAAGACTTGAAGAGGCGAGAGGTCTTTTTGCCGGGTGGAATCGTGCACTCATTTCAATTATTGATGAAGTTGGTGGTTTTGATAGTGAAAGTGTAAGGAATCCAGATTTAAGAGAAGGGGGTGTGCCCTTTCTTCGATTTATGGGTATTTTAACGCGTGCGCGCTATGGGGAATATGTAGATGGAAAGTTACCTCAATATGACACTGATCCTGGTTATCTTCTGGTTTTTGCGGGACAAGGTGGTGACAGGAAAAGGTCTTTGGGAATACATTATCCGACGGAACCCGATTCAAGTGTGGTTTTGAGCCAGGTTGACGTCTCCGAAGCTGATCGCTTTCAAGCGACACCTATTTTTGAAGTGGGTGTGATGGAGGGGGTAAACAAAATAAATATTCCTTGCGGGGTCGCATATGTGACTGAAATTAGGTGGGATGCGGGTCATGACACTGGTATTAAAGCTAGCTGGCTGTGGTTTCCTAGGAAGTGTATTGCTCCGGGCAGGGATGATGAGATAGAACTAGTGACTGCTGTGGCTGGTAAGAATTCAGCTAAATTAAATGAGTTGATTCGTAAAGCATATGGCAATGGCACCTTTAGTACAGTTAGGGATTTCGAAGCGTAGCGTGAGAGTCTAGTGTTGGTTGGGGTGGAGCAGGTAACTGGCACTAAAACTGAGGTTGAAGTGTAATTGCTTAGCTGCAGAAATGAAGCTGGGTAGAGTCTCTAAGTCTGCCAGAGGAGATGTGTGGATCAATGGTGGTCGGGGAGGGGAGATACTGCCGGGTTCGGCGGAGATCAGGAAGAGCGTGACGGTGGTGTTTGAGTTGAAGTAGATAGTTGGTAGTGAAGACGGAGGCTCTTGCCACTGAGGGATTATCGGGTAAGAGATTTATTAAGTTTAAGCCAATTGTTTATAGAAGGCGTTGAATCTTTCAGCCATATCTTCGAAGAGACACATTAAGTCATAGGAACGTCCTCCTACGAGGTATTCAAGGTCGCGTCTAAGATTGGGAAATACGCGGAGAACCGGATTGTGGTAAAAGTCATTGTCTTCGGTGTTGTTTCTGACCAAACGCTTTCCGTATGTTGCCAATATGACGAACGTAAGATAAAAAGCCCGACTTATGATCTGTTTCTGTTTCTCTTCTCTTTCCGGGCTGAGAGGCGGGTTAAGTGGCTCTAGAAGGTTACCTAATTGTTGGGAATATTCTTTTAGTTTTTTATTTCGTTTTGGAAGTAAAAGTTCGATATAGCCACGTAAACCCTTGTTCACCGGCATCAGCTCTTTGAATGCAGTTTCCATGATTGCTGCAACTTTCCCGTCTGCGACGGGAAAGTTTGTAAGTTCAACGAGATAGTGGTATTCGGGGTCGAGCGTGATGTTTACACCGCTGACCCTGATCTTTTTTGCTCCCTTCAGCATTTTTGTATAAGGACTTTCCAACATACTTCTTGTAAAAGATTCAGATGTCATTATTCTCGGCCCTTCGTGTCCTGCTTCGCCTTGTGGAGTTGTTTCTGCGCTCATAGAAATATGGCCGATATTACCGGACTAAATATGTAAAGTCAATAGAGAACTGTGAAAATTTGCTACGTTTGGTCTCCTGGCCGTGTCTCAAGCGGCGTGGGATAGGTTTGGGGTTGAAAAGAGTAGCAGGGGTTGACAAGGACTGTCCTTGTCAGGGAGGGGAAAAATGGTTGTGGTACAATTTCGCCCATGAATTTAAAAGAGCGAAATTTAAAAGAGCGATTGGATAGATGGGGAATAAAGGTGGCGTTGTTTGATTTTGATGATACTTTAATTAAAACTTCCGAGATTTTTGGCGTGCAGATGCGGGCCTATATAGGCCAGATAATGGCGCGGCTTGGAACCCAGGAGTTTGATGAGGTTTTTGCGGTGTTTGAGAGGATTAATAACGAGCAATTTAAGAAATTTGCTGTGAATCCCAACGGGTGGGCATCGGTTGCGGATGAAATGGGGAGGCTGTATCCGGAGGCCGGGGAGACGGTTGTGGATTGCCTGCCGACTTTGATGTAGATTTATACAATAGTACCGCGTTTGCAGGACGGGGCAATTGAGGCGTTGAGTGCGTTTCAGGCCACCGGGCGCGATCTGGGAATTGTAACGCACGCGAATCGGCCGTGGACGGACTTTAAACTTCAGGCAACGGGAATTGGCCCGTTTTTTGGAGAGAAAGTGAGTGTAGTTGATGAGGATAGGCACAAGGGGCCCGAGGATTGGGAGCAGGGCGTAGCCATGTTTCCCGGGGTCCGACCGGATCAGGTGATTGTGTTTGGAGACAGCTTGCCCGGGGATATCCGAGCCTCGGCCAGTATCGGAGTCAAGAGGCGGGTCTGGGTTCCTAGTAGTTGGGTGATGTATAACTCCGGCGAGGTGCCGGAGGGGACGATCCGGGTGGACGGCGGGATCGGACGGGTAGTCGAGGCGCTGGAGAGTTATGAAGAAGCAGAAATTTAAATGGCTACCAGAAAATGGCTATTTTAAGGTCCAGGACAGGGTTGGACCCTGTCAATGCTATTGAGCGGCTTTCGGGCTGATGGCCCTCATCAG
>CAZETR010000014.1:0-15221 GCA_964514545.1 uncultured Gammaproteobacteria bacterium | reverse complement strand
CTCGCGACGACTGAATCACGATGAAGTCTCGAGCGAGGTAAAAAATATGAGTCCGCGAAGCGGACGATTAGCTCAGTTGGCTAGAGCGTCTCTCTTACACAGAGAAGGTCTGAGGTTCGAGCCCTCAATCGTCCACAGTTTGATGTAGAATGGAGTGCCGAGATGTGCCGAGTGGTGCTCGTCATATCTCGTCTCACTTCGTTCGCCGAGATAGCCAAGTCGGTCACGGCGGGCGCCTGAAGAGCGTCAAATGTAGGTTCGATTCCTACTCTCGGCACTAAAAAATTTGTGAGCAAATTTTTCAGTGTAATACATGGTGGATGTAGTTCAACAGTAGAACGCCAGGTTGTGGACCTGGAGGTCGCGGGGGCGGCACCCGTCATCCACCCAATAATGGCTATGTATAGCCATATACGTTGTTTTTGCTTTTTGGCTTTGATTATTAAGCAGTACTAAGTCCCTTAGCTTGTAGCTAGTTGGCAATAATATAGAAGTCTGTTCAATCGGTGGAGAGTGCACTCAACACTACATCTGCCATTTTGACTATGAATTTGTATGAAGCGCTATCTTCTGGGAAATAATTCTGTCTGGAGAATTCATTGAGTTTGCTAAGTTTTACCCATCTGGCGTCCATTACTTCATTCTGGCTTAGCTCTAGTTGAGGTCTTCCTTGTACATGGCAAAGGTAGATCCAAAAAAAACGCGATTCTTTTCCCTTAGTTGTGAGGAATTGCTTTTCGAAGTAAATGGGATCTATGTCTAGTCCGAGTTCCTCTTTTACTTCCCTTCTGGCCGCTTCTTTGGGATCTTCCCCTGCCCCTACGTGACCTGCGACCGAAATAATCCACTTTCCGGGGTCAATTAACTTGCTCATGCTTCTTTGTTGGAGTAGGTCCTCTCCCTTTTCGTTGAACACGGCTACTGAGATTTCACGATGAATTAGTTTAGGATCCTGGTGGGCTTGGCTTTTGAACACTGTTCCAATTACTTCATCTTTATCATTGACCGGGTCTAATAGTTCGTCTGTCACACGTCAATTTTACCAGACAATTTAGATGAGCAGCTATAATGCACTTGAAACTTATGCTAGTTGATGAAATAGATATCATGATAACCGCCGGACACGGCGGAGCTGGCAAATATGCCCCGGTTAAGGCATTTAGGTCTGCCAATATTGCCGGAGACGGTGGGCGGGGCGGCGATGTGTACGTTTCGGCAACGACTGATTTATCGGCTTTAAACAGCCTAGTCGGTCTCGTAGAAATTAAGGCTGGAGATGGTCAACGGGGAGGAAATAATGACTCCACCGGTAAGGGTGGGGTTGATATCAATCTTCAATTTCCCATCGGCACCTCTATTGTGGACACTGAGACTAATGGTGTCGTTGAGTTGGATAATCTTGAGCAACGAATCTTGCTATGCAAGGGTGGACTCGGGGGTCGTGGCGGCAATTTTCGCGCCCAAGCGGGTAATCCCGGCCAATCGATAAAGGCAAGGCTTTCGCTCAAACTAATCGCCAAATATGGATTTATCGGTTTGCCAAATGCCGGCAAAAGCAGCTTGTTAAACGAACTGACAAATGCCAATGCACAGATTGCGGCCTACCCGTTTACTACACTGGAACCAAACCTGGGTGTTTTAAATGGCCAAGTTATTGCCGATATTCCCGGACTTATTGAGGGTGCATCTAGCGGCCGGGGCTTGGGTATTAAGTTTCTTAAACACATTGAGAAGGTAAGCTTGTTGTTTCATTGTATTTCCTGTGATAGTACTGATGTTGCGAGAGATTATGAGACGATTATCACAGAGCTTACAAAATTTGGCGCTGGTTTAATTGAGAAGCCTCAAGTAATCGTGTTGACTAAGACCGACCTTGCAATACCACAGGTGATTGAAGCACAGATCAAAGCTTTAAATAAATTTAATCGCCAGGTTGTATCTGTCTCTATTCACGATTTTCCTAGTTTAGAAGCTTTTAAAAACACTTTCTTTTTCTCACGCCTATAACCGCAGAACCAAAGCCTGAATAATGGGCTTAGAGTCCGTAGGCCGAGAGGGATGAGTTGCCGATGCGGATACGGGGAAGAATCAGGCGCTGCTTTTTGCAGAGTGCTGATCCGTGAGTTGTCGTAAATGCTGCGCCGTAGCCGAGTTGAGTTAGGTAATCCTCGGCCCCATGGGAAGGTAAGCCATAGGGGTAAGCGAAGACTTTGGTGAAATTTACGCCGTGCTCTGTTAGCTGTGTATCAGCGGTCAGTATTTCCTTTTGCACGACGTCCTTTGAGTAGGCAACATTGTGATGAGACCAAGTGTGATTAGCGAAGAGCACCAGACCGCTACCTGATATCTCCGAAACCTGCTTCCAGCTTAGGTAGCCCGGATTTTCGACCAGTCCAGTGGGGAGAAACAGAGTGGCTTTGAATCCGAACTCTTTTAGAACCGGGTAGGCATTTAGATAAAAATCATTGTAGCCATCATCAAATGTCAGCAGTACGGGTTTTTTCCCTAATCCTCCGCCACTATCAAAAAAGGAAAGCAGTTCTGACATCCCCGCCGGGGTGTACCCTTTCTCATGCAGATACTGCATTTGGGAATGAAACATCTCAGGAGCTACAGATAGACCGGCATGCCCTTCCTTTCCTGCCTGAGTGAGATCCTCAACATGGTGATACATCAAAGTAGGCGCGTAGATACATGGGCCATATAGCTCGTTTCTTTGGGAAAATGTGAGAGGCTTTGGTGTAGGAGATGGACTGGGTGTGGGGGTGGACAGGACGGGGGTAATTGAAGGAGGCGGGACCGGGGCTTTGCTTGAACGCTCTCCAAATAAATCTTTTGCCAGGACCCAGGCCACGATGACACATATTGCTCCAAGGGAAAAGCCAGTTATAAGTTTTAGGCTAGCCTTCATAAGCCTTGGTTTTCATCAGCTCATCAACTGTCACAAAGCTATAACCTTGGGCCTTTAGTCCGTCAATAATTTGTGGCAGAGCTTTGACCAGCTTCTCCTGTGTACCGACTTTGAAATCCAGTCCGTCGTGCATATCTACGATGTCTCCGGACTTCGCCTCTTTAAGGACACGGTTTTCGATCGACCGGGAGCTGGATGTTGGCAGCCAATCCAGGCTATCCAGATCCCAGGCCACAACAACGTAATTATGCTTCCTGGCGTTAGCATTAAACCAAGTTGAATCAAATCCATGTGGGGTTCTGAGTAGACGCGGCTTGACGCCAGTCACTACTTGGATGGCTGTAGCTGATTTATCAAAGTCGTTTTTCATTTGTTTGCTTCTGTCAAGGCCAGAGAAGAGGCGGTGATTATATGAATGATTGCTAATGGTATGACCTTCGGCGACAATTTCCTGGGCTAACTTTGGATTTTGATCAACTTTCTTACCGACTAGAAAAAAGGTGGCTTTTATTTGTTTTTCTTTAAGAATTGTCAAAATTTTCGGCGTTGTTTGCGGATCCGGCCCATCGTCAAAGGTGAGTGCGAGTGATTTTCCCGACTGGTGGATCTTTTGGTGAATAGGCGTCTGCGAGTGGCTGACTGAAGGATAAACCACGGTGAATGAAAGTATCATCACTGCGGAGAAAAGTACTAGCTTAATTGCGAGTGGAAGAGCCAGACCACGGGAAATTTTGGGTCGGATATCCGGAAAGGTAGAAAACAGGGGCCTTTTGAAAATAATTAAACTAGCTCCGTTTAGTAAATAAGAGAATAGCTCACGTGGTGAGCTGTAGATAAATCGTCGGGCGGAAGTTGCAACTTTTAATCGACGAATTATCCTAACCCGGCCGACTTTTCTGAGTTTGTGACAAAGGATAAAGTCGGCGCCCATATTATAGTTGGGGTCGTACCCACCACAGGCATAATATGAATTAACTCTAAATGACATGTTCCCGCCACAGGCGCTGTTGAGATATAGGCGAGAAAATAACTCGGATACCTTGTTCATTAACCAAGACCCGTCGTATAGCGAGAACCCGCCACCAATCGCGACTAACCCAGGATCGTTGTTATATAATGCCAGAAGGTTTGAAAGCCAATCGCGAGGCACTGTACAGTCTGCGTCGGTCATGGCGATTATCGGGGCACCGGCTGACTCAGTACCTTTTTTGACTGCATATACATAACCCTTTCGGGATTCATTTATAACTCTAACTCCATACTCTTTGGCTATTTTCTCCGTATCGTCGGTCGAAGCGTTATTTACGAGAATGATCTCGTACTTCGTTCGATCGAGATCTTGGTCAAGAAGTGAGGCCAGGCATCCAGTAAGTAATTCTTCTTCGTTATAAGCCGGAACGACTATAGATATTAACGGTTTCACGGTTTAATTATATCGCAATTGATAATTTTGATATGATGTTATTGCTGATCATGAAGAGATTTAAATTTGAGCTTGTTCTATGTGTTCTAGCGCTTGTCGTAGTTAATATGGTCGTTCTTGACTCTGCTATTATGCGGCAGAAATCCAGTTCACAAAGAGTCCTCTCGGCTAGTACCTCTTCCGCGTGCCCCTCTGCCTGCATTACCCTAATTAATGGAAATAAAACTAATTCTGCTTCCAGGGAACAGGTTGTGCCGATCTCTTCTTCGGGGTCTACTAATTCGACAAGTTGGTATACGATTCCGGGTTCGGAGATATCTTTTAATAAGGCGAACTACAAGGGCTACAAGCGAATCTATTTCCAGGCCAATTTAAGTTCAGACGCCAGTGACAGAAGCGCATACGCCAGACTGTATGACTCCATTCACGGAATCGGTATCCAGGGAAGTGATATCTCAACAATCTCAACGACGCTTAAACAACTGCAGTCCGGTGAAATCAATCCATATAGCGGGGATTTAACAGTATCCGTTCAAATCAGAAGCCTCAACGGAAACACCGTGACTCTCACCAACCCGCGTATCTCTGTGAACTATTAATTCAACCTTGGGCTTGAGAAGATGGGATTACAAAGTTAAAATAGTGCTGTTGCGGGCGTAGTTCAGCGATATCATGTCTTCGACCTGATATCGCTTATCTCGCTTCGTTGATATCCGACTGATAGGTCAGATATCGCTTGCCTCACTTTGTTGCTCATCTTGGTTGCAAGATTCGCAAGTCGTGAAGGGCGCGATTAAAGTGTTTCGCAAGTCGCGAGTTGCGCGATAGAATGTCTTTATATTTTGCGGGCGTAGTTCAGCGGTAGAATGTCTCCTTGCCAAGGAGAAGGTCGTGGGTTCGAGTCCCATCGCCCGCTCACAATTAATTGGAAACAATGAAGCTTGAAGGGCTAGTGGCTGTTCCGCCGGTTGTGGTTAGATAGATGCTGCCTGTTTTTGCCCCTGAGGGCACCGTGACTGTAACTCTGGTCGATGACCTGGAACCAATATAGCCTGTAATAGCCCCGAATTTAATGGATGTGGTCTGCGCGAAGCCCGACCCATTAATTGTGACTGTTGTCCCGATATGCCCGCTGCTAGGAAAGATGCTGGAAATCTTGGGAGTTACAGCAAAACTTTGCCGACTGGCGACCAACTTCCCATTAGTAGATACTGTAATTCGCCCACTTGAGGCGTCCGCTGGAACTATCGCCCTTACATGGGTATTGGAAACTATTGAGGCCTGAGCTACGATGCTTCCGCTAAATCTGACAGTTAGAGGAGAGCTAAATGTGGTTCCATAAATGTCTACACTTGACCCAACCAGACCGGAGATGGGCGCAATTTTTGAAATGCTCGGGAATGGAGTTGGTGTTGGAATGGGAGTTTGAGTAGGAACCGGAGTGGTCGTGGGTTCGGGTGTGGGAGTATTCGTTGGTAACGGAGTCGGGGTCGGGGTGTCTGTGGGTAAGGGTGAAGACGTTGGTACGGGGGTGATTGTTGGATCAGGTGGAGTTAGTGGGGTTACGGGTTGATCCTCACCTGACGCCCTTGATTTATATTGCGTCTGTTTCTTGACAATAATGCTGACTAACGGGAGCATGATGACCAGGGCAAGCAAGATGAGGATGGAAACCGTCTGAGTCCGATTCATACTGCGGAAAAAGTTAAATTTAGAAAGAAGCGACTGCTTTTCCGGTAGAATTGAGGACTGCGGTGTCGTGGAGTCTGGTGTTACTGGAAGTTCTTGTTCGGACATAGGTTTATTTCTTACGTGCAGGGTTGGTTTTAGTGTGGTAGTTTTGAAATAGTATGTCAAGATTGAGTTTAAGGATTCAAACTTTACTCAAAGTAATTTTCTTTACTGGCGTTTTCTTTTTGCCTTTTGTATTCTGGCCATGGGCAAGGGTGCCATATGAAATTCCGCGTGTCTGGTTTTTCCAAAGATGGGTTGAGGTGCTGGCAGCTGTGACAGTTTTATCTACCTTTCGAGAAGCAGGGGGAAAAAGCTTAAGGTTTCGACGAATTCATTTTCTAATTCTTACCTTCTTGGTAATCGCAATTGTCTCGTCAATTTTCGGCTCCGACTTTGGCAAAAGCTGGCTGGGAAATTATTGGCGGGCTGATGGGCTGATTACTTTATTTCACTTAATTGCTCTTTTTGTTTGCCTTTCGATTGTTTGGAAAAGAGACTGGGAAGCACAACTAGTGAAGATTGTGGCATTTTCTTCTCTCGCCATTTCAGGTTGGGCGATTTTGAATGAGGTTCAGTTTTTGTTTAACTTCCACCGATTTGTTCCTGTGGGAATCAGTTTCGGTCAGCCCAAGTTTCTGGGAGGGTATTTGCTGGTGACCGTTCCCTTTGTTTTAGCCTGGATTTCCACGTTACAGGTTAAATCCAGATTGTTGATTATCTTTTCTGTGGTAATGGCTATTTTTTTGTCTGGCTCGGTTATTTCACTACTATTGGTACTTGTATTTCTTTTTGTCAAAGTATTTGTAACCCATTTTTCGTGGCAGCAAAGAACACTAGCGGTTGGTGTTTTTCTATTCGCGGGCATCGGTGTTTATTATTTGGTCGGCGTAAAGAATAAAGTTTTGTATCAAATTCAACCAGGGCACTTCGCCTTTGAGGGAAGATGGAGAATACTCAATAAGTTGGCACTTGGAATTTCTGACAGACCAATCCTCGGATGGGGGTGGACCAATGTTGATTACGCATTTGAGGCTCATGACTGGCCGATCAAGATAAATAGTGATGTTTATCTTGATAAGGCCCACTCTTCCATTTTGGAAGTGTTGGTCACGACTGGCGTGATAGGGCTCGCAATTTACCTATTAATTGTGCTTGAAGCGGGAAAACCCCTAAGAAAGACCGTCTTTATAGCTCCCCTAATTCTCTTTCTTGTCCATTCGCAAACTAATGTGATCTCAATTTCGGAGGAAGTAATATTTTGGATCATCCTCGGTATCGCTGGAAGTAAGGCAAGCGCTGAGGTAAAATCTAACTAATCTCGAAACAGAAAATGTAGTTTGCCATTGCTTATGCGTCTACCTTTTAATAAACTGCGGTATGAGGCGGCGGAGGTGGAGCGAAGAACAATTAAGAGAGGCTGCCAAAAATTCATCTAGTATAAGGCAAGTATTACGCAAACTAGGTTTGAGAGAGGCTGGCGGAAATTATTCACAAATTAAAAAGTTTTTGCTCTTTTACAAGATCGGTAGTTCTCATTTTACCGGGCCTGCGTGGAACAAGGGTTTGACAGGAATCGGCAAACCGAGACTGACATTAAAAGAGATCCTACAAGAAAATAGCCAATTTCAGAGCTATAAGTTGAGAGCCAGGCTGATTGCAGCAGGCATGAAACATGCCATGTGCGAAGAGTGTGGGTGGGCGAAAGTTTCTACCGATGGGCGCCTACCATTGGAACTTGATCATATTAACGGAAATAGCAGGGATAACAGATATGAAAACTTAAGAATATTGTGTCCAAATTGTCATAGTTTGAAACTTACTCATCGAGGGAGAAATCGAAGGCAAATTGGTCCGGTGGTGGAATAGGTATACACGCAGCTCTTAAAAAGCTGTCCAGTAACCTGGATGTGGGTTCGACTCCCGCCCGGACCACTTAAATTAAAATAGCTGGGATACTGGTCACGGGATGTAGTTCAGTTGGTAGCCCTAAAAAACTCTGATGAATTTTTCAGGGTAAAAATGCTCGTTTTGCACATGTAAAAAGTGTCGGGGATTAGCTCAGTTGGTAGAGCGCGCGGTTTGGGACCGTGAGGCCAGAGGTTCAAGTCCTCTATCCCCGACAATTTTTATAAACTATTCGAGTCGGCCATCCCGACAAAAAACTAACCACTGCGGGTGTAGCTCAATGGTAGAGCGCCAGTTTTCCAAACTGGTGACGAGAGTTCGATTCTCTTCACCCGCTCAAAATTGCTATATTTTTCTAGGCAGTTTTGAGCGAGGCTCGTCTCGCCCAAAGGGCGGACGGCCCGCTCCTTACATGTACTTTGTATATATGCTTCAGAGCTTGAAAGATAATAGAACTTACGTTGGCTATACAAACGATTTTGAAAGACGACTTAAGGAACATAATTCAGGGAAGTCGAGAGCAACTAAGTATCGCACTCCATTTAAGCTTTTGTTTAAAGAGGAATTTGTAGATTTGGCTGAAGCTAAAAAACGTGAACTTTGGTGGAAAAGCAGCGCAGGAAGACGGAGATTGAAAGAATATTTTAATAATCCGTAATTTCTTCAAGAAATCAAGTTTCTCCCGAGTTCGAGCCACTGTTTTTAACGTTTTATCTTTAGTTTGGGAAAAATCTTTACTGAATACCGGAGTCGGACCTAAGGTAGCCTTACAGTGGATAAAGAGATTTACACCCAAACCCCATTGACACATGAGCCTCTTTTGCTTCTTGATCTGTGATTTTCTTCCAAACCTTTTCAACTTCATAAGCCTCTAAGGGTTCTGTTTCTAATGAACTTGTCTGATAAGTTCCTTTTTGAATATTGTAAATACCTTGCGTATTTTGGATAGCTAGATCCCCTAAATAATGCTCTTCCTCTACACCATACATAAAAGTGATATTAAATGGAACTTTTGAACCATCTGTAGCAATTAAAAACGAATCTTTTAATTCGAATTTGTGATCACCAGTAATTTCTTTAAGTAAGTTGGTTTCATTCCATAAATGTTTTAAATAAGATTTTGGATCTCCTTCAAAATGTGGTCCAACTATTATTGGATTAACGGGTATCCCAGAAAAGTTTTCTATCGTTTGAAACTGAAACTGCATATGTTTTAGTTTTGTATCGTGAAGTAATATGGGAGCTTTCAGCTGAGTTCTAACTTTCGGATCATTTGTATCGATAACATGTAAAAGATCAATACCTTTGGCTGTAGCCATATTTTTTACTCCGTCTGTATATGGAGAATTTGATACCACTGCAGCCTTACCTCTACTTTTAATATCATCCAATATGCTAGTAAAAACTCCAAATGTGTCTAGATCGACTGGTCTGTTGTGATCCTTACATTCAAATATTAGATACTCAAATTGAGTAGGTTCAATCAAAACATCTATTTGTCTTAACTTATTAGACAATTTGCCTAGTATTTTTACATCCTCCTGCACTTGAAGTTTAGGATGTAATTTCTGCAGTACTTTCGCTGTTTTTTCTTCAAAGTATTTTCCATTTTTACTCATAGTATGTTGTTGATCATTGTATTAACCATTATTTGCTGTTTGTGTTTTTACTTGTTTAATATCTTTTTCTGTTTTTTCCATTATTTGTAAAAATTCTTTAAAGAGTACTTCTAGCTCTTTTTCTACACCCCACCCATAACGATCACTTGCTGCTGCGAAAATACTACTAAAAAAATCAAAGGCCATAACCAGATCCTGTTCAATCCAATTATCAGATATTCCTGCAAAATTAATAAACCCATCTTCCGTACGTTTGACATAGTCATTCATAACCCGTGAGTTTGAGTGGGTATGCCGGGAGCTGAGCCTATACATTGTTTTATATTGACCACTTCTATTAACTTCCTCTGCCATTTCTCCAAGTGATTTGTCTGACCAGTTATATCCTCTGTATTTATATTTATCCTGAACTTGTTTTGCCATCTTTTTGACTTCGGCTATTGAAACATCACCCACCTTTGGTTTTAGTTCACGCTGTTCTAGCTGAAGTAATAGCTCTGGTTTTTGTTCGGCATAATTGAACATCTTTTCTCTTAATATCCAATCAAAAGCGTAATAACGATACGCTCGTTCGTCTGTTGGGTCTTTTGTAATGTAGAGAAGCGTTATAAGTAGCTCAAATATGGTTCGATTCAAAATTGACGCGTCTTCACCATAACCTTCCTTGCATAAAAGCATTATGGCTGAATGTGTCTTATATGCCTTTGTTAGGGTGAAAGCGACCAAGGCATCCTTAGGTCCAATATTTCTTATCTCTCTTTTTAGATACTCATCAACAAGGAGCTTTAGTCGGTGGTTGAAACTAAATAGATTTTTAAATGTAGAATCAATAATGTACTTTGTTCGGTAATTCCATCCCTCTTCTTCGCTCACATACCATTCTCGTCCCCGTTTTTCAGCCTTTAATTTTCCTTCACTAATAATTCGTCTTATATACGAGTCGTCATTGTATCCAAGTATTTTTGCTAAGTCGCGAGTATTGTAATATCTCATGATTTAAATATATTACTGCGGCACTCGTTTGTCAACAGGTAACGTGTACTAAGTATCGTGTAACTCTATTTCTTCTTACTTAATTCACCAAAAATCTCTTGGCAAAGCCAAAAGCTGACTTTGCACAGTTTGTTTTGTAGATCTTCAAGTTGTAAAATTAAATCAGCTGTAATGTAATAGCGAAGACCGATTTTAACCTTGGTAATAAGTGGTAAATCAGGGTCGAGTAGATATTGTTTGATGTACTCGTCCTGGCTAAATAGGTCCGAGCTGAGTACCGTCCCCAGCTCCCATTCCCGAGTTGGCGGGGCGGGTGACAGTGTCTCATGGCAGCAGGGTACAAATACAATGAGCGTGATATAATGCGCGTCGTGAAAGAATTAGTTAAAGTTGACCAGTTAGCTGAACCGCCAAAATTTAAATCTAGAAGCTTCAATCTGCTGACTAGGATCTTTTTCGAAGAACTGTGGGTTCCTGATAGTGATGTAATGCTCTATAAAGATTTAAATATACGCTTGAGATATCCTCAAAAAATACTTGAGCTTGCAAAACAAATCTTGTATTTCGACGCGGAAAAATTGTCTACTCAAGTTGATTGGGAGATGCCGTCGATAGAATATCTTCAGCCTTTGGCCCAGGCAATTTTGGATGCCTTTATCTTACAAATTATAGAGGACGGATGGATGCCTCAAAAAGCAGTCAGACTTGCTGGGAAATTATGTCGTGGCTCCGACATAGAGATAGTTGATACTAATGAAGATTTTACATTGAGTATTTCAACGATTGATGCCGAATCATGCCGGAGATCGGCTGTCTTTATTGACACGCGAACTATTCGGTCTAAAGCGGATTTAGTACTAGATACGGGAAAAGAGTTCGGAATTAAATTGAGTCCAGGGCAAGCTTTGGAAGCCGCGGTTTGCTCTCTGGCAGCACACGAGTGGGCCCACTCGATTGGGCCCGCATATGCAAGAAAGCTGCTAGCATTTCGCAAAAAACTTCCTTGGAAATGGGATAAATGGTATAACAATATGTACGTTGATCGTTTGATTGAATTAAATGCCCAAAAGATAATTTGGCGTGAGGCAGAGAAAGTCTCTTTACCAGTGGTAGAAATTGAGGAGGACTGGGAGGGGAGAGTTGGACTTAGCATTCATGATGAAAGATTTGTTGCTTCTTTTGAAGATGAGGCGGTGAGATTTGCACTTGTTCGGGCAGGAGTTTCATCTACGGAAGCGGGCTTAGTCTTTGACGAAATCAAAGCCAGAAGAAAGGTGTCTCTTGAGAACATCTTACTTCTTCGAAAATATTTAGGTTTGAATGACCACCAGGCTGAGATATTGGTCGAGGACATTCGCCAAGTGCTTGAAGACGCGGATTTAGATCCTGAAAGATTTATAACTCCAAAAATTCTGCAATCAAAAAATTTAGGATATTTTAGTTCATATGACAGACAACAATTAAGTCATATGCTAAATTTAGCCCAGTTGAAACTTAATCAACAAGGACTGAAGGAGGCTGTCCTCTGCTCGATTTTACAAGTTAAAAGAGAACTGCATGAGGCAAATCGAGAGGTGGACAATTAACTTTCCGGCACTCCGTGCGTGAATGGCTTCAATTTTTGCATTATATCTAAAATGTGGCCTAACTTGACTCGGGATGGTAAGATCTCTATAACTAAATTGATCTTTGACCTGAGAGGAATGAAAGTGTGACGAAAAAACTAAAACTAGTTAGATCTGTTTTTGGGTTGTTCCTTTCTCTGGTAATGGCAGTGCAGCCAACCTGGGTTTTCCTCGGCGTGAAAGCTGCCCGGGCTCAGGAAGCTAACGAGATTCAGGCAGAACAACAAATACTTGCCCCGACGAGTGAACTAACTCCGGAGCCACAGGGTTCTGGGGCAGAAGTCGAGGCAACTCCAATCCCTACTCCTTCGCTCGCCTCCGAGGAAGGGCAAGAACCCCCCCCGACCCCAACTCCTGAAATATCACCAACCGCCGAGCCAACTCCAGAAGTAACGCCTGCGCCAACCGAAGCTTCGCAGAGCGAAGTGGTGCCCAGTCCCACCCCCATCCCCGCCCCGCAACCAGAAATTACAGCCAGTCTGACGACCAACAAATTTGACTACTTCCCCACCGACATAGTTGAAATTTATGGATCTGGTCTGTTTTCTGTAGCGTTCTACAATCTGTTCATTTCCTCCACAGATGACCCGGCTGTAAATTTTTCCTCCTCGGTAATCACCGACCTTAATGGCAAATTCACCTATAGTTATCAACTCGACGGCAACTACCGTCCAAATTACCAACTCGAATTAAAAGATTATTCAGGAACCACAGTTGCAACAGCAACATTCACAGATGGAATTTCCATTAAGCTCTATACAGACGGTTCGCATACAAACGAAGGATACCAATTCGCATTAGGAAACACCGTTTTTGGGCAAGCTACTGGCTTGAATACAAGCCATGGTTACAAGTTTGACGTTAAGGACTTGAGCGGGTCGGTCATATCCGGTACGACAACTGCATGTATTACAGGCGATGCCATACCTGGTAATAACTACGTGACTACAGCTATTTCAGACAACCGGGATTTTACCTTTGAGTTGCATGAGTGGAACGCCAACAATTGTAGTGGTAGTGAATCTGGAGGAAGTCCAACCACAAAAACGTTTAATGTTGCTAAGGCGACGGCTTATACAACCTCTTCATTGACCACGACTACATCGTCCTACGCTACCGGCGCGACAGCGTTTGTCGTCATAAACGGATTAGACAGAAGCAAAAACGACTGGAAAACTACCTGGATTAAGCCAGATAGTAGCACGGCATGCGAAAACACCGGAGGGGGAGATAGGCCAGATTCGACAAGTGCCGGAGTTCTGCCAGACGCAGCTCCTGCTTACCTTGAGTATCCTCCGAGTACTGGAAGTAACAATTGGAACGATCCAGCAAAGTATGACGGCGCATGTCCTGCGTTTTCGGCTGGAAACACAGGTGCTTGGACGCTGAAGCTAGTCAAAGATAGTACACATTCGGTTACATTGGGGGTTTTTAGCGTAACAGCTGGTGATACCACATCGCCCACGGCTCCGGGTATACCAACGACCACGTCACCAACTACAGACAATACACCAACATGGATCTGGACCGCAGCAACGGACAACGTGGGTGTAGATCACTATATATTTTACTGGGGAACGAGTGCCGGAAGCGAAACAAATAATTCTGGTAATCTTTCGTCTGCTACGCTCAGTTTCACCCATACGGTGAGCTTAGCTGACGGAACATGGTATGCGAAAGTCAAAGTGTTTGACGCGGCGGGCAACAACACCGCTAGTGGTAACGGCAGTGTCGTTGTCGATACGACCAACCCCACAGACCCAACAGATGTTGATTCAACGAGCCATACGACAAACGTTGCTTCAACGGATACAACCATCGACATGGCTTGGACTGTAGCAGGAAGTGCTCCGGGGGCAACTGATGCCACGTCCGGAGTCGATGGCTACTCGTATAGCTTTACGACTGGCGCGACTGAGGTACCCGATACGAACAAAGATGCCGAAGAAACAGCAACGGGAACAACAAGCACTGTCCTGGCTGAGGGCAGTTGGTACTTCCACTTACGAACCCGTGACAATGCTGGTAACTGGACAAGCACGGTTCACAAGGGCCCGTTTGTAATTGATACTACAGCGCCGACTCTGTCTCAAGTCACTCCTGTATCGTCTCCTGCAAACGACGCGACGCCCGCATATACGTTCAACACATCCGAGGGTGGTGCCATTACCTATGGCGGGGACTGCGCTAGCGCGACAAGCGCGGCAGTATCTGGAGACAATACAATAACTTTTAATTCACTCTCTGACGGAACGCACAGTAACTGCACTATCGTGGTCACAGATGCCAGCGGTAACGACAGCAGTACGCTTACAGTTAGTTCGTTTACGGTTGATACAGTAGCCCCGACCTCAACCATCGACTCCCCGACAGAAAATAGTTTTCATAATAGCCCGATTAGCATTTCCGGTAGTTCAACGGATGAGCCAAGTGAGACGGTCCAATATGTAAAACTTTATTACCGACAATCTGGAACCGAGGAAAATCCGTGGGTAGAAATTCCTGGATCGCAGCAGGATAACGACGGAGGAGACGAACCATTTGAGTGGCAGTTTAACTGGACCCCATCGCAAGAAGGACAATTTGACATAAAAGCTGAGGCGACTGATGACGCTGGCAACACCGAAAATAGTCCGGTGATTGAGTATGTTACTTACGATACCACTTCTCCCACCGACCCAACTGTTACCTCAAACAGCCATACGACAAGCGTCTGGTCCAACGATAATACCGTTGATGTAACTTGGAGCGGGGCTGCTGATAATCTTTCAGGAGTCGATGGGTATTATACTGAATGGAATACGTCACCGACGCTTATGGCCGGTCCGGTAATTAAAGAGTACGATGCTAGTGTAAATAGTGAGACCAGCCCTGCTCTGTCGGACGGCAATACCAACTACTTTCACATTGCGACCTTTGATGCAGCCGGGAACAAGACCTCTACAGAACACCTGGGACCTTTCTATATTGATTCTAGCGCCCCGACTGATCCAGGTACGCCTTTAGCCAAT
>CAZETR010000013.1:0-21919 GCA_964514545.1 uncultured Gammaproteobacteria bacterium | reverse complement strand
CAAAAGTCAGAGTCCTTGGCAATTTTCCGGCCGCAATTTGGACATGATTTCTGCGGGTTTTGCGGGTACTCGGTTCCACAATTTCCGCAAAAGCGGGCAGAGGGTGTGTCCGTGTTGCCGCAGTCCGCGCACGTTTTGCGGTTGCCGGAAGAAATAGTCATCGGCGGTCCTTGGACTGTCTTAATGACTGCTTCGGCAGTGCAAACTTCGGTTGGCCGTGTAGCACTTTTCTCTTGTAATCCCTGTTCGACTTTGGTCCAGTCGCAGGAAAGACAAGTGGCCACTCGCTGCCTTTTTTGGCGCACAACGATGAGCCCCTCTGCGGTACAGCTGGGGCACTTGGAAACTGCTATCGTTTGCCCGCACGAGGGGCATTTTTCAGAGAAGACTCCGTCGTCTCCGAGCTGGGCCCCACACTTGGGGCATGGAATTGCAACTGCAATGTCTGCCATTTTGGTTCTCCTGACGGCCGTTTGTGCGGCCGCGCTAGCGGATCCTGGGCTTTTCGAGGAACGGGGTGAGGTGCCACTCGTCCCAAAAAATCCAGGTGACACTGACGAAGGCTGCGCTGATCAGGGGAAAAGCGATCAACGCGAGCTGGAATGTTGCCCGCGCGTAATCGCGCAGGGGCCAGGTGTTGCCGGCGCTGCCGATGAGGCAACTGCCGACTCCGACCACCAGAGCGGTGGCCGACACGGCCAGGAGCGGTTTCCACCAGTATGACGTCCGGTTGGTGAAAAAACCGAATCCGAGCCAAAAGACAACTGAAAGCAGCCCAAAGAACTCGAGAAAGCCGATCCCTTTCGGGTCGGCGGTGATTTGCAGTCCCTGGGCCAGGAGAACTGCAAAAATAGGGATACAAAAATATCCCCAAAAGCTGCGGGTCATGGTGAACCTCCTTTCCCGCAAAAAAAGAAAAACGGATACGGTTGCAGTTGTCCTCCGGGGTTTCCAGCCCGGATGGTGAGTTCTGCAGAAAATTCGAAGTAGCAGGGAGAACATCCAAAGCCAACATTTGGCTGGGAGCAATGCTGCATTAGCTTTGTTCCCCTGCCCTAGTTAGCCTCAGATCGCTCCCTGCACCATGATGTTAACGAGCGAGTGAAAGTGTGTTAAAACTACCACAGAAGTAGACAAATGTCAATACTATAGGGTTTAATGATTGATGTTGTTTTGTGGGTCGTACTTAAGCATAATAGTTCGCGTGGCATCAGATACGGGTCGGAGTGAAGATGGGGTAAATTTTCCCCAAAAGGTAGTCGCGGCCCCCGTGAAGTTCATTCCCGTAGGGTGGACGGGAGAGCTGACGGAGGGTTCTTTGAGACCTGCTGTTTCGGGTAACAGGCGCTTTATGGGTTCTATGGGGCCTTCGGAGATTGGTGGGACGGGGTTGGTGAAGATTTCCCGGAGTCATGGGAGAGCGAACGCGGATGAGGTTTTAAGCCACCATTTCATGGTAGCGGACGAGTACGGGAATGTGTTCGGGGCGGTGGATTACAAAGGGGGCGATTTTGATGACTTGAAGGTTGAGGAGGATGTTCGTGGATGGAGAGCGCACGGGCTAATGACTGCGAAGCATCTGGAGAGACTGCGGCGGGTGTCGCGATTGCTTAGGAAAAACAAAATACCCTCAGAGGTCGTTTATCGTGTGGGTGAGCTAACGTCTTTGCCAATTGGCGACGAGGCTACCTGGGTTGACGTTGGCAAATGGAGGATGTTAATGATTGGGGAAATTCAGACGAAGCTTGAAATTCTTGAGAGAAACCGATTTCGAGGAGTTGATGAGGAGATGACGAGACGAGACGTTCGGGAGAAGATCGAGTTTTTGCGAAATTGTGAACCGTTTGTCGTAGCCGAGAGGTATGTTCCGGTAGCGGTTCGGCTGGAGGACGTGACGAGGGCCAGAGATTTGTCTGAAGTAAGAAAATTGATTAGCCCACCGCTTGCCTGGATCAAATCACTTTATAAGCAATTTGCCGACAAACCACAGGGATACATTGGTGGGTTGCTGGAGAACAATGGGGATTTTTCTTTAGAAGATCGACTATTTCTACAAAAGTACTTTATTTCTTGGCTACCGAGACAGATGGGTTGGTATTTGGCTCGGGCTCATACATTGGGGCTGGTGAGTGGATCTGCCCACACGCAGAACTGGAGTTTGGCGGGGACCCTCTGCGATTGGGATGATGCTGACGGCCCGGCACTGGGCAATGATTATGAGCCAACGGCGGATAATACTTTTGAAGTAATGACCGAGAAGGACTTGAACACAACAGCGGCGAGTATATTGGGGCTGTTTTGTGTAGTTGAGTCTTCAAAGACCGGGCCGGGTATGTTTGTGACAAACCAGTTTCCATCGAGCTTTTTTGGCAGATGGATAACCGGGTTATATGACGATGAGGGCAAAGAAACGGGTGAAATTTGGAAGAAAACTGAATCATTAATGGGCCCGGCGGTCGTAGCAGTGGCGAATTTTTTTGCTGAATACATTTTTGCTAGAAA
Organism: uncultured Gammaproteobacteria bacterium; assembly: GCA_964514545.1. Taxonomy (GTDB): domain Bacteria; phylum Patescibacteriota; class Microgenomatia; order CAZETR01; family CAZETR01; genus CAZETR01. Next base: position 19,417 of record CAZETR010000013.1, on the reverse strand, counting down.
CCGGAACGCGTATGATAGCGGGTGTGCTCCTGAATACGACCCGAAGCTGCTTCTTGATGTGAGACTGCGAGATGTGGATAAAGAGACTTTTGGGAAAAATGTCCAGCAGATGGTGGACATTCTTTTACGTGAGAAGATTACTGGCTTGGAAAAAGCACGATGAGCAGCAGATGAATCCGTGAACGGTGCTGTGACGGCCTAGAGGTTGTTGAGGAAACGGATCACCTCGTCGGCCGTCGAAGTGGTGAAGTAGTGGAATATGGATGTGGCTGGAACCCACTTAATTTCGGCTAGGTCTCCCCCGCTCTGGGGTTTAAACTTATCTATTAGTCGACAATGGTAATAGAGGGCGATTATTTTTACAGGTTTGAATTGCGCGTCCGGGTGGACTCTCGCGTGGATTAATTGGCCGACGTGGATGTCGAGTTCGGTCTCCTCCTTGACGGCTTGGCGAAGTTCCTCTTCAAAGCTTAGGCTTTCCATTTTGCCTCCCGGGAAGACCCAAGTTAGTTCTTTTTTGATTGGATCTTTCTTTTTTCTTTTGCCGATAAGCACACTCCCCTTTCCGTTGTCGATAATGGCTAGTCCGACTACTAGCGTCTTGCCCGGGGCTTGTTGAATGAGTTGGTAATAAAGCTTAAGGATCTTATTAACATCCTCTTCGGACAACGTTAGTGCTTCTTTCGAATTGACAACTTTGCTTGAGGTCTCTAAATAAACCCTGATCATTTCTCGCATAAACTCTGAGCGGGTTTTATGTTGTTTCTTAATCAACAATTCAATCTGTTTAAATGTTTGAGGGGGTAATGAAAATCCCATTACTTTGGCCGATCTTGACATAATGTACATTCTAAACAGTTTGTAACCGTTTGTCAATCGAAATTATTGGTAGAAAGTTTTGTTATATATTTTTCACTATATTATTTTAGCTTTGAATTGGCTAGAAAATTCCTTTATAAAGGCCTAAAAAAATTTGACAAGTTTTCATGATTTCTTTTAGTCTGTTTTCAGTCACTTCTTTCCAGTTTGATATAAATAGTATCAAGATGGGATTTTATTTAGTGACGAGTAGGTGTAAACCGCGGGAAAGGTGGAGGCCAGGTCCTGCGGGAGGAAGCCTTGCCCCGAGTTTATTCAGGGCTATTTGAGCTGTCGTTTTGTAAACGGCAGAACTATGCTAGGAAATAAATGCAAAGAATTAAGAATTACAAGGGAGTGAGTCAACCGAGGGAGCGGAGTTCTTCGGAGATCATGGTTGCGAGAGAGACTCTCCGGCTTCAGCCGATTTTGCATGATCAGGGATTTACGCCTGTTTTGTTTCCCACAAAGAAAGGGAACACAAGCCAACCGTTACGGGACAAGTTTGTTCCTTTAAAGGAGATAAAGCTTTTGCACGTGACGGATCTGCGGACTGTGGAGAAGTTATGGCGCACCTATAGTCGGCTGGATAATGTTTGGGATCTATGGGAATTTCGCCGGGTGTTCATTGATGTGTTTAAATATCCACTGCTGTTCGTGATTGCAATTTGGAAGTCAAATATAGTGGGCGTACTGCCGCTGTGGTTCGACTCGAAGCAGGGGCACTATGAGTGGATATCGGGATGGTGGTCGGAGCAAAGTAGGCCATTTTGTAATGATTCCGGAATAGTTCTCAAGATGCTAAAGAGCCTCGACCAAAAAGTGGCCCTGGAGTGCATGACAGGCGAGACAGCGGTGTTATTTAACGGACTGGTTGAAAGCGATTTTGATCACTTTGGGCTGGATCTGACTCGGGTTGGCGGAACTTGGGATGGATACCTGGAAAGTTTGAGAAAGAAAAAGAGATACAATATAAAAAGAGACATCAAGCGTGTGTTGGGCAGAAAGCCGGTAATCAGGTTTGATAAAAAGAGTGACCTGGAGCACCTGTTTCGGTTAAATATTGCCAGAATGAGCCGGAAAGCAGCTATATACGCTGACGAGGAAAAGTCGGTTTTTGAGGTTGACGCAAAACAAAATGAGGCATTTCTGGAGCTGTGGGAACGGCGGGGAGAAGCATATGATGCTAGGATTGTTTGTGTCGAGATTGGCGGAAAGGTTGTGTCCTGCGATTTCAATTTAATTTTCCAGAAAAAATACTTTACTCTACTTGGGGGGTTGGATATTGATAGAGTTTCGGGGATTGGTTCATTTGCGAACATGCTGGATATTCAAGATGGGGTCAATCACGGGTGTACATATATTGATTTTTGCATGGAGGACCATCACTGGAAACATAGTTGGTTTAAGGCAAGTCCTCGATACAAAGTCGTTTACTCTAGATGAGAAGGGTTGCTGTTATATATAGTTTGACTAGCCCCTCGGCGGCAGACGAAAAAGTAAAAATAGCGGACGAGGATACTAGAGAATCGGCCTTGATGGTGAGCCGCGCCATGGATGGGCTTGGGTTTAGAACGGAGTTAATTGAAATAAAACCGGGCAATTTAGACCTGGTGAGGACAATAAAAGCGGACACTGTTTTTAATATGTGCGAATGGTCAGGTCTGGATCATGTGTTGGGGGTCGAGGTAATAAAGATTCTTGAGGAGACAGGGGTGACTTTTACAGGTGCCAGTTCGCGTAGCTATCTTTGGGGATCTCAGAAACAACAAATGAAAGAGATGTTTGAAGCGAATGCTCTTTCTACTCCCAAATGGGCTGTGTATTGGGGAGAAAAAAGATGGAGTTTGTCTTCAGAGATAAGTTTACCGGTGATTGTAAAACCAGCCTGGGAACACTGTAGTATCGGTATTGACAGAGATAGCATAATTTATGAGCGCAGTTCTCTTTATCCTGTTGTTTGGCGGATGTGGAAAAAGTATCGGCAGCCTATTTTGGTCGAGGAGTTTGTTGAAAGCGTTGAATACCAGGTTACGGTATTGCAAAAGTCCGGAAAGCCGTGGGTGCTTCCTCCGGCAAAGATTACTTTTGATTCATCGGCACCTTCGATTTTGACCTTTGAGTCCCAGTGGTGTGAGGCCCTCGGGCCAAAGAATGCAAGGATACAAATTATGGAGAAGGAGGAGAAGATGTATCCTAAGTTGAGTCAACTGGCAAGGCGCGCGTTCGAGGATCTTGATTGCCGCGGATATGTGAGAATGGATCTAAGAGAGAAAGATGGAAATCCGGTGCTCCTGGAAGTGAATGTGAATCCAGGCTTAGATTGGGATATGGAATACGGGCTGACTTTATCTGCGGATTCCGTGGGGATGAGTTGGGAAGGGTTAATTGGCGTGATTTTAGAGAGCGCAGGAGAAAATAGTTCTGGGATAAAGGAGTGGAAATATGCTTAGCCAGGCGGGGGAAGAAAACGAAGATTTCGGGATGGAGCTGGTTCTAAATCTATATGACTGTGAATTGGAGAAGATTTCCAGCGAGGAGAGCATCAGAAGATTTGTGACTATACTATGCGATGAGGTGATTGAGATGAAACGATATGGAGAAGCTCTGATTCCCCACTTCGGGCATGAAAGTCCTATCACTTCTGGATATTCTTTGGTTCAGCTAATCGAGACAAGTTCCGTGACTGCCCATTTCTCTGAACACAAGCGCGCTGTTTATTTGAATATTTTCTCATGCAAGTTGTTTGATCCGGTGAAGACAAAGAAATTTTGTGTGGAGTGGTTTGGGGCTAAAAAGGCCCGGAAAACGTTGTTGCAGCGCAGGTAAATCGCTTTAATCAAGCAAGGGACCGAGTGATTGCTTGGTGTGATTGTAATTTTGCGTAAGTATTAGGGAGTTGACGGGGTTTGGTTGAGGAGCGGTGATGGGGCTTTACAGGTAGATACAAGTGAACTTTTGCGGTTCTGAATTTTGGCAATTGATCCTTTTCCCTTGCAATCAAAATTAGTATTCCTTTTGTTTTGGCTCTGATCATGCGGTACTTTCTGCTTCCTTTTATGATTCTGCGCCTCCTGAGCCCAATTTCATACCAGGTCCGAATGAATTTAAGCCACGCAGTGGAAGTTTTTTTCCCGGTATAGGAATCAAAAAGGTGAATTCTGCCGTTTCGCGAAGAATAAGAGGAAACAACCGCGAAGTGGCCGGAGTTTTCGTCGGGAGAGCCGGGAGCTAAATGGTCGTAGAGGTAGCTGACGATTACCGCCTTGGGTCGGGAACTAGTCGACCTGAGGCCAGCCTGAACATGTTTAAGGTTTGCTTCCTCCAGATATAAAGCATAAAAACCCAAGTTCCTTAGAGCCTGGATCAAGTTGTCGGTTGATGTTCCTGTGTGGTCGGTACGGCAAAGCAGGGATGCGGTCTTAAAGGAGATTTTGCGGCCCAGAATCTTGGCGGCAATTTTGACCGAGGCTGGACCACAGGTAAAATCATTGGGCTGAAAAATAGGAGTAAGTTTTGATCTGACCATATATATCCACCGTATAGAGATTTTTATCTATTTGCATCCAGCGGGTATATTCCCAACAGCTATTTAAAGTTGCAACCTGGAGTATGCTGGGGGTAATCACTGAAGCTGAAGCATTCTAACCCTAGATCATTTTTCACGAAACTATTTACGTCGAACGATTGAAGCTGGACTGAAGCTAGCAAGCAACTCTTAAACAGGGTCTTGACTGTATATTTTCACGACATCATGCAGTGGTGGATTTCTCTTCGTTGGTTTCTTTGTCCAGGCAAGTGACCGCTGCGACCCGATCAGCTCCCTTTTTGGTAAAGCGCATAAGGATCACGCCCTGAGTGGCCCGGCCAAGTCGGGGGATGTTTTTCAGGGGAAGCTTAATGACCTGGGCGGATTTGCTGGTGAGGATAACTTGGTCAACCGACTCATCGACCGCTATACAGGAAACAATTTTTCCGGTCTTGGCAGTGATTTCTGCAGCTTTGACTCCCTGCCCTCCCCGATTTTGTAGCGGCCATTCGCGAACACCAGTCCGTTTCCCCAGACCGTTCTCCATAACGATTAGAACATCGGAAAAGCTTTTGCGGCGGCGGTCTGTCGGAGCGTCTTTACGACTGGGGAACACTTCCATGCCGACCACGAAGTCACCTGGTTTAAGGAGTATGCCTCGTACTCCCATAGTGTCTCGAGCGGTTGCGCGGACATCTTCTTCTTTAAAGCGAATGGACTTGCCTTCATGGGAAACTAAGAGAATGTGGTCATCCCCGGTGGTAGGTCTGACCCATTTTAGACAATCCTCTTTTTCTAGTTTGATCGCGATAATGCCTGTAGTTCGGATATTGGCAAAATCGGACAGCTTGGTTTTCTTGACTGTACCTTTTTCTGTGGCCATGAGAAGGAATTTGATGGCACTGTCTTTACCAAGTGGCACAACGGCCTGCAGTTTTTCATCCTGTGCGACGCTAATGAGATTGACCAGCGCCTGGCCTTTGGCTTGACGGCTGCCTTCGGGAAGCTCGTAGGCCTTGATCTTAAAGACGCGACCTCGGTCGGTGAAGAAAAATATTTCGTCATGAGTATTGGCGGTCATAATGTGGGCGATTTCGTCTTCTTCCTTTGTAGTCATGCCGGTCACTCCCTTGCCTCCCCGGTGCTGAGCGCGGAAGGCTCCGGGGTTTTGGCGCTTGATGTAGCCTGTCGCGGTGATGGTAATGACAGTTTCCTCTGATGGGATGAGATCCTCGTCTGAGAATTCCCCCACCGGGTTTTTGTAGACCTTGGTACGGCGTTCGTCGCCGTATTTTTCTTTGACTTGTGCGAGCTCGGACTTAATGACTCCGAGAACTTTCTCAGGATGAGAAAGAAGATCCTCTAAAAAGGATATGGTTTTCATAATTTCCGCGTACTCTTCCTGGATCTTCAGTCGCTCGAGTGCCGCGAGTCTACGAAGTTGGAGGTCAAGGATGGCTATCGCCTGAATTTCGGAAAAGTCGAATTTTTTGATTAAATTTTGTTTGGCGTCTTCCTGGCTTTGCGATTTTTTGATGGTTTCAATGACTTCGTCCAGGTGATCAAGAGCTTTGATGTAGCCCTCCAGGATGTGGGCCCGGGCGCGGGCGGCGCGGAGCTCAAATTCGCTCCGGCGGGTAACCATAAGCTGGCGGTGTTTGATGTATTCGGAAAGAATCTGCTTTAAGTTCAGGGTGTGGGGCGTACCGTCGACGAGGGCCACAATGTTGGCAGGAAAGGCAGTTTGGAGCTCCGTGTGTTTGTAGAGATTGTTAAGGACTGACTTGGGATTGGCATCCCGTTTAAGTTCTACAACGACTCTAATTCCGTGCCGGTCTGACTCGTCCCTTAGATCTGAAATGCCGTCCAATTTTTTGTCTTTGACTAGATTTGCGATCTTGGCGACCATAAGGGCTTTGTTTACCTGATATGGCAGCTCGGAAATAGCGATTTGGAATTTGCTCCCCTTTGTTTCCTCTATTTCTGCCTTGCCGCGAATTACAATCCGGCCGCGGCCGGTTGTATATACCTCCTGGATAGCCTTAGCATCAAAAATGGCTCCGTGCGTGGGGAAATCCGGGCCTTTAATGTACTGAAGCAACTCCTCAATGGTGGCCTCTGACTCAAAGCTGACTCGTTTTTCTTCAACCGGCTGGTTTTCTTCCAGCGAAATTTTGGGAATAGACCAGCTGTCGTCAAACTCAGATTCCTGGGATTTTTTAATAGCCTTGCCTTTTTCCAGCATGAAAACCAAGGCGTCGATCACCTCACTGAGGTTGTGGGGAGGGATTTTTGTAGCCATTCCGACTGCTATTCCTTCAGATCCCATCAGAAGCAGATTGGGTAGTTTGGCTGGAAGGAAAGCAGGTTCTTTAAGGGTGTTGTCAAAATTGGGAACCAAATCTACTGTTTCTTTATCCAGGTCAAAGAGCATCTCGTCGGCGATTTTGGCTAAGCGGGCTTCGGTATACCGCATTGCAGCGGGAGAATCACCGTCAATTGAGCCAAAGTTTCCCTGGCCGTCTATGAGCGGGTAGCGGAGAGAAAATTCCTGAGCCAGGCGTACCAAGGCATCGTAGACTGCCATATCCCCGTGTGGGTGATATTTGCCTAGAACTTCTCCGACTACTTTGGCTGTTTTGGAGTAACGAGCGTTGTGGTGGAGGCCCATGTCGTGCATGGCAAAGAGAATGCGCCGGTGAACGGGTTTGAGTCCATCCCGGACGTCTGGTAGGGCGCGTGCGACGATTACCGACATCGCGTAGTCCAGGTAGCTCTTTTGCATTTCCGTCGTAATTTCGACGGGCCTGATTTTTCCTAAATTTGGATCCATACAGAGTTCTGAGACTTGGTTATCCTCGACATTGCCGGAGCCAAGTGTTGTAATTTGAGACAACAAAAGCCCGCATGTGCGGACTGGTTAATATTACTGTTTTGCAGCTTTCAAAGCAAGCAGAAAACGGTGACTTTAAACTAGAAATGGGGCGAGAAGGAGGGCGACGATATTTATGATTTTAATCATGGGGTTTATGGCCGGGCCGGCGGTATCTTTAAGGGGGTCGCCGACGGTGTCGCCGACAACTGCCGCCTTGTGGGTTTCGCTTCCCTTTCCGCCGAAGTTTCCGTCTTCAATAAATTTCTTGGCATTGTCCCAGGCTCCGCCGGTGTTAGCCATAAAGAAGGCCAGTAAAAGCCCGGAGATGATTGTGCCGGCGAGCATTCCTCCTAGGGCCTGGGCCCCGAGGGCAAATCCGATTAAAATAGGAGACCCGACAGTTATAAGGGCCGGAACCAGCAGCTCTCTTTGGGCAGCTTGTGTCGAAATTTCGACGCAGCGAGCGTAGTCCGGCTTTGCCTTTCCTTCCATAATTCCCTTGATTGATTTCCATTGGCGTCTGACCTCTTCGATCATTTCGTAAGCCGCTCGTCCGACCGAGCTAATTAGCCGGCTACTGAAGATGTACGGAATTGTTGCACCCAAAAGCGCGCCGACAAAGACACGGGGTTCGGCGATATTAATAGCTTTTAGTCCGGTTGACTCAAAAAATGTCGCAAATAAAGAGGAAGCGGCGACGGCCGCAGATCCGATGGCAAAGCCTTTGGTCAGGGCCTTGGTGGTGTTGCCGACTGCGTCAAGCCGACTGGTTACTTCATTGGCTCTTTTACCTAAGCCGGCCATTTCAACTATCCCCTGGGCGTTATCTGAGATTGGGCCAAAGGTATCCAGAGACATAATGATTCCGGTTGTAGCGAGCATTCCCATACCGGCTAAACCAATACCGTAAAATCCCATCAGCGTGTAGCCCGCAAAAATGGCCAGAGTCACGACGATAACCGACGCAAGGGTTGACTCCATGCCGTAGGCGATACCGGAAATGAGGTTAGTCCCGGCCCCGGTTTGCGAAGCTTTGGCGATGGCTACAACCGGCTTTTCGCCGGGTCCAGTGTAGTACTTGGTTATATAAAGAAGAGCCATCATGGCAACTACCCCTGCAACTGCGGCCATCCCGGCTTTGGGTTCACCGAGGAGAAAGACGGCCAGAAGCATAAAGATAACTATTGCCGAAATGGCAGAAAGAGTGAAGCCGCGCATGAGAGGCAGAAGTGGATTTTCCTGATCGTTTTTGGCCTTGACTATCAGGGTTCCGAGCATTGATGTCCAAATGGCTCCGGAACGGGCCAAGAGGGGGAAAACAACGCCCTTAAGCCCGAATAATTTGCCTCCCAGAATCATAGCTGCAACGATCGTGACTGCATATGATTCAAAAACGTCAGCGGCCATGCCGGCGCAATCACCTACATTGTCTCCGACGTTGTCGGCAATAACCGCAGGGTTTCGAGGATCGTCTTCCGGTATTCCCTTCTCTACTTTTCCAACCAGGTCGGCGCCGACATCGGCTGCCTTTGTAAAAATACCCCCTCCGACTCGCATAAATAACGCCAGAAGTGCCGCACCGAAGCCGTAACCAACCAGAACATCGGTTGCAAGCTTGGCCACGGCTTTGTCCCCTTCTCCAATCCTCAAGAAGTAACAGGCAATATAGATAATCGAAACTCCCAAAAGACCCAGGCCTACAACCAGCATGCCGTTTACAGTACCGGCACCGAAAGCAATTTGTAGGGCAGGATTAAGCCCAAGTTGGGCTGCGTTGGCAGTTCTCGTGTTGGCACGGACAGCCATCAGCATTCCGGCGTAGCCGATTAGACCACTAAAGAGGGCTCCCAATAGAAATGTGGCTGCAACTCCCGGGGAGAGGAGAAAGTAAATAATAATTGTTAATAGTAATAGAACGACGGAGACGACTTTGAACTGGCTTTTAAGGTAAGCCATGGCACCGGATTCAATGGCTGCGCCGATTTCTCTGATTTTTGCGTTGCCTTGATCCTGAGCCAGGACTTTTTTGGAAAGAATGACTCCATATGCGAGTGCCGCAACCGCAGTGATCGGAGCTGCGGTTAAAGCGATGAGTTGAAGGTTCATAAATTGATGGTTTTTGGGAAAGAAAAGTTTCCCGAAGGAAACTGCGTTAGTATAACAATAAAAAGATTAAACGTCCAGGTTGGCGCTTCTGGCGTGGGTCTGGATAAATCTTTTGCGGGGGGGAACTTCGTCACCCATAAGCATGGTGAACACTTCGTCGGCCTTCGCGGCGTCTTCGATACCTACCTGTTTGAGAATTCTGTTTTCAGGATTCATGGTGGTTTCCCAGAGCTGATCGGGGTTCATCTCTCCCAAGCCTTTATAGCGTTGCAGATTGTATTTGGAGCTGATATTTTGGGAAAGAACTTTGTCCTTTTCCGCGTCATCGTAAACATACTGGATGTTTTTGCCCAATTCTATTTTGTAAAGAGGTGGCAAGGCGATATAGAGATGTCCCAGGTCGACGATTGGGCGCATGTGGCGGTAGAAGAAGGTAAGAAGGAGGGTAGTAATGTGTTGGCCGTCGACGTCAGCATCACACATGATAATGATTCGATGATAGCGCAATTTGTCAGGGGTCAGGGTCTCCCCTATTCCCATTCCCAAGGCGATGATTAAATCCTTAAGTTCTTCAAAAGCGACGATTTTGTCTAGTTGGGCCCGTTCGGTGTTGAGAATTTTCCCGCCCAGGGGCAGTATCGCCTGGAATTTGCGGTCCCGACCCTGCTTGGCGCTGCCTCCGGCCGAGTCACCCTCTACTATATATAGTTCACAGAGCGCGGGGTCACGTTCCTGGCAGTCAGCCAGTTTGCCGGGTAAGGTCATTCCTTCCAGTGCGCCTTTGCGAAGAACGGCGTCTTTGGCAGCACGGGCTGCCAGTCTGGCTTTGGCTGCTAATAGGACCTTTTCAATTATCCGTTTGCCGTCACTGGGGTGTTCTTCGAAGAACATATCCAGGCTTTCCTTGACAAAGGTTTGCATTAGCCCTTGGATCTCGGGATTGTTTAGTTTGGCTTTAGTTTGGGATTCAAATTGGATTTTGTCACCGGGCATTTTCAGGTAAACAATGGCGGTCAGCCCTTCGCGCATATCCTCACCCGTCAGGGAGTCTTCGTTTTCCTTAAGGGCTCCGATTCGTTTGGCGTAGTCGTTTATGGCTCGGGTCAAAGCTATTCGGAATCCGGTTAAGTGTGTTCCGCCGTCTGTTGTATTGATGACATTGACGAAACTATCGACCGTTTCTGAGAATGAGTCGGTGTACTGGAGGGCAAATTCCATGCTGACATCGCCTGACTCACGGGACAGGTGAATTACGTCTGAGAGAGATTTTTTGTGGCGATTGATGTGGGTAACTAACGATTTGATCCCTCCCTCAAAGTAGAAACAGTAGGTGTAATTTTTACGCAGATCAGCAAATTTAAATTTAATACCTGCAACGAGATAGGCGCGGTTACGGACGGCGTCAATTATCTTTTCATCTTCGAAGGAGATATCGCCGAAAACGGATGTGTCAGGTAAAAAAGTAGTTAGCGTTCCGGAAGAAGAAGTCTCGAGGAGGTCTTTATAGTCGGGCTCCGGGTACCAGGCATCGAGTTGTTTTTTGTCCGCGGTCTTAAGGGATGCGAGTGGAGAACCGGCCTTGTATTCCTGGTAATAAGCTTTGGAGTCTCGAAATACTATAACTCTGGTAAACGAGGAGAGGGCGTTGACTACCGAGGCTCCGACTCCGTGAAGTCCACCTGAGACTTTGTAGGCGCCCTGGCCAAATTTTCCTCCTGCGTGGAGCTTGGTCATTGCGACCTCAAGGGCGGAAACCCCGGACTTGTGTTTATCGACCGGGATACCGCGGCCGCGGTCACGGATGGTAGCGGACCCGTCTGCTCCGATCACGACGTCCACTTGGCTGCCGAATCCGGCCAGGGCCTCATCTACGCAATTGTCAATTATCTCATTGAGAAGATGGTGATAGCCCCGAGTATCTGTCGAGCCGATATACATGCCCGGGCGTTTGCGGACCGGTTCCAATCCCTCCAGGACTTGAATTTGCGCGGCATCGTATTTGAGTGGTTTGGCCATAACAGAGAGATTGTATCAGGGAAGAATTGATGCTTCAACCCACCGAAGTGACTTTTTGCATGCTCACGACCATGTCGTCGATGGCCAGGCGGACGTTGGTATTTGCATCGAGGTAGCTTGTGGTTTTTTGTAGAATTCTCACGAGCCGGACAGTAGTTTGAGGTGAAAGATTGGAGACGGTTTCGAATGTTGTATTTGAAACGCCTTTGAGTCGGGTGTGGAGGAGGTAAACGAGTGACCTACATAAGTTCAGGGCTTGCTCTCTATCCGGTGTAGCTAGGGTAGCCACTTGAATTGCTTTTCCAAGAGGCTCTGCGACTATAGCTTCAAGAGTTAGCTTAATTGAATCCAGGTCTTTGGAATCAGGGCTTTGTTCGCCTGGGAGGTCGATAATTTGACAGCGCGAGAGGACCGTCGGCAGTAGAGACTGACTGTTTGGACAGAGGAGAAAAATCAGAGTTTGGGCGGGGGGTTCTTCGAGAGTCTTGAGGAGAGCATTTTGGGCCTCGATTGTTAGTGCTTGCGCGTTTACGACCACCACAGTTTTGTAACCGGAATAATATGGCTTGAACGAACAGAATTTGATTACTTCTCGAACTTTATCAATACCTATGGAGTCTTCGGGAGAGGGTTTGATAACGAGAATATCCGGAGGTTGAGTCTGTGGGTCAAAGTCTGATGTTTGGTAATCGACATTGAAATTTGAGGATAGAAGGCTGATGACCTTTTCCAATCGACCCTCAGGTATTGAGTTACAGATGAGAAAGCTGTGCATTTTGATACTTGTGGCTTTGACTTGAGACTTGAGTGGTTGTATTTTAGCATGCAAAATTGCATACTAATTGTGTTTATGGACCCTGCCCAGTCTCCTTTAACTGCAACGAAAGATATTCACACCCGGACAATCCTGGATGTTTTGGTTGAGGATGGCGTATTGACAGGCGACCAGGCCGAGAAAATTAGGCTGGTCGATGTTGCCGGCGGATCCGGGTTAGACGGAGCGATTCGGGCTAGCGGAATTGTTTCCGAGAAGCAGTTGACGAGCGCAAAGGCTAAGTTTTACAACGTACCTTTCGTTGATCTTTCTGAGAAGGCAGTTTCTCCGGAGGCGCTAAACGCTCTTCCCAAGATAGTTGCCCAAAGGTATCGGGTGCTTCCGTTTGATATTGATAAGGGAAAAAACGAATTGTCTGTAGCAATGGCCGATGTGTTGGACCTGGGGGCCCTGGAGTTTGTGGAGAAAAAGACCGCGATGACTATTAAACCCTTTGCGGCCGTACCCAGCGAGCTGGACGCGACAATTGAGGCAAAATATTCTGAGTCGCTGTCGGCCGAGGTAACGGCCGCGCTTAAAGAAACATCTGTCGATGTAAAGACGGTTGATATCTCTCAATTGGGGCAGGTTATTCGCGAGGCGCCGATTGCAAAAATTGTTTCGACGCTTCTGGAATTTGCGATGAAGTCCAAGGCTAGCGATATTCACATCGAGCCGCAGGAGAATAAAACCCGCGTGCGGTATCGAATTGATGGTATCCTACACGAAAAGCTTGTATTGCCTCGTAAAGTTCATGATGCTCTGGTTTCCCGAATCAAGATTTTGGCCGGAATGAAGATTGACGAGAAGAGAATTCCCCAGGACGGCAGGTTTAATTTTCGGGCAGGAGAGTATGAAGTTGACTTGCGGGTGTCTAGTTTACCGACCACCCACGGGGAAAAAATAGTCATGCGGCTTTTGAAGAAATCCGGCGGTGTTCCCAGCTTGCAGGATTTGGGTCTGAGGGGATTGGGGCTTAAGAACTTGGAGGAAGCAATTTTGAGGCCTCACGGGATTATTACAGTTTGCGGTCCCACGGGGTCGGGTAAGACGACAACTCTTTACGCTGTTTTATCAAAGATTAATACAACACGTGTAAATATTGTAACTCTTGAGGATCCGGTGGAATATGAAATTCCCGGAGTTAACCAGGTGCAGATAAATCCACAGGCGGGTCTGACGTTTGCTTCCGGGCTGCGTTCTTTTCTCAGGCAAGATCCAAATATTATCCTGGTCGGAGAAATCCGAGATTCGGAGACGGCTGACTTGGCCGTCCAGGCTTCTCTGACCGGCCACCTGGTTTTCTCGACTCTGCACACAAACGACGCGGCCGGAGCACTCCCCCGGCTTTTGGATATGGGAGAAGAACCGTTTTTGCTGGCCTCGTCGATGACTGCGATCGTGGCCCAAAGAATCGTTCGTAAAATTTGCGATCACTGCAAGAAGCAGTATGATCCCCCACCCGAGGTGGTAGCTGATATCAGGTCGGTTTTGGGCAAGCTGCTGGGGGAAAATGCCAAAATAAACTTATACAAAGGTGCGGGGTGCCAGATATGTAATGATACAGGCTATTCCGGAAGAATCGGCGTGTTTGAGGTCATCCGGATATCCGAAAAAATCGCGAAATTGATTTTGGAGAGAGCGACTGCGGGGGACATTGCGAAGGAGGCCGTTATTGAGGGAATGATTCCCATGAAGCTGGACGGTTATCAAAAAGCGGTTGAAGGAATTACGACGATTGAGGAAGTAATTCGAGTTGCACAGGATTAATCGAGAAATCAAAAATTAAATATCAAATATCAAATATCAAAAGAATCATAAATCAGGAACAACATGTTAGATATCAAACAAATGCTCGCCATGTCAGTGGCCAGGAAGGCCTCCGATTTACACCTGACTTTGGGATCTTCCCCAATACTTAGGATTGATGGGGCGTTGGTTGCCATTCCCGGGGAGCCGACACTGACCGAAGACCGGTTGACTGAACTCGTTGGAGGGGTTTTAGGTCAATCGCAAAAGGAAGTTTTTTCTGTTAACAAGGAGATTGATTTTTCTCTGGGGCTTGCCGAGGGGAGGTTTAGGGTTAATGCTTATTATGAGAAGGGAGTTCCAGCCGCGGCTTTCAGGACTATTACTGCCAAAATTCCCACTCTTGAGGAGTTGGGATTGCCCCGAGTCTGCCGCAACTTTTCGCAGTTAAGACAGGGATTTGTTCTGGTGACGGGGCCGACCGGGCACGGCAAGTCAACAACGCTTGCCGCAATTATTGATGAAATAAATACTGCCCGGGCTGAACATATTCTGACTATCGAGGATCCGGTTGAGTATTTATTTGTGCCGAAGAAATCGATTATTTCCCAGCGTGAGATGCATGGAGATACTCATTCTTGGGACGTGGCCCTGCGTTCGGCGTTAAGGCAGGATCCAAACGTCGTTTTGGTCGGTGAGATGCGTGACTATGAGACAATTGCCGCGGCTCTGACAGTTGCCGAGACCGGCCATCTGGTGTTTGCAACCCTGCACACGAATTCCGCTGCCCAGTCGATCGACCGGATAGTCGATGTATTTCCGGAGCACCAACAGGGACAGATCAGGATGCAGCTAGCCGGAACCCTCGAGGCTGTGTTTTCCCAGAGACTGCTTCCCGCAAACGGCGGTGGCCGGGTTGTCGCTTACGAGGTGATGTTGGGGACCCCAGCGATCAAGACTACTATCCGTGAGGGGAAGAGCCATTTGATTGATAATATTATTTTAACTTCAGGCGAATTAGGAATGTCGACGCTTGAAATGTCACTCGCGCAATTGGTTCGGGAAGGAAAAATTAGCATGGAGACCGCCCTGTCGTATGCATTTCGGCCGGAGGATTTGTCCAGGCAAATTGGGAGAAAATGAAGAAGTTTAGATTTAAAGCCAGGGATAAAGGGGGAAAGCTTGCAACCGGGGTCGTGGAGGCGTCCAGCGAACAGCAGGCAGCGTCGATTGTGCGCGGGAGAGGTCTGGTTGTGGTCAGGCTCAGTGTTGTTGAGGCAAACTCGCTCTTGGATCCATTGACGAAGGCGTTTCACCGGATCGGGATTAGCGAAGTGGCGGTGTTTACCAGGCAGCTCTCGACGATGGTTACGGCAGGGCTTCAGTTGACGAATGCTTTGACGATTTTACAGGCTCAGAGTAGCTCGGCTATGGGAGAGATAGTTTCTGCTGTGCAGTCGGATGTATCCAGCGGAAGTGCGCTGTCTGAAGCCATGAGTAGGCATCCTAAGGCCTTCTCTAAGGTATATATTGCTCTGATTCGAGCCGGAGAAGCTGCCGGAGTGCTGGACGACGTATTGGAGAGATTATCTGATAACCTGGAGAAGCAAAAGGAATTTGAAAGTAAGGTCAAGGGGGCAATGGTTTACCCGGCAATTGTAATTGCGGGAATGGGACTGGTGAGCGCAATCATGATGATATTCGTGGTTCCCAAATTAACGTCGCTCTATACTGAATTTGGCGCCAAGCTACCTGCTCCAACTCGAATTTTAATCTCCAGCTCCAAATTTATGGGAACCTACTGGTGGGTGTTGGCTGGGCTTTTGGTGGGTGGATTTTTGTTTTTTTCCCAATACGGCCGGACAAAGCGGGGAAAAAGGTTTATTGATAATCTCAAATTGAGGATTCCGGTTGTTGGACGGCTGAACAAGGTGGTAATTATGACCGAGTTTTCCCGGACGCTGGGGCTTCTGGTCGGGGCCGGGATTTCGATTATCGATGCGCTGGACATAGTGGCCGGGGCGTCGGGCAACAGCATCTATGAGGAGAGCTTGAGGTTATCCGCGAAGCAAGTGGAGAAGGGTCTGCCGCTCGCCTATACCATTGCTAATGATCCGAATTATCCTCCGATTGTACCGCAGATGATTAGTGTGGGAGAGGAAACCGGAAAGCTGGACGAGGTGTTGGGAAAGATGGCGCATTACTTTGAGTCGGAATCGGAGATGCTGGTCAAGGGACTAACCACCGCGATCGAGCCGATCATTATGATTCTTTTGGGACTTGGAGTGGGTTTTTTGGTAATTGCCATCATCATGCCGATCTATAGTTTGACATCGCAGTTTTAAGTTTGTTTTGACCCCTTGACACTCGGGGTAGGAGTTTACATAATGATAGTTGAAATGAATTCTGCCCAGTTCATAAGAGCATCGGTAAAGAGGTTGTCGATTGGATTTACGATGATTGAGTTGTTGATTGTGATTACGATCTTAGGTGTCCTTGCCGTTGCGGTATTGTCTGCAATTAATCCAATTGAACAAATAAATAGAGGAAGAGATACGGGAAGCCAGTCGGATGCGGAACAGTTGCTATCAGCGATTGAACGGTATCAGTCGACGCAGGAGTTGTGGCCTTGGCAGACTTCGGCTACGTCAGTGGTGCCGGTTTCTTGGAAAAAGGTAGCTACAAGTACGTGGAATGATGACGGAGCAGGGGCGGCAGCACAATCAGTTCTGACGAAGTTGTCAGGGGGTACTGAAGAAGTTAAGAAGGGTTTTGTGACTAGGCTTGACAACTCTCCTGTTAGTCTATATGTATATTCGAAGGGGACGACGGGAGATAGCGTCTATATTTGCTGGAAGAATAGGTCAAATTCATTTAATCAAAAGGCACAGACGCGTTGCAAGGGGACAGGTACAGCTCCATCAGGTTTGCCGGCAGATTTGCAAACTGAGATAGGGAGCAGTGGTGGTGTGGACTTGTGTCTCCTGAACAACGAATACACGTGTCTGCCGTAGTTTGTGGGTTGAGAAATAAGCTTGGTTAGGTTGTAATAGAGTTATGTTGAGCTTATTCTGGTTCTTTGTTGCGTTGGCGGTTGGGAGCTTTGTGAATGTTTTGGTTTTCAGAATTAATGAAGCAGTAGGCGGGATTTTGATTGGCAGGTCGAAGTGCCCGAGGTGCAGGAAGCAGATTGACTGGCACGATAACATTCCCCTGCTTTCGTTTGTGTTACTTAGAGGAAGATGTCGACACTGCCGTAAGCCGATTTCGTGGCAGTATCCCTTTGTGGAGCTTACGTCCGGATTAATGTGGATAGTTGTCTGGTGGGTCGGAGTTCACGGCGCCCTGCCCAATTGGTCTAATTGGATCAATTTGACTAATTTGGGATGGGTTGGGGGTTACCTATGGGTGGTTAGCGTGTTGACTCTCCTTCTGGCTCTGTTTGTCTCGGATTTGCGGTATATGACATTGCCGGAGGTCTTTAGCGCTCCCCTCTTCTTGCTGGTTCTGGGGATGACCATTTGGACTAATTGGACCAATTGGGCTAATTTGTCCAATTTTGGGTTGACTGGTGTCGCGACTGCCGGATTTTTCTTTGTGTTGTGGGCGGTTACGAGGGGTCGTGGGATGGGATTTGGGGATGTAGAGTATGGACTAATCATGGGGCTGCTGTTGGGGTTTCCGGCCGTTCTTGTGGGTCTGATGTTTGCGTTCTTGAGTGGAGCGGTAGTTGGAGTGGGCTTGATGCTTGCGGGAGCCAAGAAGCTGTCGAGCCGGATTCCGTTTGGTCCGTTTTTGATTCTCGGCACCCTTTTTGGCTGGATTTGGGGAGAGAGAGTTGTGGAGTGGTGGATGGGAGCAATTTAATCTCCAAATCATTCAATTCCAAATGCCAAATCGACTGTTAAATTTGTCGAATAGCTGGTAGCATGAATATGTGGAATTACTGAGCCAGCATTATAGGAGGCGAAAGTCTGGTGTAACTTTGATTGAAGTATTGGTGGTTGTGACGATACTGGGAGTTTTGATGATGGCTACTTTGGCACTGATTGGTCCCGGGCCTTTGCGTAGGGCAAGGGACGCGAAAAGAAAGGGAGATTTGGCGCGGATGAAAAGAGTGCTTGAGGACTATTACAACGACAATGATCGCTACCCCACTACCCTACCGGATACTATTTGTAAGCAGGATTTTGGCAAATACGGCGTTTTGCCGTGCGACCCTGTGGGAAATGCCAGATATAAATACTCTTATATGACTAATCCCGCAACCGGTAGGTGGTACAAGCTGTATGCGACTCTGGAGGTAGAAACTGACCCGGTAATTCCGGCTGTCGGGTGCGTTGGGGGGTGCCCGGGTGGAGACGGAAACTGGGGAGTGTCTAGTCCTAACGTCGGGTTAACGGGTTGCGAGGATGGATTTAATACTTATGGTTGTCAAGGAGCCCAGTGCAATAGCGTAAATCTTAGTTCGTTCGGCGGGGTTTATAAATGTTCTCCTGTCGGATGTCACGGGGCTGGGTGTTGTCCAAACTCATGCCAGTAAGATATGATATTTAAGATGAAGAAAAGAGGATTTACACTCATAGAGTTACTGGTGGTGATGGCAATAATTGGCATCCTCTCTACCCTGTCTATTGCCAGCTACAGGACTTCGCAGGTGAAGGGAAGAGATGCACAAAGGAAGGCTAACCTGCGGCAAATCGCGACGGCTCTCGAAATGTACTATAACGACAAAGGCAAATATCCCCTGGTTGAAAATGGGAAGATTAAGGCTTGTGGAGGGGTCGCTTGTGACTGGGGTACCGGGGATTTTACAGAGGCCGGGACGACCTATATGAAGCTGGTGCCTAAGGATCCCCTATCTAGCGGTAGGGATTATCTGTACGTTACGACTGACCAGAGGCGGTTCCAGTTGTTTGCTGCTCTTGAGAATACGGACGATAAGGCTGTTAATCCCGGAATATCGGGTAAGATTTGCGGTGGTGCCGGTGAAGCTTGCAACTTCGGAATATCGAGTGGCAATACAAGCGTGACCGACGTTATATAAACCAACATGAGGGCTTTCGTTATAGGGGCAGGCTTCACACGAAACGAGACGCTGGTGGTTATCGGGATGATGGCATTTATTGCACTGGTTACGGGGCTCAATTTTCGCTCGGCGATGATTAGGTCGCGGGATTTGCGGAGAATCACTGATATCAAAGCAATGGCTGCGGGTATTGACCTGTACTACGCGGAATACGGGAGCTATCCGGAGGAGGATAGCGGAGAGGTGGTTGGTTGCGGCAATCCAAGGTTTGAAAGTCCCTGCACTTGGGGAATGGGCGACTTTAAGGATCCCGACGGAACGGTATACATGGCCCAGGTTCCGACTGATCCTAATCCCGCCAAGAGCCAGTACCGCTACGTGACAAACGTTGACCAGAGTAAGTATTTGCTGTTGGCAACTCTGGAGCAGCAAGGCAACCCG
>CAZETR010000012.1:0-3683 GCA_964514545.1 uncultured Gammaproteobacteria bacterium | reverse complement strand
CCTGCTCTGTCGGACGGCAATACCAACTACTTTCACATTGCGACCTTTGATGCAGCCGGGAACAAGACCTCTACAGAACACCTGGGACCTTTCTATATTGATTCTAGCGCCCCGACTGATCCAGGTACGCCTTTAGCCAATCATACCGGCCCGACTAATTTTACAAATGTAACTTGGTCGTGGACTGAATCGGACGCTTCAGATTCAGGTCTTAATTTCTATGGCTGGAGCCTCTACCTTTCAGGTACGGGGTTGGTTGACAATGGGACAACGGTAAGCAATTCGAAGGTGGTTACTATTTCCTCCGGTGACGGCGACTATACTTTTAAAGTTTACGCCCAAGACAACGCCGGATCTTCGTCAAGCGAAGTTGAGTCGTCAGCACTGACTGTAGATACCACGCCTCCGACGCTCGTTTCAGCTGAAACACAAGATATAAATCACGATGGAAATATTGACGCTATTAAGCTGACTTTCTCGGAGGACATTAACGATGGGCTTTTGGATTTGGACAATGGTGGAGATGGCTGGGATGTAAATGGAGCGGGAGGAGAGCAGATTGGCTCTGGAGACACAGCAAATGACAACATTTTATTGCTTGAGTTTGGTCAAGGACCGACTCCGGATACCGGAAATAAACCAACTGTCACATACACTAGTAGTGGTGGATCAGCCAGCACTCACGATACTGCGGGTAATGAACTGGAGTCCATTTCCGAATATGCAACGACTGATAAGGCCGAGCCCGTGGTCATGTCTGCCGAAACGCTTGACCAGAACGGGAACTTCCAAATTGACGCGATAAGGCTGACTTTTTCCGAAGATATTAACGATGGCGCTCTTAATCCCGGAACTGCCGATGGGTGGGACGTGGACGCCTACTCGGGAGAGTCTATCGGATCAGGAACCGGTGCAGATGACAACGTATTAATTCTGGGGTTTGATGAAAACACATCTCCTGATACTGGGACGTTGCCGGACGTTTCTTATACTTCAGGTGGTGGTGTGATCAGCACACATGATTTGGCCGGAAATGAATCTGTTTCCAAGACTTATAGCTCCACTGATAAAGCTTCCCCGTATGCCGCCTGGACTTCCCCAACTGGCGGTTCGACTGTTTCAGGGGTCGTTACTCTAACTGCCGACGCTTCTGACATAAATGCAACCGGGATTCAATCGGTTAAATTCCAGTACCGGCGCGAAGATGGCGTGGACACGTTCCATGATATTGCTACAGACACCACAGCTCCTTATGGCACTTCATGGGATACCCTACTTATTACTCTCGATACATACACAATCAGAGCGATTGCTACTGACAACGCAGGTCGGGAGACTGTGGTTGATGAGCTGGTAGGCGTGGCGACTGGCCTTTCCGATGAAGCTGTAGCCAGAACGCAACCTACAACAGTTACCATTGCCTGGTCTACTGATCACCCGACTACCGGCCGCGTTGTTTATGACACAATGCCGCACCCTGTTCTTGGGGCTGAGCCAAATTATGGATATGCTTTCTCGACCGCAACTTTTGATCTGGCCAAGACTACTTCCCATTCAGTTACCATAACTGGCTTGTCTGATAATACTAATTATTACTTCCGTACCGTCTCTGCGGGGTCTCCTACAACCGTCGGTCCTGAAAGTAGCTACAAAACCATGTCCTACGCCGGGGGCGGGCCACTTGGGGGCGGCGGTGGTGCAGGTGGTGCGACAACAACTACTGCTGCTGGCGGGGGTGCTGTCGCTGGAGCGACTACCACGCGCGGGGGCGCAGCTGTGGTTGGTGCGGGGGGTGCAGTTGAAGAGGTGTTAGGGGCTCAAGCCACTCCAACTCCGGGAATAACCCCAGTCGTACTGGAAAATAATCAACCGGAGGTCTTGGGAGAGAAGACAAATTTCCTTAGTAAATACGGTTGGTGGGGAGGACTGATAATTCTGGCGCTAGTGCTTGTGCTTTGGAAGAAAAAGAAAAACGAAGGTGGAAATTAGGGAGTAAAGTCTTTGCCTAGGGTAATAACTAAGTCAAATGAGCTTGAGGCTTCAAGAGAAGTTGGTTGGGTTAAAATAAGTTTGTCTTTAAGGTCCTTGGAAAAAAGGTCAAAGAGGGGTTGATTTTCGCGCTTTACGGCGACTTTAGTTTTGATTAAATCAAGACCCGACGCGTTTCCTGTTTCGATTGAAATGTAGCCAAGACCATCCAAAAGATCAGCCATTTTTTTGGCTAACTTGGGAGTGGTCGTTCCGTTTAGGACTTGAATTTTGACTTGTGAGCGATCAATTGCCACCTGCGTTGGGGTGGGTTCAACCGTCGGGGCTGGAGTTGGAGTCGGGGATGACAGAATTGATAACCTCCCTGACTTGCCTGAAAAGAGAAGAATAAGAACAAGTAGAGTAGTAAGTGAACCGGCAACAAAGCCTATAGCTATCAAGAAAATTGCTTTTCTTGCGGATCCTTGACTTTTCGTATATGTTTTTTCGGTCAGAGTATCCTCTGCGAGGAGTTCGCCAATTGGCTGATGGGCTTCCTCCCGATCAATCTCTAATAGGTTGGCAAGATTAAAATCCAGAGGATCTTTGAGCAAAAACGAGCCAACGAGACCCAGGTTTAGCGATTCCATGGTGATGCCATCCAGCCCGGATCTGGAGATTTCAGCTAACTTTTTCTCGAGCAAATGATATGCGGGTACGGTTTCAAGTTTTAGGTCGTCCCCTAGTCTAACCGGGAGCGCCGGGATGAGAAGACGTTTAATTTTGATCTTGTACTTGCGGGTAATTTGGTTGACCTGGTCGGAAACCGTCTGCTCGGGAGCGGTGGCCAGAGAGACGACTGGTCCGTGCTTGTCGAAGAATATCAGGCTCGATTCGCTTGAGACAAAGCCGACTGTTTCCAGGCTAGCAAGATCAGTCTTGAATATTTCTAGGGTACAAATTGACTCCGGGAGAATGTATTTAACGTGAACGGAAAGGCTTTGAGCAAACTCGGAAATTGGATCGGCGATATTCTTAGGAATTCCAATATATAGATACAACTTCTTTGTCTTTGATTCGTATGGAATTTGACGCAGGAAATCAAGAGATTCGATATCCGCTATGCCGAGCATTTCCTGTGAGGCCTTGATTACCTGGGCTTCAAGAGTATTTGACGGAAGAGAGATTCGAGTGTGATAGTAGCAGAATTCGGGGAGAACCAGACAGAGGTCCAGCGCATCCGCCGGGAGTAGTTTTTCAACTTCACGCGCAACTGACTTCGGGTCTGATAATACACTTTCGCTAAACGGCGGATCTGTAAATTCAAACTGCTTAAAATGCGTCAGGGAGTATTTTCCCTCCTCGTCTGTCGACAGACCTAGAACTGTTGCTGACTGATTGTTTAGGTAAAGAGATACCACGCTCCTCTAAGCGTAGCAGGAAGCGTGGTGGTTTGTAAAGACGAAGGGAGTTGGGTTAAAATAAGAGGTAAGAGGTAGGCTCGTATTCGCCCCGGTGTCAAATCCTGAAGTATTTGCTACTCGGGCTCGTTCCGCTCGCCCTCGTAGCTCAATGGATAGAGCAACTCCCTTCTAAGGAGAAGATGTAGGTTCGATTCCCACCGAGGGCACTAAAAAATTTGTGAGCAAATTTTTCAGTGTAAACACAGCTGGGAAGTTGTGAGCAAATTTTTCAGTGTAAACACAGCTGGGAAG
>CAZETR010000011.1:0-220061 GCA_964514545.1 uncultured Gammaproteobacteria bacterium | reverse complement strand
GCTGAGTATTTGTCTTCCTCTGTGATGCCGACACCGCTACCACCAACCCCACCACAACCGCAATTACCAAAAGCAAAGCTACCGGCGCTACCCCGGAAACTCTTCTACTTTTTATTGCTTCCCAAAATCTTTTTGTTAGGTCAGGCATCTAATTCTGAATTGCTTTTCAGCAAGTACATCTAGTGTGAAACAAAAGGCAAAGGGATGTCAAGGGGGTAAAACCCCCTCAAGCCACAATGACCAAATCCCAAATACCAACAAAACCACAATTTTTCAAGCGTCGAGCTTCAATTAACCCGAACTAATCTTGCCGAAAATTCTAACTAGCTCCTTGCATTTACCAACGAGCCAGTCCAATTCAGAGCTATCGACACCCAGACATTCTTTGATTAATCCCAGCCAGTAAAGCGTTTCCTTGGTTTCCTTCTTACATACCCCGATCTTGTGTATAAAATCTTTCCTTGACTCCGCCCCGTCCGCCTCACGGTAATTGGCGCCAATCGATGTTCCCGACCTTGTCACTTGTGAAATAATCGGAAGTGAAATAAAATCCCTCGACAAGTTTTTCAGAAACCCAAGCAGTTTTTTGGAAAACTCAAACGTCCTCTCTCCCAAGTCAAACTTCTTGGATACAGTTTGTGGTTTAAGTTCTTGAGTCATTGAAGCATTTTTTGAGGCTTGTGACTTGCTTGCCCTTCGAAGCTTTAGCGAAGGAGGGGGATTTGTGGCTTGTGATTTGTAGTTTGCGTTACGCGCTCTTGACGCTTCTTACCATCACCGCCCCCGCCCCTACCAACAGAACTCCCATTGCCAGCAGCATGATCGTCACTTCCACAGTTCCTGCTTTTGGTATGCCTGATTCCGTCGCGGGGAGGGCGGCCCTCTGGGTCGGCGTCGCCTCAGGAGTTACCTCCACGGTTGGCTCGGGCGTTGTCGAAATAGTCGGGCTGGCTGACGGAGCCAGAGTCGCCGAGGGGGAAGCTGTAAATGCCAAATCCCCGCTGTTTCCCGCGGCTCCCTCCGACGCCTCGGCCGACACCACAAACTTGCGTACGAGCTTTTGCAAAATCCCCGCTTTATCCACATAGGAGATAGTAATAGTATGCTCCCCGGGCTCAAGACCCGCCGGCGGAGTCCATCTCCATTCGCCATTTGCGTCAGCCACCACTTGCCCCGACTGGGGGGTTGACTGAACCGTGATTGTCAGTGACTTTCCGGGTGGCGCCGCCCCCGAAAATTCCGGCTGGGTTACACTTACACTCTCGCTGGTTGAAGGATAAATCACAGTTATCTCTTCGCTCTCCGTCGGCGTCGGCAAATTTTTAAATGAGAACTTGGATCCCGGAATCTGGGTTGGAATTACAGCCGTCTCGCCGCTGCCGACAGAAGGAGTCGGAGATCCGGTCGGAAGAATAATTGCCCCTGCTTCATCCCGCGGCAGTTCGGCCGAGAAATCGTAATCTCCCGGAACTGAAATCTCCGGCACGCCATCGCGGTTTTTCATATTTACGGTTGCAGTCGCCTTGCCGCGACCCGCCCCTTCTACGAGTAAATCGAACGTTTCCCCGTCTTCAGGTCCCGCCCACACATCTTTAAGATTCTTCAGCCTGGCCCGGCTCAGGGCTATCGTGAATGTCCCGGTAGATTTAACCGTTGTGGACAAGGCCGTTAATCTCTCATTTTCCAAATACACTACCGCCCCCGAAAGCGGTTGCTCGGAGCTAACCACGAGACCTGACACTATATCAGTCGCTGCTCCCGAATCCTGGGTCAGAACTGCAGTGTTGGTAGCAAACGGCCTGCCCGAATCATCGTAAAGTCTTTTTCCCGAACCGATTTTAAATTCATAGGCCGTAGCCCCCTTTAATCCCTTTATGTTTACGTAATGGATTTCATAAGTTCCCTGGGAGCTCTTCCCCTCATCCTTTTCATCTTCAGCCACACTAGGGAGAGCCCCTCCCGCGTCTCCGTATTTCACAAATCCGCGCACGGCCGTGTCAGTAATCCAGCTGACAGAAAACCCCTGATCGGAGAGATTGGTAATTCTGACCTCCTTGGGTTGCTCTTCTGGCGATGCCTTAGCTAGCCAAGTCTGCCCCTGCCGGATGCCGACAACCCCGACTACGGCCCCGCCCATAAGAAGTAGAAGTCCCAACAACGTCGGCAACGTGCGTGCCCGCTTCATATTATTAACATTACATTAAATCGGCGAAACTTGTCCAACCTCAAAATATCAATTGCGCGGGTTTCGCACTACAAGTAATCGGGTGACGAGTGGGGGTGGGCCTCCATTTGACGCGCAGGTAAATCCGAGCATCAAATGGAGGAGGAAACTCGGCAGGACCCGACCAAAAAAACGCGAAACTCTCGAACACTAAAAACCCCCCGACCCTGTCGCACTATTCGCCGATCCTCCCGCTTCTCTCTCCAGCTGATCGAGCCCCTCTTCCGAATAGCTTTTCCTCGCCTCCAGCTCGTCCAATACCGTCGTGTCCAGTTTCGGATCCAGGTTGGCCAGATCCTGGGCGCTCACCTTGGGGGGCGATGGCTTATTCAGAGATTTATAGACCCCAAACCCTACCCAGACAGCGACCGCAAGGAAACTGGATAATCCAAAAATCAACAGATCATTATTCTTTTTTGTCGGCATCATATTTTAGTTCTGATATTGTTCTCAAACTTCGATTTCTCTCCGGGTTGAAAAACAACAGATCCATTAACGGTCAGATTTAGTAGACTCGAATCTTCTCCCTCTTTTGCCTTACGGATAAAAAACCCGTAATTATCAATAATTGCGATCCGTTTCATTTCCTCAAGCCCCGAAAGAAATTCTTTCAAGGTAGTATATTCTCCTGTCAAATTGACCCCGAACGTTACCGATTCAAATTTTTTTGCCTTTGTCTTATCAATTTTCGCTCCCGCAATCGGTGCACTGTCAAAGGTAATATTGGTGACCTTTACATTCATATCCCGCCCCATTGCCTCGACCTGTCGCAGAAAAGTTGCAATCTTTGGGGCTGACGGGAAGCTTTCATCCAAAACTTTTAGCCGGTCAGTAATCTTGCTGTAGTTATCATAAGCCGCTCTCACGTTCTCAAGCTTTTTCTCCAGCCGCTTGTCGATATCTGACTGTGCACGGATATCAGCTTTAAGCGATGCGATAGTTGTGACCGTTGGCTTGATTGCAAATGCTCCCAAGGCGGCGCTCGCAATTAAAGCCGCGGCCAGGCTTACCGATTGCTTGACTTTCGGCCTGGATTGGTAGACTTTGAGTGCCCCGGAGTAATAGCGCTTATATCTCTGGAATTCAAGTTTGTAATCTAGTGCCATAATTTTCGTTTTCTTTAATGACTATACCCAACATACTCCAGTTTGCATCTACAAATAGCATCTTGGGAATATACCCACTAGATGCAAATGGCACAATTCACTTTACGGTGGGTATATCTTTTTTTCTCCATTTTCCCGTCACGCTGAATTTAATCTCCGGATTGTCACCGCTCAGACTTATGGCCGAAACATTTATATCAGTTAAATTACTCTGCCTTGCAAGTATTTTGGCAAACCTAGCGATTACCGCCTCATCAGTAGAGGTGGCCGAAATGCTAAAAGTCCCGTCTCCAAAAGTAAAGCTAGTGAACCTAATCTCCGGAGGGATAATGTTGGCCATGGTTTCAATTACCGCTGCCGGACCAGTCTCCTCAAGCTTAGCAGTCTTGATATCTATTAGCTTTTGTTGCACCTGCCGGAAGTCTGTCTCAAAGTCAGCGTTAGCTTCAATAAATAGTTGTTTATCCTTAATGGAATCGAACAGATCCGACAGCTTCTGGTCCAGGGTAAACCTCATTCCAAAAGACACAATTACAACCGATAAGGTCAAAACTAACACGTAGCGTCCATAGGACAGGGCCCAATTTACTATTTTGTCAGACAACCCTAGTTCGCGCAGATTCTTTGGCAATAAGTTAATCCCGACTTTGGCAGGAGGCATGGAGTTAGTATAGTCCATTCAAATCCCAAATCCCAAGCCCCTCCCCGCAATGCTACGCCTAGCGTTGCTGGCGGGCCAGATCACAACGAAGCCTATTTCTTTTTGCCCGCAACCTTCTTGGCCAGTCTCGACACCAATCTCGACCCCTTATTTCGATGAATTACTTTCTTCTTCACTGCCATAGCCACAGCCCGGCTGGCAGCCGACAAAGTTTTGGGACCGGGATTTTTTCTGGCGTTGTCCAGCGCCTCTTTGAGCTTTGACTTAATTAGCCTGTTTACAGCCGTCCGCTTTCTATCTACCCGAACCTTCTTTATGGCATTTTTCAAAATTGGCATTTGTAGCGCCGATTGTACCAGGATATAATTTGGCTGGCAACATGCGCAATTTTCTGGAAAAAAGCGGTATCCTGCTTTTCCGCCGCCAGACCAATATTCTCTCGGCGGCTTTTGTTCTTATGGTGGCCGTCGGCCTTTCTTCTCTCCTGGGCATCTATCGAGATCGCCTGCTTTACTCCCATTTCTATGCCTGCTGTTCGGTAGATCTGGATGCCTACCTCGCGGCTTTTAGAATTCCCGACATGATTTTTCAGCTGGTAGTCCTGGGAGCTCTCAGCTCGGCCTTTATTCCGGTCTTCTCCGATCTTTTGGATAAGGACAAGACCGAAGCCTACGCCACCGCCTCGTCATTTATTAACCTGCTTGGTTTAATTTTCCTCGGCCTGGCGGTAGTAATATTTATTTTTACTCCCCAAATCTCCTCTCTTATTACCGCCTCGTTTACACTTCACCAGGAAGTCCTCATGTCGAGTCTTACCCGGATCATGCTCATCGCCCAGTTCTTTTTTTTGATGAGTAATTTCACAACCGCCATCCTCCAAACCCACCAACGCTTTCTTCTCCCGGCCCTTTCTCCGCTGATCTATAACCTCAGCATCATCTTAGGGATTGTCTTTGTCTCGCCCACACTCGGAATCTATGCCCCGGCAGTCGGAGTCGTGGTTGGCGCCCTGCTTCATTTTCTCATCCAGCTTCCCCTGGCCAAAAGGCTTGGGTTTACTTACCGGCCGAGAATCAACATCAAGTTACCGGGGGTGAGGACTATCGGCAAACTCATGTTCCCCCGGACAATATCTTTAGCCGTAACCCAAATCGAGCTTACTGTCTCGCTTTTCTTGGCCACGTCGCTAGCCTCCGGTAGTTTAGCTATTTTCAATTTAGCCCAAAACCTGATGTCCCTGCCGGTGCGTCTGATTGGCACAACCATTGGCCAGGCAACTCTCCCAGCCCTTGCCCGTGATTTCACCAAAAAAGATTTTACCCAGGTTAAGGCGGTTTTTATTGATTCCCTTCTTCAACTGATGTATCTGGCCATGCCCGCTTCCAGCATCTTGTTAGTTCTTCGCATCCCCGTGGTCCGCATCGCTTTTGGCGCCAAAACTTTTCCCTGGCAGGCAACTCTTTTAACCGGCAGGGTTCTGCTTTTCTTCTTTTTAGCTATTTTTACCCAGGCCGCGACACAGCTAATTATCAGAGCCTTCTATGCGATCCATAACACCAAAACCCCTCTGGCGATAAGCGCGGTATCCGTCGCCACCAACATTTCCCTGGCCGTACTATTGACCTTTCGCTTAAACTGGGGAGTTGTCGGTCTGGCAGCCGCCAACTCAGTTGCCTCACTCCTCCAGGCCTTTCTTCTGCTTATCTTCCTCGATCACCAATTAGGGCGTTTCAATCGGCGCGAGCTTTTCTTACCCTTATTTAAAATCTTCTTCGCCTCGGCCCTATGCGCCGTTTTTCTCTGGCTCCCCATGCACTTTCTGGATCAATATCTTCTGGATACAACCCGCACTATAAACCTAATCCTTCTTACTACAATCGCTTCAATTATAGGAATTCTCGTTTACACCCTTCTCTCCGTTGTCATGGGCATAAAGCAGTTCGGAGCCTTCGTTTCGCTTTTCAGGCGCGTCGGAAAGTGGAGAGAAATTCTCAGCGAATCACACGAAGTCGTGGAACCCTCAACCACCTCTCAAGCGACAGCCCAACCGGTTTAAGTCAGGTAGGCCATCCACTGCTAAATAATGCGGGTGGCGCGAGTAGAAGGGATCCCGACAGCGTGGAGCTAAATGCGAACCCTGGCGGATCGGAGGACTTCGGTCCGAGATCGCCTGCTTGACAGGCGTGGGTGGATAACTCGCGACAGGACCCGCAACAATTAAGCCCAGAGGCCTACTATGAATATCCGTAACTTTGCCATCATTGCCCACATTGACCACGGCAAATCAACCCTGGCCGATAGGCTTCTGGAGGTGACTGGCACTGTGGAAAAACGTCATCTCCGGGCCCAATTCCTGGACAGCAATCCGATTGAGCGGGAGAGGGGAATTACCATCAAGCTCGCGCCCGTAAGAATGGTATATCAAGCCACAAACCCCAAATCCCAAATCCCAACAAATTCAGAATTCATTCTGAATTTGATTGACACTCCCGGTCACGTCGACTTCGCCTATGAAGTAGAGCGCTCTTTGGCAGCCGGCGAGGGGGCAGTTCTTTTAATTGACGCGACCCAAGGTGTTCAGGCCCAGACCCTGGCCCATTACAACCTAGCCCACAAACTCGGCCTTGCCGTGATCCCGGTTATTAACAAAATTGATGTAGCCGGAGTGAACATAGAACTAGTCAAACTTCAAATCTCAGAGGCTCTAGGACTGGACCCGGACACAATTCTTTCTGTTTCTGCCAAAACCGGCCAAGGAGTTCCCGAGCTCCTCCGGGCAATTATCGATCGTATTCCTCCTCCAAAATCACAAATTAACAAATCAACAGACCTTCCATTTACCCGTGCCCTGGTTTTTAACTCCAATTTCGATCCGCACCAGGGGGTTATCGCCTGGGTCAGAGTTTTTGACGGAGAAATCAAAACCAATGACAAAATAATTCTTCTGGCGACGCAAACCCAGGCAGTTGCAAGCGTTGTTGGCGTATTTACTCCCGGGAAAAAGGAAATGGCCTCTCTTTCCGCCGGAGAAGTAGGGTATGTCATCACCAACCTCAAAGATGTTTCCCTTCTCACGATCGGCGACACCATTACCGTTTCAAACTCGCTTTCTCTACCTGCTCCTCGTAGCCTTGGCGAAGTAGAGTCTCAAATCTCTATCTCGGCTCTTCCCGGGTATCGCCCCATCCGCCCCGTCGTCTTTGTGAGCCTCTATCCCCTTTCGGGCAGCCAGATCAAATTGCTAGGAGACGCACTTGGAAAGCTTAAACTCATGGACTCCTCGATTTCCTTTACCCCTGAGATTTCCCCGGCCTTAGGTAGCGGTTACCGCATCGGTCTTTTGGGTCTGCTTCACGCCGATATTATTCAGGAACGCCTTGAGCGCGAGTTTGGACTGGAGTTAATTGCCACAGCTCCCGGTGTCGAGTTTGAAGTAAACAAAAAAAGCGGCGAAACGGTGCTTATTTCAGCTGCCAAGGACCTGCCCGACCCATCGGAAATTGAACGGATCAACGAACCCTTCATTTCTCTGACTTTATTTTTACCCCAAAATTACCTCGGCCCTGTTATCGAACTCCTTCAAGCTCACCGGGGGGAAATGCAGGATCTCAAATACATCGGTAGTCAGGTTCAATTGTTATATCTCATGCCTTTTGTCGAGCTCATCCGCGGTTTTTACGATGATCTCAAGAGTATAACCAGCGGTTTTGCTACATTTGATTATGAACAAACTGGCTTCAAAACTCAGGATCTGGTCAAGCTCGACATTTTGATTGCCGGTGACAAAGTAGATGTTCTCTCCCAAATCATTCCCAGAGAAAAAGCGCCTATTATGGCCCGAGAACTGGTGGGGAAACTCAAGGAAATAATTCCCCGGCAGCAGTTTGAAATTAGTATCCAGGCTGCAATCGGCGGCAAAATTCTGGCGCGCGCGGACCTAAAATCCTTTCGCAAGGACGTGACAGCCAAACTTTACGGAGGAGATCAAACTCGCAAAGACAAACTTCTCAAAAAACAAAAAAAGGGCAAGCTTCGTATGAAACAGATTGGCAAAATCGATATTCCCCAGGAAGCTCTCCTCTCAATATTAAAAGTCTAATCTTCAAAATTGCTTGCCCCGCGAAGCCTTGGCAAAGTGGGGGTCATTGTGGCCTTGGGGCCAGCTCAATCATCACCGATTCATTCGGCCTTAAGAGAACCAATTGGCTTATCTCCCCGTTTACGGGAATCAAATCCGCTGTCTTCCCCGCTCCTCCGCCTATATATCGCTCTCTATAAGTATATGTGCCGCCTAAAAGCCCCACAAACTTGACCGGTACGGTCTCGGAATGGAGTCCCGATATATCGTAATTCACCAGAATAGTCTGAATCGTCTTGTCCCTCCGTGCTGCAATTCCCGTGACCCAGCTTCCCTCGCCGGACATTGCCAGTCTGTCCTGGCCCAACGAATTGAGCCACCCCAAAGCCGTATATCTAGGTTTTGGTTTGTTTCCGGTTTTATCACTGGAAAACAGTCCCCACCTGCCCCAAAACGTTTGCCCGCCCGGATCCTCTCCATCCTTCACCTGAAACAGAAACGCTAGATTAATCCGTCCCATCTGTTGCCTCACCACTGAGAGTAAATGAGCCGCCCCGACTATATTGTCGTATGCCGGATTATTATCGCTATACGGCCCCCACTCGGTTATTAAGACCTCGACATCGGAAAAATAAGGATGGTTAGCAATATAGCTTTCCACTTCGGCGATGTCTTTGATATGCCTATCGGAACTGGTGTCATAGCGGTGCCAGGAAATAAAATCCAGTCTCAACTTTTCCTTTTCGGCTGCCGTCAACAGCTCCTCCACCCAGCTTTTATAAAGCCCTGTAGTTGCCGGCCCGCCAAACTTAAATGGTACGGCACCGGAAACTCTTCCCGCTCCGCGCGCCGCTGCCCTATATAGAGGTAAGTAAGTACTGGCGGTAAATTTGCCAAACAGGTCCGGCTCGTTCCATACCTCATAGTAAACATTGGATATCTTTTTCTCCCCGCTATAGTGCTCTATGGTCTTTTGTATGACTAGGCTCCAGTCGTCCCAGTTTTTAGGCGTGGAGACAATATCTGTTTGGGCAATCGGCAGTGGCATATACGAGAGCGCAAATAGGGGAGTCGCGCCGGCCTTTTGCATTTTGTCGACCAAAGCGTCCAGCCGGCTCCAGTCAAAAGTAATCTGGTCACCATCCTTTCTAACGACGTCAAACCCATCGTAAATATGGTCGATTCTTATGTACCGGAAAGACAATTCCTTCATCTGGCCTTCCAGTCCATCCATAAACGTTGTCAACGCTTCCCCTCCTTGAGCTATTCCCCTCCAGGGTCTGGGCAAAAATCCAATCGTCGCCCCGGCATCCACCACAACATTAGCGGGAACCCCGCTCGCGCGGCTTTTAATGTTGGTTGCCTTCATAACTACAAACACCAGAAGCGGCAAAACCAAAAGCATTAGTATTACCAGGATTATTCTTGCCGACCCGACCCTCATGACTCTATAATCACAAAAAAAATCACCCTTGACAAGTATTAGCACTCGTGTTATGTTACTGCTAACAATCGGGATTTGATATTTGAAATTGAAAGATTGAACGACTTCTTATGACCAACTTATCCGACCGCCAGACCAAAGTCCTCAAAGCCCTCGTCGAGGAATATATAAACACGGCCGAGCCGGTATCCTCGGAACTCCTGGAGAAAAAATATAATCTCGGCGTTTCTCCGGCCACCATCCGTAACGAACTCTCGGACCTCACCCAGCAGGGCTATCTTAAGCAGCCTCACACCTCGGCCGGCAGGGTCCCCACGCCGATGGGTCTCAAGTTCTATATCAGTAACCTGATGCAGCAACAGGACCTCTCCGTTGTAGATGAGGTTTATGATAAGGAAAAAATCTGGGACTATCGGTTCGATACCGATCGGCTCCTGCAAAAAGCCGCCCTCGCCCTGGCAAACCGGACCAAAACCCTGGCTGTAGCCGCGACGGATGAAGGCGACGTTTACTATTCAGGCACTTCGCACATTTTGGACATGCCGGAATTTTTTGATATCGATCTGACCCGCCACGTGCTGGAGCTTCTCGACGAGTTTAAACAGCTCCAGGACCTATTCTTTAACCGGGTTAATCCTGACGAAGAGGTCCATGTGGTTATGGGAGACGATCTCAACTGGCCCTACATGGACCCGGTCGGGTTTGTCTTTTCCAATTTCAATGCCGGCAAAGTCCACGGATCAATCGGCATTATCGGCCCATGCCGCCTCAACTATCCCTATGTCATTCCGACAGTTCGTTATTTTAGTGGACTTATCAGCGACATCGGCAAAGGATGGTAAAAAATGAAAGACCCAAAAAAAGTCAAACCCTCGCAAGTTAAGGACCTTGAAAATCAACTAAAGCGCTCGCTGGCAGACTACCAGAATCTAGAAAAACGGGTTGCGTTAGATAGAGAAAGTTTTATAAAATTTGCCAACAGCTCTTTGATCGCAGGACTTCTCCCCAGTCTCGAGATACTGGAAAAAGCAGCCTTTCACTCGGCAGACATTGGAGTTAAAATGGCTTTAGACCAGTTTCGCCAAGCCCTTACAAATGAAGGACTTGAAGAAATTGATCCCAAGCCCGGCGATCCTTTCGATCACAGTCTCCATGACTGTACCGAAACCATTGCGGGGGAACCAAGTGGCACCGTTGCCCAGACCCTTTCCAAGGGTTATCGTTTCAAAGACGGCCCGGTAATCATGCATGCCAGAGTAAAGGTGTTCGGAGGCAGCACTGAATTGCCTAAAGCTGAAACTAACACAGAAGTGCCTGAAAATTAAATCTAAATTTGATATTTTATTTTTAATCTTTAATTTATCTATATGTCCAAAATCATCGGCATCGACCTAGGTACCACCAACTCCTGCGTAGCTGTGATGGAAGGTGGCAGCCCCAAGGTTATTCCCGCCGCCGACACCGGCAGAAATGTCACGCCTTCAATAGTTGAGCCCGTTAAGGGATTAGTCGGTGACGTAGCCAAGCGTCAGTTAATTCTCAATCCCAAAAATACCATCAGTAGTGTCAAGCGCCTGATGGGTCGTAAATATTCAGATCCAGAGGTCAAGAAAACCATTGAAATGGCCTCCTACAAAATTAAATCCGGCAAGGACGGGATGGCTGTCGTCGAGGTTGAAGGAAAGGAATATACTCCCCAGGAAATCTCCGCCAAAGTTCTGCAAACCATGAAAGCTCACGCCGAGGCCTTCCTGGGAGAAAAAGTCGACCGTGCCGTAATTACCGTTCCCGCATACTTTGATGACTCCCAGCGCCAGGCAACTAAGCAAGCCGGTGAAATTGCCGGGCTTAAAGTCGAACGGATTATAAACGAGCCCACTGCCGCAGCTTTAGCTTACGGGTTGGACAAGAAAAATGCGCACACTATAGCCGTTTACGATCTGGGTGGGGGTACGTTTGACATCTCCGTTCTTGAGCTGGGTGACGGAGTCTTTGAGGTCAAGGCAACCAACGGTGATACCCACCTGGGCGGTGATGACTTTGACGGCAAAATCGTTGACTGGATCTGTGACGAATTTAAGTCGGCAAATAGTGGGGTTGACCTGAAAAAAGACTCTCAAGCCCTGCAACGAGTCCGGGATACGGCCGAAAAGGTCAAGATCGAGCTCTCCTCGTCAATGGAAGCGGAAATCAATCAGCCCTACATCACAGTTGCCAAGGACGGTACCCCGCTTCACCTAAACCTCAAACTTTCCCGCGCTAAATTGGAATCAATAGTCGGCGATCTGATCGAAAAAACCATGGGTCCGGTAAAATCCTGCCTCAAGGACGCCAAGATCGATGTCAAAAACGTGGATGAGGTAATTATGGTAGGCGGTATGACTCGAATGCCCAAAGTAGTTGAAACCGTTAAAAACTTTTTTGGCAAGGATCCTAACCGCTCCGTGAATCCCGACGAGGTAGTCGCAATCGGAGCTGCAGTCCAAGGAGGTGTTCTGACCGGCGACGTTAAGGATATCTTGCTTCTGGACGTTACCCCTCTCACCTTAGGCCTTGAGACTCTTGGTGGGG
Organism: uncultured Gammaproteobacteria bacterium; assembly: GCA_964514545.1. Taxonomy (GTDB): domain Bacteria; phylum Patescibacteriota; class Microgenomatia; order CAZETR01; family CAZETR01; genus CAZETR01. The sequence goes on along the minus strand of CAZETR010000011.1, from coordinate 207,977 downwards.
TCTTAACCCCTCTTATCGAGCGCAATACCACAGTGCCTTCTTCCAAGTCTCAAGTTTTTTCAACAGCCGCTGATTCCCAGACTTCTGTTGAAATAAATGTCCTTCAGGGCGAGCGACCCATGGCTTCCGACAACAAGTCCCTCGGCCGCTTTACCCTTGACGGCATTCCTCCCGCTCCCCGCGGCGTCCCTCAAATTGAAGTCACATTTGATATCGATGCCTCGGGAATTCTCAACGTCAAGGCTCTGGACAAAGCAACCAGCAAATCCCAGCACATATCAATTACCAACTCCACGAATCTCTCCAAAGACGAGGTCGAGAAAATGCGTCAGGAGGCCGAGAAAAACGCCGAGGAGGATAAAAAGAAAAAAGAAAAGATCGAGTCGCGCAACATGGCCGATTCCCTTATCTTTACCGCCGAAAAGTCCCTCAAAGACGCCGGCGATAAAGTCAAGCCTGAAGTCAAACAAAAAGTTGAGGAAAAGGTCAAAGCCCTCAAGGAAAAACTTGACACTGCCGAGAAAGAAGAACTAGAAACACTGTCCAAAGATCTATCCGAAGCGCTTCAGGAAGTTGGAGCGGCCATGTACCAACAACAGCCCAACGCCGACTCCCAGCCAACTGACAATACAGAAAAACCCGCAGATAGTCCCACCCCCGATCCCGCCAAAGCCGAAGAAGGAGAAGTAGTAAAATAAGCCAAGGGAATTAATGGCCAACAAGCGCGACTATTACGAAGTTTTAGGTGTCAGTAAATCGGCCGCGGCCGATGAACTAAAGAAGGCTTATCGCAAGCAGGCCCTTGAGTGGCACCCTGACCGCAACAAAACGGCCGAAGCCGAAAGCCGGTTTAAGGAAATAAACGAAGCTTACGAGATTCTTGGTAATCCGGAAAAGCGCCAAACCTACGACCAGTTCGGTCATTCAGCTTTTCATCCCGGGGCAACTCCGGGCGGGGGAGCTTGGCCGGGCGGGGCGGGCCAAACCTATCGCCAGGGACCTTTCTCGTACTCCTACACCACCAGTGGCAACCCCTTTGAAAACGTAGACTTTGGCGGATTCTCCGACCCCTTCGAGATCTTTGCTGAATTTTTTGGCGGTGGAAATCCGTTCGGTCGCAGGGCTCCCCAGAAACTCCACTATTCTCTGAAAGTCGACTTTATAGATGCCGTCAAAGGTAGCGAAAAGACAGTTACAATTGAAGGCAAAGAACACAAAATAAAAATTCCACCCGGGTCAGATGATGGTACCCACCTGCGCTTTTCTGATTTTGACATTAGTATTTCAGTCGCCCGCGATCCCAAATTTCGCCGCGAAGGTGCAGACATTTACATCGAGACCCAAATTCCCTTCACCCTAGCCATTCTGGGTGGGACGATAGATGTCCCGACCGTTTGGGGCAACGTCAAACTGAAAGTCCGCCCCGGTACCCAGCCCGGCACCATGGTCAGACTTCGCGGCCAGGGTGCTCCAAACATCCGCGGTTCGGCAAAAGGGGATGAATACGTCCACTTCGTGATCAAGTTCCCCGACCACCTCTCCCGCCGCCAAAGAGAATTATTAGAAGAGTTTAATTAACTCTCAATCGGCGCACCTCTTAGATTCGTCTTAAATGTTTCGGCAGCTAAGTTTGTATTCTCCTTGTCGGGAGTAGATTTTATTAGGCGTGAAAAATTCGCTGAAAACGCACCTTCAAAACGAGTAGCAAAACCTTCACCCTCCTCTCTTGATATCTCGATAACACCACAGAGTATAGACAAATACGAAGAGTCAGACCCGTTGTGGAAGGGGGCCAAAGACTCATCAGCCTCTTTCTTCACGGCTTTGAGAAAACTCTGAACCTGTTCAGATAGCGATGCTCCCGTGGTTCCTAACGAAACAACTTCTTGCATAACCTGGCGTTTTTCTTCTTCGCCCAAACCAGCAACTGTTTCAGCAATCGCCTCGATTAATACTGGAGTCGCACCGCTCAGAATAATCCTTCGATCCCCGTCTGAGATGCGGGCAGTGAACTTATCGTTCGTAGGCCTCATCTCTTCCCTGGGGGGGGCAATCCCAGAATCATCAAGTCTTTTCCAGCCATCTGGAACCTTAGCGCTACCTTCGTCCATAACAAACTAATTATAACATAACCGCTAATCATTGACCCAGCTTTATTAAATGTGCTATCATTACTCTCGGTTAAGTGCACGAGGTGGGGAGTGGCCCACCTTTTCTTTTGCAGACAAAGCCTCTTAAACCACCTAATCAAATCATGTCTACCAAATACGTACCCAGAACCGAATTTGCAGCCGCTTTAAATCAGGTCGCAACCGAGCGCGGTATCGACGTTGCCATTGTCCTGGATTCAATTAGAACCGCCATCTTGGCTGCATATCGCAAGGACGGCATGCTGACCGGCGAATACCACGAGGGCTGGATTTACGAGGCAGATCTGGATCCATCCTCCGGCGAAGCCAAAGTTTACGGCTTCCCCCGCCCTGAAATTCCTGAAGAAGAGAAACCGACCGAAAAACAGCTCGAGACCGCCCGCAAGAAAAAAACCGAAGTCACGCCTCCAGGTTTTGGCCGCATTGCCGCCCAAACCGCCAAGCAGGTAATCCAGCAGAAAATCCGCGAAGCTGAGAAAGAGGCCGTAATTGCGGAATACGAAAAGCGACTCGGTAGTCTGATTAACGGCATGGTTCTGCGGTTCGTTGGCAGCGATATTGTTATTGACTTAGGCAAGGGTGAGGCGATTATGCCTTCCTTTGAACAGGTTCCCAGCGAAAACTATCGCTTGAACCAACGCCTCACTTTCTACATCGAAGGCATCCGCGAGGGAATGAAAGGCCGCGAGATTGTTGTCTCCCGCGCCCACAAAGGTCTAGTCGAGAACTTATTTAAGCGAGAAGTCCCTGAGGTCGGAAACGCTATTGTCGTCATCAAAGAAATCACCCGGGAACCAGGAGTCCGCACCAAGCTAGCTGTCCACAGTACTCAAAGTGGTGTAGACCCAGTCGGCTCATGTGTCGGCCAGAAGGGAATCCGCGTTCAGGCTGTAATAGAGGAGCTAAACAACGAAAAAATCGACATTATCCAATTCTCCGAAGACCCGGAGAAATTTATTACTTCCGCTCTCGCCCCGGCAGCGGGAGTTAGTGTCAAAATCGATGTCAAGAAAAAAACCGCCATTGTCACAGTTCCCGAAGACCAGCTATCTCTTGCCATCGGCCGCGACGGACAAAACGTCAGACTGGCAAGTAAATTGACTGGCTACAAAATCGATATAGTAGGCGCAGCCCCTGAGGTAAAAGCAGAAGAATCCAAAGAACCGAAAGAAAAGGGAACTTCGGAAAAGAAAGAAGAAATCGCCGTCATTGATACCCCGGTAGATGATTCAACCACACCTGTTTTACCTGACGCAACCCAAGACGAAAAAATAGCTGAAGTGCAGCCAGAAGCTGAATCACCGCCTGCAAGGCCAGAACCAAGCAAAGATCTGACCAGTGAAAACAAGCCCCAAGCCGGCGATCCCAAATCCCAATGAAACCGCAAACCGCAATTCTTCAAGGCAAGATTGAGATTTGAGGCATTGGGACAACTAGACCACGCGAAGCAGACTTAATAAGGAACAACATTTGATTTCTATAATTTTTGTAGTTACATTTTTGATTTTTCAGATTTAATTTTTAATATCTCATGCTACAGATTCGTCCCCCAGTTATTGTTATCCTCGGCCATGTCGACCACGGCAAAACTTCCCTTCTCGATAAAATCCGTTCTTCATCAGTCGCGGCCCGTGAGGCTGGAGGTATTACCCAGCACATCGGTGCTTATAGCGTTAATTTCGAAATTCAAAATTCAAAGTTCGAATTTACATTTTTAGACACCCCCGGCCACGCCGCTTTCTCCCAAATGCGCTCAAGGGGTGGTGCGATTGCCGATATCGCTATCCTAGTTGTTTCAGCCGTAGACGGCGTCATGCCCCAGACCAAAGAAGCAATCCAAATTATCCAATCGGCCAAACTACCGGTAATCGTTGCGGCTAACAAAATTGATCTTCCCGACGCCTCCCTTGACAAACTTAAAGGCCAGCTAGCGGAAAATAATTTAAGTCCCGAGGACTATGGTGGCGATGTCCCGGTTATTCCGGTTTCGGCTAAAACCGGCCAGGGAATTCCCGAACTTCTGGAGATGATCCACTTACTTAACGAACTTCACCCCACCCGGTCCGACCCAGACTCCCCGTTTGAGGGAATTATCATTGAGTCCCGCCTCGATAAGCAAAAGGGTCCATCCGCAACCATCCTCGTCAAAAGCGGTACTCTGCGCGTCGGCGATACAATTTACTCCGAAAGTATAAAATGTAAAGTGCGGCATCTCTCAGATGAGAAAACCCCTTCTCTGACACAAGCTCTTCCCGCGAGTCCCGTTGCAGTCCTCGGCTTTGAGTCCGTTCCTGATGTCGGCGCTCTTGTTTCCACTTCCCCCAAACCCATATCCCCATTAACTATCAAGCCAAACCGTTTCGTTAAACCGGCTTCTCCACAATTTAAAGTAATTCTTAAGGCCGATGTGGCCGGATCCCTTGAGGCAATTACCGATTCAATCAAGTCCAATCCCGACCTTGAGCTCGTCAAGTCCGACGTCGGGGAGGTATCTGAATCCGACGTTCTGGACGCGGTCAGTCTTGGGGCAAGAATTATGGGTTTTAACGTCAAAGTCTCGGGCTCAGTAGCGAAGCTTGCCGAAACAGAAAACGTCAATATCAAAGTATATAACATCATTTACGAACTCTTTGATGATCTCGCAAAACAAATCGAGCGTTTCAAAAACCCTCATCTTGATGAGGTGATCCAAGGGACCGCAAAAATTTTGGTAATCTTTGAAATTAACGCCGACCAAGTCGCCGGCAGTAAGGTCCAGTCCGGAAAAATTAGCCTGGGAGATAGAGTCCATCTCAAACGTGGCGAGCTCTTTATTGCAGACACTAAAGTCAAATCTCTCAAAAAAAGCAAGGATTCAGTAAACGACGTCAAAATCGGTGACGAGTTCGGAGCCATCCTAAGCCCCGCGGTTGATTTTATTGTCGGTGATATGCTAGTATCCTTCACCAGACCATCCGCCTAAACCCATTTATCGCTTTAGTTGTTTATTATGAATCCAGATTTGCAAACACTATCCTCGGCTATCTCCTCAGCTAAGTCTATTCTTATTCTCATTTCCCAAAACCCATCTCTTGATGCTGCCGCATCAGCCCTTTCGCTCGCCCTAATTTTAAACAGGCAGGGTAAGTCGGCAAACGTCATCTGTCCTTCCCCTATGACCGCAGGTCTATCCCGACTCGTTGGTGTTGATAAAATTAGCGATCAGGTTGGCAATAAGAACCTGGTCATTAGCTTCAATCTCCCGGAGGAGGCAATTGAAAAAATAAGTTACAACTACGATGGAGGCAAGCTAAATGTCGTAATTGAGCCCTCTGGCGGTTTTACTGCACCCACCAAAGATAAAGTAAATTTTGCCTATTCAGGTATCGAGGCAGACTTGCTCATTTATATCGGGGTAAACTCAGACACGGATCTGGGTAAATTAGCCAGTTCCCCCGAGCTTGCCAACCACCCCAACCAGCAGTATTTGGGGGCAGATTCATTAGCTGGATTCGGTTTTGGAGTAGCGCCTCGCCCGGTTTATTCCCAGGTTGCCTGTCTCCTTATATCTGACCTGGGGTTTGAGCTTGACCTCGACAGTGCCAATAATCTGATGTTGGGCCTCGACTCGGCCACCAAAAACCTTACCGTTGGTATTACCGCCGATGTCCTGGAAGCCGCAGCCAAATGTTTGCGGGCAGGCGCAGTCAGACAGCTTGGAGAGCTCCAAGCCAAGCCCAATCAATTTGTTCAGGCAATGCAAAACTTAGCCTCTCCGGCCACTTTCAGGCCGCAGCTACCTCGACGAAAAAATCTCTCCGGTCCCAAGCCAAATTTTCCCCAGCCCAAACCCTTAACGCAGCCAAATCAACCTCAACCTCAACCCCAGACACAATCGCCAAATCAACCCCGCCCGAACTTACCAACCAATCAGTCAAAGGCTGAAGGTGAACAAGATCTGGAAAGCCCTATCGACCCTTCTCCGGATTGGTTCGAACCCAAAATCTACAAAGGCAGCTCGTTAATCTAGAAAAATTGATCCCACTAACCATTAGTGGTACAATACCGGAAGTTCAGGAGAAACTAACTTATGTCTGAAGTCCAACAAGACTTCTCGCCTAAGCCTTACCTCTTGGATTTTTAATGAACGAAAACCAAATTTATTTTGACTCTTAACTTTTGACTTTTGAATTTTAGTTCATATGGCTCTCCAATCCGACACCAAGCAAAAAATCATCGGCCAATTTGCGACCGCTAAAGGCGACACCGGTTCTCCTGAAGTCCAGGTGGCTCTTTTAACTGAGAAAATTAATAAGCTAGCTGGGCACCTCAAGGAACATAAAAAAGACGTTCACAGTCGCCGCGGCCTTTTGTCTATGGTCAGCAAGCGCCGCCGTCTGTTAAACTATCTCTTGAAAAAGGACGAAGATCGTTATAAAACAGTCGTTCAAAAACTAGGTTTATCCAAATAAGTCCCGCGAAAGTTTGAGAAGCGAGAAGTGAGTCCACCTTGCTTCTGACTTCTTAAACGCTCCTGGGAAGAATACAAGCTTAATGAAAATAGTCACTAAATCAATCGAACTAGCCGGCCGTACTTTAACCTTGGAAGTTGGTCGCTATGCCCAGCAGGCAACAGCTGCAGTTGTAGCCCGCTACGGCGATGCCGTGGTTCTCGCAACCGTTGTTACTCGGGCCGAGGAGACAAAACTGGATTATTTTCCCCTAAGCATCGAGTATCAGGAACGTCTATATGCCGGAGGTCGGATCAAAGGCTCACGTTGGGTAAAAAGAGAGGGGAGACCGACTGACGCCGAAATTCTCTCCGGTCGGCTCATAGATCGCTCTATTCGCCCGCTGTTTAGCCAAGACTATAAGCACGATGTTCAGATTATGGTCATGGTTCTTTCCGTCGACACCGAAAACGACACCGACGTTTTGGGAGTGATCGCCGCATCCAGTGCCATCGCAATTTCCCCAATTCCCTGGGACGGCCCTGTCTCAGCCGTTCGCATGGGCTTGGAAGACGGCAAATTAATAGTCAATCCCGCCAACGGCAATCGCCAGGACACCGAACTTGACCTGGTCGTAACCAGTACTGACAAATTAATCCCCATGATTGAAGCCGGCGCCAAAGAGGTTCCGGAAGACAAAATCCTCGAAGCGCTATCAACAGGATTCGAAGCAAATCAGCAGGTGATTAAATTAATTAACGAGTTAGTTGCCGAAGTTGGCAAAGACAAACTTCCGCTTCCGCAAACAGGATTGAACCCTCAGCTTAAAAATCAGGTAGAAAAAGCCGCTCAGGAACAAATTGATGAATTTGTGACTAAATATGCTCAGGCAGAAGGCGGTGGCGAGTTGGCCTTTATCAAAATGGCCGTCTCCGAATCATTCCCCGAGGAACAGCGGGCTCAAGTCCGTGAAATAATCGAACATCTCCTTCACGCTACCGTTCGCAAAAAAATCCTCACCAAAAAGCAACGTCCGGATGGCAGAAAACTTGACGAAATTCGTCCCATCGAGGTTGAAGTTGGCGTCCTTCCCCGAGTGCACGGTTCAGCGATTTTTAAACGCGGACAAACCCAGGCTCTCACAGTAACCACCCTTGGCTCTCCTTCCCTTAGTCAGTCTCTTGAGTCCGCAGAGGGCGAAGAAACCAAGCGCTATATGCATCACTATAACTTCCCTCCCTTTTCAACCGGCGAGACCGGCAGAGTGGGCTCTCCAGGCCGGCGCGAAATTGGCCACGGAGCTCTAGCTGAGCGCGCACTTACCCCGGTTATTCCCGCAGAGCTGGACTTCCCTTACGCGATCCGGGTGGTGTCCGAAATTATGAGCTCAAACGGCTCAACCAGCATGGCCTCTACCTGCGGTTCAACGCTTTCATTAATGGATGCCGGGGTTCCCATCAAATCCCCTGTTGCAGGTATTTCAATCGGCCTGGTCACTCCTGATTCATACCCCCAAAAAACCGATGAGTATCTACTAATGACTGATATCATTGGCCTTGAAGATCACCACACGGATATGGACTTTAAAGTCGCCGGAACCAAAGACGGGATAACGGCAATCCAGTTAGACGTCAAAGTCCCGGGTCTTACCTTGGAAATCTGCAAAGATGCGCTCTCGCAAGCCCGCGATGCCAGAATGAAAATTCTTGACATCATGCTAAAAGCCATTCCGGCTCCACGTCCCCAACTTTCCCAATACGCTCCCAAAATTACCTCTACCCAAATCCCGGTTGAAAAAATCGGCGAGCTTATCGGCCCCGGGGGCAAAATTATCAAAAAACTCATGGCCGATACTCTCACAACTGTCGATGTCAACGATGAAGGTATGGTGTTTATCTCCGGTCCGGACGAGGACGGTGTCAAACGCGCGGTCGCTTTTGTTGAAGGACTAGCCCACGAGGTTAAAGCAGGTGAAGAATACGATGGGATAGTAGCCAGAATTCAACCATTTGGGGCCTTTGTCAATATCTTGCCGGGCAAAGACGGTTTAGTTCACGTCAGCCGTATGTCAACCGGATTCGTAGGCGACCCCAACGAGATCGTTCATGAAGGTCAGACTGTTCATGTCCGGGTCACTGAAATTGACGACCAAAACAGAATCGCACTAACCATGTTAACGCCTGAAGAAGAAGCAGCTAAAAAGGAAGGCGGAAACAATGGAGATCGACCAAGAAGTGTAGGATCCAGGCCTGGGGGATTTGCCCCCAACTCCCAGCCAGCCGGAGGCGGTTTCTTCCGCCCAGCCCATCGAAACGACAGGCATGGAGGTTCCTCCCGCGGGCCAAGGCGCTAGTCTTCCAATTCTTCTGGTTTCCTTGCTTACCGCACCCCACTTAAGTAAACTCAGGTTAAGAATATAAATATTTTTTCTCTGTATTTTTGAATTTTGATATTTAATTTTTAATTTTTCTATCATGCCCGCCGATATCCTTTCCCAGATCCAAGAACTTCAGTCCACGGTTGAGTCTTCAGATTCCCCCCAAGATTTGCGTGAAACAACAACTGAAAAATTGGGGGTGGTTGCAGAAATGGCCCGTCGTGGCAGCGAATTCACGCGCGAATACGACCAGATAGCCCACTACATTGAGTGGATTGTTAATTTACCTTGGAAAAAAAGAAGCGATGACATTCTGGATATATCCCACGCGCAAGAAGCTCTAAATGCCAGCCATTACGGTATGCAGGAGATCAAAGACCGCATACTTGAATATTTAGCTGTTTTACAGCTCAATATTAGAAACGCCCAGTCTCAGGGAGAAAATTTCAAAACTGCCCGGGCCCCAATTCTGTTCTTTGTCGGCCTGGTCGGAACCGGCAAAACAACCATTGCCAAAAGTATTGCCACAGCCATGGGTCGCCAATTTGCCCGCATCCCTTTTGGAGGAATGGGCGATGCGCTGGATCTCCGGGGCCAGTCTCGTGTCCGTCCCGATGCCGAAGTAGGACAAGTCATCAAAAGTATGCGCCGGGTAGGCGTCAAAAATCCGGTTATACTTCTTGATGAAATTGACCGCGTTTCCGAGCACGCCCGGTCCGATATTATGGGTGTTTTAGTCGAACTTCTTGATCCTGAACAAAATCATGCCTTTACCGACCATTACATCGACTATCCATTCGACCTTTCCGAGGTTCTTTTTGTGGCAACAGCCAATAATACCAACAATATTTCAACAGCCGTACTGGATCGCTTAGAAATAATGTCCATGCCCTCCTACTCCGATAGCGAAAAAATTACTATTGGCCGAAACTATCTTTTGCCACAGACAATGAGAGAAACTGGCATTCCATCTGGGGCAATAACTATTGAAGATGCAGTTTGGCCGCAGATTGTCCGCCCCCTTGGCTTTGACGCAGGGGTACGTACACTCGGCCGGACCATCAACGGCATCTGCCGCAAAATCGCTCTCCTAATTGTAGAAGGCAAAGGTCAACAATTTCACCTTACCCCGGACAATATCAAACAATACCTCCCGACCTGGTAACATATGACCGGCGAAGAAAAGTTAAAAGAGCTCGACAAAATTATCAAGGAAATTAGGGCCTTCAAAGACCTGGAAATTGCCAAAAACGCCACAAATGCAGTACCCGGGGAAGGAAGCCCGGATGCTCAGGTTATGTTTATTGGCGAGGCTCCCGGATTTCACGAAGACCAGCAAGGCCGCCCGTTTGTCGGAGCCGCAGGCAAACTTCTCGAAAAGGCCCTGACCCAAATTGGCCTTACTCGGAGCGAAGTTTACATTACCAATATTGTCAAATTCCGCCCTCCCGAGAATCGCGATCCATTTCCCGAAGAAATCAAAGCCTGTCAGGACTGGCTCGACCGGCAAATCTCAATCATAGAGCCCCAGATTATCGCCACTCTTGGTCGTTTCTCCATGGCCAAATTTTTAGGTCCTCAATCAATTTCCAAAGTCCACGGGGAGCCCCGCCAAATTGAATGGAGCAACTCTATCTCAAATCTCTCGCCCCGGAAAGTTAGTCCGAATCTTTCTGTGGGCAATTCTCAAATCCTGGTATTTCCCATGTTCCACCCCGCAGCCGCACTTCGCGCCGGCGACATGATGAGACCTTTTGTCGACGACTTCCAAAAACTCGGCAAAATACTAAAAGATGGTTTACCTAGAGTCGAACCCCTGCTAAAGTCATCTAAACCAATAACGAACCCTGAAACTATCCAACCCTCACTTTTTTAGCCTTCTTAAACCTAAATAATTTTTGACTTTTAATATTTAATTTTTAATTTTGCAATGCAGTTTACACGCACCCGTCCAGACAGTCGTTCAAGTCTACGCATTATTTCCCTTGGTGGCTTTGGCAACGTTACGACAAACATGTATGTCTACGAACTAATGCCCCAGGGTGACATTCTAATTATTGACTGCGGGCTCGGCTTTCCTTCAGAAGAAATGCTCGGAGTAGATTTGTTAATTCCGGATATATCCTATCTTCGTGACAAGGTAGACAAAATCAGGGGATTGGTTTTAACCCATGGCCACGACGACCATACTGGGGCTCTTCCTTACATACTCCCCCAGCTCCCGATGACCGTATATGCCCCATCTCCTTTAACGGCAGGATTTGCAGAGCTTAAATTCCTGGACGCAGGCCTAACCCAAAAAGTTATTACAGTAGATAAAGACAAGGTCCTTAAACTTGGGCCCTTTAATCTCGAATTTGTTCGGATTAACCACTCCACTCCCGATGCAATGCACATTTTTATCAACACTCCGATAGGCAATGTCTATCACGGCCCGGATTACAAGTTTGACTGGACACCGGTAGACGGAGTCAAGCCGGAACTTGCTAAAATAGCCATGCTTGGGACCAGAAATATTACCCTTATGCTCACCGATTGTTTAGGGGCAGAGCACAAAGGCGCAACCCCATCCGAGGCGACAATCGACGAGATGTTTGAGCGCGAGCTGTCTGCCTGGAAGGGTCGAGCCATTATCACCACTCTTTCGTCAAACATATCCCGTTTCTCGCAGGCAATAACGGCTTCAATTAACCACGGAAGAAAAGTGGCTCTGGTGGGCCGGAGTTTAGAAAAAAAGATTGAACTTGCAACTCGATTAGGCTACCTTAAGTTTCCCCGCCAGGTATTCGTAACTCCGGAAGAAACTCTTAGGTTACCGGATAACCAAGTAACCCTTCTTGTCTCAGGCTCTCAAGGCCAACCCGGATCGGCTCTGGATAGAATCGCAAACGAAGAACACAAACTCGTCAGAATAAAGAAAAACGACAAAATTATATTTTCCTCGCCCGACTACATTCCCGGAACCGAAAACACGGTTCATTCCATTATCGACAGATTCACCCGGCTAGGCGCAACAGTTGTCTACAGCGATATTGCCACAAACCTTCACGTCGGCGGCCATGGCGGACAATTGGACATGATGCTTCTCCTAGGGCTTGCCAAGCCCAGGTACGTTATTCCCACAGGTGGAGAAATCAGGCATATGAAGCAATACAACCTGATGGCTCAGCGCATGGGTTATACCGAAAGCAATATTCTTCTGCCTGACTCCGGCGATATTGTCGAAATGACTCCAAACCAGACAGTATCAGTCAACGGCAAAGTCGACGTGCGGAACATTATGGTCGATGGCCTCGGAGTAGGAGATGTTGGTAACGTAGTTCTTCGCGATCGCCAAGTTCTGGCCGAGGAAGGAATAGTTATCGTCGTAACCCAAGTCGACCAGTCAACCGGTAGATTGGCTAGCGACGCGGATTTGATCAGCCGCGGCTTCGTTTTTGCCAAGAACAACGAAGAGCTATTTGCAGAGGCAAAAAGAAAAATCCGTGACGCCCTGGCTCGCGAAAAAGGCCACCCGGACATTCGGGTCATTCGTGAACATGTTATCGGGGCTCTGGATAAGTTCTTTTTCGAAAAAACCGGTCGACGTCCTATGATTCTGCCAGTTGTTGTGGAAATATAGCATGCCCCTCTCCAACTAGGTATATAATTTCTTCTGCATTCCTTTTAATAAACATGTCACGTCGCCGTTCGCCATTTAACAAACGAATTTTTAAGCTTAGGCTAAAGCCGCACACCGTCTTCTCGATTATTCTAGTTTCGTTTTTCCTATCGGCTATTCTTACAACCATCTCCTTCACCCGTGGAGGTTCACTTCTGATTCGGCTCAACGACGCCCTGCTTAATTTGTTTGGCTGGACGGCAATTTTTTTACCATTTCTCCTCATTGTCCTGGGTCTTATGTTCTCTTCGCGAAAATTTGCCCTCAACCAACCCAACGTAATTATTGGTGGCACCCTTTTGCTTCTCTCACTCTCCGGTCTCACTCGCACCGGGATTCTCGGTAACGAGCTTTTTCTCAACATTGCCACAATGATTACCAGAGCGGGAGCGTTTATTATCCTTCTCGGCGCCTCATTTATCGGGATATTGGTGCTGCTCAATACTTCAGTAGACCATGCAATCGAGATGCTCGAAAAAATCTCCGAAGTAGCTAGAAAGTTATTTCTTCATTCGCGAGACTCAGCTAAAGTCGCAAAACAACTAAAAATTACAGGAGCTCTTGAATCTCCCGACAAGCCACCATCCAAGGTCGCCCCACCGATATCAAATTCCACAAACAAAACTCTCCAGCTCGATCTTGGAACTTCAATTGTTACCAATGTTCCCGGAGCACAAGACCAAATTTGGCACTATCCATCAACTTCTATTCTCTCCGACAACATAGGTGGTAAGGCGGACAGGGGAGACATAAAAGGAAACGCCGCAAATATCGAGAAAACACTAGAATCATTTGGAATTTCTGCCAGAGTTGTTGAGGTCAACTTGGGTCCGGCAGTCACCCAGTATGCGATCGAAGTTGGTCTCGGGACCAAGCTAAGCAAGATTACCGCTCTCTCCAACGACCTAGCTTTAGCGCTCGCAGCTCCCACCGGCCAGATTAGAATCGAGGCCCCAATCCCCGGAAGATCCCTGGTCGGTATTGAGTTACCCAACCGTGCCCCGGAGTTTGTAACTCTTCGCAAGATGCTCGAGTCAGACATCATGGAAAAAGCTAAGTCCAAAATCCAGGTTGCCCTAGGTCTTGACGTCTCCGGGCGTCCCATTTCCTACGATTTAGGCAAAATGCCCCACCTCTTAATTGCCGGGTCAACAGGTTCGGGTAAATCTGTCTGCATCAACGCTTTTATTGCCTCGATCCTTTTTCGCGCCTCGCCAAGCGAGGTTAAACTAATTTTAATCGATCCCAAGCGGGTAGAGCTTACCCAGTACAACGGCATTCCCCACCTTCTTACCCCGGTAATAGTAGAGATTGAAAAAGTTCTCTCGGCTCTCAAATGGGCCATGTCGGAAATGGATCGGCGATATAAACTCTTTGCCGAGGTAGGCGTTAGAAATATCGAAGGCTATAACGAAATGTCCGGATTCCAGGCCCTTCCTTATATTGTCATCTTTATCGATGAACTGGCAGACATCATGCTTATCGCCCCCGTAGAAGTAGAAGACACAGTTACTAGGATTGCCCAGATGGCTCGGGCCACCGGCATTCACTTAGTTGTTTCGACCCAAAGACCATCTGTTGACGTTATAACCGGCCTAATCAAAGCCAACATTCCGGCCCGTATCTCTTTTGCCGTCTCTTCAATGATCGACTCTCGCGTCATTATCGATGGCCCCGGGGCAGAGAAGTTGTTAGGCAAAGGAGATATGCTCTTTATTCCCCCCGACCAGGCCAAGCCGACACGTATTCAAGGCGCATTTGTTTCAGACGCTGAAGTGAGAAAACTTATTGATTTTCTTAAACAACAAGGAGTAGCTCCCCAATACACCGAGGAGGTAACCACAATGCCCGTTGGACAAATCAGGGGGAAAAAGCTGTCAGGGGTAACTGGCAGTGAGGCTCGGGACGAATTATTTGACGAAGCCATCAAAGTCATTACCCAGCACGATAAAGCCTCGGCATCCCTCCTTCAGCGGCGGCTAAGCGTAGGTTATGCCAGGGCAGCCAGGATTCTCGATGAGTTGGAGCTGGCAGGAATTATCGGTCCCGGTGATGGAGCCAAACCACGCGACGTTTTATTTAAAAGCTACGAACAATACGTTGCTTCTCAACAGGCTTCAGGGCAGTAGTTAATGAAAACCGTAGGCCAAATACTCAAAAAAACCCGTCAGGAAAAAGACCTTAAACTGACAGATATCTCAAAAATCACCAGAATTCACACAAAGTATCTGGAAGCTCTGGAGAAAGATGAATACTGGCAATTACCTTCAGGCGCCACAGCCAGAGGATTTATTCGCAATTACGGGGCAGCATTGGGACTTGCGCCGGACATTATACTTTCCCTTTTTCGGCGCGATTTTACTGAAGATAAATCAGGCCAAATTATTCCGCGAGCGGTTGTTACTCCCGCTGCCCCCGCATCATTTTATTGGACTCCTCGTTATACCATCATCACTTCAGTAGTCCTTGTTCTCGGAGTTCTCTCTCTTTACTTATATCGGGAGTACAAAATCCTCTCTTCTCCGCCCATGGTTGTAATAGATTTTCCCAAGCCAAACGCCGAAATTAAAGAATCGGAGATTGAAATTAAAGGCAAGACCGAACCGGACACCCTATTGTCTGTTAACGGCGAAAAAATAGACCTGGCCACGGACGGCTCATTCGTCTACAAAGTTAAGTTCTCTCCTGGAGAAAATACTCTGACATTTCGGGCATTAGGCGTCCGGGGCAAAACCACGACTTTAAATCGTACTATTCAAGTTATCCCCTAGGGGATATACTTATTCCCGGATGTCAGAAGAAATTAGCCGTTTACTTTTAACCATCTCCGCAAGCACCTTTCTTGTCATAAGTAGCATTCTGGCAGTTCGCCTATATCTTTTATTGGATAACTTCAAAAAGACCCTTGGAAAACTGGATAAAGTCCTTGACGACGCTTCAGTAGTTTCTGATTCTATTGCAAGGCCCGTAGCTGCAATTTCCGCCCTGGTTTCGGGATTCAAAGGTGGATCTTCAATTGTAAAAAAGCTACTCGGCAAATGATGGACGACAAATCCCAAGAAAAAGAATTTGTAGCCGGATTGGTTATTGGCGCAATCCTTGGTGCGGGTGCTGCCATTCTCCTGGGAACAGAAGAAGGCAAAGAAATTCGCCAGAGATTAATCAAGAAGAGCCAGGGAATCCTGGCCGACCTCCCTGAGCTGGTCTCGGATCTTGGGACTCGAACCGCGAGTGGAAAGAAATTAATTCGCTCAATTGCTGCATCTTCAAAAAAGTAACTTTTCAGCTTCAAGCAGTGTACAATAAAAGGAATGGACTCCTCTCAAATTAGGGACAAGTATCTTCGTTTTTTCCAATCCCGCGGCCATCAGATTATCCCTTCCGCCCCCCTAGTCCCCGAAAATGACCCGACGACACTTTTTACCGGTTCCGGGATGCAACCCATGATGCCTTATTTGCTGGGAGAATCACATCCGTTGGGAAACCGAATAGTCGATTCTCAAAAATGCTTCCGCGCCCAGGATATTGAGGAAGTGGGGGATAACCGCCACACCACATTTTTTGAAATGCTTGGCAATTGGTCGCTGGGAGATTATTTCAAAAAAGAACAACTGGCGTGGATTTATGAATTTCTTACCAAGGAACTCGAATTACCTGCTGCTAAGTTATTTGTCTCTGTTTTCGAGGGTAATGATGAAATTCCCCGCGATAGCGAGACAGCTAACATATGGGAAAAACTAGGACTCCCCAGTGATCATATCTCCTACTACCCGGTTAAGAAAAACTGGTGGAATAGGGGCGAGCCATATGTTATGCCCATCGGCGAACCCGGCGGACCCGACAGCGAAGTCTTTTATGATTTTGGGACTCCTCATGATCCGAAATTTGGCGACCAGTGTCATCCCAACTGCGACTGCGGTAGATTTTTAGAAATC
Source organism: uncultured Gammaproteobacteria bacterium (assembly GCA_964514545.1). Taxonomy (GTDB): domain Bacteria; phylum Patescibacteriota; class Microgenomatia; order CAZETR01; family CAZETR01; genus CAZETR01. The sequence continues at coordinate 191,424 of CAZETR010000011.1, read as the reverse complement.
GGCAACAGCGTTTTTATGACATATAAAAAAACTGGAAACGGTTTCGTGCCTTTAGCCAAAAAGAACATCGACTTTGGTGGGGGACTGGAACGTATCACAGCCGCAGTTAAAAACGAACCTGATATTTTCCAAACGGACTTATTTAACCGGATCGTCGAAGAGATAGAAATTAATACCGGCAAAAAATATGACAAAGAGAACCAGCCCCCAATCAGAATAATCGCAGACCATATCAAAGCCGCTACTTTTCTAATCTCCGAAAATTTATCTCCTGCCAACAAGGGCCAAGGATACGTTCTCAGAAGGCTTTTAAGAAGATCAGCCGTAAAAATGCATTTCTTAAGTGGAGGACTCAGACCAAATTTTTCAACTATCATTGACCGAGGAGTGCTTTCTACTTATGAGGGAGTTTACTTCGATCGAGACAAAGTCCGGAATCAACTATTTCGGGTTGTTGAAGCAGAAATGGATAAGTTTTCCCAAAGCCTAGATCGCGGTTTAAAACTCGTAGGAAAAATTTCACCTTTTGACCTTCTCCAAACATACGGTTTCCCGGTCGAAATTACAGAAGAACTCCTTAGCCAAAAAGGCCTTAAGTTCGACAGCGCGCAATTTAATCAACAACTTCAAAAACACCAAGATCTCTCCCGCACATCTTCGGCCGGCATGTTTAAAGGCGGACTAGAGGATCATTCGGAAATTACAACCAGGTATCACACCGCAACCCACCTTCTCCACAAAGCTCTTCGGGACGTCTTAGGGGATCATGTCCACCAGGCAGGCAGCAACATTACTTCCGAGCGTCTTAGGTTCGACTTTACCCACCCGACCAAACTTACGCCGGAAGAAATTAAGAAAGTCGAAGACGCAGTCAACCAAAAAATTGTCGAGGACATGCAAGTTACCAGGGAAGAAATACCCAAGCAAAAAGCGCTCTCCCAAGGAGCCCTGGCTTTCTTTCCGGAAAAATACCCCGAAATTACCTCTGTCTTTACTATCGGACCCCTGGACAATTGGTACAGTAAAGAGCTCTGCGGAGGGCCACACGTGACCTCGACAGGCGCGATCGGAAGAATTAAGATAATAAAAGAAGAATCAGCCGGATCAAATACGCGACGCATCTACGCCAAAATTGCATAAAAAACTTCAATGGAAATCCCGAATTTGATATCAAAAATTACCGGCAGCCAAACCGAGAATCTGGAATATTTTCTTGCCCTGGAAGTCAATAATTACTGCGTCAAAGCCGCAATTTGGAGCGTAATAAACAACAAAATTCAGGTCCTGGCTACCGGAACGCCAGCTATGTGGGCAGGAAAAGATCCAGATGACCTGGCAACTGCCGCAGACACCACCCTCTCGGTTGCCGTCCAGAGCTTCAAAGGTCCGGCCGGAAAAGAGCCGAAAAAAGTTGTCTTTGGATTGCCCGAGATGTGGGTTACAAACGATAAAATCAAACCCGAATTTCAGCCATTTCTAAGAGAGCTATCACGAAGTCTTGCCCTGGAACCAATCGGTTTCGTCGTAACTATCGAGGCAATCATCCATCACCTTAAAGCCGAGGAGGGAGTTCCCCCATCTTTAATTTTGGTTGGAATAAACGAGCTTAATATCGAAGTTACCCTATCCCAGATTGGACGCATTGTTGGTACCCAAGCCGTCGCTCGATCGGTTAGTTTAGGCGACGATCTCGAGGAGGGACTATCGCGCTTTAATGTTTCCGACATGCTTCCTTCCCGTATCCTGCTGTTCGATGCTGCCTCAGACTTGGAAGATGCCAAACAACGACTCTTAGAGCATCCCTGGATGGACAAATTGCCATTTCTCCACCTTCCTAAGATTGAACCATTGCCGGTTGACTTTTCAATTCGTTCGGTGGCCCTCTCGGGCGGGACCGAGTTTGCCAAATCCAGAGGCATAGTTGAAGAGGATAGAGCCAATACTTCGTACCAAACTCAAGTAGTAGAAGTCGAGCCGGAACAACCAAATGAAACCGTCGTCAACTCAAAGGAAAACGACGATCTGGGATTTATTACCGGTCAGGATATAACCGCCGTGGACAATTCGCCTTCTGTCACGCCTTCTTCGTTGACAGAAACAGAGCCGGCTCGCGTGGGCCTGAGAACGAAACCGGAGGGTTTCAAATTTCCCAGAATTTCTCTTTCATCTCTTTTTCAATTTAAAACCAAAATCAGGCTGCCCCGATTCTCCAAGTCACCCCCGATTTTTGGCCCAACTCCCGTAAAGAGACTAAAACTACCATATATTTTATTGGGTCTGTCACTGGCCCTAATCACCGGCATATTCTTGTCCTTTTGGTTTTTGCCCAAGGCCACAATTATTATTGCCTTCGAACCCAAAAGCCTTGACAAGGAATTTATCGTTACGCTTGATTCAGGACTCAAGTCTGCCGACTACGAAAATAAAATCATTCCAGCCAAAGCGCTTGAAACTGAAACAAGCGGAGAAAAAACAATTCCGACAACAGGGCGCAAAACAGTCGGAGACAAAGCCAAGGGAGAAGTAACTATTTATAACGCTACGCCGCAGACAAAGATTCTTTCGGCGGGAACCACGCTGCAAAGTCCGGCGGGTCTCAAGTTTACTCTCGATACCCAAGTGTCAATCGCCTCCAAAAGCGGTACGGCTGATTCCTCGGTTCCCGGAGTAGCAACCGCCAAAACTACCTCTGTTAACATCGGGGAAGAATACAACCTTAGCGCGGGCACAGAGTTTAAACTTGCCTCTTTTGCGGTTAGCGACGTCGTGGCTAAAAACACGCTTGCTTTTTCCGGCGGCTCCAGTCGCCAAATTCAGTCAGTTGCCAAAGATGATCTGGCAACAGCCAAATCGGCTCTCACGGACGAGCTGACGGCCAAGGCTCGGGACGACCTCGCCCAAAAACTAGAACCTGGATCGAGCTTGGTCGAAAGTTCCATCGCAACTGACACCCTATCCAGGGAATTCGACAAAAACGCCGGAGACGAGGGGACGATTTTAAGCTTAACCCTCAAGCTAAAAGCCACAGCTCTTTCTTACAACAGTCACGATCTAGATGAAATTGCTGCCAAGGAAATTGTGACTGCCCTCCCTGAAGGTTATGAATTTAAAAAAGACAGCAATAGTTTCAAGCTCGAACCCAAACCTTCGGATCAAAACAAATCCATCTTTACAGTTTCCTCAAGTTCTCTTCTTTTACCGAAAATCTCAGGCGATGAGATTAAAAACAGCCTCACTGGTAAATCATTAGGAAAAGCGAGAGAAATTCTCAAACAACTACCCGGATTTATTTCCGCAAACATGGAACTTAAACCTAATTTCATCCAAATTCTTCCCCAAGTTGCTCGAAACATAGAAATAGTAACAACTTCCAACTAACCGATAAAAACATAAGCATTTTCTCCATGCCCCTGAATCATTACTCCAAATCAACGCCCAGGCTCACTTCAACTTGGACTGCAATTTCACTTCTTTCAATCCACCGCAACAAAATCCTTCTCGCCCTCTCTTTCGTCCTGATTGTTACCGGCGTGTTTCTTATCGTTAACGCCGTCTGGCCAATTATCAGCTTCGAGCTATTTACATCCAAAGAAATAACCGATACTCAAACTCCCAAAACCCTAGTCCAAACAATTCTCGCAAAATCCTCGACATCCCAAACACCTGATCTGACCAACCCTGACAATTGGTTTCCCCAATATAAACCCTTAGATGGAAGGCCCAGTAAAATTGAAAACTATAATATCTCCATCCCCAAATTAAAGATCAAAGATGCGACAGTCAAAATTGGCGGGACAAATCTCAAAGAAAGCCTCATACAGTACAAAGGCACAGCCAACCCCGGCCAACCCGGAAACCCGGTTATTTTTGGCCACTCGATACTGCCTCAATTTTACAACCCCAAAAACTACATCTCAATCTTTTCAACCATCCCTACCCTAAAGCCAAAAGATCCGATTCTCATCAACTACGATGGAATAGAGTATCGCTACGAAGTCGTTGAAGTAAAGCAAGTCAAACCCACCGAGGTTTCCGTCCTGGAGCAGCGCTACGACCGGCGTGAGCTCTCGCTTGTTACCTGCTGTCCCCCCGGCACGTACCTCCGTCGTTGTGTCGTCAAAGCCCAACTCGTAGAAAACGCGCGCTAAAATGAATTTACTGGGCATTGATTATGGCAGATCTCATCTCGGTATTGCCCTGGCAGCGGGTCCCCTGGCCGAGCCGCTTACAACCCTCGCAAATGATTCTCAAATATTCATGCGCCTTTCTCAAATTATCCAGGCTCACTCAATCGGCAAAATTATCATCGGTCTTCCGGACTCCCAAATAGGAGAGGAAGTAAAGAAATTCGCCCAAGCTCTCGGGGAGGCGATTTCCACCCCGTTTGATTTTCAAGACGAAACTCTGACAACCAGAGATGCTCAAATCTCACTCCTTCACAAATCCCGTTCAGGTAGAAAAGAAAATGAGCACGCCGCGGCTGCGGCCATAATTCTCCAAAACTGGCTCGACGAACAGGGCAATTAACCCTTGCACTCGCAAATCCTTAGATATAGGCTAATATTACATGGCTCAAGTTGACTACGGTCGGATCATCAGTCGATCATGGAACTTAACCTGGAAAAACAAATGGCTCTGGGTCTATGGTTTAGTATTAGTCGGTTTTTTTGCTGGATTAAGCGGATCAAATTTTAATTCCGGTTCAGGCAAATCGAAAACCATATACAATCTACCAAAAAATATCCAACAGGATCTTCCCCGAAAAACCTCAATGGTTTTGGGAGATGCCACAAATGCAGTAAGAGCATGGTTTTCTTCAATCCCGATGTCAGCCTGGAGGCAACTAATGATAAGTGGTGCCCTTGCGATAGTCGTCTTCGTAATCATCCGCTGGATTATCGTCGCCTGGGCCAAAGGAGCCCTTATCCACGGACTATCCGAGGCCGATAAGGAAAAGCCAATTAGCCTGACCAACTCGTCGCCTACTGGTAGGGCAAACACCAGGCACTTAATTATTCTAGGACTCATCTCTCTTGGCATATCACTAGGAATTTCCGTCGCAGTTGCGCTTCTGGTTCTGGCCGGGTCTCTTGTCTTCAGTTTCATTCCGATTCTTCGGGCGATTTGGCTAGCCATTAGCATTGCTCTGGGGATACTGGGGCTCATCCTCTTTGCCTTGCTTATGTCGATGGCTTCAATCTACGCGGAGCGTCTGATAGTCCTCCGCCAGTTCCCTCCTCTTAAAGCATGGGAGAAGGGATTTGCTCTTTCCCGCAAACAATTTTTTCCGACAATTGTTATGGGACTAATTAATACCGGTATTGGCTGTGCCGTAGGCTGTCTCTCCGTTCTGGCTGTGATGGCAATCACTGCCGTATTTGGAATAATTCTTCTCGTTCCCATATTCATTCATGGTTCTAACTCTCCAAGTCTCGGAATAATCATTGGCTCAGTGTTGCTCTCACTTCTAATAGGAACCCTTGATTTGGTGATACGTACCGTACTAACAGTCTTTAACTTCGGCACCTGGAATTTATTTTTTCAAACTATAATCTCTGAGGAGGAAAATGAAAAACCTAGCTAGCCCCACCCAAAGAATTTTTGGATATTTAGCCGATGCATTCATTTGCGTCACTCCGGCAGTATTGCTCATAAATTGGGCACTTAGTTCGACCTCTCCCGACGAATTAATCAGGCGACTTTTATCGGTTGTAACAATTATGTTACTTTTCTATTCCCTTCTCATTCCACTGTTTTATGCATATCTGATTCATAGTTTAGGCGCCACTCCGGGTAAGCTATTAGTGGGTACCAAGGTAGTCGATAGTGATGGAAAATTAATTAGCTTCGGCCGCGCATTTTTTAGAAACCAGATAGGGTACATGGTTTCCGGCCTCTTATTCGGCCTGGGATTTATCTGGATCGCGGTTGATAAAGATCGCCGCGGCTGGCACGATCAAATTGCGGATACATTTGTCATTTCCACCTTTAAACTCGGGTCATTGATAGGTCTCATGTCAATAGTCATCCTGGCCGTATTTAATCTCTTTCTTTTTAACCAGGCCATAAGTTTTTCCCAAAACCATCTCCCGTGGATAAAGCAGACAATCGAAGAGATACAAAAAGAAAACCAAACCCCCACTCCCCGGGAAATTAACTCCCCAACAGAACCGCAAACTTACTACTCGACGACTTCGTCTCCAATCAGTTGACCCAAACCGCTTCTCCTGATAAACTAGTTCAAGTGTTCAAAAACGTAATCGCTCCGGTTCAGGCTTGGCTCCTTTCCCAAGGCAGGTGTGTTGGCTGTGGCAACCCACTGACGGCGGCCAAGGTGACTAAAGGTCCGGATGGAACCGATAAACTGACCTGTCAAAAATGCGGCCGGATTTTTATCCGCGACTCAAAAACTCAGAAATATCGCCGCGCCCTCTTCGACGAAGTTTAAGACAACCCCTCCGATGTGAAAGGCAAACTAGTTTTTCTCATAATTTCCGTGACAGTCGTCATTGCCCTTGTCTCTGCGGTTTTCCTTCACGCGCTTACCCTTTCTCCCGCCCCCGGAGATACCTCGACCAGAGCCTTTGTCATAAATCGCGGTGAATCAGCTTCCCTGGTTGCTGCCAGATTGCAAAAGTCAGGCTTTATCAAAAGCTCCGTGGCCTTTAAGTTGATAATTAAAACCCGGGATCTTTCCCGCAAAATCAAGGCAGGGGAGTACCAGCTCTCCTCCGGCCTCAATTTATATCGCCTGATTGAAGTTCTGCAAAAAGGAGCGCCGGATATTTGGGTGACCTTACCGGAAGGGCTAAGGCGGGAAGAGATAGCTATCCTCCTCGCGAGCCAACTTAGTAATTTTGACCCCAACCAATTTGTTGCGCTGGCTTCCTCGCCTAAAAACCTGGAGGGATATCTCTTTCCCGACACCTATCACTTACCCAAGACTGCCTCCCCCGGCGCAGTAATCAAAATTTTTGAAGTTACCTTTACCAAAAAAGCCAATCAAACCCTCATCAGTCGCGCCAACGGTTTAACCGAATTCCAGACCGTGGTTCTGGCTTCTCTATTGGAACGTGAAGCCCGATTGCCGGAAGACAAAAAAATTATCGCCGGACTTCTCATCAAGCGATATCAATCCGGCTGGCCGCTAGATATCGACGCCACGCTTCAGTACGCAACTGCCTCAACCCGATGTCGCAAAAATACCTTGCTTCTGTCGGATTGCAAATGGTGGTTAGGGGTACTTCCACAGGACAAAAAAATTGCATCCCCCTATAATACGTACGCCCATCCCGGTTTCCCCCCTTCCCCGATCGCAAACCCGGGTTTAAGCTCTATCGAGGCCGCTTCAAACCCAATCCAATCAGATTACTGGTTCTATCTTTCAAGCTCCGACGGTCAAACCCACTTTTCCTCTACCCTTGAGGAACACCAAAGAAACATTGCCAAATATTTGTAGATTTACTTTCCCGCTTGACAGGGACCTGGATTGCATGGTAAAAACAAACAGTTGAAAGGCGTAAGTTAATAGTTACGCCGGATTTTGTTCGCCCCAAGGCGAACTTTTTTGGCTATATTCGACCTCCTCGAGTATGCAATTGCAAACGAGGGTTAGCGAATATAAACAGACAATTAATAATTTAAGGCTTGCTCGTTCTCACTGATGTCAGATAATAAACGCCAGTATTGGGGTAAAATCTATTCTCACCTTCCTCCCCTCGACCTGACCCAAATTCAGCGAGAATCGTGGCAGGAATTCCTTCAAACAGGCGTTAAAGAAGCTTTAAGCGAGATTTCTCCGATCGATGACTTCACCGGTAAAAACTGGCAACTGGAAATTATCGACCCATACTTTGGTAAGTCTTCAAACTCTCCCGCAGTTTGCATAAAAAAAGGCCTCTCATTTACAATTCCCCTCAAGGCCACAGCTAAACTAAAAAACCTTCAGACCGGCAAAACTACTGAATCAGAGGTCTTTATGGGTGATATTCCCCAGATGACCCCGGAAGGAACTTTTGTTATTTCAGGTATCGAACGCTGCGTAGTCAACCAAATCGTTAGATCACCCGGAGTTTATTTCTCCGGTGAAGTCGATCCGGCCTCAGGGAGAATGCTTTATTCAGCCGAACTTCGTCCGCTTCGCGGATCCTGGTTAGAATTTGAAATTGCCCGAAACGATGTCGTAGCGGTCAGGATCGACCGCCGTCGAAAATATCCAGCCACCCTCTTTCTTAGAGCATTAGGTATCGAATCAGATGAAGAGTTGACTGAACTTTTCCGCAGCGTAAACACCAACGAAGAGCATGACTATGTTCTCTCCACTCTTTCCCGCGACTCCACCCACTCCAAGTCCGAGGCCATGGTGGAACTTTATAAAAAAATGCGCCCCGGCGAACCAGCTATTCTTGAAAACGCCACAGCCTTGCTTGAAAATCTCTTCTTCAACCATCGTCGCTACGATCTGGGTAAGGTCGGTCGCTACAAACTCAACCGGCGTTTGGGGCTCTCATACCCCAACACACCCCAGCACTGGATATTAACTCGTGACGATGTAGTATCTACAATTGCCTACCTTATCAAACTCCAGAACGGTAAAGGAACCGTTGACGACATTGACCACCTAGCCAACCGCAGAGTGAGGAGAGTGGGAGAACTCATCGGAAACATCGCCTTTAGAAGCGGCCTATTAAAGTTGGAACGCCATGTTAAAGAGAAGATGAGCATGGTTTCAACCGAAGAGTTAGTTACACCACAAATATTTGTTAACGCCCGCCCAATTATTTCTTCAATCAACGAGTTCTTCAGAAGTAATCAACTGTCAGCGATTCTGGATCAAACTAACCCCCTGTCAGAAATCGATAACCTTCGCCGTCTTTCAGTAATGGGTACAGGAGGGATTACCCGCGAAAGAGCCTCTTTCTCAATTCGAGACATCAACAGTTCCCAGTATGGAAGGATTGATCCTATTCGTTCACCCGAGGGCCCAAACATCGGCCTTGTTACATACCTCGCTCTTTATGCCCGAGTCAATGAATTCGGTTTTCTAGAGTCGCCTTATAGAAGAGTAGTCAAGGAAACCAAAGGCGGCAGATCAACACATAGAGTTACTGACGAGATCGTTTACCTTCCGGCAGACGACGAGGCCGATCATTATATAACCCACGCTGGAATAAACGTGGATGAAAGCGGCACCATTCTAGATGACTGGGTACCCATCCGTCATAAAGGTGAATTCATCGAAGGCCCGGTCGAGGTGGTCGAATTTATCGACATTGTTCCGAGGCAGGTCGTCGGTACTTCGGCTGCGCTTATCCCATTCCTGGCCAACGACGAGGCAAACCGAGCTCTAATGGGTTCAAACATGCAATGTCAGGCTGTACCCTTAATTAAACCATCGGCCCCACTGGTTGGAACCGGTATTGAGGCAATAATTCCGGACTCCATGAACCGGATCGTAAAAACCCGAAACAGCGGAACAGTCATTGAAATAAGCGGCAGCGAAATCAAGATTAAGCTCAGCCAAGCTCCCAAAATAAAACCGGCTGATTCCGATCTAGTCAAACTGAATGGAAACATAGAAACCTATCAACTCGTCAAATTCAAACGGACGGCCCAATCAACATGCTACAACCAGAAACCGCTCGTCAGTTTGGGTCAAAAAGTTAGCGCTGGCGAGATAATCGCCGACGGACCCTCCTGCGATAACGGAGAACTCGCGCTCGGGCAAAATGTGGTCGTGGCTTACACTTCTTTTGAAGGTTTGGGTTACGAGGACGCTTTGGTTATCTCCGATAGATTAGTCAGAGAAGACGTCCTTTCTTCAATTCACATAGAAGAATATGAAGCGGCCGTGGTCGATACTAAACTGGGGCCGGAAGAATTAACCGCAGATATCCCCAATGTCAGTGATGCGGAAAGAGCTCACCTGGACGAAAGCGGTATTGTCGTAATTGGATCAGACGTTGCACCAAACGATATCCTTGTCGGGAAAATTGCCCCCAAGGGTGAAACCGAGCTTTCAGCTGAAGAACGGCTTCTGCGCGCCATTTTTGGCGAGAAGGCTAGAGAAGTCCGGGATACATCGCTGCGTATGCCCCACGGTGAAAGGGGGACCGTCATTGATGTCCAAATATTGGACCATGACAAAGGCGACGAGCTAGAACCTGGAACCAGAAAGAAAGTCATTGTCAAGGTTGCCCAACTTCGAAAAGTCACAATTGGTGACAAATTAGCAGGCCGCCACGGAAATAAAGGGGTAATCAGTAAAATAGTTCCAGTTTCCGATATGCCGTACTTACCCGACGGAACACCGGTCGATTTAATTATTTCTCCACTCTCCGTCCTGGCCCGCATGAACCTGGGGCAATTGATGGAAGCCCACCTTGGACTAATAGCAAGCAAACTTAAAACCAAAATTGCCGTCCCCGTGTTTGAGAATTTTCCAGACGCGAAAATATTCTCTGAATTTGCCAAAGCCGGTCTTCCTATCAGCGGAAAAATCCAGCTCACCGACGGGCGAACTGGCGAAAAAATGGAACAGGAGTCAACTGTGGGGATCGGCTATCTCATGAAGCTCTCCCACATGGTTGAGGACAAGACCCACGCACGCTCGACCGGTCCCTACTCACTTGTCACCCAACAACCTCTCGGAGGAAAGGCTCAAATGGGAGGTCAAAGATTAGGTGAAATGGAAGTCTGGGCACTGGAAGCACATCGGGCCGGTCATATTTTACAGGAGATGTTAACCATTAAATCCGATGATGTCGTAGGTCGTGCCAAAGCTTTCGAAGCAATTGTCAAAGGCACAGACATTCCCGCTTCAACAGTTCCTGAATCGTTCAAAGTCCTCGTTAGTGAACTTAAAAGCTTACTCCTTGACGTCATTCCACTTGGTGTCATCGAGAAGTCGGAGTCGGATATCCTCAAAGAAGAAACTCCACTAACCAAAGAAGCCCAAGAGCTAGCCAGCGCCTCCGGAGCTCAAGTTGAAGCTATCAGTGAAGAATTCGGCAGCAAAAGCCCAATGGAGGTAGTAGAAGAAGTGAGTGGAAAACCCTCAGCAGAGGCTTAAAATACATACTATTATGGACACAAAAAACACAGACACCCTCAAAAACATAGCTGACTTTAAAAGTTTGATGATCAAGCTTGCCTCTCCAGCTATCATCAAGAGCTGGTCACATGGAGAAATTACTAAGCCGGAGACCATAAACTACAGGACCCTCAAGCCGGAAAAGGACGGACTATTTGATGAGCGAATTTTTGGCCCGGTAAAAGATTGGGAATGCTTCTGTGGCAAATACAAAAGAATTAGATACAAAGGCATTATCTGTGACAAATGTGGAGTTGAAGTTACCCAATCTCGGGTACGGCGCGAACGCATGGGACACATTAACTTAGCGGCACCAGTCGGGCACGTTTGGTTTTTTAAGGGAGCTCCGAGTAAGCTCTCACTTCTGCTTGATCTTCCTCCCAGATCACTGGAAGCCGTAGTCTACTTTGCAGAATATATTGTAACGGACCTTGACCCCGAAACTAAAATGGAGACACTGGACAAGATATCCAAACAGCAGTCAGATCGTAAAAAAGAATTAGAGAACAAAACCCAGAAGGAAATAGACGTACTGGCAAAAGAAAAGGAAAGTGAAATCAAGGAAACCAAAGCCAGGCTTTCCAATACGGACCAGAGAACTCTGGCGATAGAAGAAATTGAATTTAAATCCAAGCAAAAAATTCAAGTTGCCCGTGACAACTTGATCGCCGAACTGGGAAAGCTTGAAGAAATTTACAAAAAGATAGAATCATTGCTCAAATCTCTTCGAGTCCAATCAATCTTGACCGAAGACGAATATGGAAAGCTGGTTGAATATGGAGCTGCGGGATTTATAAAAGTCGGCATGGGCGCCGAGGCGATTCAGGAAATAGTGAAAAAGGTGGATTTGGAAAAACTGGTAATTGAACTGCGCGAAGAAATAACCACCACTACCGGTCAAAGATATATCAAAGCCGTGAAAAGGCTCCGCATTGTTGAGGGCTTGAGAAAAGCCGGTGTTTCGCCCGAATGGATGATTGTTAAAATTCTTCCCGTCATTCCTCCCGACCTTCGTCCTATGGTCCAGCTTTCAGGAGGTCGCTTTGCGACGAGTGACTTAAACGACCTCTATCGCAGAGTTATTAACCGCAACAATCGCCTCAAACACCTGATGGATTTAGGGGCTCCGGAAATCATTTTGCGTAACGAAAAACGCATGCTTCAGGAATCAGTCGACAGTCTGATCGATACAGCCCAAAGACCCTCAACTCGCAGATCCAGAATTCAGGTAGAACTTCGCTCGCTTTCCGAAATGCTCAAAGGGAAACAGGGTCGCTTCCGCCAGAACTTGCTTGGCAAAAGAGTCGATTACTCCGGCCGATCTGTCATCGTTGTCGGCCCGGAATTGGAGCTTAACCAAGCTGGAATTCCCAAAGACATGGCCTTGGAAATGTTTAAACCATTCGTATTGCGCCAAATGATAATTCAAGGCATTGCTCCAAACGTCAAATCAGCTAAAAACATCCTGGAAAGACGCCCGCCGGAAGTCTTCGATATTCTTGAAAATATTACCCGAAATCACCCAATCCTTCTAAACCGTGCCCCGACACTGCACAAGTTAGGTATCCAAGCCTTCTACCCCATCCTTGTTGAAGGCAACGCCATTCGTATCCACCCCTGCGTTTGCGACGGGTTCAACGCTGACTTCGACGGGGACCAAATGGCCATCCACGTCCCTCTTTCGCAAAAAGCCCAAAGCGAAGCTATCTCAATCATGATGCCCACGGAAAATCTCCTTAAGCCAGCCGACGGAACCCCCATCACCGTTCCGCGGCGCGAAATGGCCCTTGGTACATTCTACCTAACATCAATTGACGCGGCCCTGACTCCATTCCCATCGGTTTTCTCAGATGAATCGGAAGCAATTCTCGTCAGTGAACTGGGCCGGATTAATTGGCGCCAACTCATCAAAGTCAGAATTAGCGGCCAGATTCTCGAAACAACGGCCGGCAGAATTCGTTTCAACCGCATTCTTCCCCAACCATTGCGCTTCGTGAACGAGCCGGTTGATTCGAATAAAATCAAAAGCCTTCTAACCCGCGCCCTAAGTGAGCTTAGTAAAGACGAAATTAAGCATCTCATAGACGGAATCAAGAACTTTGGGTTCTTCGGCTCTACTCTCTCGGGAGTATCGGTTTCGATCACCGATTGTGAGCAGGATCCCTTGAAAGAAAATAGCATCGAGGAAGCTAACAAAAAGGTAGCTGAAATAGAAAACAACTTCCGTCAAGGACTTATTACCACAGAAGAAAAGAAGCGCCTCACGCACGAAGTTTGGATGGATACAACAGAGGAAATAGCTGACAATACCTGGGCCAAGTTCGCTCCCTTAAACCCCATCCGCATTATTATCGACTCCAAAGCCAGCCGTGCATCCCGCGACCAGGTAAAACAGCTTTCAGCTATGCGTGGTCTATCTGTAGACCCTCTGGGAAGAATCGTTGAACTTCCCACCAAATCTAACTTTCGTGAGGGACTGTCAATCTTTGAGTATGTCAACGCCGCTCGCGGAGGGCGTAAAGGGCTAACCGACTCGGCAATTAGAACTGCCAGTGCCGGTTATCTCACTCGCCGCCTGGTCGATGTTTCCCACGACGCGCTAATTCGGATGCAAGACTGCGGATCAGCAGAAGGAATTGAAATTAAAGGCGACGGAAAGAGGGCAAAGTCTTTTGCCACCCGGCTTATTGGCCGTACTTTAGTCGGGGATTTAATGGATGGTAAGAAAAAACTCGCCAAAGCGGGTGAAATTCTTAATGATGTCCTGATCGCCAAAATCATCGAGAGCAATATCGCCTCAGTCACAGTCAGAAGCCCTCTTTCTTGCAAGAGTAAATTTGGAGTCTGCATTACCTGTTACGGGTGGGATCTCTCGATCAAATCCCTTGTCGAAATGGGTACGCCGGTCGGAGTTATTGCTGCCCAATCAATTGGAGAACCCGGAACTCAGCTGACAATGCGCACTAAGCACGCGGCTGGCGCCATTGGCCTTGACGTTACCCAGGGCCTGCCTCGAGTTGAAGAGCTTTTCGAGGCCAGAACCCCAAAGACCCTATCACCGCTATCTGAAATTTCAGGAAAAGTCGACGTCGTTGAAACTGACGAAGGATACAAAGTCCGGGTCAAATCAGTTGGAGTCAAACCGGTCGAAGAAAAAGAGTACATCATCCCGTTAACCTCAGAGCTAAAAGTCAAAGCCGGAGATTTAATTCCAACCGGAACCCAGCTCGCCTCGGGAAATTTGGACATCAAAGAAGTATTGGAAGTACGGGGTCTGCGAGGTGTTCAGGAGTATTTGATAGATGAGATTCAAGCCATCTACGAATCCCAGGGGATAGCTATCAACGACAAGCACTTCGAAGTAATTATCAAGAGAATGAGCGACAAAGTTCGCATTAGCACCCCCGGAGACACACCCCTTCTTCCGGGTGAGATAGTCGACCGCTATCGCTTTGAAGAGGAAAACTCCAAAGTTTTGGCCCAAGGGGGCGAACCGGCGACGGCCCAGGTTATCGTTCTGGGAATTACCCGCTCGGCTCTCCACACCGAGTCCTGGCTTTCCGCCGCCTCATTTATCCAGACAACCGATGTTCTAACAGAAGCTGCCATCATGGGGAAGGAAGATAGGCTCCTGGGCCTCAAGGAAAACGTAATTATCGGCCGGCTCATCCCTACAAGCCCCGAGAGGGCTACCCTGGAAGCCTAGAAACTTCAATTCAGAGCTCAAACCTGCTAAAATTCGAATATAAAGAAATTGATGTAGCTTTGCTGACAGCAATTTAACCCAATTTTTCTTTGGTCGCAGCCTTTCTTTTTTAAAGAAAGGTGCGTTTTGAACATGCCTACTATTAATCAACTGGTCCGCAAGGGCCGAAAAAAGAAACTCAATAAAACCAAGTCGCCGGCTCTGACCAAGAACTTCAACAGCCGGACCAGGTTTGCCTTTGAGTCCCCCAACCCCTTTAAAAGGGGAGTGGTGACGTTGGTCAAAACCATGACTCCCAAAAAGCCCAACTCAGCCCTGCGCAAAGTCGCCCGTGTCAGACTTTCCAATAAGCAGGAAATAACTGCATATATTCCCGGCATTGGGCACAACATCGCCGAGCACGGAATTGTCCTCGTCCGCGGCGGAAGGGTTAAAGACTTACCGGGAGTCAAATACCACATTGTCAGGGGTAAGTTTGACGCAGCGGGTGTCGAAAATCGCAAACAGGGCCGCTCCCGCTACGGTGCCAAAAGACAAGCCCTGCTACCCAAAGCCGCAGCAGCATCTTAGATTACTTAATCACTTTTCTAAAAATGCGTTCCAAACCCGCACCCAGAAGAAAATTAGACCCCGATCCCGTATACGGGAATCTTCTGGTGACTAAACTGGTCAATTGCATCATGCTTGACGGCAAAAAAACCGTCGCCCAAAAGCAAGTCTACAACACCCTAAAGCTGGTCAAGGAAAAAACCGGCCAGGACGAACTGCAGGCATTTTTGACCGCCGTCGAAAACGTTAAACCGCAAATGGAAGTCCGCGCCCGCCGCATAGGAGGCGCAGCCTATCAGATTCCAACTCCGGTTAGAGGCGAAAGAAAAGAATCCCTCGCTCTGCGCTGGATAATTGACGCCGCCCGCGCCCGGGCCAATAAGGAGTACCATACCTTCGGCGAAAAGCTCGCCGCCGAATTAGTCGATGCCTTAAACCAAACCGGAGCTGCGATTAAAAAGCGCACCGACGTCCACCGCATGGCAGAGGCGAACAGGGCTTTTGCTCATTTTAAGTGGTAGCCCTGTGAAGTCCCGCCAATCCGCTCCATGAGCCGTATTCGAATAGAATCCAAAAAGGCTCACGGCAAGGATCTGTGCGACAAATCGGGCCTTCGCGCACTTCAAGTGGTAGTCTTCCTACTCCAAGCTAACCCCCCTATCTTATTCAAATAGCTGCTTCTGCAATCTCGCGCACTTCGTCAAAAACTTGAAAATTACGGCCTCGCTCAATATCTCTCCCAATAACCCCTTATTCAAAATCCTAGATAGTCTTATCTGCTAAATACGCCTCCATGTCCTCGTCAAATTTATACATACTCTGCTCTATCAGAGTATCGAAGTTAGGCGCAACTGTTGTATGGTCATCACCAAAGATTGCCGCCAAATCTCTTCTTTGGGATTCGTTTCCCAGCATTATTGCAGACAGCATGTGTTCCCCAAACCCACGCTCTGTCCCACTTAGTCTCAAAAACTCTTTAATTTTCGGCGAATTTCCAGCTGTGTCTTGGCCATCGCCAATAAAGTATAAGGCAGAGGCATAATCTGGATATTCAAAAGATTCACGATTTAAATCAGCTGTCGCCTTTTGAATAGCAGGGAGCATATTAGTGCCTCCCTGGGTATGCAGTGCTTGCATTAAGCGGGCTTTAATTGTGGACCTGGTACCATCACCCCAACCATATCTTACAGGGCTCTCATAATCTTGATCAAATCCTTTAAGTTCAACGACATTATCGGAAAAGATATTATTAGCATATCGTATAAAACCAAATTCACTGCTAATTCTTGAAAAAAGTTCGTTATAGAAGACTAATTGTTTCCTCGCCATAATAAGTTTCTCGCCTTCCATTGAACCGCTTACATCTACCATCACAGAGGCTAAAAACTTGGGCTTTATTGAGGGTTTGAGTGTACGAGGATTTTTAACTGTCCCAAAGAGTAGATTTCTGGGTTTCATTACAGAATGTCTATTAAATGCTCCTTGCCTGGTAAGTGAATCTTCGTCCAATTCGACTTCTTCTTGCCTTGGCAATCGTTCTACAAAATAATCAAACCATTGATCTACCAAGGGCGCAACCTCCTCTTTAATTTTTTGGTATTCATTAAATAACATGCTTTCTCGTTCAATTTGTTGCCGAATACGATCAAGTTCCTCTAATTGTTTTTGTTCAAGTTGCTGTTCAAGTTCCTGTCTACGTGCTTCATCCAGAAATCCATCCTGTACCATTTCATCCAGGTTTTCTTTAATTACTTCTTTCATTTGCTCTTCTTTTGCCTCTAGCCTTTGTTGTAAATCTTGTTTCATATCGTCAAGCAACTCAGAAGTTTCGGCCTCCTGTTGCAACTTCTGTAAATCTTGAAAAGATTTGGCGTTTTCAAGTCTTTGATCTAAATTCTGCTTTTGTTGTTCCATTGCTTCCGAAAATTGTTTTGCGTTATCCAGTTCCGATTCTCCTTGTGCCACGTCTTGATCTGAGGCTTCGCTCATCCGTTGGCCGGGCATTGATTCACCAGTCTGGCTACTTTGCCCTTGTTGAGACCCACTCTGACCTTGTGGCTGTCCCGAATCTTGCTTACCTTGATCATTATCGAATGGTCTGTCGATCCCTCCATCCTGCGCCTCCTGAGTCGGAGTGTTAGAGTCGCCTTTTTGATCCTTTTTCTGTTGTTTAGGTCTTGGCGTGGCGTCCATTCTTCTCCAAGCGGTACCGTCCCAAACTTCAGTCCAGGCGTGACCAGTTTGAGAGTCAATTCTCGATTTTCCATCCTTTGCTCCTTCGACTTTGTGGCCGATTACTAACCTTGCAGGGATACCTGTCTTTCTTAACATTGCTACGTAGAGAGTATTTGCAGAATAGCACTCTAAATACTCTGAATGATCAAGGTTTTGAACATAGTTATCCCCGGTAGATTCATTTCTCAGTTTAAGTTGTAAAGCCTGGGCCATTTGTAAGTCACCATCTCCTGGATAAAAATGCTTAGAAAGTAGATATTGTCTCAGCCTCTCTGCTTTTTCTACTGTTGTACCACCTGAACCAGTCATTGCTTGTTCTGTACTTGGGGAGAGCTGCTCTTTGTAAATCGGGATAATGTCATCAGCGACAGGAAGGCCGGCAAAAGGAGGATCTTGTTTCAGAAAATCTATTGAAAAAGCACTGTCGGCATCGGTCTTTATATAGAAACATCCATTTTGATCTCTAGCAAACTCAGGTCTGCTACCGGTAAATTTGAGCGATGTCAAATCTAATGCATACCCATTCGGAATAGGAATAGACTTTAGACCACTACTGGTAGCACCAGAGATAGTTTGTCTTTCAGAGCCAGATAAACTTGCAACATACGAAGATAGCTGTTTTCGCTTACTCCACGTCCTAGAATCAATATCGTAATAGCTTTTCCTTCCAGAAGCGTAATAACCTGTTAATGGCTTTGTACTCGACCCACCTGGCGTGATCTCGAAGTATGGTTTAGACGCAGCTTGTTCTTTGGACTCCCCAGGTGCAACAGTTGGAGTGTGGTATTCATCTGAATCCTCAGGTGGAATAGCAGGATCCCCAGAAGTTACAGGAGGAACAGCTTGATCTTTATATTGTTCTAATTCTTGCTCAAGTTTCTCTTGGCCTTCATCTTTTAGAGACTCCGGTTCTTGTTGAACTCTTTGAACGTTTTCTTTTACCCCTCTTACTAAGCTTTCATAAGCAGTTTGATCACCCCGTTTTAAATACTCTTGGTATGAACCCATCAATTGATCATAAAGTCGTCGCTCATCGAGTGATAATTGTCCTATTGCTTGATCTCTTTGTTCGGTTCTAGCGACTCGTAAATCTTCTGATAGCCAATCCATTTTTAAAGCTGCTAATACTTTTTCAATTTTTGGAAGGCTACCAATTTGCTCTATTGTTCTTTCAGCCTCTATCCTTAACGCATCTTCCATTTGCTTTCTCCCTGTATACCCATAGGCATCAATCATTTTTTGCCGGATTCTACTTTGAGCTATACCGTCATAAAGAGATTGAGCGGTATCAGAAGTTATATCAGTCCCCTGCATTTCTGAAACAAACTGAGCAAACCGAGAGTAGTCGTAATGAGTTACATAGGCGGAAACATCTCGAACCCTCCCTGCAACTGAAGGTAAACCTTGCCGCTCAAGATCAGCTACATCGTAAGTAAAAGCATCAGGCCTTAAGTCAATAACTATGTCTTCAGGCCTAGTTTGCCCTGAAAGCAAACCAGATATTGCGGCAGATCTAGCCTCAGCGCCACGGGGATAATGAAAGGCCCAGGTTTTTCCAGGGACAACTTTTAGCCCGCCCTCAGATGCCTGATCAGCAATAAAGATTTTTTCTCGGGCCAACGTATCTTTTTGTGGCGACCGACGGGGTACTTCTGCTCCTTCTTTATCCATATCCATTTAATTAACTCAAGCAGCAGGTCTCTTGGACGACGTCCAGGTGGCCATTGCCGTTCTTATTTCATCCCTTTCTTTTTGGCTATCAATATGGGACAAGAAGAATCTCTCAATGAGGCTTCTTGTTACCGCTTCTGGATTTGCTGTTGCTTTTTCTTCCGGCGACATCTTACTTAAGAAGTAAGCCATTCTTCTCATTTCTCTACCCGTTAAGGGTTGGTCAACTACAAGCTTACCTTTTATTTCAGCTGCAGATCGTTTTTCAAACTTTAATATAAATCCTTCTCGCAGTTTTTGCGCAAATTCAACCATTGTCAAAATAGCTTCGACGTCAAATTTTTGCACCACGTTTAAATCAGGTGCGCCATTTGCGACCCCATTCACGTACCTATCCCAAATTTTCACAAACTCATTGTGTTGCAGATTTGTTTCATAAGTTAAGTCCGCCAACGAATCAACCTGCCGAGCAACTCTTAACGCCTCAGCCGCACTTAGTGGATGATTTGGATTGGGATCATTTGGTTCTCTTTCTCTATACAGTGGCGGGTAGTCCACCTGAATACTTACCATACGGCTTTTAGTAGCAAACTGCGGCTCAAACGTGCCGGGATAACCTGGATTTCTGGAACTTGCTAAAAGTACTGTTTTATCTGCCCTAATAGTTTTCCCAGAACTTGTTTTCAAAGTCAAAGCTCTTTTTTCGTCAGTTAAGGCGTGTAGAAATATTTGTGCTTGTTCCGGCATTGCCGTGTATTCATTGAAATAAACCATAGCGCCGGGAGTCATAATGCCATTTAGTATGACTGACGGAACCCTAACTGTCACAGAAGCGCCTTCTTTTGATTCCAGGATTACATCCTCAGATAATTCAAATTCCGTAGTCCATTTTGAACAATCAAACCCAAAGTACGGTCTATTAGTGCGATTACAAAAAATTTTAAGCAACACATCCTTACCTGTTCCTGCATGTCCCTTCAAATCCAAAATTCCCTCCTGCAAATCAAGCTGCATTTTAAATGCTTGAGCCATTTCTTCGAGATACCGTTCCGTTGTTTCATCAACTGTCCAATGACTCTGCCATTCAGGCACGTACCCGGACCCATTTGCAAATTCTGTCTCGGGAGCTTTGCGTAACTCGTCTAACCTGGAGAAAAGCAAAACGTGATGCTCCGCAGCATATTTAGCATAATCGCCGAGTAATTCTCTGTACTTTGCACTCCATGGGGCATCAATCTCAGGAGTTCTTTGACCTGGCTTCTGCCTTTCTTTATATCGTTCATGCAATAATTGTCTCTTTTCGTTAAGGCCTTGTTTTATTATTGAAGAATCACCCTTACTCCAATCCCCGTAATCTTTTTTGACCCGTCGATACTCAGCTTGACTCAGATAGGACGGAAATACATTTTCTCCTCTATATGAAACTGATCCGTAACGCCACTCATCCTCGTCCTGCATTCCCTCATATAATCGCTTTCTCTCAAGTTTGCCTCGAGAGTTAATTTCCATTATCCCCATGTCTCCAAAAACCTGATCTGCCGACACCCCCGAACCCTTCGTTCTTTCATCGGGTATAAAGACTAAATCTACATGTCTCTGTACTGTCTCTTGTACCTTTCCTTCCCATCGTGGAAAGAGAGTATCGCCAAATAGAACCATTTGTTGGCCGGTTTCAGCGATAGACGTCAAACCACCCCGTTCAGCTTCTGACATTACAGTAGCAAGTCGGACTTTCAGCTCCTTATCGAGTTCCTTGGCTACTTCGGGATTTTGCCGGGCAAGCTCTGTAATCTCAGTTCTGAGAGCCTCCAGCGCTTCGCTAGATCGAATATAAGTTTCTGCCTGAGCACGATCCTTAAAACCTCTGCTTCGAAACCGATCTACCAATGAATCCATATCTGTTCTCATCAGCTCCACTCTTTCGCCCATTACCTCAGACGCTTTTTCGCGAACCAGGGCATATTTTTCTTTAAACCTTGTCTCATATTCTCTGGAAAGTTCTTGCAGTTGCCTGCGTGCAGCCAAAATTTTCTTTTGCGTCTCAGAGGCTTCAATTGGACAATCATTTGCGAGTGCCCCAAGCCGGCTAACCAATTGAGGTAATCTAAATTCTTGCCAGTCTGCAAAATCAGGCATACTTGCCATTTTCTCGAGTTCTGATCTAACTCCACCAACCATTTCATTTACATCTCCTTCAATGACCGCACCTTCCCTACGGAAAAGTTCAGCGGATTGCTGCCCAAAATGACTTTCCAGAGCTCGAATTCGTGTTCTTGTCGCATCATCAACTAAACCCTCCAAAGACCTTAATTTTGCCAGATCACCCTTGGCCTCAGTAACAGTAGCAATAGTTAAGTTGCCAGCTAATTTCGTACTCAAATCCACTAACCCCTGAGCAACTACCGGTGCGGCAAGTTCCCGCTCTTTACCTCTAATAGAATCCTGTATTCCTTGAGTAATAAATTCTACCTGCGCGGGCTGTAAACCATCTGATTGCAGACGAGCCCGCAATCTATTAAGCGCTTCGGATATATTGGATACACCATCAAGGGCTGTAATAGTTTGAAGCTGTTCACCAAATCTTGTTTCTAGGTCCGTCTTAGCTGGTATTAAATGTTGAAACTGGTCAACCTTACTTTGCGCACCCTGACCAGCTTCTTTTTTGAAAAGATCTAGTGTTAGGCCCCGGGCCAATCTTGTAACCCTTCTTTTTTCCAGTTCTTGAGTAATATCTTTGAAATTTGCATCATAGATTACCAAATGACCTTTTTCGTCAATACCTCTAATTCTTCCCTGTTTATCTAACCTCACGTTACATAACTTGGGAATCCTCTTAATCTCATTTAAACCGTCTCTCGTGAGAATCACAAATTCCCCATTGGACTCAAACGTTAAAAAATTACCAGTCGGATCTAATTGTAAATTCGCAGCCGATTCGTATTTCTTGGGGAAATCTGCCGCTTCCGTGTGCCAGGTTTTCGGACCTTCGCTAAGGTCCAGCCTGACAACAGCCCGAGGATTATTTGATTTGCAGTAATAAATGACATTTGGGTTATTAGGATCATGCGTAAGGTTCGTACCCACCCCCGTGATCTTATCTGTGAAAGCAATATCAACAGAACCATGATAAGGACCGCGAACTTCCAGGAGATCGCCATAAACACACACGTCTCGATTGGGTGCTCGATAGAAATTGCTTACTCTCTTGTTAACTCCCAATAAAGTCTTCTCAGCCAGAATAGCTGGGGGTAAATTTCCCAAGTATGCGTCTTTGCTATCAAACCGTATCCAGTTCCTGGGTATAAGATCAACCCCTTCGGGGGTTTTCGTCTGAAACGCGACAAAGAATCCTGAGCTCGTCTCGCCAAAAAAGACAGATCCACCATCCCCACTCACTACACATCGGTTCACAGCGGTCGGGTTTAGTTTCCACTTTTGGCCAAATATCGGACAGCTACCATCCTTGGATGAATTGGCATCGACATATTTAGCAAGAAATCCTCTAAATTCTTCCGGACAGTCTTCAACCACTTTTGTGGAAGTGAAGATCGCATTACGAGTCATAGACAAGCGAACATATCGACTCAGAGAATCCCCCTCCTTGCAAATAAGCCCCCAGTCAAATATGAGCAAGTCGTTGGTATCCATGTCTTCCACCTCTCTGCCCTGTTTATCTAATATTTGAATTATGTCAATCCCTTTACCGATAACAATTGTATAGTCGCCGTAGTCAAGAACTACAGCTTGGCCCGTTTTTATCTCACCTCCTTCGTCAAATCCCACTACCGGTTTTACAGATCGACCAATCTCCTCAATTTTTAATTCCGGCAAACCGGCCCCCGACTCAACTTCATCGGCCGCTGTAATAACGCCATTGTCGGGAGAATCACCAGGTTCCATATAAAATCATAAATTGTTATATCTTTATATTACACTTATGTCGGTCACGTTCAACAAACAAGCGTTGCTTAACCGGCTGATTTCTTATAAAATGATCCTTCGCTAGGCTTCAACTGCTTCCTTGGCTTGAGGCTCAAACTTTAAAAATTGCCAAATTGCCACAGGCATAGCCGAGGACAATTTGACAGTTGTTTTCTTTAGTCGCAGCCTTTCTTTTCCAAAGAAAGGTGCGTTTTATTATGTCCGACATTATCACTAAAAATCGCAATATCCCTCTGGAAAAGGTCCGGAATATAGGTATTATTGCTCACATCGACGCCGGCAAGACTACCACCTCGGAGCGGATCCTTTTCTACACCGGCAAGTCCTACAAAATTGGGGATATCGACGAGGGCAACACCCAAATGGACTGGATGGACCAGGAGCGGGAGCGGGGAATTACGATTGTTTCCGCAGCCACCACCACCTTCTGGAGTGTGAGTGACCCAAACTCTCCGGTTCCCAACGATTCATATCGGATTAATCTCATCGATACTCCGGGGCACGTCGACTTTACCGCCGAGGTCGAGCGCTCGCTGCGGGTTTTAGACGGTGGGGTGACAGTTCTCGATGCCGAGGAGACAGTTCAATCCCAAACCGAGACCGTTTGGCGTCAGGCCGATAAATATCATGTCCCCAGAATTATCTTCGTCAACAAAATGGATAAACTGGGGGCCAACTTCGAGGGCACAATCAGGGCTATCCAGGATAGATTAGGAGCCAACCCCGCGGTCCTGGCCTACCCGATCGGGGCCGAAAATACGTTTCGCGGCGTAGTCTTACTCCTTGAGCGCAAGGCTTTAATTTGGGAGGGAGACGAAACCGGAGCCCTCTTTAACGAGCACCCGATTCCGGATGAGATCAAAGAAACAGTTGAGAAATGGCGCTCCAAGCTCATCGAGCAAATTTGCGAAAACGACGACTCGCTTTTGGAACAGTTTTTAGCTGGAATAGAGCCTAACATTCAGGAACTTAAAATATCTCTGCGCAAAAGTGTCATCGCCTATAAGCTAGTTCCCGTTTTTTCCGGTTCGTCTCTGCGCAACAAAGGCGTTCAGCCGCTTCTTGATGCCGTGGTCCAGTTTCTTCCTTCTCCCGTCGACATTGCGACAGTTACGGGCATAGACCCCACAACGGGAGAAGAAACTACTCGAAAAACGATCAACGAAGAAAGCTTCTCTGCCCTGGCCTTCAAAATCCAGACCGACCCGCACGTCGGCCGCATCACCTATTTGCGTATCTACTCCGGGTCGCTCAAAACCGGCGTTGCCGTTTATAACTCGACCAGGCGTACTACCGAGCGCATCAGTCGGCTTCTCCTCATGCACGCCAACAAACGTGAAGATATCGATGCCGCTTTTGCCGGAGAAATTGTGGCCGCAGTGGGGCTAAAAGAAACCAAAACCGGTGATACGCTTTGCGATCAGGCCAAACAGATTGTCTTAGAGGGTATTTCCTTTGCCGAGCCCGTTATTTCCCTGGCCATTGAACCCAATACCAAATCCGATCAGGAAAAGATGGGCTATGCCATCCAGAAACTCATGGACGAAGATCCCACCTTTACGGTCAAAAGCAATCCGGAAACCGGCCAGACAATTATTTCCGGCATGGGTGAGTTGCAACTGGAAATTCTCGTGGACCGGATGAAGCGGGAGTTTAAGGTCGAGGCCACAACCGGCAATCCCCAGGTGGCATATCGGGAAACTATCAAAAAAATGGCCGAAGGCGAAGGCAAATACATTCGTCAAACCGGTGGCCGCGGCCAATACGGCCATTGTCTGCTCCGGATTGAGCCCAAAAACAGGGGAGAGGGCTATGAGTTTATCGACGAAATCAAAGGCGGGTCCATCCCCAATGAATTTATTCCGGCGATTAACAAAGGCGTCAAGGAAGCTCTGGACAACGGCCTTATCGCGGGCTACCCCATGGTCGATATCTCGGTAGCCGTCTACGACGGCACTTATCACGACGTTGACTCATCCGAAATTGCTTTCAAAATCGCCGGCAGCATGGCCCTTCAAGCTGCGATCAAAAAAGCCGACCCCGTGCTTCTCGAGCCAATTATGAAAGTCGAGGTCTCGACCCCGGATGAGTTTATGGGAGATGTTATCGGTGATTTATCCTCCAAACGGGCCCAAATCCAGGGAACGGAAAAGCGCGGACACCTGACAATAATCGTCGCTCTCGTTCCCCTGGCCGAGCTTTCCGGCTACTCAACCAACCTCCGCTCCATGTCCCAGGGTCGGGCCAATTACTACATGGAACCCAGCCATTACGAGGAGGTTCCCAAGATGATTGCTGAACAGATTATCGCCAAAAGCGGGAAAGTCAGCCACCACTAAACGCACAGTTTGACATAAGGTAAACTAGAGGCGTGGTATATGTTCTTCTTTTTCTCCTCGAGCTTTTCCTCCAATACCTGATCTCCAGAGCGACCGTAAATACAATCGCCAGAACCCTTTTCCTCAAAACTCACGATAAAAGAAAAACCGTCATGGTCCTCTCGGCCATCTTTCTCCCGGGAACATTTATCCACGAAATCGCCCACTTTATTACCGCGCTATTTCTGCTTGTTCCGGTGCACGATATAAATCTGGTGCCGGAAATTGACGAGGATGGCCGTGGAGTAAAGCTCGGCAGTGTTCCGATTGGAAGGACTGATCTCGTCAGGGAATCTATAATCGGTATTGCCCCGCTTTTAATTGGGTTAGGCTTAATTTTCTGGATGATTTACATACTTTCTACAAAAGATCTTTCTACCCATATTCCGCTCTATCTCGTCTCAAGTTACGCCGTTTTTCAGATTAGCTCCAATATGTTCTCAAGCCCCAAGGATTTGCGTGCCGTTCTGGAGCTATCGATTCTGTCGGCAATTCTGTTATTTTTAGGATTTCTGGTCAAGCTAAAAATCCCCTCAATTACCATTCCCCAAGCCTTTATAGTAAAAATCACTTCTTTGTTTCAAACAGCCGACCTGTATCTGGGGATAGCAATAGCCATAAACCTGTCCCTGCTTATTAGTACGTCGCTAATTTACTCCCGTCTTAAATCCCGCGCCCGACAAACCACTTGAAGTAAACTTCACACCAAGGCAAAGTTAGGAGAATGCAGTTCAACAACAATAGGCCATGAATCTGACCAGCGAATCCAAATTAATCGTCGGGATTGTCGCGGCCACGGTAATTGTGGTCGGCATCGGCATCGCCTTAGTTTCCCGTCCGGAGGTAGTTCTCTCCCGCCAGGATCTAATCCCCGCGGGGACTGTCACCAAGGGCCCTCCTGACGCCAAAACCTACCTGGTTGAATTTTCAGATTTGCAGTGCCCGGCGTGTAAAGAATTTAAGCCTTATGTTGATGAGTTGCTGGCAAAATATCCGGACAAGCTGCTTTTCGCCTATCGCCACTTTCCTTTGACGCAACACCAGTTTGGCAAAAAAGCTGCCCTGGTAGCCGTTTCAGCGCAAAACCAGGGCAAATTCTGGGAGATGTACAACTACCTGTTTGCCAACCAGGAAAAGTTCACTGAAGAATTTCTGAAGAGTTCGGCGAGGGAGATAGGACTGGACGAAACCAAATTCGCGGCTGATTTCACGTCCGATTTAACCGTAGAACTAATTGATAAAGATATCGCAGCCGGTGCTCAATTCAAAGTAAATTCCACTCCGACATTTTTCCTCAACGGCAAAAAATTGAACCTCAGCACCTTTGATCAATTTTTACAGGAAGTAGAAAAAGAAATAGGAAAGAATTAATTTCCCCCTTGCGAAAACCTTGGTGAGTATTTAAAATACCACTCATGGTCCAGAGGTGGAACTAATTTTTTCGCCCCAAACCATTTTTTATGGCTACTTATCAAAGAACCAAACCGCACGTAAATATTGGCACCATCGGTCATGTTGATCACGGAAAGACAACCCTGACATCGGCAATTACCATGGTTTTGGCCAAAAAAGGAATGGCCGAGGCCAAAAAATATGAGGACATAGATAACGCCCCGGAAGAAAGGGCTCGTGGCGTCACGATTAACATTTCCCACCAGGAATACGAGACAGAGAAGCGCCACTACGCCCACATCGACGCTCCCGGCCACGCTGACTACATCAAAAACATGATTACCGGCGCGGCTCAAATGGACGGAGCTATTCTGGTTGTTAGCGCCCCAGATGGGCCCATGCCCCAAACCCGCGAGCATATTCTTCTGGCCAAGCAAGTAAACGTTCCCGCCTTAGTCGTCTTTCTCAATAAATGTGACATGGTTGACGATGCCGAACTTCTGGACTTAGTCGAAATGGAAGTTCGCGAACTCCTCAAAAAATATAATTACCCGGGTGATGAAATTCCCATCATTCGCGGTTCAGCCCTCAAAGCCACCGAAGGCGACCCCAAAGCGGAAGAAGCAATTCTCGAGCTTATGGCCAAGGTGGACGAGTATATTCCCACACCGGTGCGCGACCTGGAAAAACCATTTCTGATGCCGGTCGAGGACGTATTCTCAATCAAAGGTCGTGGCACGGTTGTGACCGGTAGAATTGAGCGCGGCAGAGTCAAGGTTGGTGAGGAAGTCGAAATAATCGGTATCAAACCGACCCAGAAGACAGTGGTCACGGGTGTTGAGATGTTTAGAAAACAGCTTGACGAAGGTCAGGCAGGCGATAATGTCGGAATTCTTCTGCGCGGAGTCGAAAAAGATCAGGTTGAAAGGGGCCAAATCCTAGCCAAGCCCGGCTCGATTACCCCACACACCGAATTTGAGGCCGAGGTTTATATCCTTACCAAGGAAGAGGGCGGCAGACATACGCCATTTTTTACCGGTTACCGCCCCCAGTTCTATATCAGGACGACCGACGTCACCGGAGAAATTGGCCTTCCCCAGGGAGTCGAAATGGTTATGCCTGGGGACAATGCCAAGATGACAGTCAAACTCATTGCTCCGGTTGCCATGGAAGAGGGCCTGCGATTTGCAATCCGCGAAGGCGGTCACACCGTTGGAGCCGGGGTTATTTCCAAAGTAATCGCCTAATTTTTACCACTCGCACTTTTTGTTAGAAGACCAGTGATTGCTTGCTAAAAGCTTGACAAAGAGCGGTATAGCGACCAATCACTGGTCTTTTTAAATTAATTCATATATGCCTAAAGGACGCATTCGGGTAAAACTTAAATCATTTGACCACCGCGTTATAGACGAGGCAGCTGCCAAGATACTTGAGGCAGCTCTTTCAACCGGCGCCAAGGTCATCGGACCAGTTCCTCTGCCCACAGACCGCAAACTTTTCGCCGTCACAACCAGCCCCCACGTCGATAAAAACGCCAGAGACCACTTTCAAATGCTAACCCATAAACGCTTGATTGATATTATGGATCCTACCGAAAAGACAATAGACACACTTTCGCATCTGGATCTGCCCGCCGGTGTAGATATTGAAGTCAAGATGTAATTCTGTTAAAATCTCGCATACTGTGAGGACGCACCGATCGCAAACCTAGGTCCTTGTAAGTGCGGAAGGGAAAACCACATCAAAGTGGCCCATCCGGGCCATTTTTTTATGCAATATTATGCTTAGTACAATTTACGCAATCAAGACTAATCAAACTCAAAAATATACCTCTGCCGGCAAGAGAATTCCGGTAACTGTGGTCAAAATTCTTTCCAACACAGTGACCCAGATTAAAACAAAAGACAAGGACGGCTATTCAGCCGTCCAAATTATGTTAGGGTACAAAAAAAGCTTGTCCAAACCTCTATCAGGTAATCTCAAATCAATCCAGACGCTCAAGGGGCTTCAATCCCCCCGCTTCATTCGTGAAATAAAACTCGGACTGGAAGAGTCGACTTTTAAACGAGGTGAAGAAATAAAATCCACCTCATTTTTAAAACCCGGAGATTCCGTTAATGTCTCCGCTGTATCCAAAGGTAAAGGCTTCGCCGGTGTCGTCAAGCGTCACCACTTTGCGGGCGGCCCGCGTACGCATGGCCAGTCCGATCGGGAGAGAGCCCCGGGATCAATTGGTCAAACCACGACTCCAGGACGTGTTTACAAAGGCAAACGCATGGCAGGGCATATGGGGGGAGTAAAAAGAACCCAAAGAAATCTAATCGTCCTTTCTGTCTCAGATACCCAAATCGAGCTTAAAGGAACTATTCCCGGCCCGCTTAAATCCCTCGCCAAAATCACTCGGGTTGGAGAAGCTAAACACTTCCAGCCCCTGCTCTCAACCAAGGGCTTAGACAAAGAAGCCATCGCGGTAGAACAGTCACAAGCCGAGTCCCAGGCAGAAGGTTCAGACGGGACAACACAGGCGCAAACAACCCAAACTGGGTCAAGTCAAACAGATCCGGAAACCCCAAGCAAATAGTTAAACAATCCTTATCTCTTATGATCAAAACCACACTTTATTCACTCGACGGCAAGGCTAAGTCGCAAATTGGGCTACCAGAGCAGATCTTTGCCGCCCAAGTAAATCCTTCACTTATGGCCCAGGCAGTTAGGGTATTTTTAGCCAACCGTAGACAAGGGACGGCGAAAACCAAGACCCGGGCCTATATTAATCGCACAAAAGCCAAGTGGTTTAAGCAAAAAGGTACCGGACACGCCCGGCATGGTGCCAGAAGTGCCCCTATCTTTGTCGGGGGAGGAATTGCCCACGGCCCCAAACCTCGAAGTTACCGGATGTCTTTCCCGGTGAAGATGAAGCGCCTTGCCCTGGCTTCTGCACTCACCTCCCGGTATATAACGAGCGACATTCTAATTCTGGAAAACGCCCATAGCCTTGAGCCAAAAACCAAAAAAGCCGTCGAAATCCTCAAAAATCTCAAGTTAGAGAATTTAAAAACCACCTGGGTAATTGGCAAGCCACTCGCAAGCTTAGTCAAAGCAGCCCGCAATCTCCCCCGCGTGGCACTACGAAACGCCTCTCAGTTAAACGTTTATGACGTTCTCGACTGCAACAAGCTGATTTTTCAGGAGGACGCAATCGAAATTTTAACCCAGCGTTCTCAATCCAGCATGTCTTCTACAACTCCACCTCAATTGCCAAAGATAACGCCAGAGCTCAAAAAGAAGAAAACTAGTTCCACCACAAGCTTAGCGCCCACAAATAACGCGGGTGGTGCGAGAGGAAGGATCGTCAGATACGCAGCTGCAGCGAGTACGCCCGACAGCGCGCAGACGGGTAAATCCCGCGAGCACTGGCGGGAAGGACAACTCGCGACAGGACCCGCATCCAGCAAATCAAGCCCGATACCTGAAATCATTAAAAATCCGTCCCTCAAAGCCAAACCCAAAATAGTCAAGCCAAAAGAGAAAAAATGAGGATTCTAATTAAGCCCATCATTACCGAAAAGTCCCTTCGGGAAACAAACCAAGGTAAATATGCCTTTGAGGTCGGTCTTTTTGCCTCAAAAACCCAAATCAAGCGAGCCATAGAACACCAGTTTGGAGTCAAAGTTATCTCCACCCAAACCCTAATCAATAAAGGCAATACCACAAAAAACTCCCGCAATCGAACACTTAGAACTAGATCTGATATAAAAAAAGCCATAGTTACCTTAGCTAAGGGTCAGAAAATTGACCTTTTCGACACCGGAGCTTTAAGTTCCTCAAAATAATATGCCGATAACGCCCTCAGCCAACACTACCAGCTCATCTCGCTTCTACACACCCCTGCGGATGAAGGGTCTGACTAAACCCAAATCCCGAAAGCTTCTTTCAATACTTAAAAAACATTCAGGCAGGGACACGACTGGCAAGTTAGCCATGCGCCACCAGGCTGGACGACACAAGAGATTCCTGCGGGAAATCGACTGGAAGCGTAGCCTGCGGGGAGTTTCGGGCATAGTTCAATCAATAGAATACGACCCCAACAGAACAGCGAATGTCGCCCTGATTCTTTATCGCAATGGAACCAGAAGTTATATCCTGGCCCCGGAAAGTCTCAAGCCGGCAGATGTGGTAGAATCAGGGCCGGCTGCGGAAATTAAACCCGGGAATAGCCTTCCTCTGGCAAACATTCCCGTAGGCACTCCCATTCACAATATAGAATTGAAATCAGGAAAGGGGGCTCAAATTGTCAGAAGTGCCGGAACATCAGCCTCGATTCAGTCAAAAGACGCTACCTTTGCCAATATTCTCATGCCATCGCGCGAGGTCAGGCTAGTTAGAGTAACCTGTTACGCTACAATCGGCCAGCTTGGAAATATCGACTGGAAAAATGTCACTTTTGGCAAGGCGGGGCGCAAACGCAACATGGGAATTAAGCCCACAGTCCGAGGTACAGCCCAGCATCCAGATTCTCATCCCCACGGGGGCGGTGAAGGCAGATCAGGAGAAGGTATGCACCCCAAAACTCCGTGGGGAAAATCAGCCCGCGGAACAAGAACCAGGAACAAAAACAAATTCTCAACAAAATTGATTCTTACCAGAAGAAAATAATTTTCTTTAAATCATGTCCCGATCATCTAAAAAAGGACCATACATAGACCGGAAACTCCTTAAAAAAGTTCTGGCGATGCCTTCTGAAAGCAAACGGCCTATCAAAACTTGGGCTAGGGCCAGTCAGATACCACCGGAGTTTGTCGGTCACACATTTCAGGTTCACACCGGAAATAAGTTCGCCGATGTGTTCGTCAGCGAACCGATGGTTGGCCATAGGCTTGGCGAGTTTGCCCCAACCAGAACCTTTAGAAGCCACGGAAAAATAGTTAAACGAACAATGGATAAAACCTAAAAACTATGCTTATCAAATCTACTCAAAAGTATATTCGCACAAGTCCTCGAAAACTTAGGCTCATTGCAAATAGCCTGAAAGGGATGTCTCCCCAGATTGCGTTAGCCAAACTCAAGTTTGCGGAAAAGGCAGCCGCCGAACTAATTGCAAAAGTAGTCAAAACTGGGATTGCGAACGCCAAAAATAATTTTAAGCTCGATGAGAACAAACTTTTAGTTAAGTCAATCGAGATCAACCCCGGCCCAACTCTCAAACGGGGTAATCCGGTGTCTCGAGGCCAATACCACCAAATCAAAAAACGCACATCACACATCTCTGTAACTCTTGAGTCACCGGATAAATTAGATTCCAAAAGCGGACGAATTTAAATATGGGTCAAAAAATTAATCCAACCAGCTTCAGACTCCAGATCCAGGACACATGGAAATCGCGGTGGTTTGCAGAGAAAAAAACCTACCGTGAATTTCTCGTGGAGGACATCATGCTCCGTGAGATGCTCATGAAAAAACTAAAACCCGCGGGCATTGCCCGGGTTGACATTGAGCGTTCACTCAAAAGCCTGCGCATAATTCTTTTCGTCACCAGGCCCGGTTTAGTTATTGGGCGCGGGGGAGGAGGTTTAGAGGAGATAAAACTCTTGATTATTAAGTCCCTCCAGTCAAAACTAAGAACTATCCTCCCCAAAATCGATATTCGCGTTGAGGAAATAAAAAATCCCGATTTATCAGCCTTTCTAGTTGCATCCAGAGTAGCTGAACAACTAGAACGCCGGATGCCTCAAAGAAGAGTGGTCAATAAAACGATGGAAAAGACTATGCAATCAGGAGCCATTGGCGTCAAGATCATGCTTTCAGGTCGAATTAACGGAGCCGAAATCTCCCGACGGGAAAAATACTCCCTTGGTTCAATCCCCCTCCAGACTCTGCGCGCAAACATTGATTTCGCCAAGGTTCCAAGTTACACCAGATCGGGTTTTATCGGAGTCAAAGTTTGGATCCATAAGATTAGTGAAAACTAAGTTACGCGAATTTCTTATTAAATATGCTACAACCTAAACGTTCTAAATTCAGAAAACAATTCCGCGGTAAAATGAAGGGCCTCGCGCATTCAGGAAATCGAATTAGCTATGGCGAGTATGGGATCAAATCTCTAACTCGGGGGTGGGTATCTTCCCGCCAAATCGAATCGGCCAGAAAAACCCTTGCCCATCACACTAAAAGAGCCGGCATGGTGTGGATTAGGATTTTTCCGGACAAGCCTATCACCAAAAAGGCCCTGGGCACCAGAATGGGGTCTGGCAAAGGAGACATCTTTGAATATGTTTCAGTTGTCACTCCAGGTCGAATTCTGTTTGAACTCGGCGGCGTTCCCAGAACTATCGCCGATGAAGCCCTAAACCGAGCCCGGGCCAAATTGCCCGTCCTGACCAAAATTGTTTCTAAAGAATAAGCAGCAAATATATGTCCAAAACCAAACCATCAAAATCAGTCAGCCAAAACCCAGTTGAAGATCGGGCCAAGTTAATATCTCTAAGCGAGGAGTTGGTTAAACTTCAACTGGAAAAATACACCGGCAAGCTAAAAGATCTCAGATCTATCTTTCATAAGCGAAAAGAAATAGCCCGGCTAAAAACCATCGTCAGAGCCCAAGAATTAATAGCAGCCAAAACCAAATAATATGCAAAAGTTTCAACGAGTCTATACAGGCACTGTCTTATCAACAAAAATGGACGGGGTAATCGTGGTCGAGGTCTCACGTCAAAAAACTCACAATCTCTACAAAAAGTCAGTCAAGCGAACCAAAAAATACCACGTCAAAGATAATTTACAGGCTTTGGAATCCGACACAGTGACATTTGTCGAGACCAAGCCCCTGAGCCGATCTGTTCGCTGGCAAACCCAAGCAGTCATTACCAGAAAAGCCAAGACTGAAAAACCAGATCCCCAACCCGCTAAAAAAGTAACCAAAATCAAAAAAACCAAAGCCAAAATTACATAAAACTATGGTTCAGTTACGCACGATGCTAATCCCAGCAGACAATACCGGGGCCAAGGCCCTAAGGATTATCCACATAGAAAGGGGCTCGACTCGCAAGTGGGGTTACCTCGGCGATCGGGTAACCTGCGTTGTCGACAGAGCCACACCGGATGGAGTTGTCAAAGACTCCGAAGTAGTCAAAGCCGTAGTTGTTCGAACCCGTAAAGAATATCGGCGGGGTGACGGATCATACATCCGTTTTGATGACAATGCCGGAGTCATTATCGACCCCAAAACAGGAGAACCTCGCGGAACACGAATCTTTGGCCCAATCGCCCGCGAAGTCAGAGACAGAGGTTACTTAAAAATAGCCTCCCTTGCCCAAGAAGTTCTTTAGATAAGCAAACCTCTATGAAGTTTAGAAAAAACGACACCATAAAAATTACCTCCGGCAAAGACAAAAACAAAACCGGAAAGATAGATAAAATTACCCGGGAAGGAGTGATCATTTCTTCCCTAAATTTGTCTCTAAAACACCAAAAATCCCAAGGGGAGGGAAAGCCTGGAGCCAGGATTCACATCCCCAAACCAATTTTCTTCGGCAAATTTAGCCTCATCTGCCCCAAGTGCAGTGAATTGACCAGAATTTCTTTTTTGCTCACAGATGGCAAAAAAGTAAGAATTTGCAAAAAATGTAAAAATCCAATTTAAATAAAATATGAATAGATTAATCCAAAAATACCATCAAAAAATCCTACCGGCTTTAGTGGACGAATTTAGCCTCGGTAATTCTCTTGCCGCCCCCCGCGTGGTAAAAGTAGTAGTCAACGTTGGTATAAAAGAAGGTGCTGTAGATAAATTGGCCATGGACAAAACAACCGCCTGGCTATCTGTAATCACCGGTCAAACCCCATCCCGTAGAGCCGCAAAGAAATCGATAGCCGCATTCAAAATTAGAGAAGGAGATCCAATTGGCCTCACTACTACGTTGCGAGGTGACCGAATGTATGCGTTTATTGACAAACTTGTCACGATCGTCCTGCCCCGCGTCCGCGATTTTAGAGGAATACCCAAAACCAGCTTCGACGGCCATGGCAACTACACTCTGGGAATCTCGGAGCAAGTTGTCTTTCCTGAAGTCGACTATTCCAAAATTGACAAAATCCGGGGATTGGAGATTACCCTTGTAACATCAAGCCCAGATGACAAAAAGGCCTATAGACTGTTAGAATTACTCGGCATGCCATTTAAAAAGGCTTGAAAAATCGAAGATCTATGGCTACAACAAGTAAAGTTGTCAAACAAATATTACCCAAAAAGCTAAAGTTCGTAGTTCGCTATCGGAACCGCTGCAGTCTCTGCGGCAGACCCCGTGGGTTTATTCGTGAGTTTGGTCTCTGTCGACTCTGCTTTAGGGACCTTGCAAACAGAGGCGAACTTTCCGGAGTTACTAAAGCCAGCTGGTAAGCCTAATAATACAAACCAATAATTAACACATGACCGACCCCACCGCAGACTTATTAATCCGAATTAAAAACGCTTATATGGCAAAACACGTGAGTCTCAGTGTCCCATCCTCAAAAGTGAAGTATGCAATCGCCCAAATTCTTGCCCATGAAGGATATGTAAAATCAGTTTCTATCGAGGGTGAACCTAATCGAAGAATCATCAAAATTGATCTTATATATATTGCCGGCAAACCAAAGATAACTAACATTCGCCAAATCAGCAAACCAGGTGTCAGAATCTACACTAAATCAGCCCAGATTCCACGAGTTCTGGGGGGATTGGGGATCAGCATTCTCTCGACCCCCAAGGGTATTATGGGAAGCCAAGAAGCCAGGTCCCAGCACTTAGGCGGTGAGCTTATTTGTCAAGTCTGGTAACGATTTATCTATCAATGAATTATCTTAAATTACTCACTACTAAATTATGGCACGAATAGGCAAGCAACCCATCAATATCCCAGACGGGGTAACCGTGAATCTCGAAGGAAATATTGTAAAGGTAACCGGCCCAAAAGGCGAGCTACAAATCCCGTTAGCTTCCTTGATCAAAGTAGAGCTAAATTCAAGCCAGCTGGTAGTCAAGCCCACGGTGGACTCCAGGGTCAGCCGCCAGCTCCACGGAGTCTCCAGGACGCTCATTGCCAACATGGTCTTGGGTGTCACGCTGGGATGGTCAAAAACTCTGGAAATAAACGGAACTGGATTTAAAGCTAGCATAACCGGCCAGGACTTAGTTTTAAACCTCGGTTTTTCTCATCAGATAACCGTCAAGCCACGCGAGGGGATAAACTTTGAAGTAAAGGAAAATAAGATTTTGATTTCAGGGTTTGATAAAGCGCTAGTCGGCGAAACTGCGGCCAAAATTAAGTCTCTCAGACCCCCCGACCCCTATAAAGCCAAAGGTATTAAGTACCTAGGTGAATATATCCGCCGCAAAGCTGGAAAGGCAGCCAAAACTGCCGGCGCAACTACTGGAAAGTAGTCTTATATGATAAAACGCTATAATTCAAAATCAAATCAGAGAAAGACAAGAACCAGAAGTAAGTTCAAAGGTTCGTCCCAAAAGCCCAGACTTACAGTCTTTCGTTCAAACCGCTATGTTTATGTGCAGGTAATCGACGACATGGTAGGTAAAACTCTCGTCGCAGGTAAACTTGCCGGGGACCTCAAACACGCATCCGAGCTAGGAGAAAAAATCGCCAAAGATTGCCTGAAAAAAAACATTAAAACTATAGTTTTTGATCGTGGTCCTTATCGCTATCACGGGCAGATAAAAACAATTGCAGATTCAGCTCGAAAAGCCGGCCTAAATTTTTAATTAATCGCAATGAACAATCGCAGATACCAGTCAAATCGTCCATTTTCGTCCCAGCCCAAAGAGTTCGACGAAAAAATAGTCCAGGTAAACCGTGTGTCCAAAAAAACCCAAGGAGGCAACTCAATAGGATTTTCAGTATTGGTAGTTGTCGGAGACAAGAAGGGACGCGTTGGGGTCGGTCTTGGTAAGGCAAAAGACGTTGCCTCAGCTGTGCGAAAAGCTAGCACCTATGCCCAGAAACATTTACTGACAGTACCTATGAAAAACTCATCAATTCCGCACGAGATAAACGTAAAATTCTCCGCCGCCAGGGTCCTCCTCAAACCAGCTCCCCCGGGAACTGGAATTATCGCCGGAGGAGCCGTCAGAGCTGTCGTCAGCGCCGCCGGAATTAAGGACATCGTTAGTAAAGTTTTGGGGTCCGACAATAAGGCAAATAACGTTTACGCAACTCTCAAGGCTCTGGCAAGCCTTCATAACATATGAAATTAAACTTTCTACCCAAAATCGTCAGCAGATCACACAAGCGGGTTGGTCGTGGAATTGGGTCCGGCAAGGGGGGACACACCTCCGGTCGGGGTCAAAAAGGCCAGAAAACCCGCGGCAAGATTCCATTGACATTCGAGGGAACCAAAATTAAAAAATCACTTCTCAAACGCCTTCCAGTCCTTCGGGGAAAAGGCAAGTTTAAGCCTTTAAGAACCAAAATTAAAGACTACCATCTTAGCATCTCGAAAACGACAACTCCTGTATCCCCAGGAGCTAATGTTAAGATTAATAGATCCGGAGGCAAAACAAAAGAATGAATTTTTTACAGAGCATCACCCGAGCTTGGCGAGTCCCGGAACTTCGACAAAAAATCATTTTCACAGCTCTGATGATCGTTGTTTTCCGGCTAGCAGCCCACATTCCGGTTTCGGGAATCAATACAGCTTCATTAAAAAGTCTCTTTGCTCGTAATCAACTCCTAGGGCTCCTCGACATTTTTTCAGGGGGCACCCTGGCGAACTTTTCGATTATGGCCCTCGGCCTTAATCCGTACATTAACGCTTCAATTATTCTCCAGCTTTTAACCATGGTCTTTCCAAAACTAGAGGAGCTTAGCAAAGAAGGAGAGTTTGGGCGGGAAAAAATTAACCAGTACACCCGGTTGATTACGGTCCCACTGGCAGCGGTCCAATCATTTGGAATGTACGCCCTGCTTAAAGGCTCAAACATTATAAGTGGGCTTAATCCAATACAACTTCTCGGACTTGTGATTACCATGACTGCCGGATCGGTCTTTGTCATGTGGCTAGGTGAGTTAATCTCGGAGAAAGGAGTTGGCAACGGCATTTCCCTGTTAATTTTTGCCGGAATCGTTGGCCGGCTTCCTGTAGTTTTAGGCCAAACCTTAACTACTCTTGAGGCCGCGAACTACCTCAATATTATTTTATTTATGGCGATTGCCTTGATCGTAGTCGCCGGGGTTATTTTTGTTAACGAAGCTACTCGTCAAATTCCCATCCAATACGCAAAGCGCATCAGAGGCGGGAAGCTATTTGGTGGTCAGTCCACCCATCTGCCGCTAAAAATAAATCAGGCGGGAGTAATTCCCATCATCTTTGCTGTTTCTCTAGTATTATTGCCATCTCTACTTGGAAACTTTCTCTCCCAAATACGAAACCCAGCTATCGCAGGACTTGCCAGAAACTTGATTTCTAGTTTCCGCCCCGATACGCTTATCTATAGCGTTTCGTACTTTATCCTGGTCATCGGATTTACATATTTTTATACAGCTGTCGTTTTCAACCCCCAAAAGATCTCAGATGAAATAAAGAAAAATGGTGGTTTTATTCCCGGCGTTCGCCCCGGGGGTCCGACTTCTCAGTATCTCAATTACATTATCACCCGAATTACCCTGGCAGGTGCTGTTTTTCTTGGCATCATAGCGATTCTTCCTTCACTCGCTCAGTCGATATCAAACGTCGCCACTTTAACCATCGGAGGAACCGGGGTGCTCATCGTCGTCTCAGTCATCCTTGAGACTACCAAGTCCCTCGAATCCCAGCTTGTAATGCGAAGCTACGACAGCTTCCTTAAGTGAAATGAACATCGTTCTTCTTGGGCCGCAAGGGTCTGGCAAGGGAACACAAGCAGATCTTCTTGTCCAGAAATATGGACTTATCCATTACGAAGCCGGCAAAATTCTCCGCTCAATCGCTCTTTCCGATAATCCCCATTCACTTCGGGTAAAACAAGCTCTGGAATCTGGAAACCTTGTTCCCGACGAACTTGTGAGGCTAATAGCATGGGACTTCATTAACAAACACGATCGAAACAAAGGATTTATCTTCGATGGATACCCCAGATCTATCGCCCAGTTCGATCACCTAGAGGACATGTTGTGCAAATTCGGTAAAAAAATAGACCTGGTATTAAATATCGAAATTAGTCGTGAAGAATCAATAAGAAGATTGGCAGCGCGACGAACATGTGAAAAATGCGGAGAGGTCTATAGCCTGATCTTAAACCCGCCAGCCAGTGAT
Organism: uncultured Gammaproteobacteria bacterium; assembly: GCA_964514545.1. Lineage (GTDB taxonomy): Bacteria > Patescibacteriota > Microgenomatia > CAZETR01 > CAZETR01 > CAZETR01. Next base: position 152,177 of record CAZETR010000011.1, on the reverse strand, counting down.
AAGTGTAAATGCGGAGGAGCTTTAATCCAACGCAGCGACGATACACCGGAAGCAATTTCGCACAGGCTGGACATTTACCGAGATTCAACGCATCCGGTATTTCTAAAGGCGGTTAGGCAAGGGGTAGGGTACGAAATCAATGGCGAACGTCCGATAACAGAAATCCATCAAAGTATCGTTAGTATTATTAACAAAACCAGAGGTGATCAAACTTAAAACCGACGAACAAATAAAGATAATGGCGATTGGAGGAGAAAAGTTATCCCGGGTTTTAAGCCGACTTGCGCCACTAGCCAAACCTGGAGTTACTACCCTCGAACTCGATACCCAGGCTCAAAAGCTAATTTTGGCTACAGGGGGAAAACCCTCCTTTCAAATGGTTCCCGGATATCTTCATACCACGTGTCTGACCGTAAATGATGAAGTTGTCCATGGGATACCGACTCACTACAAACTTAAATCTGGAGACATCTTAGGAATCGATATAGGATTATTTTATCAGGGATTTCACTCCGATACCTCGGTTACTGTCCCCATCGGGACAGTCGCAGCCGATGTTATGTCTTTTCTCGAAAGCGGCAGAGAGTCACTTAAAAAGGCCGTATCAGCCGCAATCGTCGGCAAGACGGTTTGGCATGTCTCCCGAGCCATGGAGATCCCTCTACTCGATAAAGGCTTCTCTCCAGTCAAAAGTCTTACTGGCCACGGAATTGGAAAAGATCTCCACGAGGAGCCTGCAGTTCCTTGTTTTTCCTTGGGAGATTCTGGTCACTCAACCCAGCTTCAGCCGGGGTTGTGTCTAGCCATCGAAACAATTTACAATCAGGGCCGACCTGATATTACATACAAAAACGATGATAATTGGACAATTTCTACTCGCGACGGGTCACTCTCAGCAGTTTTTGAAGTCACCATAGCTATTACCCCCGCGGGAACGAAAGTTCTTACTCCTCTTCGATGTTGAAACTCAAGCTAGTTTTTGGTACAATCCCTCAAGATCCGCTCAACCGTAAAGATGGCGCATAAAGACACACACGAGCTAAATGGCATAATCACAGAATCTCTACCCAACGCCATGTACAGGATCAAGCTCGACAACGGCCAGTTGGCAGTTGCTACGGTTATGGGAAGATTGCGCATTTCCAGAGTCAGGCTTTTCCCTGGAGACAGAGTCAAAGTGGAGTTTACTCCGTATGACGCGGCCAGGGGCAGAATCGTTTTCAAGCTCAAGACATAATCCGAAATCAAACTGACACAGCCACTAGAGGGCTTGAAAAAACGTTTACTTTTTCAAACTAAGTCGACATATGAAAGTACAAGCGAGCATTAAACCACGCTGCCGAAATTGCAAAGTTATCCGTCGCCGTGGAAAGCTCTATATTATCTGTTCTAACCCTCGCCATAAACAGCGTCAGGGTTAACCAATTTACAATATGCCTAGACTAGCCGGAATCGACATCCCAGAAAACAAACGAATCGAATTTTCACTCCGCTATATCTACGGAATAGGACCCGTTAACGTGCAAGGAATTTTAAAAAAAGCCGATGTCAACATGGCGAAACGGGCAAAAGATCTAACCGACGAGGAAATCTCCAGATTACAGAAAATAATTGATATTATCAAAGTAGAAGGGGACCTGCGAAAGGAAATCTCATCAAATATTACTAGACTCAAGGAAATTAATTCTTATCGAGGTATCCGCCATTCCCGCGGGCTTCCCGTTCGGGGACAGAGAACCAGAACAAATGCCCGCACAAAACGGGGCAAGAGGGTGACAATTGGAGCCCTCAAAAAGGAAATCGCAGCGAAACTTGAATCAGGAAAACCAAATAAGGACGAAACCAAATAAGTAATCATATGACCACAAAAACCACCAAAAAATCCGGAGCAGTACATGACTTATCACTGGGCAAGGTATACATTACTTCAACCTTTAACAACACTCTCGTAACAATTACTGATCGCAGTGGTCAGACTTTAGCTTGGGGTAGTTCAGGCTCGGTCGGTTTTAAGGGTGCCAGGAGGGCTACTCCCTTTGCCGCCTCGACGGCCGTTGAAGCAGTCGCCAAAAAGGCTCTCGGACTCGGAATAAAGGAGGTTGAAATTTATATAAAAGGCCCAGGATCAGGTCGTGATGCAGCTCTCAGGTCTCTCCGCACGGCCGGACTCAAGTTTAATTTAATCGCAGACGTTACCCCTATTCCCCACAATGGCGTTAGGCCCAAAAAGAAGCGCCGAATATAATCTAAATAAATATACAAAAACATCTTTATGTCCCGCTATACCGGTCCCAAAAATCGACTAGCCAGAAAATTTGAAACAGACCTTGGTCTTAAAAGTGGCCCAGCGGCGGCAAAGTTAGCCCGTCGTTTAAACATCCCGCCCGGACAGCACGGGCCCAAGGGTCGGAAGCGACAGACTGAGTACGGCCAACAACTTACCGAAAAACAGAAACTTAAAGCGATCTATGGCCTCACTGAAAAACAACTCCGGCGCTACTTTGAAGTTGCCGCTAAAACTCGGGGAGCAACTGGAGCAACCATGATCGAAAGAATCGAAAGCCGCCTCGACAATACAGTGTACAGATTAGGTTTAACCCCAACTCGTGCATCGGCTAGACAGTTAGTCAATCATGGGCACGTAAATGTAGATGGCAAAAAAGTCGATATTCCATCCTTTCTTGTTAAACCGGGACAGGTAATAAATCTCGATCCCAAATCGTTATCATTCCCATTTATTGCCGAGGGACTCAAAAATGAAAGTCCTAAAGTTCCTCCATGGCTAGAAAAGAAAGCGGCTGTGGGGAAAATTGCCTCGGCTCCCAAAAGGGATCAGATTGATCTCGAAATTAACGAACAGTTCATTGTTGAGTTCTATTCCCGTTAACAAGTAGTTGCAAAAATCTCAAATTTTTGATACAATATATCGCCATGATCAAACCCAGGTTTAAAACTGCAATTCAGGACGAAACCGACAATTTTGCCAGAGTTATCTTTGAACCTCTTGAAATAGGATTTGGCCACACCCTGGCGACATCTCTTCGCCGGGTTCTTTATACATCTTTAGAAGGAGCTGCCGTCACTTTCTTAAAAATTGAAGGTGTTAGACATCAGTTTTCAACTCTCCCGGGGTTAAAAGAAGACATAGTCGAATTAATTCTCAACGTTAAACAAATTAGAATCCGTTACACCGGAGACAAACCAGCCACAATGTCTCTTTCTGTCAAAGGGCCAAAAGAGATCAAAGCAGGGGACATTGAAACGCCGGCCGGCGTCGAAATTATTAATCCGGAACTGATCATTGCCCACCTTGACCGTGAAGGAAAATTAAACGTCGAGTTTACAGTTGAAAGTGGTTTGGGATACTCCCCTGCCGAAGAAAGAAAAACAGGTTCACTGGGATTAATTCCTGTAGATGCCAAGTTTAGCCCAGTTGTACTGGTAAACTACACCGTCGGCACAACTCGTGTCGGGAGAATGACCAATCTGGACAAACTTGTTCTTGAAGTTACAACAGACGGAACAATTGGCCCCGTAGAGGCTGTAAGAAAATCCGCACAGGTTTTAGTCGATTTTTTTAATCAGGTAATAAACCCCGTCGAAATTCCAGCTGAGGAGAACAATGTCTCCGCTAGCCCGGTAAACGATACATTTCGCCTAACGGTTGAAGAGCTGGATCTTCCCACAAGGATCGCCAACGCGTTAAGAAAAGGAGGGTTCGAAAACGTCTCAGACATCATCAGAACTCCAAAGAAAGACATAGCCAAAGTTAAAAACCTCGGCACCAAATCAGTCAAAATTATTGAGGCGGCCTTGCGCGAGAAGTCCATCGAGCTCACCGATTAAATTTTCCTCTGCCCCTGAAAATTTAATTCAGCTTCAATTTCAACATATGCCCCAACTTTCTCGAGATTTTAATGAACGCAAAGCCCTAGTTAGAGGGTTAATTAACGCGCTTATTAGAAACGAAACCATTGAGACCACCGACGTCAAGGCCAAAGCTATAAGGGGAGTCATCGATAGCCTGATTACTCAAGCCAAAAAAGAAACACAGAATGCTTTTCGCCAAGTCCACTCTTTTCTTGAGGATGAAACGAACAGCGAAAAAATTATTAAAGAAATAGCCCCTTCACTCAAAACCCGCAGTAGTGGCTACACCCGTATCACTAACATCGGCAAACGCAAGGGAGACAATGCCTTAATTGTAAGAGTTGAATTTTCCAGCAAAATAGAAAAGCCCAAACCCAACAGCGCCTTGCATCATTTAAAGGAAAGCAAATCGCCTTCCAGCGCAGCACCAAAGCATGATCCAGCTAGGAAAAAAGCAACTAAAATAGCCGCCGGCAAATCCCGAAAGGTGCCGGCCTAAACGCAGTTTTCCATGAAGACCTTCACTCCTTCCCAAAACAGTTTCGTGCCTCTTTGGCACTTAATCGATGCAAATGACCAGGTGCTTGGACGCTTAGCATCTCAAATAGCCCCACTTCTCATGGGAAAACACAAGCCCGTCTACGTTACCCACCTAGAAGCCGGTGATCACGTTGTCGTTATCAATGCCAGAGGAGTTGTCACGACAGGGAAAAAAGTCAAGCAAAAGGAATACTTTCGCTATTCCGGATTTCCGGGAGGGTTACGCAGGGATACACTTGGTAAATTGAATGAGACGCACCCAGACAGAGTACTGCGGTTAGCGGTGTCCGGGATGCTTCCCAGAAATAAACTTCACGACCGCATGCTCAAACGACTCCACATCTACGCGGACGAGAGCCACCCGTATTCAGATAAATTAGTAAAGAAATCATGAGTCCAAAAACGGATTTCATTTCAACAATCGGTCGACGTAAAGAAGCCACGGCTAGAATTAGGTTAACGTCGGGCAAGGGAGAGGATTTAATCAATGGCAAACCAGCATTACAGATTTTCCCGGGAGTCATTTCTAAAGAAGCGCTAAATAAGCCATTCATGGCCTGCGAAGTTAAAGACAAGTATCATTTTTCGGCGGTCGTTGAAGGTGGAGGAACCGCCAGCCAATTAGAAGCCATAGTTTTAGGAGTTTCCAGGGCGCTGGCCGTGGCAAACCCGGACTTCAAACCAAAACTGCGTCAACATGATCTTCTCACACGCGATCCCCGCGAACGTCAGCGACGAATGGTAGGAATGGGAGGAAAATCCAGACGCAAGAAGCAATCTCCAAAGCGATAGCCTTTCAGATTTTAGAACGTGTAGCTAGGTTCACGAGGTCAGACATAGAGGTTACGAAGTTTTTAATAGAGAAAATTTGCAAATTCGTCGGTCTAAAGTTCTGGCGATTGGCAGCGACCAAAATCATTGCTTTCGCTAATAGATTAATCTTCCCAGAAGGCACAATGAGCCCTCCTCCTGTTTCCTTCACACAATAGCGGACTCCGGGCAAATCGCTAGCCACAACTGGCACTTCGCAAAGTAGTGCTTCTGCCTGAACCATCCCAAAAGACTCGGTTCGATTTATAGAAGGCAAAACTAAACAATTAAGACATCGATAAAAGTTGACCATCTCTGCGGGCTCAAGCGTATTCAGAAAAACCAATCGTTTCGAGTATTTGTTCCGCAAGAACAAAAGCTCGTCAAAATAAGTCTCACCGATTGGATTAGTCGGGCCCGCTACTGCGACTTTAAAATTGCTTATTGATCTTTCAATGATTGGTATGGTCTCAAGCAGGAACCGAATTCCTTTATCAGCGGAAAATCTTCCAGCGAAGCCAAATACAATATTTGTTTTTCCAATCTTTTTTTTTATTGTTTCAACAACCTTTTTGTCTATCCGGCCGACTTTAATTGGAGGTAAAATAGCAATCGTTTTTTGCTTAAACCATTTTAGCGATGGTGAATTATAAGCGTAGTCCAAAGTATAAGTCACGATTCTATCGGCGAGTAGGCAGACAAAAAAATTAATCCAGATAGCCACCCAGGTAATCGCAAAGCCAAAAATCCCCGTCACTACGGGGTCACAATGATGAACTACTAGTATCCTTTTTCGATAAACCCTTGCCAAGATAGTCGCCCAAACTCCCTCAAGCGATGGAAGATTAATTACCACTAAATCACTCAGGAGAATTTTCTGTCGCAGTATTTTCAAGAGCTCACCGGAAACTGGCGATTTCGAAACCATGAAAGCAATTTTTGCCCGAACGACTTTAACTCCTCCGTCAAATTCCCAGGCTTTCAACTCTGTATCGTGCAGATTTGTTAAAACAGTCACCTCATGACCCAGTTCTGCTAGAACGTTTGACATACTCCGGGCATAAAGGGCCATCCCGCTAATATAGGGAAAAAAATATGAGCTCAGAATTAAAATCTTCATAGGATATAATTATCTCATGAACATTGGCTTTGATCTTGACGGGGTAATTGCAGCCAGACCACTAATTTTTAAGCTCAACCACACGCAGGGGCAGTATCGCATTCACCTCTCCACTCCCGAGCAGTGGTTTTGGGCCTTAGTCTTGGGCCTTCGCCGCCCTAGTTGGATCTTAATTAATAAACTCAGATCCTTAAAAGTGAAAGGAAATAAATTATATTTGATTACCGGTCGCCTCTCGTTTCTAGAAAACCTAACTCTTTGGTGGCTGGAAAAATACCACCTTACTCAATATTTTAGTCAAGTGCTTATTAATATCGATAATCACCAACCACATCAGTTTAAAGCCGAAAAAATTAAGGAAAAGAGAATATCCGAATTTTATGAAGACGAATTGTTCACTGCTGATTATTTAAAAAAACACACTCCAGCCAGAATTATGGTAGTTGTTGACAACGGGAAACATGTGCGCGAAATATGAAGTCCGACATCATTGCAATTACCTATTGGTGGTTCTTTCTTTTTTTGATTGGAGTCGTTTCGTGGCCACTTGTTTGGTGTTACTTTAATAACTTCTGGGATCGCGGATATGCATTTTCAAAAATCGCGGGACTTGCTATTATTGGCTGGATAGTCTGGATCTTAGCTATCGTGAGAATAGCTCCATTCACACCTTCCACAATTTGGGGGGGGATTATCATAAGCGGAATCGCTAGTTGGTTTCTGGTTTCCAAGAAAAACAAGAAAGAGTTTATCTCCTGGCACACTAAAAACTGGAGAGTAATTTTATTTGAAGAGGCTCTCTTTGCTGTTTGTTTATTCAGCTGGTCAATAGTCCGGGCTCACCAGCCGGACATTGAAGGTCTCGAGAAATTCATGGACTTCGGATTTGTCAATTCCTTACTTCGTTCAAAGTTCTTTCCTCCAATAGACATGTGGTGGGCAGGAGGCCAGATCAATTACTACTACTTTGGCCACTACCTCTCGGCCCTCATCACAAAATTATCAGGGATCGAGCCATCAGTTACATACAACCTGTCTTTATCTCACCTGTTTGCACTGGGCATGGTCGGAACTTTCTCAATAGCTTCAAATATCATCCACCTCTCACGAAGGAACACCAAAAGAATAATTTTACTTTTATGCGGTTTACTTGCCGCATTCCTTGTTAATATCGGCGGAAATTGGCATACAATTTACGCCTTTTTCAGGGCTTACGATCCCGACAAGCCTGTTCCACCGTGGAAATTAGAAATGGGCTGGAACCCGCAAACATATTGGTATCCCAATGCCACCCGCTTCATTCCCCATACAATCCACGAGTTTCCTATTTATAGCTATGTAGTAGCAGACCTTCATGGTCACGTTAGCGATATTCCTTTTGTCCTCCTGTTCCTGGCGCTTTTAGCAAATCTGTCATATGAAAAAGATACCCAGAGTCAAAAAAGTGGGGGTAGAGAAAAGATAATTGCAACATTGCCATTTGGGTTTCTTCTCGGAGTCATGTTAATGACTAATTATTGGGATTTTCCCATCTACGGACTTACTTTTGCAGTCACCCTTCTTTTTCTCGAATGGAAACAAGGGGGATTTATGAAAGCTATAAAAGAAACTATGTGGCGGGGGGCGATTGTCCTTATCTTTTCTTTAATTACCGCTCTTGGATTTCTTCTTAACTTTAGACAAATTGCAGAAGGAATCAAGTTTGTAAATGCCAGATCAGCAGTGTACCAGCTCGCAATTCTCTATGGGTGGCCGCTACTTCTTACGGTTAGCTTTCTTAGTTTTATTTTTATACTTTATCGTAGAAACAAACAAAAAATAAACCAGGCCGACCTAGTTATACTAGCCTGGATCTCTATCGGATGGGTCTTAGTGGTACTTCCCGAAATTATCTATGTCAAGGATATCTATATTGCCGATTACCACCGAGCCAACACGATGTTCAAGCTTGTTTACCAATCCTTTATTCTTTTTTCTGTTACAGGGGGATATATCATTTGGCGAGTTCTCAGTGAAAAGAATATGATTTCAGGTTTCATCAAGAAAGCCTGGACTCTAATTTTCATTGCGGGATTTTCTCTAATTGCGATTTATCCGTGGTCTGCGATCAAATCCTACTATGGAGAACTTAAGGATTATAAAGGTCTCTATGGCATGCGTTTTTTAGACGACTCAAAGGGAGATCTAGCCGCAATCTACTGGTTCAAAAAAAACGTTAATGATCAACCAGTTGTTTTAGAAGCCCCCGGAGATTCCTACACCACATTTAATCGGGTGTCCGCCATGACCGGGCTTCCCACTATTGTCGGTTGGGCTGTCCACGAATGGCTCTGGAGGGGCGGGTACGACCAGGTCAGTGCTAGAATAACCGAAGTTGAGAAGATCTATACGAATGGCTCCGACCAAGAAACAAAAGACATACTTGCAAAATACCGGGTAAAATACATTGTAATAGGTGAGAAAGAGAGGGAAAAGTACTCCGAAAATCTAAACGAAGACAAAATTGTTAAACTGGGAAAAAAAGTTTTTGAGTATTCTGGCACCCGCATTTACCAGGTTGATATCTAGAAATACAAACGTTACATCAAGTATTACTCTTTAACTAAGCCGTTTACATATCCCCTTATCTCATTCCAAGTTCCTGATTTTGGAACCAAAACATATTGGCCCTGATACATGCCCGGGAGAGGGTTAATCAAGAAACTAGAAACGCTCACTAGCCTAGGAGACTTATTGAGAGCCCGAAACAGTGTTCTACCCATTACTGCGAATTCTCTTTCTGAAATATCACTTAAAATTAATCCATTTCCAACCAGCTTCAACTCTAAAACCCTTTTGGGATTAAGCAGAATCTCAGCTGACAATGCCTTTTTCTTCACAGCTAAGATTAATCTTTTTTGTCTCTCACTCCTTGCAAAATCAGTTCCCTCCTCGCCTTCCGCCTGCCGGCTACGGACATATTCCAGGGCCCTCACACCGTCCATGTGTTGGGTCCCCTTATCAAAGTGCAAATGTTTATAGCGATCAGATTCGGGTTGGGCTGTCTCATTACCAACCACAGGATACTTAAAATCATCGAATGTCCTTTCTACGTCAACGTCAACTCCCCCTAAACTATCTATAATTTTTCGAAAACCATCAAAATTTATTACCAATGCATAATGCACTGGCTGACCAAGCAGCTCGGCTACAGACGATTTAGCCAAAATTAGACCGCCCCCACCGGGTTTCTTTAGCTCGCCGTAATGGAAAGCTGTATTAATTTTCGCCTTCATGCTATCTACCCAAACATCCCTTGGAATGGAAACTAGCGCGGAGTCACCACTTTTCATATCGATGGAAACAAAAATAATTGAATCAGTCAGGTCTTCGCCCTTTTTACTCTCATCAGTTAATCCCAGAATTAAAAAATTGACCCGGCCCCCGTCCTGTTTAAGTAAATTAGTTCTTCCAATAACAAAATCTATAGCCAGTTTGGGAGCAGTAAAGATCTCGTTTAATCCCACCGAAATGCTAGGAAACAAAAAACCTATGAATAAACTTAGAGCGGATAAAATAGATACAACTAAAAGGATTCTTAGTAACAAATAGTGCTTTAAAAGTTTTCGTCTAACTCTCGAAACACCCATATCAACTAAGTAAACTTTGTCTTCTTTCTTCTCTGGTACAATAGATTGCGCTTCCATTGGCAATAGTAATTGTAGACTATGAAATCAGATTTTGTTAACGACCTTAATCCGGTGCAAGAAAAAGCTGTCACCCACGGCGATGGCCCTCTTCTTGTTTTAGCCGGAGCCGGTTCAGGCAAAACGAGGGTCTTGGTGTATAGGGTGGCTTATCTGGTCGAAAAGCTGGAAATCAGTCCCGATCGGATTCTTCTGGTGACATTTACAAATAAGGCCGCGGGGGAGATGAAAGGAAGAGTCGCCCATCTTCTTGGAGAAAAGTATTCTCACCTTCCCTGGGCTGGAACATTTCACAGCCTATGCGCCAAAATCTTGCGTCAAGATGGTCTTCCTATTTCTATTTCCAAAAACTTTCTCATTTACGATGAATCGGACAAGCTTGAAGCTGTAAAACAAGCAATGGATCAACTAAACATTTCGGCCAAAGAAACAAAACCAAGCGCGATCGCATGGGCCATATCAGCTGCCAAGAACGAACTAATTAGTCCGATAGAATATGGCCAGTACGCTCGCGGTTACTTCACGGAAATTGTGACCAAAGTTTATATCCAATACCAAAGTATTTTAAAGGATCGCGACGCCCTCGACTTCGATGATTTAATTTTTAAAACAGTCGTTCTTTGGCAAACTGAACCTAAAATACTGGAAAAATATCGTAGCAAGTATCGTTATCTTTTAGTCGATGAGTACCAGGACACAAACCGTGCTCAGTATCAGCTAACTAAAATGCTTGCTTCAAAATGGCGCAACCTGTCCGTGGTTGGCGACGCCAGCCAGGCAATCTATGGCTGGAGAGGAGCAAACTACAAAAACCTGCTTAATCTTAAGTCCGATTACCCCGACCTGGTGACAATTAATCTCGAACAGAATTATAGATCAACCCAAACAATCCTCGACGCAGCCACCTCTGTTATTAAAAAAAACAGTGGTCATCCTATTCTCAAACTCTGGACTCAGAAAACTGGAGGAGAGAAAATTAAGCTTTTTGAAGCTCTTTCTGAGATTGACGAGGCACAGTTTATCGTAAAAGAACTAAATTCCCTGCTGCAACAAAAGAACAAATCGTTATCGGATTTTGCCATCCTTTATCGAACTAACGCCCAGAGTCGATGCATTGAAGAGGTTTTACTTCACTCAGCCATTCCGTATATTTTAGTGGGAGGGGTCAGGTTTTACGAAAGAAAAGAAATTAAAGACATTCTCGGTTACCTTAGATTGTTAATAAATTCCAAAGATGATATCGCCGCAAAAAGAGTACAAAAGTTTGGAAAAGGAAGATTCAGAAGATTTCTTGAATTTCGGGATGCGACAAAAGATCGGATTGCAAATAATAATTTTAACACGTTGGAACTCCTGGACTCAGTTGTTGAGGCCACCAACTATCTTGAACTTTTTGACCCTAAGGACCCGGACGACCAGATCCGCTTGGAAAACATTAAGGAACTCAGGTCGGTAGCCGAGGAGTTTCCCAGGCTCCCAGAGTTTTTAGAAAATATATCTCTGACTGAAAAAGAGTCCAGGAGTGGCAAGAAACATTCCGCCGAAGGCGCAGTGACTCTTATGACCTTGCACTCAGCCAAGGGATTAGAATTTCCAGTTGTTTTTCTGGTCGGTATGGAAGAAGGACTCTTCCCCCACGCACGTTCTCTTATGGACAAAAATGAGCTTGAAGAAGAAAGACGATTGTGCTACGTTGGCATCACGCGTGCCAAGGAAAAACTATATTTAAGTTATGCCATTCGCAGACTATATTTTGGCCAACGAACTCAGAACGAAATCTCAAGATTCATAGCAGACATCCCAGAAGACTTAATTGAATCCCAAACGTCAGCTAGCGAATTTCAGCACTTTTCAACACAGTGGAAGAAAAAACACCAAATTGGCCAAAACTATGATTCTTTAGATTCAGAACTTCAAGACCTTCCTTTTTAAACTTGAGATGTTAGGAAAACTCGTCATTCATACGGGATCAATGTTTCTATTTATAATTAGCCTTCTTTTTCTTTTCTCTCCCCGGTTGGACCCATTAAAATTTGTCAAAAGCAACCAGGTTTTTGTTTACTTACCTCCCGAAACTTTGGAAACTCAGAGTCAATTCTCAGAAGTAATAATGCAAAACAAGAAAGCACTCCCATATCAAACAAAAACAGAAACCGATTCAAGCAAAGACGCCTGTTCGGAAGTGGAGGTTAAACAGGACGGAATAAGTGGGGAAAAAGTCGTCTTTACCAAGCTTAGTTATTACTACGGGCAGAAGTACGAAGAGATTAACGACAAAGTCGAGATAACCAAGCCAACAGACAGGATAATAGTCAAAGGATCAAAAAAAACCTTCAAAACACTAAATACAATTGACGGAGACATAAGTTACTGGTGCAAAATCGACCAAGTTTTGGCTACCTCCTACGACAGCACCTGCAAAGGGTGCGACACCGTCACAGCAATTGGAATGAAACAAGGATTTGGTATTGTAGCCGTTGATCCCAAAGTAATTCCCCTGCGATCGCGTCTCTATGTTCCTGGATATGGAACGGCAATTGCAGGTGATACTGGGGGACTCATCAAGGGGAAACACATGGACCTGGGCTACGATAGTCTTATGGGCCAATGGAGTCGAAGATTGGTCGATGTCTATATCTTGAATTGATTAGGCGATGCTTTTACCGGATAATAAGACGAATGATAATCAGGGAAGTTCGAGAAGAAGAAAAAGAGCAATTTAATTCAGTTGCCACTCACCCCCTACAATCATGGGAATGGGGAGAATTCCGAAAAAATCGCGGAAGTGAAGTCATCCGTTTGGGTGTTTTCAACTCGGGGAAAATAATCTCGGGGCTTCAATTATATTCGACAATCTTTCCCCATACTGAGAAAAAAGTTTGGCTGCTTCTTCGTGGGCCGATGCCAAACGCCCCGATTCTTGAATCACTTAGGAGGTTGGCAGTTGAGAAAAACGCAATTTTTATAAAAATCGAGCCAGACGTCGGGGGAGTCATCACGGGAGATCACCCTCCGTCAGGCCACGAGCAAATTGCAAACTTTCTTTTGGCACACGGGTGCCAGTCGGGAAAACCATTTTTTGCCTCGCACAGTTTCTGGATTGATCTTTCTCAAACAGAGGAGCAGCTCCTCGCTTCAATGAAAGAGAAAACACGCTACAACATCAAACTATCAACAAAGTATAAAGTTATCATTACCGAGAACAACTCTGATCAAGCCTTCTCAGCATATCTCGATTTAATGTTTACCCACACCACCCAGCGCCACAACTTTCGTTCACATGACGAGAACTATCATCGACAAATGTGGCAAATCCTCGCGCGGTCAGACGACCCGCGCGCCCACCTCTTAACCGCCACATATCAAAATGAAATCCTGGCCGCTTGGATTCTTTTCAAGTTCCACGACACCCTCTATTATCCCTACGGAGCATCATCCCAATCTCACAAAGAAGTAATGGCTAGTTCCGGAATAATGTGGGAATCAATTTTATTTGGAAAAAAAATAGGCTGCAAAAAGTTTGATCTATGGGGAGCAGCAGCTCCTGATTACTCGCCTCAAGATCCATGGGCAGGGTTTACAAAATTCAAGGAAGGGTTCGGAGGTAATTGGATTTCCTACGTTGGTAGTTTTGACATGGTAACCGATTTCAAATGGTACAAAATCTATAAACTGGCAGAGAAAACCCGCGAGATCACCAGAAAATTACATTTACCCATAAACCTGTGAAAGATTTGCGTCAGTCGCCCAGATATGCTTCTTTCATGGACAAAATTGGCTGGAAGGTAATCTCAATTGACAACACCAATAAAGGTAGCCTTTTCATCTATATCAGAAAACTAGGGCCGTTCGGTTCCATTGCCAAAGTTCAACGAGCCGGATTTCCTCTACCCTGGATTAGACTTACAAAAATATTAAAAAATAATTGGGTTTGGTTTTGTAAATACGAACCCGATGTTCTCTCGTCCCACACAAATCAGCCTAGGCTAGTCCCAGCTCTTAAAAAAAACAGATTCCACCAGGATAGCTGGCCGTTATTAGCTACAAAAACCATCAAACTTGACCTGACTCCTTCGCTAGACATAATTTCCAGCCGTTTTAAAAAAGACGCCAGGTATTGTCTCCGCATAGCTCAAAATTCTGGCCTGAAAATTGAGAAAAACGACTTTGATCTATATTATTCATTATGGCAAAAGTCATCGCGAATCAAGCGACTTTGGATACCTAAAAAAACTGATTTTCAAAGGCTAATAGAGTCCTTTTCAACTGACTGTTTTTGTCTTACTGCAAGTAAAAATACTCAAACCATGTCTGGGCTTGTGGTTCTTACAGCAAAGCAAACAGCCTATTATTATTATTCCTCAAACCTCCCGACAGGCAAGGACTCCAACGCACCATATCTTCTTGTCTTAGAAGCACTTAAGATCGCGAAAGGCCGTGGATGTAGAATTTTTGATTTCGAGGGAATTTATGACCATCGTTGGCCAAACCAGGCATGGCAAGGGTTTTCCCATTTTAAAAGAAGCTTTGGCGGAGAGGAAATAAGCTACGTAGGAAGTTTTATAAAGTGGTTTTAAATTTCATCGCACGGCAGTCAACTGGTACCCTTGGCGCCATCTCGATACTGTATAATTTTTCCAAATGCTACTTTCCAGTAGCTAGATATGCCCTTCCAAATTAACAATCTGCTCGAGCCTCTTCAGAATCTAAAATATATTGACTACTCGTTGTTGCTTCAAAGTCTCAATACTCCTGTCGTTTGGGGCGTTTTGGCCATCGGCGCAATTGCCATGGTATTTGCCTTCGCGTCATACCGGAAGCACCTTTTTCATACCTCAATGACAGGTGCCGGGATTGGGGTCTTAATCGGGGTTGTCTTGACACTCTTGGTAGAAGGCTTATTGGTCTATAAATTCATCGGCCTTGATCGAATAACTAGTTTATTTCAGGCCAAACCATCACCAGTAACCATACTTCCAGGTGGAAAAAGTCAAGTATTAGGAAACTCAACTGTTTGCCCATCAACCCCGGCTACTTTAAGCGAATTTCTTTCTCTTTTTGCACCCCAAAAAGCTCGGGAGCTTAAGCTCTCACTGTGCCAAGAGGTTTTAAGAGAGCTTAAATAATCTCCTCTTTCTTTTGTTTTCTCTCGCCCCCCGCGACTCGCGAAACACATTGAGCGACCAAGCGCGGTAAGAGATATCAGGTTGGTCCACCTGATAAGAACCGTATCCAATCTCCAGACACCTCGAAGACCAAAGCGAAGTAAGACATATAGGCGCAGTTAAATAATCTCCTCTTTCTTTTGTTTTAAGAACCGTATCCAATCCTCAGCCACCTCAATAAACGCCTTAAACGGCGCCTCTATAATAAAATCCAGTACAAACATAAAAATATTAATTTTAGAAAACTCGCTCGACAGCCAGTGTCCCATTTGCAAAAAAGGTAATGTAAAAAAGTCAATCAGTGACGAAATGATTCCCTCTTTTTGCCCCAGCACCATGTACTCTCTTGCAGTGAGTCTGATCCTGTAGGCAAAAAACGAGACTACCGACAAAAAGAACAAAAACAATACGATTGACGGAAATCCAAAGCGCAATAGCTGGAGAAGATAAATGATCAAACCAAAAGAAACAATAAAACCAACGAAATAAAGACCTCCAAAGATTCTGCCAAAAGCGAAATTGGGAACCTCAAATTTTTCCGGAAACAGAGCCGGGGTCTCTGCCTGGTAGACAATATCAGACACCATTTTCCGTATCCTCTCCGTATTCTCCCTTCCGGGGATCTTTATTGAGGATCCAACCATAAACATAAGTATTGGGGGGAATGCTATGTTAATGCCCAGCGGCAGGAGTTTAATCTTTCCGTATAAATACAAGTCTGCTGGCATTTCCAAGAGGTACGCCAGTGTCATTTTCGTCAAAAAGATATAAATAGTACTTCTTAAAATACTTCTAGATAATTTTACTCTTGCAAAGTGGTATCTTCGCTCACAAGCTTTTTCTATCTGGTAAGAAAATTCATCATGGTCAGAGATCAAAGTCTCAAAATTTTCGGACCTCTCGATAACATCTTTAATGATTAAAAACGGAGGTGTTAAAGGTTGGAAAAATTTAGCTAAACGGGAGTTAAGTGGATTTTTAATTTGTCCCTCAAGTTTTGGATATAAAGTTGGGAAACTTTGAATTAGCTTCTCTTGTGTCTCTCCATACGCTTCTCCCCACTCCGGCACATAAGTCAAGAGAAGATGGTATCTCACAGTTGCCAAATCTTCTCTAAACAGCGCTTTTCTTACTCCCAAGAAGATCTGCACATCCCGATCTTCATTGTTCACTGTATCCCTCAGCTTCAACTTCTCAGCCATCAACCTAAACATCGCTCGATTTAAAGCCTCTTCTATAACCTGAGGCACTAAGATCTCGTCAACTTCAGCCGACAATACTCCGAGCAACCACCCCCGAAGAGAATTACCATTCACACCAGAGATAGATAGACCCAGAAGTTTCCCGTGTTTCTCAACCGCCCGATCTATTTTTTCCACAATCGAATGGCCGACTGTTTCATTCTTCAGATACCCCGCCCACGTTAATTCCTTCACCAAACCTTCTCCGTTTGGTTCACCGTTTTTAAACAGCAGTCTTCGTTTCAGTATTCTCTCGATTGCATTTCTTCTGAGTAAGTGTTCATCTTTATAATCAATAACATTGCGTAGTTTTTCATAGAAACCCCCAACGCTGCTTCCGATATGAGTTACTCTAAGAGCCTGTTCGCTAGCTGAAACACGTCTTTTTTTAAGCGTTGAAGTCAACTCTTCTATAATTGGTGATAATCCACTCATGCTTGATAGATTGTATCATTTGCTTACCATTCCAGATGAACTTAGGCATGTCTTTGTGGTCGGGGTATCTTCTCCCCGTACTTTGCCAAGTACCACGTCAACGTGGCATTCAATGAAAAAACACCAGAGAGCTGCCATTTACGGTAAAATCTGTGGAAGTTATGAAAGCACTCAGGCCTGAAGAGCCTTTCTTTATTCTCGGTGGAACGGATAATGAAATGGAAGAAATTAAAAAGGTTCTTTACACCGACTCTCTTTTTCTCTTTCAGCCACAAACAAATTGGGGGGACATAAAGGTAAAATTCAACAGTCTACCCACACCAGCCAAGACCTTCTCTGTCTTTGTCTTTATCGAGTGTCGCCCGATGGGAGATTTTCCTGGAAAAGTAAAAATTATCGATCACCATGGCCTTTTAAGCAAAAAGCCCGCTTCTTTGCTTCAATTGTTGAAACTTTTGGGAAAAAAACCAACACTGCGGCAGAAAATTATAGCCTCGATCGACTCTCAATTTCTTAGGAAAACAATGCGCAAATTTCCCAAACACCAAAATTTAATTTACCAAATTTGGGAATCGGGATACAAAAAAAAGTTTGCAACCGGCGTGGACTGGGATGTATTTAAAAATTACTGCTTGCGTCTCTGGAAGAAAAGTAAAGCTGAAAACAATATTGGAAAAAATACGATAGTGGTTTGGAATTCTCCCGACTCCATGACCTATCTTGCGGCCCTAGCTGACTTGGAAAGCTTCAACTGCCTTCTTGTTTCCGGTAGCCCAACAACTTACACTCCGATCCCAGTCTTGTTTCAAGGGAAAAAAGCTGTGGTCGAGTATCTTACCCAGCTTAACCAAGAGAGGCCATACTGGGGTCAGGGTTATTTTGGCTGTAGGGCTATTCCGTCGGAATTTGTCACACTTGTGAAAGAAGCCCTGCGACTCACTTCACCAATTCGAAATCCCGGAAGCTAAGACAATTAAGGTAAAATAACCACATGGACGATCTAAGTCAAGAACTTCAAAAACTAAAAGAAAAGTTAGCCAGCGTCAAAGAGAAGCTAGACCCACCCCAATTAAAGGTTAAATTATCTGATCTCGAGCTTCAAAGTTCGGATCTTGATTTTTGGAATGATTCACAAAAAGCCCAAAAAATAATGCGCCAAATTGGCGATTTTCAAAAACAGCTCAATAATCTGGAAAAACTAGAACACGAAATTCGTGACCTCCAAGAAATCATCGAATTTATAGCCTCTCAAGGTGCAACTCACGAAACCGAAAGTGAAAAAAGAGAGTTAGAAGCAAAAACCAGACAAATAAAAAGCTCAATTGAAAAGCTAGAATTGGCCACCTACCTCTTTGAAAAATACGACAGTAAAGACGCAATTCTGACAATACATGCTGGGCAAGGGGGAACGGAAGCTATGGATTGGGCCCAGATGCTAGCAAGGATGTATTTAAGATTCGCTGAAAAAGGGGATTTCAAGGCAGAGGTTACGGATCAAATCGCAGGCGAGGAGGCAGGAATTAAGAGCATTACCTTCACAATCAGTGGCCTATACGCCTATGGGAATCTCAAGTTTGAGGCAGGATCCCACAGGCTCGTTAGACAGTCACCGTTCAATGCAGACAACCTTCGCCAGACATCATTTGCCTTGGTTGAAGTACTACCCCTTCTTGACGAAGATAACGAAATTGAAATAAAAGATGACGACATTGAATTTGAGGCCTATCGCGCTACGGGTCATGGCGGTCAAAATGTCAACAAGGTTTCAACAGCTGTCAGGCTCAAACATAAACCCACCGGGATCATCGTTTCATGCCAGACCCAGAGATTCCAAGAGCAGAACCGCAAGATAGCTTTTCAAATCCTTAAAGCAAAACTTTGGGAATTAGAGGAATCCAGGCGCAACAAGGAGAAACTGGAGCTGAAAGGTGGCCGAACGATGGCTTCCTGGGGAACCCAAATCCGTTCCTATGTCCTACATCCATATAAACTCGTGAAAGATCTGCGTACAGGCTACGAGACTACGAATCCCGAGGCAGTTCTTGATGGCGACCTTGAGGAATTTATCAATGCTGAACTAAGGCATCTTGCCTAGGACCCGAATGCCCATTGAATCAGGGCTAGAAACATGTGATATAGTGATACCAAACTATGCCACCGGCTCCACAAATTACACCAGAAGCAGAATCAACCACAGCTCCCGGGCAGGAAACAAATTTTGCCAAGCTGCCCCAGAACAACAAAAAAGTTGTCTATTTTAGACTTATCCTCTTTTTCGTGGTAATCATAGGAGGTATTGCGACTGCATTTCTCATTTCGCGTTCACGGGGAGTAGTCTCCCAGGGTGGAGTGACCCAAATAAATTCCCCCGATAAAAAAGAGGTGGGCCTCAACGATGAAAAAACATTCGACACTTGCGCCAAAGGTACCCTGGAAGTCAACGAAGGTAATGGCAAAAAAACTGACGGTACACATCATCTCATTCGCGAAGGTGGCCCAAGCCAAACGCTTTACATAGTCTCCTCGGTAGTGACGTTAGACAATTATTTAGGTAAAAACGTTGAAGTCTGCGGCCAAACATTAAACTCAAAAACAGTTCCATGGTTTATGGACGTCGGCAAGCTCAAGATTATTTAGCTCCATTAATTTCTCGTCACTCTCCGCCGCTACTTTCGAACCGTCAACAAATCCCGTACAATACTCTTGCTCCAGTTAACCAGAAGTGACCAAAGTTAAATGATACAGTTTGATGAAGTTACCAAAAAGTACGGCGGCATAGAAGCTCTTTCAGATATCACGTTCAAAGTAAAACAAGGGGAATTCGTTTTTCTTACAGGCCCATCTGGTGCCGGCAAAACCACGATAATCAGACTGATCTTGCGCCAAACCACGCCTACTTCAGGAATCATTAAAATCGGCGATACTGATATTACCAAGATCAAGTTAAACAAAATTCCCCTGCTCCGAAGACGGCTAGGGGTTGTTTTCCAGGATTTCAAGCTTCTGCTGGACAGAACAGTGTATGAAAATGTCTCTCTGGCACTAGAAATTCAAGGTCTCAAACCGAAAGTAATTCGAGACCAAGTCAAGGAAATACTAGAGCTTACTGAGCTCTCAGACAGAGCGGACCTCTTCCCAGCCCAGCTTGCCGGAGGCGAAGTTCAGCGGACCGTAATTGCCAGAGCGGTAGTGGTCAAACCTGATCTGTTGTTGGCAGATGAGCCAACTGGCAACCTGGATCCGGGGACTTCAATGCAAATAATGAAACTGTTAAAGTCAATTAACGAAAAGGGAACGACTGTTCTTATGGCTACTCACAACGCCACAATAGTCGACGAGCTAGGCCATAGAGTGATTTCCCTAAAGAAAGGAAAGATAATTAAAGACGAAAAGTCCGGCCAATACCCCCGCCATAAAATTAATTAATGAGAAATCATTTTCGTACGACCCTACGACACATAGTTCGTTCTCCTTATCAGGCATTCGCTGCTATAAGTATTTCCAGTATGACCTTTTTCCTTGCAGCCACTTTTACAATGGTAGCTCTGGGTTCGACGGTAGTTCTAAGTTACTTTGAAACTCGCCCCCAGGTAATTGCATTTTTTAAAGATGATGCGTCAGCAGGCCAAATTGCCAAAACTCGGGATAAGTTAAATTCTTCTGGCCTCGCGACCGAGGTTAAATTTGTTTCCAAGGAAGAGGCTCTAAACATATATCGTGAGCAAAATAAAAACGATCCGCAACTGTTAGAAATGGTAACCGCCAATATCCTTCCGGCTTCTCTGGAAATATCCGCCAAAGACGCCCCCTCCCTTAAACAGCTAGCCGATGTAATCAGAAAGGAACCTCTGGTCGATGAAGTCCTTTTCCAAGAAGATATCATCTCTGCAGTTTCCAAATGGACTAGGGCAGTTCGCATTGTGGGCATCGCCCTTGTGGGCTCTTTCTCTCTTCTTGCTCTACTCACAATCCTCATAGTTATCGGAATGAAAATATCTTCAAAAAAGGAAGAGGTAGAAACGCTCAACTTAATCGGTGCCGACAAGTGGTATATCATCACCCCATTCTTACTTGAAGGCATTTTCTATGGAGTTTCCGGAGCTTTGATTGGCTGGGGAATTTCACTTGTTTCGCTCCTTTACTCCACCCCTTTTCTGGTTACGTTTCTCGCTGGTCTCCCGCTACTCCCGATTCCGATCTGGTTCTACTTTGCCCTTCTCGCGGGTCTATTGTTAATGGGGCTAATTTTGGGATTCGCAAGTAGCCACCTCGCGGTCAAAAGGTACCTCAGGTAAATCTTCATGAAAAAACCAGGCAGCTGCTCTTCACTGGCTAAGATATTTAGACCCCGCTTCATTCTGGCTGTTTTAATCTCCGTCGCTCTCCTGGTCAACCTCGTTTCTCCAACCCTCTCGCAAAGCTCAGAGGAACTCAGCAAGAAAGATGCTGAAATCAAGGCCTTGGAAGATAAAATTTCCGAACTCAGAGGT
This sequence comes from uncultured Gammaproteobacteria bacterium, assembly GCA_964514545.1. Lineage (GTDB taxonomy): Bacteria > Patescibacteriota > Microgenomatia > CAZETR01 > CAZETR01 > CAZETR01. The sequence continues at coordinate 130,820 of CAZETR010000011.1, read as the reverse complement.
CAAGCGAAAACTCTGGGGAACCAGATAACATTTATGAATAGTCAAATTCAGGTTACCCTGCTTAAAATCTCCCAGACGGAAGACCAGATTCTGGCATTGTCGGGAAAAATTGACCGACTCGAAGTATCGCTTGACCAACTCTCCAAAATTCTGGAGAACAGAGTGGCTCAAACCTACAAACAAAGCTATTATGAGCCCCTGACCGTATTAATTTCCTCAAACAGCCTCAGCAACTTCGTTCTCAAGTTCAAATATGTCAAAGCAGCCCAGCTTCATGACCGAAAGCTTCTCTCTCAAGTTGTCCAAACCCAGGCCAGCTACTCTGAACAAAAAACCCAAGAAGAGAAACTAAAAGAAAAAATGGAGTCCCAGAAAAAACTTTTAGCCATGCAAATCAAAGAAAAACAGCATCTCCTAGCCATAACCAAAAACGACGAAAAAAAATATCAGGCGCTCCTCACCTCTGCAATGGCAGAACAGGCATCCATAAGATCTGCAATGAGAATAGCAAAGCTTCAAAACGGAACAGCAATAAACACAGGGGACACAATTGCCTTAATTGGCAATAGCGGTTCCCCGGGTTGTTCCTCTGGGCCCCATGTCCACTTCGAAGTAAATAAGGACGGTGAACCCCAAGACCCCACCAAGTACCTAAAACAGACTTCACTCTCCTGGGACAATCAGCCAGACTCAACCTTTAGCCTCTCCGGTGATTGGGACTTTCCGGTCCAGAACCCCAAAATCACCCAAGGATTTGGCATGACATATTGGGCCAAATTGGGCTGGTACAATGGCGGGCCCCACACGGGAATTGACATGGTCTCCGACGACCCGACCATTCGTACCCCGAAACCGGGGACTCTCTATCGTGGAAGTATCTCCTGTAAGGGTTCTACAATGAATTATGTCGCCGTGGACCATGGATCTGGCATTGTTTCTTGGTACTGGCATGTTAGATAAATATAAAAGATTAGTTTTTGTTCCAATTTGGCTCACATTCTTTTTACTTCGCCCTCAAGTCACTCAAGCTGCGTCTACGGTTACGGTTGCTAATCCCCCTATTTCAGCCCAAATAGGGGAAGTACTAAATATTTCTGTCTCACTTTCCGGGTTTTCTCCTTCTGTAAGCTATTATGCTAAATTTCGAATTGGCCCATCAACAAGCTCCTTAAATGATGGCGAGACACAAAATAACTCAAACTGGTATTCTGACTCATCTGCCTATTCTAACTTTCCGCTAATAAATACAGATTCCTCAGGTAATGCAGCCTTTCAAATTACCGGCAGGCCAAAGACATCTACTGCCCAAATAAGCCAAAACTATTTCACTATTAGGCTTGCCCTAGTCTCAAACACTTCAGATCATTCCGACTCGACAGCCTATTCAATTACGCTTAGTCCAGCTCCGACCAGCACTCCCACCCCTACTCCGACCCCTTCTCCTCTTCCCACGTCAACCCCAACACCTAGCTTGACCCCGACTCCATCTCCAAACCCCACAAACACTCCTCCACCTGTCCAAACCACAACGCCAGTACCAACAGCTTTGCCATCGGTAACCCGTAGTTTAACCCTAACACTCACCGCATCTACCGCAAAATCGCCAATACCCTCCCAGCCAAACTCATATATAGCTGAGACATTCCCAACCGAAGTTACTTCCAACGTTTCAGATTCCCCAGTTCCGCAAGTGCTTGGAGCTCAAACTACGCCAAAGTCATCAGAGCCTTCGCCAATTTTGTTCATTGCCCCCGGAGTCATCTTAATTTTAATCTCCGTAGGTTGGTTCGTCCTGGATTTTCTCCGCCACCCGTCTCGTGTATCATAGACAAGTAATGGTCCGCAAATTGCAATTTTGGTTGCCTGCAATAATCTGGGCGTTAATAATTTTTCTGCTCAGCAGCCGTCCGAGCGTTCAGGCCTCAAGATTTATTCTTTACGACTTTCTCCTCAAAAAGACCGCCCACTTTATCGAATACTTCGTTCTAGCCACACTAATTTACAGATCACTAAGAAATACAGCTAAAATCAGCAAAAGTAATCTATATCTTGCCAGCGTTGTACTTGCCGTTCTCTACGCAATTTCGGATGAAATTCACCAGACATTCATTCCCACCCGGGAAGGCAGGATAAGAGATGTCATAATCGATTCAGCAGGAATAGCTTTTGCCATAAGCGTAATTAATTTTTACCTTCCCCGATCACCTTCAGTTATTCGCAAAATTGCCAAAAAATTTAAGTTCTAGCTATGAGGACCATCTTTACATTATTACTGTTTACCTGCCTGTTGGCCGCAAGCGCCATTTTCTTTCCCTATTTCAAAACCTCAGTCGAGCTCTCGCTTGCCAGGAAAGGGGGAGTAATATATGTACTTCCAAGCACAAACCCTGAAGATAGTAACCTCCCGGAGACAACCCGAACCAAAGAAATCCAGCTTCCTAAAACAGATTTTTGGCTTGCGATCCCCAGGTTGGGAATTGCGGTAAGTGTAGAAAAAAATGTTGACTTCGAAGATAAAAGCCGAAAAGTTGCACAAAACAAGCTAATTCACTCTCTGGCCTCGAGTCTCCCCGGAGCCCCGGGAACCGTAGTTCTCTCAGCCCACGAGCTATTCCACGCAAACTGGCCCGGAACCAACCCTTATTTCTATTTTTTAAAAAATCTTGAAAGCGGAGACGAGCTCACAATTGGATTTGAAAGCTCAAGATTTACCTATAAAGTTTCCTCCATCAACACGGTTGAAAGCTATCCCGACATCCCGACCGGGACCGAAGATCAAAAACTGGTGCTCCTAGCAGGGGCCCCATTTTTGGCTGGCCCACGGATACAGGTAAACGCGGACCTGGCGACCAAGGAGTAAATATTCCAGACATCTCTTGATTGTTTAAAGCCCGGAAGGTTAGTATTGATTGACAAAATGTCACTTGCCCACCGCCTCCACCACTATTTCGCCCCCCGTCCTTCCAATAACCATCGGGCTAGATTCCTCCATCCTTCCCCCATAGTTTACTTTGCTGGTATTTTTGCCCTGATTCAGATCGCTATAAACAGGCCGCAGCTCGGCCCTCTGGTTCTGGGATACGCGTCCAACATCTCACCCGAAGCTGTGATCAACCTAACGAACGGCAAACGCAAAGAAGCAGGCATAGGAGAGGTCAGCCCGGACTCTTCCTTAACCATAGCAGCCCAAAATAAAGCCCAGGACATGTTTGCCAAAAACTACTGGGCTCACGTGTCGCCCACTGGCACCGAGCCATGGTTTTTTATCTCGCAAGCCAAGTACAACTATTTGCTGGCTGGCGAAAATCTGGCCCGCGACTTTAACGACTCAAAAGCCGTCGTAGAAGCTTGGGTAAATAGTCAATATCACAGAGAAAACCTGCTAAACCCAAGATACAAAGATATAGGAGTTGCAGTTGCCAATGGCACACTCGGAGGGGTTGAGACAACACTGGTTGTTCAGATGTTCGGGACTCGTCTAACTGGAGTTCCGGAAGTTGGGAATGCCCGATCAATCGTAAATATTGCCGAAGCCAAAACTCCCCCCGCCTCGTTCCTGACTCTGGGCAAGAACAGAAGCTCGACTTTATCAGTTGCGCTTAGAGAACCTAAACTAGTTGTTAACCCGTTCGTTCTCACTCGGGGGTTAGCTTCGTTTATTCTCATCTTCCTACTCGCGCTTTTAATTGTTGATATCTTTGTGATCTGGAGACGTAAGATTTACCGTCTGTCTTCAGATTCGGCCGCACACATGGCCTTCCTCCTAACCATTGCCATCATTGTTTGGTTAATCAAAGCCGGAGTTATACTCTAAACATGTCAGACCTTAACCGCCACCTAAGGGCCTACACTATGCTAGCTGGAATTCTGGCAGTTGGGCTCTGGGGCATCGTCTATTTTGCCTTTGACAGAAATGTCCAGACGTGGATAGCCGTATCGATGTGTGTTTGCTATGCCTTGTGGGGGATAGCCCACCACGCAGTCGAGGAAAAACTCCAATTCAGAATAGTTATCGAATATCTGGCCATGTCGCTTCTGGGCCTGGTCATTCTGGTTTCACTTCTCTACCATGCTTAATACGTTCGACGTCGCTCATTATTAACCCTGAACTCCGGTCTTTAGACCAGGGAGTCGAAGGGGTTGATAGGGGATCAATTTAAGCCTAAAATAGACCATCTCAATCAATTACCCATGGGCCAACAAACTCTTCAGAGCTTTCTTGCCATATTTCTCCCGACAGAGTTGCAGGTAGAAGTTAGTAGACTCCAAGAGCAATTACAAAGTTTAAATTTCCCCCTCACCTGGGAACTTCCGGAAAAACTTCATATCACTCTCGCATTCTTAGGAAAAGTTAAGGACCCAGACCTGCACCAGCTTCACTTGGCTCTACAGAGCGTACTCAACAAAAGTGAACCATTTGAGACCAGGCCTACACACCTCAACTATTTTTATAAAAAACACGCAGACTCAATCGTCTATCTGGAGCTCGAAAATGAAAATGAACTTAAGAAACTAGGAAAAGAAGTCAGAGATACGCTTATTAGTAAAGAATTTTCCCCTCCTCAACGGTTCAAGCCCCACGTTGCGATAGCCCGGCTCAAGCGAATGCGCCACCCCAACCAGGTAAAAGAAGTTCTCTTTAAAGTAGCCCTCGAGTCAACTCCGAAATTTTCCCCATTTTGGGTCGAAAAAGTGGATATTCTCAAAAGTGCCATTGATAGCAAAGGGATTACCAGTAATTTTTTCCTTAACTCGAGCGTTATGCTTGGCAGCAATCACGGCCAGGTGTAAAATCAGTCAATATGCGAGAAAAAGTATTCACTTCGCCTTCTAAGGGAGAAATGGACCTGGAAACTGTAATCCAGGAAATCGCCCTTTTTGTCGCCACGTCGGCTTCGTCCAGCCACAAGATTATTATCGGCACCGACAGCCAAGTCAAAAGAAACGCCCTGGGCCTCTACGTTGACTATGTTAGCGCGATTGTAGTCCACAGACTGGGACATGGCGGTAGATATTTTTGGAAGCGGGAAAGGCAGGCCATTGCCAAAGTCTTTCTTCGCGACCGGATTTACAAAGAGGTTACCTATTCCCTCGAACTTGCAGCTGAGTTTGTCCCCACACTTCGTAGAGTTCTAAACGGTGGCAATTACGAGCTGGAAATCCATATCGATGTGGGTAACGTCGGTCCGACCCGCGAACTAATCAAAGAAGTCGTGGGCATGGTTACCGGCAACGGCTACACCGCCAAGACCAAGCCAGCCAGCTACGCCGCCTCGTCAATTGCCGATAGACACACTTAAACCAAATTTCTTACTTGATTTCTTGCCCCAATTAAGGCAATAATCTTCGCATGAAAGGTGTTATTTTAGCCGGGGGATTAGGGACTCGACTCTTTCCCCTTACCTATACTACCAACAAGCATCTTCTCCCCATTTACGATCAGCCCATGATCTTTTATCCCATTCAAACTTTAGTCAGAGCGGGATTACAGATATTATGGTGATAGCCAGTGGCCCACACTCCGGGCAATTTATTCAAGTATTGAAAAACGGGGAAGAGCTTGGGGTTAAACACCTAGAGTATGGGTATCAAGAAAATCCAGTTGGAGGACTTGCAGATGGACTAAAAGTGGCTGAAAATTTTTCAGCAGGTGAATCAATAGCCTTCCTTTTGGGAGATAACACTACGGATGAAAACATCAGTTCAGCAGTTCACTCTTTCAAACGTGGTGCAATAATGTTTTTAAAGAAAGTTCCGGACCCAGAGCTATTTGGAGTACCGATTTTTGACAAAAAAGACAAAAAGAAAATAATAGGAATAGTTGAAAAGCCAAAAAAACCACCATCCAACTATGCATCTGCAGGCCTTTATATTTTCGATAACCGTTGTTTTGAAATAGCAAAAAAGCTTAAACCGTCGGCCCGCGGTCAATTAGAAATTACAGATGTCCAGAATTTTTATATTCAGGAAGGTACTATGCAATGGCAAGAGTTGAAAGGCTATTGGCAAGATGCAGGCACCTTCGACACTCTTTTTCAAGCCAATGTCTATTGGGCCAAAAAGAAAGGAGCCAAAGTATGAAATTATTAGTCACTGGTGGAGCTGGGTTTATTGGTTCAAATTTTGTTCATTATTGGAGTGAAAAATATCCTAAGGACGAGATTAGAGTTTTGGATAAATTAACTTATGCTGGGCACAAAGAAAATCTTCAAGGACTAAGCATTGAATTTATCCAAGGAGATATTTGTGATTATTCTGTAGTCAACCAAGCTTTGCGGGGGGTAGACGTGGTAGTACACTTTGCCGCCGAAACCCACGTGGACAGAAGTATTACAGGATCTTCAGTTTTCTTCAAAACCAATGTGATTGGTACCCAAGTCTTACTTCAGGAATCCTTAGAACACAAAGTTAAGCTATTTCATCATGTATCCTCAGATGAGGTTTTTGGAACCTTGCCATTAGATCAGCCCAAACTTAAATTTAGTGAAAATTCTCTATATGATCCACATAGTCCATATTCTGCCTGCAAGGCCGCATCAGATCATTTTGTTAGAGCTTGGTACCATACCTACGGTTTGCCTGTAACCATTACAAATGCCTCAAATAATTATGGACCTTACCAAGATCCCGAAAAATTAATTCCCAGATTTATTACTAATCTCTTACAAGACAAAAAAGTTCCACTGATGGGAAAAGGAGAAAATGTGCGCGATTGGCTTCACGTATCAGATCATTGCCGCGCAATTGATGTGATAGTCCATACGGCTCTGGAAGAAGACAAAGAAATAATTGGACAAACCTTTTGCGTTGGAGGAAATTCAGAGCGATCAAACCTTCAAGTAACAAAGGCGATTCTAAATCTTCTCGGGAAAAAGGATTCGTGGATTGAACACATTGAGCATCGTTTGGGGCACGATGCGAGATATGCCGTAGATTCAGCAAAAATAAATAAAGCGTTGGGTTGGAAACCTGAATACAAATTTGAAAACTGGCTTGCTAAAACCGTTGAGTGGTATCAGAATAACGAATGGTGGTGGAGACCACTCAAGGAAAATCGCCCAATAGTTGACCCTAGTGAACAAAAGAAATATGCGAGATAAAATCTTAATTTTCGGTAACGGCCAGCTTGGAAATTTCTACCTTCGTTTTTTTTCAGAAAAAAGCATCACAGCCAAAATTGTCTCAGTCGACATCCGTGACATAACCGAAGTAGAAAAGAGTATTGCAGATTTTGTCCCAACCGTAGTCATCAATACTGCCGCCAAAACAAATCTTGAATGGTGTGCTAATAACAAATTAGAAGCATTTAACGTCAATACCTTGGGCGCAGATAATATTGCTCAAGTTTGCGATAAACACAAGATCTTCTTTGTCCACTTGTCAAGCGGTTGTATTTTAGAGAGCAAGAACGAAAACGACGCCAAAAAGGAAGAAGATCTTCCTTGTCCGGTTTCTTATTATTCCTGGACAAAAGTCTGGGCCGAAAACATGATTCTTTTCAAGAAATCTCTTCAATTTAAATATTTAATTTTGAGGCCTCGTCAACCAGTTTCTGCTCAGGTAAATTACAAAAATATGTTGATGAAAATGTTGACCTTTACCCGTTTTATTGACACTCCAAATAGCGGTACTGTAATCGAAGACTTAATGGAATGGACTGATAAATTAATTCAAGGTCGTATTACCGGAATTATTCATGTGGCAAATACTGGTTGGACCACCCCATATAAAATTGGACTCCTTCTCAAAAAAAACATACTACCCAAAATGAAACTGATTAAAATTTCTAAGGACGAGCTAAACAAACTCACTCCGGAAACAAGGGTTGATACAGTCTTGGATAATTCAAAATTGCAAAGCTTAGTTCCCGGAGTCAAACCATACGAACAACGACTCGAAGAAATAGTTCAACAACTTGCAACAAATCTTAAAAATGCTAACAAGGATTTATTAAAAGAGCAGTTAGAAAAAACAGCAGCTCAATCCAAAACCAGAACAATTGTTAACGATTCTTGGCAAGATCTCTTGAGGTAGCACAAATTTTTTCGGCAGCTGTTTTATTCGCATCAAAACCAAAGTCAACACCAAGCAGCGCCATTTTCATTCTTGAATTTGTGTATCGCAACCAATACTATCACTTCTGGAGCCTTCCGGCTTATAGGTTTCTCTCCTCAAATATCTTTGTAGTTGAATAAAAAGACCTGATCTCCTTACAAACTCTTTCCACCTCTTCTTTTGTTAATTCTGGATACAATGGCAGAGAGAGGATTTGTTTATTTACCATGGACGTAATAGGCAAATCTCTATTTCCGTATTCCAAGAAACTGTAGGCCGGTTGCTGGTAGATAGCAAGAGGATAGTGAATTGAAGTTTGAATTCCTTTTGACTCGAGATATTTTTTCAAGCCATCTCTTCTTTGAGACCTTATAACAAAGAGATGCCAAACTCGACGAACTTTACTGTCGGATTCGCTTGGCAATTCAAGGGGGATATCTTTTAGATTCGCGAGATAAATTCGGGCAATGCTCTCTCTTTCTTTATTCCATTGATCAAGATAGGTAAGCCCCCAATTTAGAAAAGCTGCTTGAAGTTCATCAAGCCGGCTATTGACCCCCTCTCTGGTATTATAGTATTTTCGAATTTCTCCATAGTTTCTAAGAGACTTGACTGCATCGGCAGTTTTCCTGTTGTTTGTGGCGATAGCCCCGGCGTCTCCGAATGCGCCCAAGTTTTTTGTCGGATAAAAACTGAAACAGCCAATATCTCCCCACGTACCCAGAAACTTATTAGATATTTGTGCCCCATGAGCTTGGCAGACATCTTCGATCAATTTTACTTTATGTTTTTTGGCCAGTTTTATGAGTGCGGGCATGTTTGCCGGGTAGCCGAACAAGTGAACAGGAAGAATTGCTTTTACCTTGGGATTAATTCTTCTCTCGACATGCCGGGGATCAATAGTTAAAGTTTCAGGGTCTATATCCGCAAAGATCGGGACTGCACCAGCCATTCGAATTGCAGAGACCGTAGGAGTAGCTGTATTAGCAACCGTTATTACGCCGTCCCCGTTTCTTATTCCTAGTGCCCTCAGCGCCAAATACAAGGCGTCAGTTCCTGAATTTACCCCGACTACAAACTTTACCCCAAGATATTTTGCGAAATCTTCCTCAAATTTTTGCAGTTCGGGTCCCAAGATAAACCAGCCTTTTTTAAATGTTTCATCGACGACTTTTAGGATTTCTTTTCTATATCGACTATATTTTCTTTCAAACTCATTAAATGGAATCATAATTTATTGGAAAGCTTCAGGAATGTTCGATAATTCCTAATATAGTCACTTTCTCTATAAAGGTCATCAGCGAGAACCAAAATAACACAGTTTTTTGAAAAGTCTGTCATAACGTGCCAAAGCAATGGCCCTAACCTTACTCCGATAGATGGATCCTCGAGAGCAACCTTCTGTTTTTTATCTCCATCATCCAAGTGTAGAGAAAAAGAACCGTTTATACAGAAGACAAGTTGTTCGAGCTTTTTATGTGCGTGTTTGCCGCGAACTGCATTTTTATTATCGAGATGGTTTATGAAGTATGCACGTTTAACTTTGAAAGGAATATGGCGAGAATATTCCGCTATAAACAAATCTCCATCTGGAGGGTCTTTAAAAACCTGGAGCTTTACGAAGCCTGAGTTTTTGACCTTGATTTTAATATTCTTTCTCATCATTACGTTGCGCTCTCCGTATTTTTAAGATACTAGCAATTCTGGTTCTTTCCAGCCATCATATTCTTCTGTACGTTTTCTGTTCTAATCCCTCCGCCCAACTTTTTCCTTCCTTAACACCGGCCAAATATTCCATCGTCCTCCCAATTTCGTCCAACAATGATTCGCCTACCAGTTTTGGATATTTTCTAAATAGTCCGAGCCAGCCAAGTGTTGGCTCGATTCTCGAAGAACCTGGAATCCCGTAGTCCTGAACAAAATATCCACTTTGTCCTCTCTCTTGCCAACCCAAAGGTTTATGCTCCCAATCCAATGCCTTGCCAAATGGGCCGACTCCATCAACCCTTCCCCCCGCACTTTTAACTATAAATGGCCATTCGCCCTCTGGAAACCTTAAGCTTGATTGACTCTGGGATTCTACAATAACTTCAGCAGCTTTTTGAGAAATGACCCATGCACCGCTAGGCATATCGATTTCTTTTCCATTACCAAAAACTTCCCCATAATACCTGACGAGATATGCTTCTGGAAGAGACTGAACGAATGGATAAGATCCGGCTCCCAAAGCCTCTTCCCTTGTGATACCAAATGGATATTTAAACCCCCAAGGCGTATCTACCCACGGTTCACTAATTTGACTTGTAAGAACATCAACACCAGCAAAACCTCTATTTACGGCCAAAAAGACACCTTCTTTAAAATCATTTTTGTCTGTTCTTCTTTTTAAATTTTTGATCATCCGAATAAGATCTCTTGGGTGTTCGCTTGCTGCATAGACAAGCCTGTCAATTCCAATAAACAATCTAGCCTTGGATTCTGAGACTGGATCGGAGAGGCATTGAAGATAATTATCCCTCACCCTGGTGTTTAAATTTGGTTCTTGAGTCGCAGATGATGGCTCATATATAAATCGTATTTTTGTCCCCCTTAGCAATTGCTCAATTGCCCTAGAAGACTCTGATTGTGTAGCAGAGAATAGCAGAGGCATATGTTCGGCAATCTCTGACAGGATTTTTAGACCCCCAGACTCTAGGCGACGTCTTATCAACCCATCTCCATCGTGCAGAGGGCCGACAATTGACAGTTTTGACATACTAGCTCATCCTCCACTTCTCAATTTTTCCGTGGTCCCCCGATAATAGTACTTCCGGCACTTTCCACCCCTTATACTCCTCCGGTCTCGTGTATTGGGGGTATTCGGTAGTGGACAGTTGAGAATTGACAATTGAAAATGACTCTTCGGAGAGAGACTCTGGATTACCTAAAGACCCAGGTAGTAATCTCACAATACAGTCAACCAATACCATTATTGGGACTTCCCCTCCGGAAAGAATATAGTCACCAATCGAAATCACCTCGTCCGCGATGTGCTCATGCACCCGATGATCTACCCCCTCGTAGTGACCGGCGATTAATATCAGATGCTCTTCCCGGCTTAACTCCTCCGCCTTCTCCTGAGTAAACTTTTCGCCAGTAGCATCTAGCAGAATAACTTTTGATTTTTGACTTGCTCTTTTGCCTTTTGCCTTTTGACTTTTGACTTCTCTTACCGCAACATCAATTATATCAACCCGTAGTATCATCCCCGGTCCACCTCCATACGGACGATCGTCGACAGATTTATATTTGTCAGTAGCCCAATCGCGCAGGTCATAGATATCGAGCTCAATCAATTTTCTCTCTCTTGCCCGTTTCACAATTGAGAAATCAAATGGACCCGAAAACATCTGGGGAAACAGCGTTAATATATCGATTTTCATGATGTCAATTGTATCAAATTCGCAGTATATTCGTCGTATGCAAAAGGCCGTAGTTGTGAATTTAATTCCCACCTACAACGAAAGGGAAAATATTACCAAAATGATCCCGGTTCTGCAAAATATTGCCGCGCATGACAAAAAACACAAACACTTAATCCTGGTAGTCGATGACAATTCTCCGGACAAAACCCAAGACGTTGTTAAAGAGTTTCAAAAAAGAGACAAAAGCCTATTCTTACTTACCGGCAAGAAACAGGGACTGGGGGTTGCTATGATCCGGGGAATCAAATACGCTCTCAAAGATCTTCGCCCTGACGTGATTATCCCCAACGAGGCAGACTTTGGCTTCGACCCAAAACATATTCCCTATATGCTCAAAAAAATTGACGAGGGATTCGATGTAATTGTTGGCTCCCGCCACGTTGGAAATGGTAAAACCGAGGGTTGGAATTTTAATCGCAAGCTAAATCACTGGGTTGCCAATAAATTATTTGCCACCTGGGTTGCGGGGGTTAAGGAGGTTTACGACCACAACGGCGCCTTTCGCGCTATTAGGGTCAAGGGTGTCCTGGACCGGGTTGATTTTGGCCGCATGAGTACTGTGGGCTTTGGTTTTTTCAACTACTTTCTCTTCAAGCTAACCCTAGTTACCCAAAAGTTTCACGAGTTTCCAGTAACGTACAGATTTCGTACCGCCGGTGAGTCAAAAGTCAGCTTTAACCCCAAATACCTGCGCACTTATCTTCACGACATCATTGAATACATCCTCCTCGCTTTTCAAATTCGCTTTGAAAAGCTTAAAATACTGCCATGAAAATAGTCATTGTTATTCCAACATATAACGAAAAAGACAACACCCTACGGATGATTAGTGCTTTAGATAAAATAATTCCCAAAATTAAGCACGACACAAGCCTCCTGTACGTAGATGGCAACAGTCCGGATAAAACAGCCCAAATAGTATCCGAGAAGAAAAAAACACGTCCTTGGCTGCATTTGTTGTTAGAAAAAAGAAAAGAGGGGTTAGGAAAAGCCTATGCCAAGGGAATGAAGTTTGCGATGGATAAATTAAATGCTGACTATCTGATGGAATTCGACGGAGATTTTCAGCACCGGCCCGAAGACATTCCTAAACTTATTGATGAAATCGACAACGGGTATGATTATATTATTGGGTCCCGTTACATCAAAGGCGGGTCTATTCCCGCAAATTGGGGACTGGACAGAAAACTATTGAGCGTGATCGGAAATCTCATCGCCCGCGTACTCCTTCTTCTGCCCCAGATCCACGACGTCACGGGAGGATTTCGACTCTCCGGGGTAAAAGGTTTCATGGCCGATTTTGATTTTGACACACTTCTCTCGCGTAGCTTTGCCTACAAAATCCACCTTCTTTTCTACATGGTCCATAAAGGAGCCAAAGTAAAAGAAATTCCTATTCAGTTTCAACCCCGAACATCTGGCGACTCAAAAATTATTAAAAACGAAATGCAGGAAACCCTAAGAGTCATTTTTCTTCTCCAAGCTCATAACCCTAAACTCCTGCGTTTTTTCAAGTTCTGCGTTGTCGGCTTTATAGGCTATCTTATAAATGCTACCACTCTCAATTTCTTCTCCCGTATTGGGCTATTCGAATGGGCCTCGTGGACCTTCTCCACAGAATTAGCAATTATATCCAATTTCACCCTTAATAATCTTTGGACATTCAAATCAGGCCAGATCAGGGGTGTCAAAAGTTTAATCGCCAAGTTTTTTCAATTCAATTTAACCTCAAGTGGGGGACTACTTATCCAAATAGTTGTAGGTACCATCGGAGTAAATTTCTTTGGCTCACAGCACAGGCAAGTTATTCTTGCTCTTGCAATTGTCTTTTTAGTTCTCCCGTATAATTACTTCATGTATACACGCGTCATTTGGAAGAAGAAAAATTAGCCTGGATATAAATAAAAATTAAAGAAGAGGTCCCCAACCAGAAACCGGCATAGTATTATTGGCAATAAAATTAATTGAGTACAAAAGTATGGGGAAAAACATTACCCAGATAAACCATTTCAAATATTTGACTTCAATAACATCCCCGAGAGACAGAAGCACAAATGGCATAATTGGTAATGCATATCTGGAAATGTCTCGGTGAGAGACAAAGAAAATCGACAACAAATATACTCCCACAAATGCAACCATCTCGTTTTTCTTCTTATCAATCAGTCTCAGAAGACCAATCAACCCAAATGTATAAACCCAAATGATATCTTCCAGCCAATGAGTTCCGACCCAGTCTTGTTGAAAGTTAAAAACCCTAAATGGCAGAAACTGGAGATGGATATTATTTCCCGAGTGGAAATAGGTCCAAAAATCTCCGTAGCGGAATTTATAAAAACCAAATAACCCCAGAAGTGCTAGCGGGATTAAAGCTACAGTTAAATACTCCTTAAACGGCCTGACAAGGACAGTCCTTGTCAAAATTAGGTATACCCCGTAACCTACAATCAGTAGTACCCCCGGGCTCTTAGTTAGAACCGCCAAAATCCCGGCAATCCCGACCATCCAGTAATTTTTCTTCATTAAACCCAGGACAAAGGTCATCATTAAAAACATAAAGAGTGGTTCTGGCGACCCTATAGAGCGGACGACCAAGAACCTAGCCGGAAAAATCAAAAATAAGCAGGTAAGCCAAAACGCCTTTTTCTGGTCAAACCAATCCAAGGCAAGCTCGTAAAAGATCCAGGCAGCCAAGACACTGGAAATTAAAGTGACAACGAGCATGGCCCACGGAAAGCTAAAACCGATTCCCAAAACCCGGATAATTAGAGGATAGAGAGGAAAATGCGCCGAGTAATATTCGTTCGCCAAAGGGAACTCAAATCGATTTCCCAGCGCAAAGTTATAGAAAGTTTTAGAAACAACCAGATATAACGGTCCGTCAAAGTTGCGAAAAACTGTTCCCATGCCGTCAGGCGGAATCCTGATTCCCCAAAAAGAAGGTAGTCTTAGCCAAAACGGCACCCAGACTAAAAACGTGGAAAGGACGGTAACTAAGGCAAGCACCGCCCAAACTCGTAGGCGCTTCATGTTATTATTGTACCATGCCTAAAAGCCTCTCAGTCGTGGTTCCAGCCTACAACGAAGAAAAGAACATTGCCGCTTGTTTACAGAATTTATTTAAGGCCCTCAAAGGATTAAAAAGTCTGGATTGGGAAATAATTATTGTCAACGACGGCTCAAAAGATAAAACCGGGACAGTAGCCAAAATCCTGGCCAAAAATATCCCAAACACCAGAGTAATTGAAAACAATCCAAACCAGGGCTATGGAGGATCGCTTAAGACTGGCTTTTATGCAGCCAAAAACGACTTTATAGCATTTGTTCCATCTGACAACCAATTCGATTTTTCCGAGATTAAAAGGCTGCTTGAAAAACAATCCCAGACCAATGCCGACATAGTCAGTGGCATCAGGACCCAGGACAGTGATCCTTTTCACCGGAGAATATTTAGATGGGGATGGAACACAATAGTTCGGGCTCTCTTTGGCTATCTTGCCACAGACGTAGACTGCGGATTCAAACTCTTTCGCCGGAATATTTTAGAAAAAATCAGCCTCCCCTCAAATGGAGCTATGATCGACACCCAGCTTTTCGCGGGCGCCCGGGCTAGGGGAATGTCGATCGCAGAACTTCCAGTTACCCATTTACCTCGGACAGCAGGAAAGTCCACGGGGGGGAACCCCAAAGTTATCTTCAAAGCATTTCGGGAATTGATAATTTTTTGGTGGCAATTAAAAAAGGAGATACTCGTTGAACAGGGCCGGGCCGTCTTCAAATGGGAACTTGCAACCTTAGTAGTTATACTCCTTGTGGGCGGATTTTTAAGACTTTACAAAATCGATCAATACTTAACCTTTCTAGGAGATGAAGGACGTGATGTTCTTATTGTCCGGCGAATGATCCAGGAACTCCACCCGGCGCTGATCGGCCCCCAAACCTCAGTCGGTAATATGTACCTCGGTCCGCTCTATTACTACCTGATGCTGCCTCCACTCCTTCTTTTCAACTATTCACCTGTGGGCCCGGCAGTCATGGTTGCCCTTTTCAGCTTAGCTACAATTGCCCTCATTTGGTGGGCAGGCAGACAATGGTTCGGAAGAATTGAAGCTCTTGCAGTTTCTACTCTTTACGCTATCTCATCAACTACGATAATTTATTCCCGTTCCTCTTGGAATCCCAATGTCATGCCTTTCTTTGCCCTGCTCACAATGTACGGTATCTGGAAAGTTGCTAAATTCGGTTATTGGAGATGGCTTGTGGCAAGTGCCGTTTCGTTCGCCTTTGTTCTGCAATCACATTATTTAGGTCTTTTACTCGCTCCCACAATTGTATTATTTGTGGCCCTTTCTCCCAAAAAAACAGGCTTTAAAAAACACATAGCCTTAGCCGCAATCATTTTTTTACTTCTTATGTCACCTCTTCTCTGGTTTGACCTCAGGCACAATTTTCTAAATTCCAGGGCAATTATCGCCTTCTTTTCCAATCGTCAAACAACAGTAAATTTCAAGGCCTATAAGGCAATTCCCAATCTCTGGCCCATATGGAAGGACATAAATGCCGCCCTCTTCGGTGTCCGTAACGCCTTATTCTCTAGTATCATCTCAATTCTTTTCCCAATTGGAACACTTCTTTCTTTTAAAAAAAGATTCAACTTTCTCGACCAGTTTTTTGTTCTTGCCTGGGTAACATTCGGATTAATTGGATTAGGTCTCTACAAACAGCATATCTACAGTCATTACTATGGATTTCTGTTTCCGGCAGTTTTTCTTCTCCTCGGCTTCGTTTTCAAGGCCCTCAAATACCTTTCAGTTCCAATATTTGTGACAATTGCCATAATTAGTATACAAAACAATCCACTTCAGACTCCACCCAATAACCAGCTTTCGCGAACTCGGACTATTTCTCAGTTTGTAATAGAGAAATCAGCCGGAAAACCCTTTAACTTTGCCCTGATTGCTAAACGAAACTATGACAAAAGCTACGCGTATTTTCTTGAGCTTAATGATGCCCCATACAGGAAAGTAAAAGATCAGGTAACCGATCAACTTTTTGTCGTCTGCGAAGACGAGACATGTCAGCCAGTCGGCAACCCCGAGTGGGAAATAGCCGCCTTTGGATGGACCAAAATTGATTCGGAATGGAACTTCCCCTGGGGCGTTAAAGTTTTCAAATTAGCTCACATAAAGCCAACTTAACAATGAAAAATAAGGCAAAAACTAAAAACGCATTCAGTTGGGCAAGGATAGAGAAAATTTCAATTGCGCTCATTCTTGTTGGAGCCGTCTTTGTCCGCTGGTTCCGTTTAGGTGACCTGCTCGGATTCTATTACGATCAAGGCAGAGATGCCCTGGTCATTAACCAGTTTCTCACTCGAGGAAAATTTTTTTTAGTTGGCCCGGTTACGGGACTAGACGGCATTTTTTTGGGTCCTGCCTTCTACTTATTGATTGCGCCGTTCTATTGGTTGGGTAAGGGAAATCCAGTAATACCCGCCATGTTTATTAGTGCGCTTCAACTTGTTCCCATCTATCTCCTTTATAAGCTCGGACGGACAACAAATAAAGCAGCCGGAGTTTTGGCTGCATTTATATATGCTTTTTCCCAGCCAATGTTTTGGCTCAATCGCTGGTTAAGTAACCCCCCGCCGGTCATGGTCGGTAGCACCATACTTCTCTATTGCTTCAATAAAATTACCGGCGGAAAAACTAGTTATTGGACACTGGCGTTTCTGACAATCGGTCTATCGCTTCAGTTTGAGGTTGCTTCAGCCATGTTTTTTATTCCGGCCACGATTCTTTTTTTAATTTGGCAATGGCCGAACAGACCACCGCTTAAGACATTAGCCATCTCCTTGCTATTGTTTTCACTTACTCTTCTGCCCCAGGCAGTTTTTGACTTTCGCCACCAACATATAATGCTTAAAAATATCACAAACCAATTAATTTCCGAAAAAAGCTTTCAAGGCCAACCTCAAGACTTATTCAGGGATAGACTAGCACTTTATCAAAACGGCTTTGGTAATAAGCTCTTCGCCTACAATCAAAATTTGATCAAGTGGGGATTACCAGTTTTAATCATTTTTATGTTAGTTACCGTAAGAACTTGGGATTCGCCTTTGACAAAATCAGCTCTCATTCTCACTATCCCCCAGCTTCTGCTGCTTTTGTTTTATCAGGGTAACCACGGAAATGTCTACGATTATCATCTCTCTGGAAGCTTTCCGATTTTCATTCTCCTGGTTTCCATCTCATTAACTTCTCAACTAAACAAGCCAATCGGAAAAATCGCAGTTTCTCTATTCATGATCACCTTTATCTGGACAAACATCCCTCTCGCTAAAAACTCACTTATTGCCGGGACAGACGGACCGACACACATCACGCTCGGTAACCAAAAGCAGGCAGTTCAATGGGTCTTAACCGACTCAGGTACAACACCATTTAACGTTGACGTATACGTTCCTCCAGTCATTCCATATGCCTACGATTATCTATTTCTTTGGATGGGAAATCGCGCCCACAAACTCCCACAGACAGGGTGGGTGCCCCTGCTCTATACTCTTTACGAACAAGATCCTCCTCATCCAGAGCGACTAGCGGCTTGGCTAAATCGCCAGGCCGGTATCGGTCAGGTATCCTACGAGGCAAGCTTTGGAGGCATTACGGTCCAGAGACGAACCCGCAACAAAGACTATAAACCATAAAAAGTGAATACATACCTAACAGTTATCATTCCTTGCTACAACGAGCTTGCCAATTTAAGGCGGGGAGTTTTAGAAGAAGTTGAAACCTATCTAACAAAACAGGACTTTGACTGGGAGGTAATCATCTCCGACGATTATTCAACCGACGGAAGCCGTGAGTACGTTTCAAACGCCATAAAAACAAAAAAGGGATTTTCGCTTCTGGAAAATTCCAAAGGGGGAAAAGCCTTTACTATAAAAAGCGCTGTCGATATAGCCCGCGGTAAATTCGTACTCTTTTCCGATATGGATCAGTCTACTCCGATCAGAGAACTGGATAAGCTCAAGCCTTATCTAACAGATGGCTTTGACGTAGTCATTGGTTCCAGGGGATTTAGAAGAGAGAATTTTCCTATTCTGCGAAAAATTGCCTCCCCTTTATTTCTCCTTTTTAGGCGTTTTCTTATTCTCCCGCAAATTAAAGACACGCAGTGCGGTTTTAAATTATTTAAGTTAGAAGTTGCCAGAGAGATTTTTAGACATTTGTTCGTTTTTCGCCGGGAGCGTGGAATTGGGTGGAGAGTAGGCGCTTGGGACGTAGAACTTCTTTATGTCACTCTAAAGAAAGGATTTAAACTTAAAGAAGTTACCGTAGATTGGAGTGACACAGATACCAGTAATTCAAAGGAAAGAAAATTTATTCAGGAGTCTATAGAGATGCTCAAGGAAGTCGCCAGAGTTAGAATCAACGATCTTCTGGGTAGATATGTATAAGGCCGCCTCTTTCAAAACTTGGCTTTTGATCACCCTAATCTTTCTCGCGGGTGCACTCTTCAGAATTTTTTCCCTAAACAATGTTCCTATATTTGCAGATGAGGCAATTTACATCCGGTGGGCTCAGGTTATGCGTGCCGAGTCTACTTTAAGGTTTTTACCGCTCAGCGATGGTAAACAGCCCCTATTCATGTGGATTATAATTCCCTTCCTAAAGCTGATACCCACCGATCCGTTATTCGCAGGCCGCCTCGTTTCAGTTCTTTCGGGATTGGGTTCAGTTGTAGGAATAACTATTCTTGCCCACTTAGTTTACAAAAACAGGTCAACAACCTTCTTTAGCTTGATCTTAGCCTCCCTCTGCCCCTATTTAATTTTTTTTGATAGATTTGCTCTTGTCGATAGCCTTTTAGCCTTCCTTGGAACTTGGACCTTTGTCCTCGCTCTGATTACAGCCAAGACACATCGCCTGGACACAGCTATGATTACCGGATTTTTTCTCGGGTTTTCCCTGCTTACCAAATCTCCGGCCCAGTTATTCACATTGATGTTGCCGCTGCCCTTTTTGCTATATGGTCTAAATCACCAAGCAAGCCTAAAGGGAAAAACCAAATCCGTAATCTCTAACTCATTTCTACTGCTTGTCATTTATCTAATAGCTATTAGCATGTATAACATCCTTCGGCTGGGTCCGCAGTTTCATATGATTTCGTTGCGAAACAAAGACTATGTTTTTCCGCTTTCCGAAATTGTAAAACATCCCTTAACCCCGATAATCCCCAACACCTCAACGGCCGTTTCGTATTTGGGTTATTTCCTGACACCGCCGGTAATACTGCTCGCTCTTGTCGGGGTAGTTACTGGGTTAAGGAAAAAAGCCACACCGACATTATATCTAATCATTCTCTTTTTGGTGCCGTTCATGGCTCAAAACTTAATAGCTAAAGTATTGACGGCAAGATACTTCCTCTACGTGATACCATTTTTCCTAATTCTTTCTGCGTCCGGTGCGAGTTTTATTCTCAATAACAAGCGAAATACCAGGAATAAATTAAATCTTTCAATCTTTGTCGTTTTTTTTCTCTTTTCCTGGCCAATTATTTTGTCCTTTTTGCTTGTAACGAAGCCAGAAACCCAAAATCTCCCGCAATCGGAAAAATCAGGATATTTCGAGTTGTGGACGGCAGGTTACGGCATTAGGGAGGTCGCAAACTATTTAAAACAACAACCTACGAAACCAATTCTGGTCGGAACGGAAGGATATTTTGGAACATTACCAGATGGGTTACAAATGTATCTTAACGATTTTCGCCACATTCGAATAATCGGCATCGGACTATTTCCGGATCACGTTCCCGAGTCTTTATCAAATAGCCTGATCGACAATGATGTATATTTAGTTATCAATGACTCCCGTTTATCAATTAAAAACCCTGCCTTAGTTGGGCTTAGTCTAATAAATTCATATCCCAAAACAGCTAATTCTAATCGCGAAACAGAACACCTTTTGTTTTTCAAGTTAAATGCTCCAATTCAACCGCCTTCTCGCAAAATCTGACCGCAACAGGATGCTTCTGGCCACATTCGTTTTACTGGGAACGTTGCTCCGTTTGTATCACTTTCAGTCGCGTTTGTCATTTGAGTACGACAACAGTTTTTTTGCCTGGGAAGCAAAAAAAATGCTAGTCGATCATAAATTTACCTTAATTGGCCAGGAAGCAAGCGTGCGTGGTTTATTCATCGGTCCTCTTTACACCTACCTCTCCAATCTATTTTACTGGATATTTAACATGGACCCCGTCGGGGGTGGTTATCTTGCAATACTCTTCGGGGTTTTGAGTACTCTGGCATTATTTAAACTAGGGGATTTCGTTTACAACCAAACTACAGGCCTTATTGCAGCAGCTATTTACCAATTTTCCACTTTTACAATAACCTGGGACAGCGGAGCCTCTCCCCTAAACGGAATGTTTTTGATTCCCACTTTATGGTTTTATACACTATTGAAACTTTCGGATTCTAAATATCTTACTCTTCACTTTATTATCCTCGGCCTTGGGCTTCACTTTCACCCCACCTCGATAATCCTTCTTTTGACTTCAGTAATCTATCTTTCTCTAAATCGCTATAAATTCGATACAATAAAACAGTTTTTCATCCCTATTCTTTCATTTTTCTTCACAACCTTGCCATTAGCGCTCTTTGACCTAAGGCACAATTTTCGAATCACGGACTCACTGGTGAGTCTGTTTAGCAAACTATCACAGGGTGGTATCAATTTCTGGGATCCTCTCCGAATCATGTTAAACAATCCTGTTGGCATTCTTGGCAACGGACTTCATCTCAGGGGATTCTATTTTTTCCCAATTTTTCTCACCTTTGCCATTATCAGTTACCGCGAACTAATAATTGCCAAAGTTAAACTTTCTTTTCAAACCTACATCCTCTTATTTATGACTACCACGTTCTCGCTTCTTCTCTATCCTGGACACATCACCGACTATTACCCAATGGTGATATATGCCCCAACGGTGCTAATTTGGAGCCTTATAATGACATACTTTATTAAACACCCAAAGTTAAATCGGGTCACTATCTTGTCCATTCTCATTCTGGCGGGTATTAACTTTTACCAGTGGGTGAATTTCACTAAGGAACCAAATCTATTGGCCAAGAAGCAGATAGTTGACAAAATTATAAGTCATTCAAGCGGTAGACGATTAAGCATCTCTCCCTCTCTTATTTCGTCGGGATACAATACTGGCTTTGACTATCTTTTTTGGCGAAGTAAAATCACCTTGGATCCAAATAAACCGCAGATCATATATAGCATCGTAATTCCGCCCAGATATCTCAACACCACCCCCCAATTTCAAACCGGTGGAGTTGGCTTGGTCTGGGACGAACAGCCCCTAAAATGAAAAAACTGAACACACTGCTTCTGGTAATACTAATCATCAACCTTGGTCAATTTATATACAATAATCGCCAAGCATACCTCACGCCGTACGATATAGATTATTGGCAAAAGGAATTCTCAGTGTCACAAGTAGTGATGGGGGGAAAGGCAAAACACGAGTTTTCCGATAGCGAACTTTACTCTATATTAGGCTATAAATATATAAAAGGACAAGATCCGACAGCACTGCACCCCGAAGTTCCCCCACTTGGAAAACAATTAATTGGACTGAGTATTGTTCTTTTCCGCAACCAAAACATCATCAACCTTATTCTCGGATTGCTTGAACTAGGAGTTCTTTATTTAATTTCCCTTAAATTATTTCCGAACTCTACACTGCCTATTTTAGTCATCATTCTGGAAAGCATGGATTCCGAGTTCCGATATCTATTAACCACTGCAAATTTAGACACAAGTCAATTATTAGCATTTTCCCTTAGTATCTATTTTTTTATACGAGGTCTCAAGAGCAGGAATTGGTTCTATCTTTCAGCTCTATGTTTAGGTCTTTCCATGACGATCAAATTTTACTTTAACGGTTTGTTACTTCTTAGTATATTGCAAGTTGTTCTGGTGCTGAATAAAAGATTTTATTCATTTATCAGTTTCAACAAAAGCTTATTACTTACAGTCGTCGGATATTTCATTCCCTATCTACCGAGGTTTGCCCACGACCCAAGCCTTATTAGTTTTTTAAAATTTCAGCGATGGCTTACCGGTTGGTGGGCCGGAAATGCTCAGGCCCCATGGGGAGGGGGAATCAGAATGATAGCCACCGGATGGTGGAGAACTTGGTGGCCCGGGCCGGAATTTATTAGGGTTTCCGAATGGAACATCTTATGGCCTTCAATAACATTATTAGGCGTATTAGCAATAGTTTTCATAGCTTTAAGGAAAGACATACTGGCTTTATTAATCTGGTTGTGGGTCGGAACTTATCTAATCTTTATCTCTATGACTAGCGCCTTTCCCAGATATTTTCTATTAGTTTCTCCATTTCTCAGCATGCTAACAATTTATTTTTTTTGGTCCTTTTCACAAAGCATTAGAAAGAATTTCTTCAAGAGTTAGTCTAAAATGAGTTTATGGAAGCAACCGATCAACAGGAAGAACTAGATCTAGAGCTAATCAAATCACGTTCAATTAAGGGAGTGACATCGCTTATAAGCAGATCTGTCTTAGTTCAGCTTATCTCATCCTTCGGTTTTTTCTTCTTGACTGTTCTTCTTGGACGATCAGAGATCGGTCTCTTTTTTGCGATAACAGAAATTATCGGAATTCTTGGTTACTTCTCGGATATCGGCCTTGCGGCTGCCCTTATCCAAAAGAAAGAAAAACCTAGTACCAAGGACCTTCGCACTACATTTACAATTCAACAAGCGCTGGTACTTGGTCTGATTTCAATCGTCCTTCTTGCTCTCCCCAAATTGATTAAATTCTACAATCTCCCTCAGTCAGGGGTTTATCTGCTCCTGGCATTGATGGCTGGGTTTTTCCTGGCCTCTTTAAAGACAATCCCCTCAATACTGCTAGAAAGGTCACTAAAATTTGACAAGCTCGCGTACGTTGAGGTTGTTGAAACTCTCATTTTCTATTCAATTGCAGTAGTTCTTGCCAAAAATGGCTATGGTCTGAGCAGTTATACTTTTGCCGTCCTAGGTCGAGGAATAGCAGGAACAACCCTTCTTTATATTCTCGGTTCTTGGTCGGTAGGATTCTCATTTTCAACTGCCTCGCTGAAAGAATTATTAAAATTCGGAATTCCCTATCAGTTAAATACATTTTTGGCCGTGATCAAAGATCGATTTACCAACCTAATCCTGTTTAAATTAATTGGCGCGGAGGGAGTTGGCATCCTTGGCTGGGCGCAAACTTGGTCCCAGAAACCCTTACGGTTCATCATGGACAACGTAACTAAGGTAACGTTTCCTGCGCTCTCTAGACTTCAGGATGATAAAACAATTCTCAAGCTAGCTTTAGAAAAGTCCCTCTTCTTTTCCTGTGCCCTTATCTTTCCGATACTTTTTGGATTCGGAATTTTGGCCAAGCCATTAATCCAGCTCATTCCCAGATACTCAAAATGGGAAGTCGGGCTTACCCCTTTATACTTTTATCTTTTCTCGGCAGCTTTGGCTGCAGTTTCTACTCCACTTACCAGCGCCCTCAATGCCATAGGTAAGATCAGGGTTACATTTTATTTAATGATTATGTGGACTATTGCGACTCTTACCATCGTACCCATCTTCGCACTCAGATTGGGTTTCATGGGCGTTGCATACGCAACTGCCATCATTGCGCTCACCTCGATTGTCCCGATTATCATTACCAGGCTCTATATCAGATTTAATTTAGTTGTTTGTTTCATCAATCCTCTAGCCTCGACCCTTTTAATGTCACTTAGTCTTTTAATAACTCTCAAACTTATCAGCAAACCCACGGGAATACCAGTTTCTATAATTGTCGCGGTTATTGTTTACTCATTAGCTTTATCTAAGATTAGTAAAAATCAATTGGAGCCGGAGTTCAGACGAATTCTTCAGGACAGAAACCTTGGTTGGTTATTTTCTACGAAGTCCTCATGACTAAGCAGCTTCATCGTCGTGTTGATCTCCGCGCAGCTCTGTTAATACTTATCGGAACCGCGACTCAATCCGCGGTGATGATCAAAAGTGGAATATCCTACAAATATGGTATGGGATTCTGGGGACCCAACGCGCACGACGGTCTTTGGCACATATCGCTTATAAACCAGTTGGCAAAATTTAACTTTACCCACCCATCATTTGCGGGGAACCTCATACAGAACTACCACTTCGGATTCGATTTGCTTGCAGCTCTTCTTTATCAGTTGACCAGAATTCCGATCCCAATCCTCTATTTTCAAATCTTGCCCCCCTTACTATCCCTAGGAGTCGGGCTTCTTATGTACCGACTCGTTATCCAGTTGACCGCAAACCAAAAAACAGGTCTATGGGCAATATTTTTTTGTTATTTTGGCGGTAGTTTTGGGTATCTAGTAAATTTAATTAAGGGACATGGATTGGGAGGAGAATCTGCCTTCTGGTCAATTCAGTCCATCTCCTTCCCAGTTAATCCGCCTTTCATGTTATCCCTGGTTTTTTTATTCCTTGGCTTTAACCAGCTGTTGAAACTATTCAAAAAAAATACAGCCACAAACTTTTGGACAACCGCATTTATCTTCGGACTTCTGCCAATCATAAAGGTATACGGCGGAGTAATTATCCTGGTTAGCCTTTTTATATTCGGACTCCTTAGATTTCTTGTTTATCGGGACTTTGCAGTTCTAAAGCTATTTCTGGCCATCTTCATAATTTCAATGTTTACTTTTCTTCCCCTTAACCGAAATGCCGGAGGACTAATCAAAATTGAACCACTATGGTTTCCCAGAACAATGATGGAATTTCGGGATCGGGTTGGTTGGGAGAGGTTCGCGAGTGCCCGGCAAAATTATATGAATTCCCGCAATCTAGCCAAATGGATCCCAGCTGAATTGTTCGCCCTGACGGTATTTTTGATTGGCAATCTTGGGACACGAACTATTGGGTTTGTTGTGTTGCTGAGAAAAAACAAGTATTTCCCCAGCAATGAAACAGAAAGCGCAAGTAGTTGGATATTACAAATTCTTACCATTTCACTTTTTATCTCAGTCATCCCGACGCTCATATTTGTGCAGAGAGGCAACCCCTGGAACACCATCCAATTTTTCTACTACACAGAGATAATAGCTGGCATATTTGCGGCTATTTTTATATCCAGACTATCCCCCGGAATTTCTGTAGTCCTTAGAACTTCAATTGTTCTACTTACAATTCCTTCAACCTTAGGCACTCTCCCGAACTATTTGCCAAATCGGCCGCCAGCTGCAATTCCCAGCTCAGAACTAAAAGCGTTAAATTTCCTTAAGAAACAACCCCCGGGAGTTGTCCTGACATATCCGTTTAAAAAAGAGGATTTCCAACGTTTTACGGAGCCTCGACCTGTCTTCGCCTATGAAACAACTGCCTACGTTTCAGCGATATCTAGTCACCAGACATTTATTGAAGACGAAATAAATCTGGAAATCAGCTCTTACCCCTGGCGGGAAAGACGTGAACAAGTAGAGAAATTTCTGTCAGATCCCGACAACAAGCACGCCTCCTCCTTTCTAAAAAGAAACAACATCAAATATCTATACCTTCTAGAAGGACAAAACTTTTCTTTCGGTCCCAGTCAAACTGGACTCACTGAAATATATGACGATCCTCACGTAGTTAGTGTTTATAAGTTTGATGATAAAATTGACTGAATGACCAGAATCTCAGCTGCCATTATCACCTGGAATGAAGAGAAAAATTTCGCCCGTGCAGTTAATTCGATTAAAAACTTTGTGGATGAAGTGGTTGTAGTAGACATGTCGACAGACCCGCGAGATAAAACAAAAGAAATCGCCAAAAAGCTCGGGGCCAAGGTTTTCACTCATAAATACACAGGCTACGTCGAACCTGCCCGCAACTACTCGATCGAGAAGTCAACCGGAGATTGGGTATTCATTCTCGATGCTGACGAAGAAATCCCGGCCTATCTAGGCAATAAGTTACGCTCACTCACAAAATCCCATTTTTCCTATTACCAGATCCCCAGAAAAAACATCATTTTTGGCAAATGGATCCAACACTCTCGCTACTGGCCGGATTTCTTGATCAGATTTTTCAAAAAGGGTTCCCTTTCCTGGCCGGTTGAAATCCACAAACAACCGACTCCGCTAGGACAGGGAAAAAAACTCGAAGGAGAAGAATACGCCATAATTCACCATCACTACGGTTCAATTAGCGAGTACTTAAGTCGGTTAGATAGATATACCAACTTCCAATTACAAAAATTGGGTAAAGCAGGGTACCGCTTTAGCTGGATCGATCTGATTAACCGCCCCACAGACGAGTTTATTAGTCGGTTTTATGCGGGGCAAGGTTACAAGGACGGCATTCACGGCTTAGCCCTGGCATTGCTTCAATCTTTTTCTGAGCTTGTTCTTTATCTCAAAGCCTGGGAAAAAGACAAATTCGCCGAAATCGAGGAAACCAATTTTGAATCAGGCGTAAAGCAACAGATTGATATTTCAATCAAAAGATACATGCACTGGTCACACAGTGGAAGATCATTGCAAAAGATAAAAACAGCGATTGTTAAACGATTGCTTTAGTTTCTCATCCCTTTCCCAAAACTTGGGCAATCATTTCTCCAACGAAGCCAACGGCTCCCTTCACGAGTTCAACTAGCAAAGTTATAACCTTCTTTGCCAAACCCGGCAACTCTTTCGCGGCTGATCTCGAAGCCTTATCTCTCCAGGATTCCCCAATTGGCATATTAGTCATTTGCATTATTATGATCTTCACCTCTTGTCAAGCAAACAATTTAAGTGTAATCTAACTTGTAATATTGTAAAAGAGGGTGAATCAAAAATGACCACCAAAAACAATCAACGTTCCCAAAAAGCTCTTTTGGTAGGAGCCGGAGCAGCCATTGCAAGTTCAATTGCAGCAGCAGTCGCTCTATCGGATAAGAAAAATAGGGACAAAGTTAAAAAAATTGCGGTTCAGCTAAAGACAAAAGCTGAAGATGTATTGGCCCATTTACGATTGATAGCTCACAAAAACGTTAAATCTAAAACTAAGTCTAAACAAGCCAAGTAAATGCCTCGCTCAAAAATTACCCCTCCAGTTATTCAGAAACCTGAGAATGAGTCAATAGTTCGCCTTCCCTTAAAAACAAAATACTATGTACTTCTTCTCTTAGCCTTCATCTTGGTCTTATTTGCATGGAAAAATAAACCCTTGTTTATAGCCGCTATCGTTAACGGGAAACCGATTTCAACTTTCCGTGTAAATCAAAGACTCCAGCAAGTCGATGCTGGCCAAACCGTAGACAGTCTGATCACCGAAATCCTGTTCAGAGATGAAATCAAAAAACGGAACATTGTAATTTCTGAGCAAGAATTAAACTCCAGAATAGACCAGATTAGAAAAACCGTTCCTCAAAACTCAAGTTTAGAAAAAGAACTTGAACTTAGAAACACTAACCTAGAAGAGGTCAAGGGACAGCTTAGACTTCAACTTGGAGCCGAGAAACTAGCCGGCAAGGACATAAGCCTTACTGATACAGATATCGATAGCTTTATCAAACAAAACGAAAAGTTAATGACCGCAACCACGACGGCCGAAAAAAGAAACCAGGCAGACCAATACCTCCGCAGCCAAAAAATTACTGAAAACTTAACAAAACTTATTACCGATCTCCGCTCCAAAGCTAAAATCACAAGATTTTTGGGTAGGTAAGAGGTCTTACTTCTATGAACATCTTATATCTTGACATCGAAACTCTTCCCGCGCCCTCTGAATCAAAGGATATGCTTCACGAGTATCATCAAAAAAGAGTCGACCGAGGTAAAACTGACAAAACATTCGAGGAATTTTTAGAATCGACCGGATTTGACGGGTCCTTCGGAAGGATATTTTGTCTTTCTTACGCCGTTAACAATTTACCGACCCAGTGTCTAAGCGATAGCGAAAAGTCTATTTTAGAGAAATTTTGGGAGTTGACTCGCGGAATCCAGCTATTCGTTGGATTTAATATCATGGATTTCGACCTCAAATTTATCTACCAAAGGTCAATTGTTAATAAGATTAGACCGTCTCAGGAGTTATCCTTCGCCAGATACCGCAACTTTCCCATTTATGACCTAATGTGGGAATGGTCAAAATGGAGCAATTCAAAAATAAGTCTCGACGGCTTAGCCAGGGCACTGGGTTTTCCTTCCCCCAAGGATGAAGGAATTGATGGATCAGAAGTTGCCAAATTTCACGCTCAGGGAAAATACAATGAAATCTGTAACTATTGCAACCGCGATGTAGAAACAACCAGGCTTATTTACAAGAGAATGACTTTTCAAGCATAGGGATTTAAAATAGAGGAAATGGAGATTTATGCGTTAGTTCTCAACTGGAATGGTATAAAAGACACCCTTGAGTGCATAAACTCCTTAAAAGACCTCAATCTCAAGCCGGGAACTCAACTTCATATAGTAGTAGTGGATAACTGTTCAGCAGACGGCTCGGTAACGAAATTATTATCTATTAAAGGAATAAATCTTCTCCAAAATAGCCAAAACCTCGGGTATACAGGCGGGAACAATGCTGGAATCACTTACATTTTAACACAAAACTGCGATTTTGTCTGGATTTTAAATTCTGATTTGACTGTCGATAAAAACTCACTCAACTATCTTTTAGAAGCTGCCCAAAAACACACTAAGGCAGGTATTATATCTCCCAAGATATATTTCGCTCCGGGATTCGAATATCACCAAAAACGTTACCAAAAACCAGAGAGAGGCAAAGTCATTTGGTATGCCGGCGGAAAATTTAATTGGGGGGCTGTTATTGGCGAGCATTTGGGGATCGACTTAGTCGATAAC
Source organism: uncultured Gammaproteobacteria bacterium (assembly GCA_964514545.1). Classification (GTDB taxonomy): domain Bacteria; phylum Patescibacteriota; class Microgenomatia; order CAZETR01; family CAZETR01; genus CAZETR01. The sequence goes on along the minus strand of CAZETR010000011.1, from coordinate 101,412 downwards.
GGAGAATTTTCCATCTCAAAAAAAATCGAGTTTGCCTCAGGCGCATCTTTATTTATCCACCAATCAGTCCTACGTGATTTACGGGGCTTCGACAATCGCTATTTTCTCTATCTAGAGGACGTTGAGTTCTCATTTAGAGCTAGGCAACTAGGCTTTGAGGTCTGGTTCGAGCCCCGGGCTATTCTCTGGCATAAAAATTCTAGATCCTCAGAAGTTGGAGGAGCACTTCAAGACTATTACATTTCAAGAAACAGACTATTAATTGGAATGAAATACTCAAGTCTCAAGTTAAAACTCGCGCTTATACGGGAGTCAATTAGGTTACTCCTCGTAGGAAGAAAGTGGCAAAAACGCGGGATTAGGGATTTCTATTTCCGCAATTTTGGCAAGGGATCATTCACTCCGCAAAAATTATGAAAAGGAAACTCAGCCTGTGCCTCATCCTGGTTCTTTTTATTACCCTGCGTTCATGGCGGATAAATAAAGACCTACTAATTCACTATGACCAGGGTCGGGACCTGCTTGCTTCATATCAGATATGGAAACTTCACCGTCCAACTCTAATTGGCCCGACAACCGATACACCTGGAGTTTTTGTTGGACCATTCTATTATTACCTGATCTCAATTCCATTATTTATTACCCATGGGCATCCAGTATCAGCGATAGTTTTTTTACAGTTAATAGAGCTATTCTCAGTCTATCTTCTTTTCCTGGGAGCAGAAAGTTTATTCGGTTATCAAACTGCCATCGCCTCCATTATTTTTATCTCAACTTCCTACTCAATGGTCAGCTTTAGCCGATGGCTATCCAACGCTTTCCCAGTAATGATAGCAGGTAATATTCTGTTCTTTCTCCTTGCAAAAATATTAAAGGGAAGAACAAATCTATTTTCAATCGCTTTCTTTGTGGCCGGAATCGCCTGGCAATCCGATCCAGCTGTAGGGGTAGGATTTTTACCATTTCTACTAACCCTCTCCCTAATATTAGAGAAAATCAGCATCAAAAGAATATTTTTTCACCTAACATACTTTTTAATCCCAGCAATACCACAAGTAATTTTTGAATTTCGTCATCAGTTCCTAGTTACCAATAATTTGATCAGATTTTTTCTCAGCCAAAAAGAGGGAATTGGCCTTTCGAGCTTAACAATTAGATCGACTTCAGAACATTATTTCAGATTTCAGAACTCCTTAATAGCCGAAAAAATTAGATTATTGCCAACCGCAGTATCAATCCTGGGGTTATTATCGTTTGTAAAACTTCGTCTCTACAAAAAGAAAAAATGGCTATTCCCATTCCTTTTTATTCTGACTCACATAGTCACACTTTACTTTTTCAAGCGAGGAGTCTTCGAATTCTTCTATATCGGTATCGCGGGTGGATTGATCGTATTTTTAACAGCAGTTCTAATCAAAGTATCACCAAAAATTGCGACAATCAGTGGATCGCTACTAGTCATTTATAATCTTATTCTTTCCGCTAAGGGTTTTGCTACCCCTGGAGTAAATCTAATCCCCATAGGAACGGCCAATGTCGTTACACTAGAAAATCGCTTAATAATGATAAAATTTCTAAACGAATCAACCGAGAATGCCCCTTTTTCCCTCTGGACATATACAATTCCATATTACCAGGACGAGGCCTGGAAATATTTATGGCTTTGGAAAAATATTCCTCAGCCTGTCGACAAAGGAAAGTATCTGTACACGCTCTCTGAACGAGATTGGGATAAACCCTATCGGCTAGATGATTGGCAAAAAAAAGTAGATGGAGTCTCACTCCCGATCACTAGCCTATCAGCCGGAAATTTTAAAATAGAAAAAAGATCATGGAAATAAATACTATAACAGCAATAATCGTTGCCAAAAATGAAGAATTAGTAATAGAGGATGCCCTTAAATCAATCCAGTGGTGCAGCAAAATAATTCACATCGATAATGGTTCAACAGACACAACCAAAACAATTGTTAAAAGATATAACGGTGAGTCTATAAAAACAAATTTTGATGGGTTCGATGAAAGGAAAAACTTTGGACTAAGTAAAGTCTTAACCCCATGGGCAATTTTTATAGATGCTGATGAAAGAATATCTCCGCAACTAAGACTCGAGATAATAACGCTGATAAATTCTGACTCATCAATCAAGTCAGCAGACGTTGCTTTTCAAATTCCAAGAAGAAACATATATCTCAGTCGTGAAATGAAATACGGAGGGTGGGGAAACGATAAAGTTATTAGATTATTTAAAACCAAACATTTACAGAAATTTGAGGGCTCCCTTCATGAACAACCCGTGGTAAACGGTACCATTGGAAATTTAACATATCAAATTATTCACCTTTCTCACAGGGAGCTAGAATCAATGATTGAAAAAACCATTATTTTTACCCAAAAAGAAGCATCTCTTAGAATAACATCCAATCACCCCAGAGTTTTGAGTTGGCGGTTATTTCGGGTCATGTTAACTGAATTTTGTTATAGGTTCCTCCGAAAATTGGCATTTATGGATAAAACAGAAGGCCTGATCGATGGAATATTCCAGGTATTTAATACGTTCATAATTTATGCCCGGGTATGGGAGAATCAAAACAGTAAAACTATATTAACTCCAAAATGATAGCTGCAATTTACGATCCATACCTGGACACTATCGGGGGTGGAGAAAGGTATACGCTTACAGTTGCAAAGGTAATTCAGGAAGCAGGTTTTGAGATAGATCTATTCTGGGACGATGCATCTATTCTCGAAACACTCGAGGCACGATTCGAAATAAATCTTAAAAAGATTAATGTATTGCCTAATATCTTTTCAAACAGAAATTTCTTGGGAACAGGAAGCTATCTTAGAAGTTATGATATTGTATTTATCGTTTCAGATGGAAGCATTCCTTTTATGACAGGTAAAAATAACCTTCTCCACTTTCAAGTCCCATTTAAAAACGTCAACGGAAAAAGGCTTATCAACAGGCTAAAAATGAGATCCATTAACCACTTTGTATGTAATTCTAATTTCACAAAAAAACAGATAGATATGGAGTACGGGATCAGTTCAGTTGTAATATACCCTCCGATAGCAGTAGATAGAATTACTAAAACTAAGAAACAAAACTTAATTCTTTCAATTGGCCGGTTTTCCGAGCTTCTCCAGAACAAAAGGCAGGATGTTCTGATAGATTCTTTTAAAGAATTATTCGATCAAGGCGTTAAAGATTGGAAGCTAGTTCTAGCTGGAGGCACTGACGTGGGCGGCAAAATGCTAGCCGAGACATACAAAAGAGAAACAAAAGGCTACCCAATTGAAGTAATAGAAAACCCAACTTTTTCGGAGCTCCTAAATCTTTACGGCAAAGCGAGTATCTTTTGGTATGCAGCAGGTTATCAAGTCGACGAGAAAGAGTTTCCCCAAAAAGTTGAGCACTTTGGAATTACGTCAGTAGAAGCAATGTCTGCAGGCTGCGTTCCGATTGTTCATCCCAAAGGTGGGGTTCTGGAAATTGTAACGAACAAGAAAGATGGGTTTTACTGGAACACTCCAACAGAATTACTTAAATTGACCAGGTTTTTAATTTTCAATCCCAAAACAAGAGACCTAATCGGTAGTAATGCTCAGGCAAGATCAAGATCATTTTCCGAGGCTGTTTTTAGTAGAGAATTCAAAAAAATTATTTAATGAGAACGTCTGTAATATTACCAAATTGGAATGGGCTATCTCAGTTAAAGGCAAACCTGCCCTTTTTATTAAGGGAAAACCCCGATGAAATAATCATTGTCGATGATTTCTCAAGCGACGAAAGTGCTATATTTATTGCTAATACATACCCACAAATAAAGTTAATTAGAAATGAAAAGAATCTCAATTTTGCCGAGTCTGTCAACAGAGGGGTAAAAACAGCAACGGGAGAAATAGTATGTTTATTAAACACAGATGTCAGACCTCAACCAGAATTTTTAAAAAATGCAAAAAAATATTTTTCCAATAAATCACTTTTTGGAATTTCACTACATGAGACAAACTACGGACCGTCACTCTCAGAGTTTGAAGACGGATTTATCGGATATTTAGCCGGGGTGGAATCAAATAAGCCGCAAAAAACATTTTGGATTAGTGGAGGAAGTTGCATTTTAAGGAAGGACATCTGGGATCAATTAAATGGATTTGATTCTGGCCTCTTTCCTTTCTACTGGGAAGATCTGGATATTTCATACAGGGCAGCCAAAAGGGGATATTCAATTCTTTGGGTTCCTGACTGTCGGGTGTTGCACGATCACGAAACTTTTTACAAAAAAAAATTGTCTTCCAGCACCCTTTCTTTTATTAAAGAAACAAGACAACTTATATTTATATGGAAGAATCTAACCGACACAGATTTATTTCTCGAACACTTGAAAGGCATTGCCAGAAGAGTAATGCTATCGCCCGGTTATCTAAAAGTAGTCATTGCCTGTCTCTACAATCTCCCTCAAGTCACAAACAAAAGAAAAATTGAGGCAAGGTCAGCTGTAATATCGGACAGAGAAATACTTAGACAAACTGCCGGAAAGGATGATAAGTGAAACATTGCCCACTATGTCAATCTCAAAAAAGGTCACTAGTTTTTCCCTCAACACTCCGAGGGTTGACTCCAACACTAAACCAGTACCTCTGCACAAGCCATTCGTATGGGATTCACGGGCCAATTTATAAATGTCGCAACTGCAACCTTGTCTATGTGGTTGATAATACACCGGTCAAAAAGATTCTAAATAGTTATCAAATAGCCGAGGACCCGGTCTATGTTGTTGAAGAAAAAGCTCGCATCAAAACATTTTCTCGACATCTAACTAAAATAAATTCCCTTAGACCAAACAAAGGAAAATTACTAGACATCGGGGCGTATACCGGAGTTTTCCTCCACCTGGCAAGACAAAGTGGTTGGGAGGTTTCAGGAATAGATCCAAGTTCCTGGGCTGTCTCTCAAGCAAAAATACGTTACAAAATTAATCTTAGGCAGACGATTCTTAGGAAAAATCTCTTTAAAAAGAATATGTTTGATGTAATAACCATGTGGGATGTAATTGAACATTTTAATGATCCGATTGAGGCAGTAGAGATCAGTCATTCACTTCTAAAACCAGGCGGAATCCTTGTCATGACTACCATGGATATTGCTAGTCCTATCTCAAGACTCCTACGCGAGAAATGGCCCTGGTTAATGAGGATGCACAGGGTTTATTTTTCCCGGGAAACCATGAGAAAAATGTTGATTAATCACAGCTTTTCAGATATCATTATCAGGCCACACATTCGCTGGGTATCAGTACGCTACCTTTCTTCTCGATTCAATCACCATCACGCACTCACGCTTCTTCACTCAACCGGGCTAGGAAATATTATGCTACCCTTTTACGCTGGAGACCTCTTTGATGTTTATGCAACCCGAGACTAAAAATTCCTGGATATGGCAACTCCCGAAATTTCTATCATCATCGTAAGCTATAACAGCAGATCTCATCTGGAAAAGTGTCTTGAGTCCATAGCCACGAATGTAAATAAACTATATGAGACTATTGTTGTCGATAATAACTCAACAGATCATCCTGAAGAAATAATAATAAAGTTTAGCCGAACAACTTTTCTTCCGCTCAAAGCAAACCGTGGATTTTCTTTTGCAAATAACTATGGGGCAAAAACGGCAAGCGGTCAGTATTTTGTTTTTCTTAATCCCGACACGCAAATTACCAAAGGAAGTATCGAAGACTTGTTGCGGTGTGCGCAACAAACAGCGCAGTTAGGAGCAGTCGCTCCTAGGCTATTAAATCCTGACAAGACAACCCAGGCATCTTGTTTTCCACAACCATCACTGTTGGGAGCGGTACAGGAGTTTTGGTTAAACCACAAAGGCGCCTTCAATAAATATTATCCAATATCCGAGAATCCAACAAAAGTCTATTGTGCGGTTGGGGCATGCTTATTGATACCCAGAAAGGTATTTGACAAAGTCGGAGGTTGGGATGAGCGCTTCTTTATGTATTACGAAGATTTAGAACTGGCACGCCAAATCAAAAAACTAGGTTTAGATTTATGGTATCTTCCTCAAAGCGAGGTCATTCACTTTCACGGAGCCAGCACCTCAAGGGTTCCCGAGCAATCACTCACGAGGCTAAAGAAGTCAAGCAGGCTCTACCATGGCTTGGCAAAACACCTAGCAATAACCGCTATTATTCAGATCGGTCAAAAATTCCATCTTTTTAATTAATGAAACCACATCTTTCAGTCATTATTCCTGTTTATAACTTGTCAGAAAATCCGAGACCAAGCTCTCTGGAAGAGGTAAAAAAATATCTATCAAACGCCAAATTTACATGGGAAGTAATTCTTGTCGATGATGGTAGTAGCGATAATACGAATGAATTCATTAAAGATTTTGCCAGTCACTCTTCTGGTTTTCAAGCAATTTCAATAGCTCATGGAGGCAAAGTGGCAGCTGTCGCAGCGGGGATTCAAATAGCAAAAGGAGAAATAATTCTATTTACAGATTTCGACCAATCTACCCCTCTCGCTGAATTCGAAAAGTTCAACGTCAATTTCAAGCTTGGAGCTGATATAGTTATCGCAGAAAGAATTAGGGCAAAACAAAACGATAGCTTTATAAGCAAGTTTCGAAGTGTCGCGTTTAATTTCTTAGTGAGGGCTCTTGTTTTACCGAGCATACCTGACTCCCAGTGCGGCTTTAAGGCGTTTAAAAACAACGTAGGGAAGTATCTATTCGCAAATCTTAACATCTGTCGTCCGAAACCAATAAACGGACCATATATGGGGGCGTTCGATGTCGAAATTCTATTGTTGGCTAGCCTAAAGGGATTTAAAATAAGAAGTATCCCGGTATCCTGGCGACGCGAATCATCAAAAAATCTTAAAATTGACGAGCCTCTAAAAATGTTAACGGAAATAATCAAAATCAAGCTTTACTACGGTGGGTGGCCCAAAAACACAAATACAGCTATATAAAAGTTCGAACAAATTTATAATGAAGATAAAAATAACGGTTTTTCTTTCGCTTATCTCAATTCTCATAGCAATTCCTGCAATAAGTGCTATCTGGCGTCAGGGCTACTATCCCATGCACGATGACCTTCAACTCATGCGCCAGCTAGAAATGGACAAGTGCTTTAAAGACAAACAAATACCTTGTCGATGGGTACCTGACATGGGCTACGGATACGGATATCCGCTATTCAATTTTTATCCTCCGTTTCCATACTATCTAGGCCAAGTTTTTCGATCTCTAGGGCTTACCTATATTACAACCGTAAAGATTGTATTTACACTCGGATTTGTTGTTTCAGCAGTTGGAATGTATCTTCTTGCAGAAACGTTTTGGGGTCCAGCTGGCGGTCTGGTTTCATCAGTCTTTTATATCTATGCCCCCTACCACGCGACGGATTTATATGTTCGTGGAGCAATCAATGAATTTTGGGCAATCGCCTGGTACCCATTTGTCCTCCTGGGGATTTACAAAGTAATTAGTTCCAAAAGTAATAAAAACATTGCCTTTCTGGCACTTTTTACATCCCTTCTGATGCTTTCTCACAATCCGATGCTTATGATTTTTACGATCATTTCTCTGATATGGGCATTTTATTGGATGTTCGAGCAAAAATCTCTTTTAGCTCTCAAGCGATTAATAATCTCAGCCATTTGGGCATTAGGGCTTGCCGGATTTTTTACACTTCCCGTTCTTTTTGAACAAAAATTGGTACACGTCGAAACTCTAACCATAGGTTACTTTAACTATCTTGCGCATTTCCTTGACCTTAGGCAACTCTTCATCAAGATGAATTGGGGATACGGAGAATCTGTTTTTGGACCCAACGACACAATGAGCTTCAATATTGGATACCTTCATTCTATTGTATGGCTAGCTGTTACTCTCCTGGGATTATTCAAGTGGAAAAAAGACAAAAAATTTTCCCGGGTAGTCCTGCTCATTTCGGGGACCACCCTCCTTTACACTTTTATGACTCATTGGAAGGCCACAGCAATCTGGCAACACATCAAACCACTAGAATTTCTGCAATTCCCCTGGCGTCTTCTTAGTGTAATTATTTTTGGAACATCGTTTATTGCGGGCTCACTTGTCAGAGACAAAGCAAAATCATCCGCGATAGTCGCGGCCCTATTAATAATAGCCGTCGTAGTGACGAACGTCAGATACTTCCAGTGGCGGGATAAGTGGCCGTGGGTCACCGACGAACATAAATTTTCTGGCGAACTCTGGCGTCTACAAACGACAGCGGGAATATTTGACTACCTTCCCAAATGGATACCACTTCCACCCGCTAATCCGCCCCAAGGAGACGCACAAATTATCAGTGGAGTTGGTACTACGCACACCGATATAAAACTTTCAAATTATCAAAAATACAACGTCGAAGTTTACTCTGACTATTTGACATGGCAATTAAATAGTTTCTACTTTCCCGGATGGACATACTTTATAAACAATCACAAAATTACCGTTAACCCGCAACAAGACCTCAACCCAGAATATGGAATACCCAGATTTTCTCTGAAGCAGGGAACGTATGTTATTGAAGCAAAACTCCTCTCGACCCCAACTCAAAGACTCGGAAACATCCTCTCAGCCATTTCCTGGACAAGCCTCATAGTTCTCGTTTTCTATTGGTGGTCACTTCACTCACGGATCACTTCAAAAGATGGGAAAACAGTTAATTCATAAGAAACTAGTTTGGGTTGCATTAATTTTGCTACTCTCAGTTCCAACGTTCGTTGGCATGCTCCGTTTTGGAACCTTTACAATGCACGATTTTCATATTTTTCGCCTCCAGCAATTTGATAAATGCATCAGGGATCAAGTTTTTCCTTGCCGGTGGGCTGCTGACTCCGGCAAGGGCTACGGAGAGCCACTTTTCAATTTTTACCCCCAGCTCTCCTATTTTGTTGGCGAGCCCTTTGTTCTGTTAGGGCTCTCGATTGTTAACAGCAACAAGATCTCCTTTATCTTCAGCCTAGCCGCTTCGGCAGTTGCCATGTTCTTTTTATCCCACCGTCTTTGGAAAGATAAATCCGCCGCTCTTCTCTCAAGCTTAGTTTACCTTTTCGCTCCGTATAGGGCAGTTGATGTCTGGGTCAGGGGAGCACTTCCCGAATCACTCGCCTTTGTTTTTTATCCCCTCATCATCTACTTTCTTGAAAGTTATATTGAAGATAGCGCCTTTTCTTCTCTAACCCTTTTTTCTCTAAGCCTTGCAGGTCTTCTCTTGACCCACCATCTTTCTTTAATTATGTTTTTAATCTTTCTTATTCCTTGGTCCATAATTCGGACGTGGCAAACAAAAAAACCAACTAAACTTATCGGACTAACCTTAGCCGTAGTTCTCTCAATTGGCATCACGGCTTTTCAAACCCTCCCCGTCCTCACCGAAATGAAGTTCGTAACGCTATCAAAAACAACAGAAGGATACTACGATTTCCGAGCCCACTTTGTGACGTTAAGACAGTTATTTCTTTCACACAACTGGGGATACGGGGCATCGACCTGGGGAGACGGCGACAACCTAAATCTCTCCATTGGTTATCTTCAATGGACGCTACCGTTAATTGGTTTAATTTTTTTCTTTCGCAAAAGATCCCCTGGTCGCAATCTTTTTTTCTTCTGTGTCATCATCGGCATAGCCTCGCTTTTCCTCACGCACAACAAATCGACATTTATCTGGCTGCTCTTGCCCTTTTTATCTCGACTTCAATTTCCGTGGAGATTTCTCTCGATTGCATTGTTCGCTCTTTCACTATCATCAGGCTTTTTAATTATCCAGCTTACAAAAAACAAACTCGTCATCGCAGGAATTTTTATTGCCCTGGCGATGATTGTTAATAGCGGTTTTTTTAAGCCCGATAGATGGCTTTCTATCAGCGATGAAGATTACTTTCAAGGCGGCAGGTGGAATGAGCAACGCTCTTCTGCTCTGGATGATTTTTGGCCCAGTTTTGGCTCCCGTTCTCCGACATCTTTTTCTCCCCCCGCGCCACGGGTCATATCAGGATCTGCGTCGGTCAATAGCTATCAAAGGAACAGTCACTCACTATCGTTTATTGTAGATACAAGTGACCCCAAATCGACCATTGAAATTCCGACTGTCTACTTTCCCGGGTGGACAGCCTATATAGACAACGTAAAACAATCTTCGTCTGCAATCCAGCCCGAGAGAGAACTCGGCCTTATCACCCTGTCTCTTTCTAGGGGTACCCACCAGGTTTTACTTAAACTTCAGGATACTCCAGTTCGCAAGATAGGAAACCTGATTAGCCTCCTCTCTCTATGGATGGCTGGCAGTTTAATTTTTAGAAATCACCACCACCACCTAGACTTCACCACCAAATAAGCTAGCGTATTATTTGCAAAATAAATCTTATTAAGTACATTCTGCGGTTCGATAACTTTCATGGGTAAACTCCAGGGAGAGCCGACAAAAAGAGTATTAGGTAAGTATTTATCGATGTTCCAATCAATATGGCGAATCTGGATTTTCCCGATCCGGCCCGGTCCCAAATTGGACCAATATATCCGGGGATCAATCTTTCCATAGAATAAAACGTATAGCTCCGGGGCGCCAATTATATCTGGAGCTTCCTTTCCAAAAGCTGGATCAATTACCACTCCATCAAAGGCACCACCCTTTTCCAGGACGATCCTGGCGATAGACTTAAAGGGCTCGAACGACTGATCCGACTTTTGCATAGGCCAATGAACAGTGTAGTAATTTATGAAGGCTGAAAGTCCCCAGAGATATGTTAAAACCACCAGCACCTCAATAAGGCGTGACCCAGTCTTAATTACTAGTTCACGTATTCCCACTCCAACAACTAAAATATAAGAGAAAACCAGCATAAGTGACCGGATTTGGTGATAGTCATTTAGCGTAATACTTGCTGCGATTGGAGACAAAGCAGTCCACAAATAGAAACTCTGGGTAGCTTGCTTGTCATCAAATAAACTGGGGCTTCTCCGTAACAAGGTCCATAACCCGAAACTAAACAAAGGCAACTCCCATAAATACTGCGTTCCAAAATCCAAAATATCTCCCAAGAGATAGTTACCCCCTTTCACATAGAAGTAATACGAGCCAAAATATTGAATATACCTATTCGTAATTGTACTAAATACAAGAAATGCGCGATTTACGCTCTTTAGCCCTTTAGTTTGACTCAATCCCTGATTTACCCCAACATCACTTAATATGCTCGTGTGTAAGGCTCTCACTTGTCCACCGTTTATAAAAACAGCTACCATTGTGGCTAAGGCAAAGACAAATCCCAGAAAGACCATTCTTTTCCTTGAGCCATTCCACAAAACATGGAAACGATCTCGATAAATAACCACCATGCCCATAACAAACAGTGGGGCAATAATCTTTTCGGCGTGGTAGGTATACATAGAGAATATAGCCATTACTAGCCCCAACGTGAATTTTTTCAATCTAATTAGGCAGTAAAAAGCTGACATTAAAAACGCGAGGGCCAAGCTTGCTTCATAGGCACCTCTGGAAAATCTGATATGCCAAGGCGAAAGCGCGAGGACCGCCGCCGAGCACAAAGCCAAATTAACCTTTCCCGTTAACCGGTAAATTACCAGGTAGGCTAAGAACACTACGACAATTCCCGCAGCGGCTGCTGGAACCCGCACAGCAACTTCATTAACCCCTAACAATTTCTCAGATACAGCCGTCACATAAATGTAAACTGGAGATTTGAAATCTCCGAGAGACTCAAATACCAACGGAAAAAATCGTCTATACTGATCCCTGCCAGTAGAGAGAATTGAATAGGCGTTATATCCAATCGACACTTCGTCTACACTTAACGAAGTAGGATATTTTCCCAGCAAATACAATCTCAAGAAACCCGCAACAAAAAGAATCAAGAACAAAATTATTTTACTTTTCATTGTAAACAGCTGAATAGACAAGGGGTATTCCTGAACGTTGAACAATAATAGGTTTTACTACGGCGAGCCTGTAATCCGACCAACCATTAACTGCATTTGCTGAAACAATTCGAATCGGAGCTAAATCAACTTTCCGGCACATCTCGCGTTCCAGTTCCAGGCGTTTATCGTTAGGGGTCACCACTTCAATATTCCCAACTCTACGTAAAAACTGCCTGTACCCAAAAACACTCAACTTATTTTTGAGAGGGACTGGTTTCATATAATAAGCTAAAGTTGGTCCTGGATTAGCATAGACATCATCTGCGAACAAAACTAATGTATTCGGGTGAGCTAACGCTAAACTAGCTATATTTTTCAGCCCATACCCGGATTCGATTTCCATATTTAAGGGATGAAAATTAGCTGAAAAATAGACAGCAAACAATAAAAGCATAGTGGCACCAACCTGAACCCTGTAGCCCCATAACGGAAATCGATCCATTACTCCGGCAATAATAATTACCAAACACAAGGCAGCGATAAACATATCTCGCTCAAAAACCTGCGTACCTTTCAAACTCGCGATCACTATCCCGACCACAAAAACATAAACCCACCAAGCGTAACTCATTTTCCAAAATCGGACAACCAAAACCAACATCGGCAGGTACACTACCAACAGGATTCCAACCCACTGGCTATTAGATCTTTTGTCCAGATCCCCATGCCCAAAGAACAGTACCGGATCAGTCGCAGTTAAGAAGTTATTAATAAAGACAGTTCCATATGAAAGTTTATTATGCCAGACCCGCGCCCACACTTGAACATTTGCTCTCAAATCCTCGCCTCTGAGTAAGTTTATTGTGGAACTAACTTCAGAGCCAAGAAACACACCAAACTCCTTCTCTCGAAATGCTCTCCCAAGTCCTGGAAATCTTCTGGCTTGGAACATCAAGCTCGTCACGAGCAGAATTAAACAGACCCCGGGAGTAAACAATCCTTTTCTCAAAGTTGGAAATGCAACTCCAGCTCCCAAAATCAAGGTCGGTAGCAAAACATAGCTATCAAAAGAAGTCAGCAACATCAATACTCCAATTCCAGTTAAAGCTATCCATCTCCTCCGCTCCAGAAATATAAACCAAAGCATTAGCTCCACAACCAATAGCTTTGCTTCCCAACTCCCCGGCCAAACAAAAATTGGACCCACAAGTACCATCAATGGAGCCCCTATTCCCTTGAACTTATGCAATAGCAATAAAGCTAAACCAGCCCATAACCCCATCTCAACAATTGCCCCGGAGAAGAAATTCAGACCTAAAACTCCCACGACAGGAACAATCAGATACGACAAAAATGGCAACTGGTAGCTCTCATGAGACTGAAAAATTGGTGGCAGAAAGTTTCCGGTCTCGTCCCTCCCGAACTTTACCAAAGTCCATGCCCTATATAGATACAGATGCTCCTGAATGCCGAGTTGAATATTTAATAACAAAAAAACTTTGATCAAAACCGGAAGAACTACAAGTATCAACTTCCATGACCTATTTCGGTGATCAAACATACCCCAACTTTATACTTCAAGTCTTAAATCTACCAGCGTTATCTGGTAGATGTAGATTTTCTGCCGAAGGCGGACTCGCAAAGCGAGAGAAGTACGGCAAACCACCTGCGTAAGTTGGCGGTTGTTGATACGCTCCAGACCCCACTTTGCATCTACGAAGAATAAGATACAATGAACGTAGCCATATGCTCTCCAAGTACTCCCTTCTAGTCATACTAACTTTTATTCTCGCCATATTTTTAAGAACCTACAAGCTTGATCGGGTGCCAATCGAATTATCAGGTGACGAAATAGATGTTGGATTACAGGCAAACTCGATTCTCAGGACAGGAAGAGATTACTACGGGAACTTATTGCCTGTCATGTTCAAATCGTTTGCTGAATATAGACTCCCGATCTATATCTATTCAACAGTTCCGTTTATTGCTATTTTTGGCCTTACGGAATTGGGAGTTAGACTCCCAAGCGTCTTTTTTGGAATCCTCTCCCTTGCCGCTTTCTTCTTAATTGTCAGAGATCTTTTCGGCCGTCGTCTAGGATTAATTTCCTTAATTCTATTGACCATTTCCCCTTGGCATATTCAATTCTCTCGCTGGGATAACGACAACATCGGAGTTCTGGTTTTCTCTCTATTTGGTCTGTATTTCCTTTTAAAGTCGCGAACGACACCCAAGCTATTGCCTATAGCCGCTGCAATTAATGCCCTCGGAATATACTCATACGCGATTGCCATACTTTTTATTCCATTACTGTTCTTAACTGCAATATCCGTCTATTGGAAATCAATCAAACAGATCAAGCCGGCAACGATCGCATCAGCCTGCATAATTGCCCTTATCTTGCTTATCCCATTTATAGGCCAGCTCACCCGTGGCTCCCCTTCAGAAAGGTTCTCCAAAATTTCTCTTTTCAGAGACCAGTCCCTCTTGCACGACCTGATCACCCGTAGATCACAATCAATCTCTCCCCTGACTCGGTTTTTTCGAAATAAACTAACTCTATACGGAGAAGAAATTATTCATAATTACTTAAAATCGTTCTCGACCGACTTTCTTTTATTTGAGGGAGATCCAATTCTACGTCACTCCGTAGGTGGAATGGGAGAATTATATCTATTTGAAGCGATAACCATAGTTCTGGGTTTCGGAGTTATTGCCAAACAACTAGTAACCACCTCAACAGTTAAGCCTCCTTATTATCTTCTTCTGGGTTGGCTTTTGATTGCTCCCGTTGCCTCTGCATTAACGAAGGACGGTGGCAATCACGCCGGCAGGCTAATTGTGCTCCTACCACCGCTTGCAATTATTTCAGCAATGGGAATAAATCAATTATTTACTTCAAAACACAAAACGCCGGTAAAGTTAGCCATCATTATCGTCTGCCTATTAGGAACTTATAATATAAGCAAATATCTATTCCGCTATTACGTAGAATGGCCACGGGAATCCTGGCGTTTTTGGCAGTCCGGATTCAAAGAAAGCATGCTTTATCTCAAAAAACACGATTCAGAAACTAACAGAATTTACATAAACAATACATACGAGCCATCATTACCCAGATTTCTCTTTTGGTACAACTACGATCCGGGTCTATTTCAAAAACAATTTACTTCATATGAAATGAAATCGGATATTGTGCCCGGATTTAAAGGATTTAATATCGGAGATAAGTATTATTTCGGAATAGTTGAAAAGATCGTCAAGGATCAGGGATTTATTGAACTGCTAAAGCCGGGTGATATTTATGTTGCCAGCGCACGAGATGAAATTGGAACTGGAGATTGGATTAACAGTCCGACAAAAGACGTGCGAATTCTCAAAACAGTTCTAAATCCCTCCGCTCAGCCTATTTTTTACATCCTTTCGAGATGAACCTCCGACACGTCCTGATACTTTCCCTCTTTCTAGGATTCCTCCTAAGAATAGCCTTGATCACCGAATTCCCAACTGGTTTTAATGCCGACGAGGCAGGACAGGGATACAGCGCCTATTCAATTTTGAAAACTGGACGGGATGAATGGGGAGAACTCCTTCCACTATTCCCCCGGGGCTTTGGAGATTATAAAGCTCCCCTTTATACATTCCTTACAATTCCGTCGGTGGCTTTGTTTGGTCTGTCGGAGTTCTCGACTCGACTCCCAGCAGTCCTTTTTGGTACCCTTTCAATACTCCTTGTTTACTTGCTTACTCGGGAATTATTTGATTCTCATACCGGTATGTGGGCTGCGGTTCTCTTAGCCATTTCACCGTGGCATATCCAAGTCTCGCGTTCGGCTTTCGAAGGTGGATTAGGCATTTTTTTTGTTAGTCTAGGTCTACTGCTAGCTATAAAAGGAATCCACAATCGAAGATATCTTTACTCGGGTTTTCTGTTTCTAGCAATTAACACATATACCTATCACTCGTGGAGACTCGCAACACTCTTGTTAACGATTATACTTATTCCGTTTCTCAGGTCACGCGGAGTAAAAAGAATATATTTGCTAACCTCACTTGGAATTTTCTTTGTCATATTTCTCCCCACGCTCCTCAATTTTAAACTTGTCCTCAAGCGAGCCAGCGACGTAAGTATCTTTTCTTCACAAAATGTTGCTGGATATTTTACAAACAGACCACAAATTCCAATCCACCCAGCCATAGTTAAAATATTCGATAACAAATATATTTTTGTTGGAGGGCAGTTTATAACAAACTACCTGAGCTACTTTTCCCCCACATTTTTCTTTACCGGAGCCCGCCCGGACAATTCCCACCTTAACTTTCCCGGAACACCTCTTCACTATCGAATTGAAATTATCTTTATTGCATACGCCATCTATTTTCTTCTCAGAGAAAAACACATCCACAAGAAGTTAATATTTGGCTGGTTTTTACTTGCCCCTATCGCGCCGGCATTGGCTGGAGACCTAAACGCAAACCGAGGAATAACAATTCTGCCACTAAGTGTGATCCTTTCGGCTTTTGGGCTAACTCGCTTTCTTCAATCGAACCCTAAAGTTAAACCAAAATTAATATTTACAATTCTACTGATTTCCGTAGTTTACTTTTTATTCAAATATTTTTTTCTTTTGCCTCAAAAGCCAATCTACAGTCAAAGAGCTAGTTTCCGGGAAGCCTTTCAGACAGCCATCTCTCTCGAGAACAATTACGATTCCATCCATTTCTCGAAACGCTATACTGAACCCCAAAGTTTTCTGGCCTTTTACAAACCCTGGGATCCGCCCGATTTTCAAAAGAATTCCAAAGACTGGCTTAGATACGAATCAGCAGGCAAAAAATACGTAGATCAGTTGGAAAGCTACAATCTCGGCAAATACGAGATTAGGGATTTAAATTGGTCGCTCGACAGAAATAGGGGCAATGTTCTTTTGATCGGCTCAAATGAGGATTTTCCTGAAGATATAAAAAGCTTGAAAGATATTTTGGATCCCAGCGGAAAAGTTCTCTTCAGGTTCGTGTCAGTTAAAGACAACCAAAAGCCTTAACTCGCCATGAAAAAACTCTTACATCCCTGGCCGGGGCTAATATTTATTTTCTTTTTAGGGATATTTCTTCGTTTTCTTCACCTTTCGTCCTCGCCACCTTCTCTTAACTGGGATGAGGTTAGTCATGGTTACAACGCCTATTCAATATTAAAGACTGGACGGGACGAATGGGGGAAGCGTCTACCCATTATAAACTTTAGAGCCTATGGGGATTATCCAACCACGGCCTATATGTATCTTTCAATACCGTTTATTGCTACTTTTGGGCTCACCGAGTTTAGCACCCGTTTTCCGGCAGCCCTGTTTGGTTCCCTCTCAATTATTTCGATTTATTTCTTTACAACAGGTCTCTTAGAACAGTCTCCAACCAGCATTAACTCAAAAAACATCGCACTTTTTGCCGCTCTTCTATTGGCAATTTCTCCTTGGCATATCCTCCCGTCTCGAGCAGTGTTTCAGTCAACAATTGCTCTTTTCTTTTTCATTAGCGGCGTTGCTCTTTACTTTCACCGTCACAGACATTCGCTTTTCCTTCCCCTCTCATTGTTATGTCTATCTTTCTCTCTATTTTCCTATCACAACACTCGCCTCGTCATTCCGATATTGTTCATTTTCCTCGCTTTCCGACACGCTCATAAATTGAACGAAATAATAAAACATCCGAGTAAACACGTCTTAATCCTACTTTCAGCATTGCTCCTATCCTCATCAATGTTCTGGATTTTTCTCTCCTCATCATCGACTGCTCGGGCCCCATGGGTTTTTGTTTTAGACTCAGGCGCAATTAACGAAATAAACCATCTTCGGGGAAAATCACCCTACCCGGCAATTTTCTCTCGCCTTATTTACAACAAGGGGATCTACGTTGTCAAACAAAGTTTTAAGAATTACATCGGTTATTTTTTACCCAACTTTTTATTTGTCTCCGGCGGCAGTCAGTATCAATACAGTATCCCTGGCTTTGGACTCCTTCCGCTTGTAATTCTACCCTTTTTTTACATCGGGCTTATCTATTTTGTTAAAAATCGGCACTTTTATAAATCTCCGGTATTGATCCTTCTTTTCTCCTCACCAATTCCGGCAGCTCTTACGTCAGGTCAATACCATGTCATTAGGAGCTCACTTATGCTCCCAGAAATTGTACTCATATCGGCTGTTGGAATTTTTCTTGCCCACAAATTTTTGAAAACCAAACTTAAATATACAACTAAGATATTTTTTATTACCCTTACGCTCTGCCTCTCAGCACCTCTATTCAATTACATGAAAGTTTTATTTACAACGTATCGGGTAAATTACTCATGGGCCTGGCAGTATGGTTACCAAGACGTCGTTAAGTTCCTGCGTTCTCATCCAGAGTACCGTACGGTAATTACGACTAAAAAATACGGCGAACCGCACGAGTTTTATTTATTTTATCTTAAGTTTAACCCTCTCGACCTACAAACCGATCCCAATAAAATCCGTTATTTTCAGTCAAACTGGTACTGGACAGATCGATTCGGGAAATACTGGTTTGTAAATGACTGGCAGGTTAAAGATCTGACAACCGAGCGCGGAGTTAAAATACCCCTGGTCAAACCAGCGTTATTAGTGACCTCCCCCGGGAACTATCCATCAGGGTGGAGTAAACTTTCCACAATTAATTTTCTCGACGGGCATCCGGCCTTTGATTTACTGGAAATACGCTAAATCATGCTCAAGAACTTACCCTTACTCTCAATATTAGTTATAGCGACAATTTTGCGATTCTGGGGTCTGGGTACAAATCCAATCCATCTGACACCAGACGAGGCAGCACTGGGCTACAACGCTTACTCGATTCTAAAAACAGGCAGGGACGAATACGGTCAGAGGTTCCCAATTGTCTTTAAATCATTCGGGGATTATAAACCGGGTCTTTATATTTATTCAGACATACCGTTTATAGCCATCTTTGGACTCAACGAATTCTCGACTCGTCTTCCGGGCGCCATAGCCGGATTAGTGGCAGTTCTAATGATATATTTTATCGCAAACGCGTTGTTTTCCGAGAACAACGTTAAAACTAGTTTCTTAAAACTTAACGTTGGGCACGTCGCCAGTTTCTTGCTCGCACTCTCCCCTTGGCACATCCACCTCTCCAGGGGAGCCTGGGAATCAAATCTCGCGCTTACTCTTACTTTGGCCGGTATCCATTTCTTTTTAAAATCACTCGACAGACCAAAATTTTATTACTATTCGGCGCTACTTTTTGGTTTTACCTTCTGGGCTTACCAGGGAGCAAAATTATCCACCCCGTTAACAATCTTGTCGCTTTTACTAGCCTACAGAATCAAACTGCCGCAAACTAAAGTCCTAATTAAACCAACTATCGTTTTATCTCTTCTGGCACTACCGATAATTATTTCACTGCGCACTGGTTCAGGAAGACTCAAGGTCTATAGTTTATTTGCTTACAGGAGATCACCGGAAGAAATCTCTCAACTTCTGTCCGAAGATGGAAAATCACAAAAAACCCTATCCTATTATCTTTATCACTCGGAACCCCTATATCTCTCTAAAGTTTTTCTCTTGCACTATTTCAATTACTTCTCTCCAAGATTTCTCTTATTTGAAGGCGATTGGACGACACTTAGGCATTCAACTCCCTACCACGGGGTAATGTACATATTCGAAGCCGTATTTTTAGTTATCGGTGTAGTCAAGATTGTAAACTCCTCATCATCAGGTCAAAAATTTATGCTTTACTGGCTTGCCACAGCCCCTCTCTCGGCGGCCCTTTCCAGAGACATAATACACGGGGTCAGATCATTAAATTTTGTTGCTCCGCTAACTCTTGCGACAGCATTCGGACTAATTTACCTGGTCAGATCTTTTAAAAGCGCAAAACCAATTATCGCTCTAATCATCATTTTATACACAATCTCTTTGGTTAGGTTTCTTGATCTGGAATTTATCCACACATCTCTCCTCAACGCTAAATATTGGTACTTTGGCTATAAACAAGTAGTAAATGCCTTAAGCCCTATTCAGACCCAATACCAAAAAATTATTTTCAACCAAAGTTACGCTCAACCCTATATTTATTTTCTCTTTTATCAAAAATATGACCCGCGGAAATGGTGGCCCCAAGTCAGACTAAAGGAAAATCCAAACGGAGACGTTGGATTAATCGAAAAAATTGACAACGTGGAGTTTCGGCCGCTTGCCTGGAGTGGGGATAAATACCTATCGAACACCCTTGTTGTAGGGGAGCCTCTTGCCATGGATCCAAACGCCAAAAACCAAACCGATGTAAGGCTGGTTAAAGAAATTGAATACCCTGACAAATCTCCGGCTTTCTATATTTTCGCATCCAAAAAACAATGAACCCGATTAAAGTCATGGCAGTGAAGTGGAAGAAAAATATTCCTCTTTTTCTCATTCTTCTTTTATCTTCAGTTCTCAGATTCTATAAGATCAGCTCGCTTCCGGCTCTGAATGCCGATGAAGCAGCCATCGGTTATAACACCTATTCTTTGATCAAAACCGGAAAAGACGAACACGGCCGTCCCTGGCCGTTTGAATTTCAATCATTCAATGATTACAAACCGGGAGCCTATTTCTACCTTGCTCTCCCGTTTGTTAAAACACTTGGTCTAAACACACTCGCGGTCCGCCTTCCCAATATCCTCCTCTCGATCTTCTCCATCTTTCTTATAAGCGAGCTTGCAAACCTAATTTACCCGGGTAAACAATTTTCAATTTTCAGTATTCAATTTTCAATCGGAACCGTCGCTGGTTTCCTCCTAGCTATTTCTCCATGGCATATCCACTTTTCGCGTGGTGGTTGGGAGAGTAACGCAGCAACTACAGTACTTCTCTTTGGTATCCTGCAGTACATTAAGTCTGTCAAACTAGCCCGATCTCCCAAACTTTCCGTATTTGCCTTTCTGCTTACGATGTACCTCTACCACTCGATGCGCCTGGTCGCTCCAATATTGGCTCTTGCACTTTATTTAACCACCCCAAGAAGTGAGCGACCCGAACTTAGTAAGCTACTACCATCAATTGCAATCTCTATAATTTTATTATTACCTATAGTAGCCAGCTTTTTCAGTAGCCGTGCTTCAGCTAGATTTCTGGGAGTCGGCATCACATCTGATCCTGGACCTAAATCGCGCTCGGATGAACTGAGATCCCAGCATCGTTTTCCGTTTAGCCAAGGAGCGAAACTAATTCACAACCGCCTTGTCGAATATACAATTCGTTTCTTCGACAATTACACCCGACATTTTTCGGCTGACTTCCTTTTTATTAGTGGAGACGAAATCCAGAGAAATAAAATCCCTAACATGGGCCTGCTTTATTATTTTGAAATCCCAACTCTTGCCATCGGCATAATTTTCCTTGCTGGCGCAAAAGGATTAGGCAAGTTTCCAATTCTATGGCTTATCATCGCTCCACTTGCATCCTCTCTGACTTTCCAAAGTCCCCACGCCTTACGCGCCGAAAACATGATTATCCCCCTGGAACTCATATCTGCGTTTGGACTCGTTTCGATAATTGGGCGACCAAAAGCCCGCCCCAAGAATCTGTTAGTGCATATCCTTCTACTTGCAGTAATAACTTGGAATTTTACCTATTACCTTCATCAGTACTATAATCACTTGGCCAAAAGTTTACCATTTTCATCCCAATACGGCTTTCAGGAATTGGTCAAGTATCTTAGAGAAAATGGCTCAAACTTTGATAAAATCGTGATCACCGACAGATATGACCAACCGTACATACTTACCCTTTTCTTTACAGGTTTCAACCCGTCGCAATTTCAGGCCGATCATGTTCTGACACCCCGTGACAATTTCGGCTTTTCGACAGTTGAGAGATTCAGCAAATTTGAGTTCAAACCAATAAAATGGGACAATATGGCCGAGTACCACAACGCTCTCATTATTACCTCCCCGGAAGAGGCGCCCGCAGGCATTTCACCCATTAAAACGATCAACTTTCCAAATGGCAAACCAGCATTTGAATTATTCAGGGTCTAAAATTAAACTTTCCGTTTGCCTCGCGACCTTCAATGAAGAACAAAACATTGTTGACTGTCTTGACTCGGTTAAAAAATTTGCAGAAGAGGTTGTAATAGTAGATGGAAATTCGCATGACCACACAGTTGAAATTGCAAAAAACCTCGGGGCGAGAACAATCGTAACGGAAAATAAGCCACTTTTTCATATTCTGAAACAGAAGGCCATCGGTATGGCAAGGGGAGACTGGGTTTTGCAGCTTGATGCTGATGAAAGGGTTTCACCGCAGTTAGCAGACGAGATAAAAAGAGTTATAGAGTCAAAGAATGCCGCTGATGGCTACTGGATCAAGCGAAAAAAACAGTTTCTCGGTCGTTGGATCAAGAAGGGTGGTCACTACCCTGACCCGGTAGTCAGGTTATTCCGTCGAAGAAAGGGCAAATTTCCGCAGACGAGTGTCCATGAACAAATCGAAATAGCCGGACAAATCGGTTGGTTAGAAAACGAACTAATCCATTTACCAACACCTTCATTTTCAGCCTATATTACGAAGGACAATCGTTATTCAACCCTCTTTGCCCACGAATTATTCGCAATCAACCCGGGAACCGGACCTATTAGCTTTATTAGGTTCTTTATTTTTTCACCCGTGTTAATATTCATTTCCATTTACGTTCGCCACCTGGGATTCGTAGACGGTTTCCCGGGATTTATTTTTGCCTTTTATAGCGGATTAACCAAAGCATCAGCCTACGTAAAATACTGGGAATTTAAACACAATCCGCAGACGCGAGAAAGAATAGCTCAAGACTGGCGCTAGACATACTCAACATGATTCTTTACACACCCACAAAGAGAATTATTGCCGGCTTTATTTCGTGGAGATTACTGCTCATAGCGCTGATCTTCATTGCCCCCAAGTTTTTTCAGCTCAAACATGACTTATTGGGAACTGACTGGAAAACAGTTGAAAAAAATCCTCTTCTTTGGGTCCACGCAAACTTTGACGGTGAACATTACCTTGGGATTGCAAAATTTGGCTACAGGCTTGCAGAACAGGCCTTTTTTCCGCTTTATCCCAATCTAATAAAAAGTCTTTCCCCTTTATTCAATTCGAATTCGGCATTAGCCGGATTTACAATTTCCAATGTTTGTTTTATCACGGCCCTATTCTTTTTATACAAATTAATTGCACTCGACTACACCAAAAATGTTAGCCTGCTTACCTTGCTAGTTATATTGATATTTCCAACCAGCTTTTACTTTGGAGCTGTATACACCGAATCGCTTTTTTTATTGTTAACAGTTTTGACTTTTTATGGAGCCAGAAGAAAAAAATGGTGGTTAGCTGGAATAGCGGGATTATTGGCTACCTCAACCAGATTTGTAGGGATTTTCCTCTTTCCCGCGATGATTATTGAATGGTTTACACAAAGAAAAAACCACCCGTCGACAAGTTTTCGTTCCCTACTCGCGATTTGTTTAATACCCCTGGGGCTAATCTACTATATGCAATTTCTCAAATCCTCCACAGGCGACCCATTTATTTTCATCAGATCACTGAGTCACTACGGCGAATTTAGGAGTCAAAAAATAATCATGCTCTATCAAGTATACTGGCGCTATTTTAAAATGATAACAACGGTAGATAGGTCGAGTGATATCTATTCGACTATTGTTTTGGAGGCAATTGTCGGAACAGTGTTCCTAATCACCTCGTTTTTTTCCCTAGTCAAACACCGCCTTTCTTATTCCATTTTCAATCTCCTTGCATTTATCGTGCCCACGCTTACCGGTAGCTTCGTATCACTACCTCGTTATGTTCTGGTCTGTTTCCCTTCATTTCTTCTTCTTGCACAGTTTTTTTCCAGCCGCAGAAAACTAACGCTAGTATATTTCCTCATTTCCGTCTCAGGGCTCTTTTTCCTCTGGATGAGGTTTACCAGAGGCTACTGGGTAGCATGATAAATAGATCCAATACCTATGTCGTTATTCCTGCCTATAATGAAGAAAGACACATCCGCGAAGTTATTCAGGGTGTTCGAAAGGAGTGCAAAAACATTATTCTCGTCGACGACGGATCAACCGATAACACTCCTAAAATAGCCAGACAATTGCCAATAACACTAATGTCACTCCCCCTTAATAAGGGTAAAGGATATGCGTTAAGGAAGGGGATTGAATACGCAATTTCCGTCGGAGCTAAGGCGATTATTACCTTTGACGCAGACGGTCAGCACAAACCTTCTCACATTTCTAAATTTATCAAGGCCCTCAAAAAATACAACGTTGCAATTGGTATTAGAACCGGCCACCACCCAGTACCAATTGTTCGCAAATTAGGAAACAGGGTCGCAGCGATTCTGGTCTCCGGTATCTATGGCATCTACGTCAAAGACCTCCTTTGCGGATTCAGGGCATTTCGCTCCTCGGCATACAGACAAATAAAATGGGTGTCAGAACGCTATGGTGTCGAAACCGAAATGATTGCCAGAATCGGTTCAGCCGGAATAAAATACACCGAAATACCAATAGAAAACATTTACCTTGACCAATTCAAAGGCGTCTCTCTGCTCGAAGCAATTGAAGTCTTTTTATCAATTCCGACATTTAAAATTACCCAAAGAAGATGAATCTTTTAGGAGTTCAGCTAATTACCGTCCCATTCGCATGTTTCATGGTCTACGCGGGCCTTATTCATTACAAAAAAGGGCATATCCTAAAACAAAGCTTCATTTTCTGGGCAATTCTGTGGTCTTCCTTTATTGTCTTCTCACTTTTCCCTCAGTTGCTTGATCCGATTGCCAAGAAGTTTCATTTTGTCAGGACCCTGGACTTTATCATGGTAATTGCATTCATTATCCTGACTGTTATGAACTACAACAATTATATTTCCCACCTGGAACTAAAAAAAGAGATGGAAAAGCTAATCAGCAAGTTTACCGTTATCTCCAAAGGAAAAAAGAAATAGTAATGAAAGCCTGGCCAAAAATTACAATCATTACCCCATCGTACAACCAGGCGAAATTTCTGGATAATACGATTCAAAGCGTCATTAACCAAGATTACTCAAACCTAGAATACCTGATCTTTGATGGAGGATCGACGGACAATTCGATTGAAATAATTAAAAGGTACGCCCGTAAACACCCCAAAGTCATAAGATGGAAATCAGAAAGGGACAAAGGCCAAGTTGATGCGCTGAACAAAGGTCTCAAAGTTGCAACAGGAAAGATAATTGGCTATCTTAACTCCGACGACTTTTATCTTCCCGGAACTCTGCAAAAGATTGCCATAGAATTTGAAAATCACCCAAAAAATCTCTGGGTAACAGGTTTCTATAAAGTTTTACTCAACGGCAGACATCCAAGAAGTACGTTAATTACAACTTACGTCCATTTTTCACTACTTTTTTACTCGCGCCTCTTTCAGCTAATTCTCAACATGATTCCCCAACCCTCAACTTTCTGGAGAAGAGAAGTAGTCGACAAGATTGGACTATTCAATCCCAAATACAAATTCGCCTTTGACTACGACTACTGGCTGAGATTAAGCCAGTTGAGCAAGCCCCGAATTATTAAATCTTATCTATCTGTTTTTCGCAAACACCGGTTTTCAAAAAGTACTAATTATTTCAAGGAGCAGTTTAAAGAGCAACTAGAAATTGCCAGAGGCCAAACCAATAATAAAATTTTGTTAATTCTCCACTATTTGCACACAAAAATACTTATTCTTCCGATATACAGTTTGCAAAGAACAATCAAACCAATTTTATGAAGACCGTTGAGGGAATTAAAAACGTTGTTTTCCCCTCCTTCAGGATTAGGGCACTCTTTTTATTAGCGTCCCTGGTCATAACAGCTATCCTAGTTTCACCGATTATTACAAGGCCAACCAGTCCGTTCTATTCAATTGACCCTGACATTCACTACGTTAGTAACGCAGTGGAGTGGATAACAATAGGTCAAATTTCCTACACGAATCACCCCGGTACTCCGCTCCATATGTTCCTTGGGTCTTCTTATTGGCCTCTCAGAGTATGGGCAAAAATTCACCACACCTCATTTCTAGAATGGAGCACTGTAAACATCGATTTACTTCTATGGTATAGCCGTGGATTTATATCTGTGATCTTCGTTTTCAGTATTTATTTGACACTGTGCGGATGGTTCGCAATTTCAGAATCAAGAACAACTTCGTTAATTGGAATAGCCATTCTATTATCGTTTTACCCATTTACAGTTATTCCAGTCTCAATAAGAGCCGAAAACATGCTATTTCTTCTTTTCTCAATCTGGCTGGTTCTCTACTCCGTCTGGCATAGAGATAAATTAGATTTCCCTATGAGATTAATGGCACTTTGTTCAGGCGTAATGCTTGCTAGCAAATTTACCTCAATTACAATAATTCCGATTACCTTAGCGCTGGGATTTTCCAGGGCGGTAAAAAGCAAGAAAGCAATCTTCAATGTTGTTTTAAGGGTAGCCATGGACTCACTCTTAATTGCACTCGGTTTCATCGTAACCACCTGGCCAATTCACGACAGATACTCACAAATTTTCCGATGGGCCATTGCCTTGTTTAGCCATGCTGGAGTTTACGGTGGGGGAGAGACTAAAGTTCTCGACATTGCTAGCTGGACAGTTCACGCCACAGCCGGTTTAAGGTCAACCCCATGGTTATTTCTCCTAGTCTTAACTGCAATAGCTGTTCTATTCTCACGAAAATTTACCAACAGCCGAACCCCTGGTTTGTTACTTGGATTATCAATCCTCGGCTGGTTAGCATTTTTTAAATACCCCCAGGATTATTACCAAACTGTAAATCTTTTTTTAACCATTACGGCCATATTATTGATTTTCAAGTCTTTGTCCACATCACTACGACAACTTGTTCTAATCGTATCAATAATATTGGCGATATCAACGATTTCTCGTCAATCAGTAAACGTCCGGGAGGAAGTTGAAAATTCGGCAGCCTTGGAAGTCTTTGTTTCAACTCAAAAAATAGATGGACCGGCAATTTGGGAATACGGTAAGTCAAAACCATTCTCCTTATTGTGGAGCCGAGTTTGGGCCGGAAGGTTTAATGCGGCTCAATTAGCCAGAACCTATCCGTATCTATACGATTTAGAAAACCTTTCATTCGTAGGGGATCACAATGGAAACTCCGTGCCCATAGACAATTTGTGCTGGAACGCCCTCTATATTCAGCAAGTCTCGTACAGTGATTTTATTACTGCCAATCCCCAATATAAATCAACTCCATTCGAACGAATCTCCGGAACTAAAATGCTTCTTCTCAAGCAACCGCAATGCGTGTCTAGTAAAACACAAATTTTGTAAATGCAAAGAAGGTCATCCGCAGCAACATCAACCCGTGCTTAAAACGGTTAATATTAGTTGCCCCATACTTTCTTTCCCAGTACCTGACAGGTATTTCCAGAATCTTTAAACTCAATTTCGCAGCACCGAAAATCAAATCAAAATCGCCAAAAGGGTCAAAATCACCGAAAAAAGCTCGGCCTCTTTTAATCTTGTCATAGTCTTTCTTTAGTAGAGCCTTCATACCACACAGAGTATCCTTGAAAGACTGTCCCAGGATAAAAGACAAAAGGACTCCGAAAACTTTATTTCCAACTTTGTTTAGAAACCTCATTGATTCCTTTTCCATCGGATAGACCAACCGACTGCCATTTGCAAAGTCAGCTTTACCTTGAGAGATTACGCTATAGAACTTGAGCAGTTCTGCTGGGCTAACAGTCAAATCAGCATCCATCACCATCAACAATTCACCCTTCGCTTGCTCAAATCCCAATCTAACCGCATCTGCCTTGCCCATACCCTTTTGTTTATAAGCTCTAACTACAAATTTATTTGATCTTTGATATTTGTTTACCCTTGATAAATTTTCAGAAATTTTCAATGGGATATTTGAAATTTTCTTTATCTCCTCCCACGTCCTATCTTTCGAATGCCCCTCGACAAATATTATTTCCTGCCATTTCCCGAATTTTGGCAGAAGTTTGATTATATTTGGAATATTTCCTTCTTCATTCCTAGCCGGAACAATAATGGAAACGGACAAATTTCGCTCGGTTCGACTTTCTAGTCGGAAAATTAAACACTGTAATAGGCTAAAATGCCTAATGACCGGTAAGCTTGCGAAGAGGTTGTTAATCAGGTTGGAAACTGGCCCCAGGTCGAACGGAACAAGTAACCTAAAGTCTGTCTGAACAAGTTCAAAGCCAATTGCAGAAAAAATATTCTTCACATCATCGACTCCAAGCCAGTTTTGTTCCGGTTGTTTCGACCTAAGACCGAGCAATTCTCCAAGTTTTAAGATCGGTTCCCACAAGTGGTTGTAGGTTATAACCAAGACTCGCGAGTCAGACATACAATTCAATTTTAGTTTTTCAAAGGCTTTGTAAACATCTGACAGATATCCAACCAAGTTGACAGCCAAAACCCAGTCATATTTTCCGCCAACCGCTTCATCTTCCACGTCTGCTCTTATATACTTAACGCCTCTCGCGTGCCGGTTAGCAATTTTAAGCATTTCCCGGCTAACGTCAACCCCAACGCGCATTTTATTTTTTAGTTTTCCGATCAAGTTTCCGGTTCCGCAACCGACTTCAAGTACACTTGCCTCCCCAGGAACGTAGAATTTCACTAAGTTTTCTATAAAGCCGTAATAATAAGAATTCCTCTTTATCCATTCGTCCCGATTTGCCGCAATTGAATCAAACCACGCATTTTTGAACATATCGGCATGATATACAATACTTTGCTAATTGACAACCAATTTCCAATAGAATAAAAGTTTCATATCCTGCCCCAGGAAATGGATAATAGCTTTTCACTAAGCGGGTATTTTTTTGAAATAGTCAAATCAGCCATCCACTTTTCGTCAAATGATGACCTTCAAAAAGTTATAAACATTCTTTTTGAAACATGGAAAAATTCAGGCACCATTTTTACCATGGGATGCGGAGGGTCAGCTTCCACAGCCACACATTTTGCAGCAGACCTGGCAAAAACCGTCATGGCAGACGGCAAAAAAGGGCTTAGGGCAATTTCCTTAGTAGACAACATTCCATTGGTCAGCGCTTGGACCAACGACAAAGGATGGGGGAGCGTTTTTGCCGGCCAACTTGACCCCTGGATTACGAGCAAAGATGTTTTGATTGGATTTTCAGTCCACGGCGGGGCAGGCGAGGGAGATGCTGGACTGTGGTCGCAAAACTTGGTTCAGGCGATGAAACTAGCCAAAGACCGTAAGGCAAAAATAATCGGCTTTGCGGGATTTAATGGGGGAGCCATGATGAAGATGGCAGACGTATGCTTGGTAGTACCAATTAATTCGGAGCCATACGGAACACCTGGGATCGAGGCAACCCATGTCGTTCTGCATCATGCCATTATCTTTGCCCTTAAAAATATGATAAAAAATTTCCCAGGTGTCATAAATGACAAACACAGAAATCCTAAGACCAGAAGTTAACGTCTCCGGCCACTTCCTTGACTCAAGCGACCCTGAGCAAATAAAAAGATGGAGGGCTGTCCTTACCGGGCTCACCACGAACCCGGTCATACTTCTAAAAGACGGAGTCCTAGATATTCCGGCCCGACTAAATGAAATTTGTCAAATAGTTGGACCAGGTTTTCCGGTGTCAGTCGAAATTCCCAGTACCAAGATGACGGCTAGACAAATGGTAGACCTGGGAGTTAAATACGCAGACGCACATCCCTCCAACGCAGTCGTTAAAGTACCGTTGGCTCCAGATTTTAAATGGTTAAAGGTTATACCAGAGCTAAGAAAACGTAATATTCCAGTTAACGCCACCCTGGGTTTAGTTTTTTCACAACTAGCTCTCGCAGCTGACGCCGGCGCCAATTTTATTAGCCTCTTTTGGGCCAGGACTCAAGAGAGCCATGAAAAATATGACCAAGGCCCTGGACCAGAGGCCGTTCTTGAGTCAACCCTTGCTTACTTGGTTACCAGGAACCATCGCAATGTCCGCGTCATTGTTGGCAGCATCAGGACTGCCGAGCAGATAAGACAGGCCTTTTCCCTTGGAGCTCATATAGTTACCGTAACGCCGGAGGTCCTGCGCCAATCATTTTCCAACCGCAGACTTCGGGAAACTATTAGTCAATTTGACCAAGCCTACGAACTAGCTTCTAAAGATCCCAACTTCAAACTAGTCTGAGCCTGATTTCAATTTTGGATACGATCTGCTTGAATAATTAATAATTTTCTCAAATATCCTTTCTATTACAATCTGGTGCAGATCTTCTTGGCTAGGGAATCGATCCTCAAGCTCCGCGTGCCTCTCAATGATTCTTGTGTACAGCTCTTGTTCAACTACCTCCATTGCTTGGGTAAGTTTATCCCACATTCCCATTCCGTATATGCCTTTTCCCAATTCATTCTCGTCAGCCTTTGTTTCGTATAGTTTTGCCACTCGTTCTCGCCAGGGAAGTATTTGAGTAGTTACACTTGAATCACAAAATCTCAAAATGTACTCTTTTATGCCCCATTTATCAAAATCGCCAAAATGAGTACTCGTTGCGCGAGCCAGTCCCGAGCCTTTTTGTAATTCATGCGTCAATTCTTCAGTCCGACTCCTATCTCTTACCTGCCTTCGCTTATCTTCATCGTGTGTTAAACCCTGAGAAACCACTTCATTCAACTCATCTTGCGGCAGTCCGCACAATTCTCCCACTTCTAGAGCCATTGCCCCCACAAGCAATTGATGTCTGACAACCCCCCTAAAGTCATTTTTTTCGTCAGTAAAAAAAAGCCCTCCAGCTTTCAAACGTCTCATTTCGCTTAAATGAATCAAAGTAAAATACTGAAAATACCTTCTCTGCCTTTCCAGAAAAAAAGGGCCGCTTAATAAATTTTCAACACTCATACGGCATGGAGTATAACACAACAGCACCGGATTAGGTTTTATGCTTGTAAGCTTTCTCGATGATCCGTAGCATTTCTAGTCCATCTTCCCCAGACCCGTTTAATTCTTCTTTCCCCCGAACAGCTTGTCTAAAATTTTGCCACTCTCCTTTCCAGGACACATCCTCACCGGGAAACGCCCACGCTTTTTCCTCCGGGGCCTTGCCGGGAATCCTCAAACCCCAGGTCAAAGTCTCTGTTCCATACGAACCACCAAGTCCGTTAATTTTCAAATACCCGAGGGTTCCATGTACTTCAAACACAAATCGATTTTTCCATTCCGTCCAACTGGCGTGAAGCTCGGCAACCGCCTTTTTATTTTTGAGCCACATGAAGACATTGTCCTCGACCCTTACCGGCCAAAAACAGGTTAATAACTCGGCTTTAAAATCAACGATTTCTCCCATAAACCACCTCGATAAATCGATTAAATGCGTTCCTTGGTCAATTAACTCTCCGCCTCCGGAAATCCTTTTATTCATTCGCCACTCCCTTTCATAACCCGGTCGCCCGCCAATTCCGTAAGTTGCTTTAATATACATCAATTCGCCTATCTTGTCGGTTTTAAACATCTCATGCGCTCTAAAAATTCCAGGATGAAATCTATGATTGAATCCGGTTTTATAGATCAGCTTTTTCTTCTTCGCCTCTTTCACGCATCTTTCTACCTCCGGCGTCCTTATCCCCAGTGGCTTCTCACACAAAACATGTTTTCCAGATGTCAGAATTGCCAAAGAGATCTCGGCCAAAGACTCGTGGGTTGTTGCCACACACACAGCATCTACATCCTTTCTTGCCACGACCTCAGTCCACTTTCCCGTCGACTCGCAACCAACCAACTCATTAGCCAAATTTTCTGCCTTGGAAATATCGATATCAGCGACAACAATTATCTGATCGGATTTTGCCACCGCTCCTGCTCTTTTTCTTCCGATCAACCCTGCACCGATTATTCCTACTTTCATAACATTAAAAAAATTAAAAGTTTATCATTACCTTTGCGCCCTCCATATCAAAGCGGACATGCATCTCCAAGAGTCCCTCTTTTTTCATCAATTCTCTTAACTCCGCCTTGTCTCCAGGGCAACAAAAAACCATAAAGCCACCGCCGCCGGCTCCCATTATCTTGCCACCGATAGCCCCGGCATATCTAGCCTCCTGGTACCATCTATCAATTTCGTCACTGGAAACCTTATCCGACAGCCTTCTTTTGTACTGCCAGTGGGCATCCAGTAGGGCTCCGAATCTTCTAATATTTCCTCCCTCCAACGCCTTTACAATCTCCATCCCCAGCTCTTTTATGAAATGCAAATTATTCTCGACCTTTGAACTTCCTCTTTTTACTGCCGCATTCTGCTTTGCAAGCACCCCTGCGCCAGATCTTCTTATGCCGGTATAAAAAACCACCAGACTACTTTCTAAGTCTCTCAATGTTTCAGTTGAAATATTGGGTTTAATTACATCAACATGTCCGAATTTATCTATTTCTAGCCTTGTAACACCTCCGTAAGCAGCCATGTACTGATCTTGTTTCCCAACCGGTGACTTGAGAATCTCGATCTCTATCTTACACGCTTCCTCGGCCACCTGCCTTGTAGTTACTTCATTCCCTGCGATTGCATGCAGAGCTTTCAAAGTCGAAACTAGAAATGTGCCCGAAGACCCCATCCCGGTTCCGAAGGGGACGTCTGCGATCCAGGACAGTTCGACCCTGTCAAGCACACCAGTTAAGCGGAGAGCCTCCTTTACTAAAGCATGTTCTACTTGGTCAACCTTCTCTACAATTTCTGTTTTCGAATACTTAAGACGAATTAAATTATCAATCATTGGCCTATTCACAGTTGCAACAATGTATTTATCTATAGCGACTGACATTAAACTACCGCCGAATTTAGAATAATATGTCGGCAAGTCGGTGCCTCCACCACCCAAGGGAATCCTAAACGGTGCTCTTACAACAATCATTGTTTCATTTTAGAATGTGCATGTTCACCTGCAGTCAATAATGATTCGAAAGTGCCCATGTCAACCCAGTAGTCAGAACGTTTCACAAGCTTCAGCTGTCCCAACTTAATATATTCAAAATTCAAATCAGAGATTTCCAGTTCGCGTCTATCAGATGGTTTCAAATTCCCTATCATGTCAAACACACGATTATCAAAGATATGCGGTCCTGTTACAGCCCATTCCGACACCAAGTTAATCGGTTTTTCCACAATTCCGATCAATTTTCCATCTATATCATAGATCGGCACTCCGAACCTATGGGCATCGCTTGTCTTTCTTAAAAAGGACAACGCTCCTGATGAAAAATTTTTGATCTCAGTCGTAAAATCCAGGTCGTATAAATTATCACCTGCGATCACAATCACAGATTCCTTTTGCACAAATGCCTTACATCTCATTATACCGTCAGGCATACCCGCAGGGGAAGGCTGATCAATATAAATAGATTTTACTGTTTCCGGGAAAGGGAAATATCTCAATAGTTCTCTAATTTGATTTCCGAACGGCGGCCCGCTTACTACCGCTACTTGCTTAATCCCAGACCGTATCAGTGTCCCCAGGGGATGGTAAAACATCGGCTTGTCATCCACGGGGAGTATATGTTTATTCAAGACCTTTGTAACCGGATTTAGCCGAGTTCCCAACCCTCCGGCCAAAACTATGCCCTTCATTGTTTATGATTTTTAACTTTCCGAATTACCCCCTGCTTTATCATATTTTTCATTGCCATGCCAGAAACATCTTCAATTTTGCCTTGTTCCAAGAGCCAATCTCGATATTCAGTCAAGGACTTCTCAAGGGTTTTTTGGGGTTTCCATCCCAACTTTCCTAAGGCAGAAATATCAGAAACCGTGGATCTAGTATCCCCAACACGAAAGATTCCCGGTATTTGCGGCTCCAATTTGCGGCCGAATACCCTAAGCATCGTCTGTGCGAACTCCAACCCAGTGTAAGGCCTTCCCCCTCCCGCAAAGAATACCTTATTATTCGCCCTGTCATCTTCCATTACCAAGACATTTGCCCTTGCGACATCCGTCACATTTACATAGTCCCTTAGGCCCATTCCGTCCTCAAATAAGACCGGAGATTTATTATTCAGTATTCTCATTGCAAACACCCGCAGAATTCCTGAGTAAGCATTATAAATAGAATTTCTTGGCCCCTGAACATACGTATACCGCATACACACGGTTGGAATATTATATTTATTTCCCAAAGTTTGAGCTAATAGCTCTATCGCATATTTAGAAATACCGTAAGTTGTGATCGGCCTGCAGATATCTTCAGTCATTAAGACATGTTGACAGTCTTTGCGGCACTTCGGGCACTTAATCTCCCATTCGCCTCTTTCCAGTTGTTCAATTGGTCGAGACGCAGCCCAAAACTGACCGTGTTTTATACAGTTCCATTTTCCATCACCCGCAACAGCTTGAGATGACGCAAAAACAATTTTCTTTACCGGAAGCTTATTTGCAAGTATTAACTCAAACATCAAAGCTGAACTCTCAGAATTTGTATGGATAAAATGACTAAAATCCGGTAAATAATCCTGATATGCCGCGAGGTGGAAGACATAATCTATTTCCCTCAGAACTTTTAGCATCAACTTTGGATCTGAGACATCTCCTTTGATAAATTCAACTTCATTTGGAATATATTTTGGTTTACCCTTGGGATGAACCCTCTCTTGTAATATGTCAATGATTCGAACGCTATAGCCCTTCGTTAACAACAAGTCTACAATATGAGAACCAATAAACCCCGCTCCGCCTGTCACCAAAACCTTTCCCTTCATTGAACTCTATATAACCGATCGATAAAACAAAATCAATATAACGGTTGAAAGTACATAGTAAACAAGCTATACATCTGTTAGTGAAAAATAAAAATTTAGCCATTATTACCGGTGGAGCAAGGGGGATAGGCATTGCTATTTCGAAGCAATTGATAGCAGATGGATACACAGTTGTTATATGCTCAAGAACTAAAAAAGACATTAACATTGCCCTCGAGACACTAAACAGTAGCCCAAAAAAAACTCGCGCATACGGATTAAAAATAGATGTGTCCGATTCCGCAGATTGCAAAAAACTCATCAACTTCTCCAAGAAGATCTCAAAAAAAATCGAAGTACTTATTAACAACGCGGGTATTTACGGACCCGTAGGAAAACTGGAAGATATAAACCCCACAGAATGGTCAAAAACCATCCAAGTCAATTTACTCGGGGCCGTATACTGTACCCAACTGGTCATCCCCGTCATGAAAAAAAACAAAAAGGGGAAAATAATAAACCTTTGTGGTGGTGGAGTCGGGGGACAAAACACACTTCCCAGATTCTCAGCCTACTTTACGTCAAAAATATCAATAGCTGGACTTACTGAAGTAGTTGCAGAAGAGCTAAAGGGTTCCAACATACAGGTAAATTGTATCGCTCCAGGAGCTGTTAACTCATCCTTAACCGACTATCTTCTCGGTCAAGGAGAAAAAAAAGTCGGCAAAGAAATATACTTGAGATCTCTTAAACAAAAAAGATCGGGTGGAGATTCCCCGCTACTAGCCGCTGAATTAGTCTCATTTCTCTGCTCAAGCAAGGCTGACCACATTACAGGCAGGCTGATTAGTGCCAAATGGGACTCAATAGATGATCTGGAACATGAGTCAAAGTTATCTGCAAACAAATATAAGCTTAGGAGAATTGATAACAGTACGTTCTATGAAAAATAATATGGAAATCGGTATTCTCGGACTATGGCACCTGGGTTGCATTTATGCGACTTCGTTGGCTTCTTTGGGGTATCGCGTCACCGGATTCGATTTGGATCCTGAAGTAACCAGAGAGTTAATAAACGGCCACCCACCCATTTTTGAGCCTGGGTTAAACGAAAAATTAAAAGAATCTCTTGATAAAAATCTTAGATTCTCTTTCGACGCATCCGATGCGATAAAAAACAAAAAATATATCTTTGTCACTATCGATACACCGGTTGATGAAAACGATGAGTTGAACATAGAGCCAGTTAGAAGACTAATCAAATTGATATCTCACCACTGTTCCACCGGGTCAATAATTATAATTTCAAGCCAAATCCCGACAGGCACCACACGAAGATTTGAGCGACAACTTAAAAGCGTGGCAGATGTAGAGGTGATATATTTTCCCGAAAATATCAGACTCGGCAATGCATATCAAACATTCCTCAGCCCAGATAGAATCGTACTTGGGTCAGCGAGTCATAGAGCGATAAATAAATTTAAGAAAGACTTTAGTTTCTTCAAGTGTCCGATGCTTGAGATGTCATTCGAGAGTGCCGAGATGGTAAAACATGCCCTAAACGCCTTTTTGGCCACAACCATCAGCTTTACCAGCGAAATTTGTGACTTATGTGAAGAGGTAGGCGGAGACTACAAAGACATCCTTCAGGCTTTAAAAATGGATAAAAGAATCGGATTTGCACCGATAAATCCAGGTACCGGATTCGCTGGCGGAACCCTCGGCAGAGACGTAAAAGCTTTACTAAAAATCGCTACAAACGTCGGTTACAATCCAAAGCTATTAAGTGCCGTCTATGAGGTAAATTCAGACAGA
This sequence comes from uncultured Gammaproteobacteria bacterium, assembly GCA_964514545.1. GTDB lineage: Bacteria > Patescibacteriota > Microgenomatia > CAZETR01 > CAZETR01 > CAZETR01. The sequence continues at coordinate 64,893 of CAZETR010000011.1, read as the reverse complement.
TTAAAGATGATTCTTAAGAAGGTAAAGACCATTTTCCCATCGCCAAAAAATAAAATAATTGGAATTTTAGGCCTGACTTATAAACCAAACACAAACACACTACGCAGATCACTCTCCCTTGCGTTGTCGACTATTCTCAAATCCGAAGTCGCAGGAATTATAGGTTACGATCCTGCAATCAGCACCGAGATTGTGTCTCACCCCCACCTTAAAATTTGCACGAGTCTGGACGATTTTTTTACTGGACTGGACCTTGCGATAGTTATGACACCATGGCCTGAATTCAGAAACATCACCTCAAGTCAAATTAATAAAATGAGACACAAACTAATTCTTGACACTAATAATATTTTAAACCCAAGAGTTATCAAGAAATCCGAAGTGAAGTATTTTGGGAGAGGAACAAAGAATTTAAGCAGACCATGACGCAAGCTTATATCTCAGTAATAATTCCTGATAAACACAGACCTGAATATGCAATTCAAGCAATTCAGTCTATATATTTACAAAAAGTCCCACTGGAGAAAATCGAGGTAATTTTGGTTATCGACAACAACCTAGATTATCCCAAAAACGTCATCAAGAAAAGATATCCAAAAGTAAAAATTGTACCCAATACGAACGAAGAAGGACCCGGGGGTTCTAGAAACACCGGAATAAAACATGCTGCAGGAAAATTGATTGCATTTCTTGACTCAGATGATCAATGGGAGCCCGGCTTTTTAGTTGCTTCTCTAAAGGCATTTGCAAATCCCGCCTGTATGGGAACCATGTGCCTCATCAAACCCTATTTCTACGGTCCATATCCTTTAGCTGAGAAGCTCAAAGTATCGCTGATCAACTTAGCTCGACAGCTTGCGCTTAGCATAAATTTTATTTTCAACAGCGGATATATATCAAAAGATTTTTTTTGGGTCTGCCAACTTTCCCACTCAATTTTTAGACGAAGCGCAGTTAACAAATATCGATTTGACTATGAATATCGCAGAGGAGGGGAAGACTGGGGAATGTACACGCATATTCTAAAAAGTCATCAGATTAAACTTATTCCGAAGAAACTGGTAAAGTTTCGCTATGAAATTGGCAGCTCCACGAACCAAAAGATAAACCGACAGAACAAGTGGGCCAGTTACATGAAATTGAGAAATAATCTGCCAATTGATTTTAAAAACGGAATCGGGTTTAAAATGTTCAATCTTTACTTGAAAGTAATCAAACCTCGGTAATGAAAAAGACCGTGCTAGTGACAGGCGGGGCAGGTTTTATAGGATCAGTCTGTGTGGAAATGCTCATCAAAAAGAGATTTAAAACGATAGTTATCGACAACCTGCAAACCGGCCACAGACAAGCCGTTGACCCAGATGCTGTTTTCGTTCGGGGAAATATTGGCAAGCAGTCTTTACTTAACTCGATCTTTAAGCGTTACAGTGTTCAAACAGTCATCCACTTTGCCGCCGAGACAGAAGTTGGCAAAGCCAACACCCACCCTCATCTGTATTTCGAAAACAACCTCTCCAACGGAATCACTTTACTTAATTCAATGCTTAAATACGGATGCAAGCAAATCATTTTTTCCTCCACCGCCGCGGTCTACGGAGAAACTAGACAATCGCCAATATCGGAGGACGCGATCAAAGGACCTCTAAACGCTTATGGCGAGTCCAAGCTCATGTTTGAGCAGATTCTTAGGCATTATGCCTCAGCCCACAGCTTACAATATTTTACTTTCAGATATTTTAATGCAGCCGGGGCCAGTAAAACTCATGGTGAATTTCACCGTCCCGAGACCCACCTTATCCCATTAGTTCTGGAAGTTGCTCAAAACAAAAGAGACCAAGTTAGTATTTTCGGGGATGACTACAACACCCCAGATGGATCTTGCCTGCGGGATTATGTCCATGTAATCGACATTGCCCAGGCACATATCTCTGCCATCTCCAAGTTTGACCGATTGCCAAACTCCGTGTTTAATTTAGGAAACCAGAAGGGAATTAGCGTCAAAAAAATAATAGCGATCTCCTCACAAGTCACCGGTAAAAAGATTCCTTTTACTATCACCAACCGTCGAGCCGGCGACCCTGCCCGCCTCATTGCCAATTCTTCCAAGGCCATTTCAGAGCTCAATTGGCAGCCAAAGCGCTCAAGCGCTCAGGAAATAATCAATACTGCCTGGAGATGGATGAGTTTGCATCCTTCGGGATATAAAAAGAAGTAATTGCCACACAGCAAATAAAAGGTAATAATCTTAAACTGTGGAAAAACCGAGTAAAAAAAACATTGAACTATCCTTGGTCATGCCATGTCTTAACGAAGAGAGAACCATCGGAAATTGTGTAAAAAATTGCTTTAAAGCTCTTAAGAAACACAAAATTAACGGAGAAGTAGTTGTCTGCGATAATAATTCATCAGATAAGTCAAAAGAGATTGCCAAAAAACTCGGAGCCCGGATAATTATCGAAAGAAATAGGGGATACGGCAATGCCTGCATCACTGGGCTAAAAAAAGCAAAAGGCAAATATTTACTTAAACTAGACGCTGATGGTAGCTATGATCCAGTCGAGATAGACAGATTTATAAGACTTCTAAGAGAAGGATATGACGTTGTGATGGGGAGCAGGTACAAAGGCAAAATTCTGCCCGGTTCCATGCCCTGGTCGCACCAGTATATCGGAAATCCCGTATTGACCTTGACAGCTAATCTTTTCTGCTCGACACATATTAGCGATCTTTGCTGTGGCATGAAGGCATTTTCGAAGAATGCCTTCCAAAAAATGAATCTCTCTTCACCCGGAATGGAATTCGGCCCTGAAACAACGATCAAAGCCAGGCAAGCAGGCGTAAGTTTAAAGGAAGTTCCCATAACTTACCACCCTGATGGAAGAATCAGAAAATCCAACCTTAATCAATGGAGAGATGGACTAAGAGATATCAGCTTCATTCTGAAGGAAAGCAAGTTATTCAAAACGTACAAAGGTTAACTTTGATGAGTCAGTACAATGCTTCCACTTGGACTACAAATCCGGAAAACAAAGTCGGCATCACGAAGAGATTCTTGAGTCACTTGTCTCTGCGAGTCAGAAAGGAGCAGCTAAATCTCTTACTTCGTGAGTACAAACCGAAACCAGACGAAACCGTTATAGACATAGGGATCTCACCAACTGAGGACATGGTAGATGCAAATTATTTTGAGAAACACTATCCATACCCATCACAAATTACGGCCCTTGCGGTCGAAGACTATTCAGAAATAAAGAAAAAATATCCGAAGATTAAAATTATTAGAATAGAACCTAATGTAAGGTTACCGTTTAAATCAAATCAATTTGATATCGCCACAGCATGGGCAACATTGGAGCATGTAGGAAACTTTACCAAACAAGCAAAATTTATAAGAGAAATAGCTCGAGTTGGGAAAAAAATATTTATCACGACTCCTTACAGAGGTTGTATTTATGAGCCACATACAGGATTTTTCTTTCTCCACTGGCTTCCTCTCAAAATTTTTCGGTTTCTATGTAAATTTACAGGCAAGTCATTCTGGTCCTCAAATTCAAACCTAAATCCGTTGTACGTAAAAGATATTGTAAAAATGCTTCCAGGAAATAAATTCAGGGTAATAATTTATATGACTCTTGGAATTATTCCATCTCATCTTATCATTACAAACTCCCCATGACACTCCTCGATTATTTTCAACCTCTAAATTTCTTTAACCTCTTAGTTTATTTTGCACTTTTTCTCTCCTGGTTTGTTGTCGGTACCTGGATCGATAAGAAATTTATCAAACTTCCCTCGGCTCTTTTGCTCACCAGGTGGACCTTTGGCCTAGCTATTTGGACACTCGCGGTTTACGTAGGTCACCTTTTTTATCCCCTAAAGCCGACCACGGTTTTAGATTTATATTTACCGATTTTTCTCTTCTGCTTTTATAAAACCAAAATCTCGAGGATTAAACTTAATATTTCATTCAAACAAATATTGCCTGATGTCGTAGTGCTACTGCTTCCCTTGGTAATCATCGCAAAGCCAATATTTACAAAGCTCTCTCTTCCACCGTACATGTGGGATGAAATGGCCTATCACTGGCAGTCCCCATCAACTATTACTTTTGAAAAATCGTGGAATCTGTCAGGCGGACTCTACTCAAGTATGCCCAGATCACTTGAAACCGCGGCCTTGGGCCTATTTGTATTAACCAAGACGTACGCATCGGCCAGGCTGCTGCAATTCCTGATCTTTTTAACTGCGGCAGCTACAGTTTACTTCTGTTTAAAGGAGAACATTGGAACTCTCTCGGCAGCAGGAGGGTACATCGGCATCCTATTTTTCAGTCCCGACATTCTCACTTTAAGTACATCCGGTTACGTCGACGTGGCAGCCGCTGCATTTATAATTTTGGCCCTGCTCACCTTTTTTTACAAAAATTCACTAGCAGGAAGAGTCGGCTTTATCGCCTTGGCGGTAGGCATGAAGTACTCAGTTCTTTCCAGCGCAATCTCAATTTTTCTAATAAGTTTACTTGTAGATTTTAAAGCGGTTAGAAGAAACACGTTAATATCATGTTTAGTAATTTTTTCTCTGTTTGGAGGATACTGGTATATTAAAAACGCGGTTCTGTACAAGAATCCGGTTTATCCATTAATTTTTGCCTGTAAAACATGTCCTAAGAAAACAGACATTTTTGGCAGCTGGACCACTCCTATTACCCTTAGCAATCTAAGCAAGATAAAGTCTTTACTTTTCAATCAATTTCTAAGTATCGAAAAATTATTATTAATTTCCCTAATTCTTCTCCTCATTCACCGGAACAGGAAATCAGTTAAATTCACGCTCTTATTAACGTCTATTTTAGCTCTTGACTGGACAATCTCATCAAAATTTACGGCTTTTGAACCCAGATACTTTATTCATTGGCAACTGATGACTATTCTTTTTGTGGCCGCGTCTTGGAATCTGTCAAAAATCCATTTTTTCCCCAAGGCACTCGCCCTATTACTTATGGTTTACTCGGCCTCATTTATTTATCGCAATTCCATAAACACTCTAAATACAGTGAAATTAGCCTATACGCAAAATCCCAGAGAGCTAGCCTACGCCAAAGGCATGATAAATATTTACGATTGGACTCGTGCTTTCTTTCCCAGACTGGGAGGAGTCATAAAATGGTGCGAAGAAGTAAATCCTGACACTCAAATTAGAGTTACAGACCCGGAGCTAATTTGGGGGAACTACGATGCATTATTTTCCATCTTTATGACCAATTGCTCCCACAGTCGCGATGAGCTCTCAACTTATTCAAAGGCTAAACCACTTTACGCAATCTCACTTTCTGAATGCGACAAGAATTTGCCAGTAGACGACTCTGACGGCAAGTATTATTTTAGAAAAAACAACAACGATGTCATTTGCAAATCAAGAAAGATAAAACCATACCTCTATGAATTTACCGGTTTTAGCAAATAGCTATCATAAAATTCACATCTTGGGTTCTCAGTCATTTCACTCTCCATGCAGTCGGCAAATTCTTCACAACCTCGATTTCTGGTACTTTCGAAGTAAATAGTTGATCTTTTTGCCTCGCCCAGTCGATCATTCTTGACAGCCCAGATCTAAAGTCTGTCGTCTTTGTAATGTTAAAAATTCTCTTCCCCTTTGCATGATCAGAATAAGCATGTTTTGTCTCCTGGCGGCCTTTCACAAATCTTATCTTCGTTTTAGATCCCATTAATTCAGCCACAATCCCGGCAATAGCCTTCACGGAATAAGGATGATCTGCCCCTATATTAATAATCTCATTACAAGCTTCTTTTACTTCGGCACTCTTTGCTATATATGGCGCCACATCATCGATATACGAAAACGCCCTTGTTTGTCTTCCATCGCCAAATATTTGCATCGGCTCTCCCTTTAAACATTTATTAATAAATATCCCTATCACGTTCCGATAAGGATCTCCCAAATTTTGTCTCTCCCCGAATACATTGTGGGGTCGGAAAACTGTATAAGTGAGACCAAACATTTTATGAGCTGACTCAAGATCTTTCTCGACCGCCAATTTTGCTATTCCATAGGGATCCTCTGGATTTGGAATAAGAGTTTCGATCATGGGCAACTGATTAGTTCCATAGACTGCAATACTTGAAGTAAAAACAAAATGTTTGACTTCAAATTTAATCGACTGGTTTATAAGATTAATAGAACCCATTAAATTGTTTTCATAATTGAATTTTCGAACAAAGTGACTAAGTCCCTCAGCCGCATACGCAGCTAAATGATAAACATAATCAAATCTACACATATCAAAAATCGGCTCGACGACTCCGGAGTCGTTTATAGACCCGTTAACGAACACTGCCCCTTTGGGGATATTCGAAATACTTCCCCCACTTAAATCATCGAGTATAACCACCCTCTGGCCCATTTTCAATAAATAACTCGCCACATGAGACCCTATAAACCCAGCCCCACCCGTTACCAGACTAGTTCTTTTTCTACTCATAAAACAAACTCACAGCCAACATAACCGACAACTAAAGACTTGTAAAGAACAAAACTCAAGTTTATAAAGAACACACGGATTTTTTTAGCAAGAGCCTGATAAAATAAAAATGACCCTGAAATTATAAAAGATGAAACAACTTAAACTTTCACTCGTTATGCCAACATATAACGAGCGGGCTACTCTTCGCAAAAGCATTCTCGACTTCGAGAAGACCAGAGCCATAGATGAAATTATTATTATCGATAATAACGCCACGTTTGATGTTTTAAAAACGACCGCAGGGACAAGTGCAAAGGTGGTACCAGAAGTCAAACAGGGATATGGCGCTGCAATTCAAAAAGGATTAAGGGTGGCAAAAGGGGACCTAATCGTAATCTGTGAACCTGACGGTACGTTTGTAGCTAATGATATATTCAAACTTCTAAGCTACAGCAAGGAGTTTCAATTCGTAATTGGAACAAGAACAGTGCAGGAATTGATTTGGGAAGGGGCGAACATGGGATTTTTACTCAAATGGGGAAACTACGTTGTCGCAAAATTAGTCCAGTTTTTATTCAACACAGTTTCACTCTCAGACGTTGGTTGCACCTATCGAATTATCCATAAAAAAGCCTTAGAAAAAATTAGAAGACAATTCAGAGCCAACGGAGGAGATTTCAGCCTGGAAATGATGGTGCTTGCTTGCAAAAACAATCTATCAATAATTCAAATACCGGTTAACTACAAAGAGAGACCCACCGGAGAGAGCACTTACTCTGGGACACTTGGAAAGGCTCTCAAACTTGGAACAAGGATGATTATAGACATTATCACAATCAAATTAAGGGCAGATGAAGCGTAGATACAACAAAACAATCTTACTTGGCCTTCTTTTTGCCGTCGGATTGACCCTAAGGTTTCCCGGGTTATTTGTAGAGGGGATGCATGATATGAAAGACGCTTATTACGCGTGGGGCAAAGACGTCTGTGAAAAAGGCCTCTCAAATGCTTTTTACGGAGTCTATTTTCCCATTACCTATATTTTCTACGGAATAGATGCGTGTATTGCCAAAACCATTCCCAGTCTTTGGTTCCTTCCCTTCAAGGTTTCCAATTTAATTTTTGAACTAGCAATACTTAAGTTATTGCTAGTTCTTTTCCCGAATAAAAAACTCCAAATGCTTGGATTATATTGGCTTAACCCATGGTTCATTATAATCTCAGCCTGGCAAGGTTTCTGGGACTCACTTATGGCGTTTTTTATTCTTCTCTCTGCCGCCATCTGGCAAGAATTCATAAAGGTAAAGCACAAGGCCTTTTTCTCAGGACTAATGTTGGGACTGGCATTTATGGCAAAGCCACAAGCACAGTCACTAGTTCTTGGAGCAGCTATCTTCCTAGTACTTAAGGAAGTTGTGCATCAGCACATAGAAGCAGCCCTAAATTATTTTTCCGGCTTTATCGTCCCTTTCATTGCCTTTTCAATCTATTTCAAAATAAGCGGCCAATCGATATTTTATCTTGCATGGAGACTGACACAAGTTAAGAATACATTTCCCGTACTCGTGGGATCGGAAGTAAATATTTGGCACCCAATTGTTAGGTTAATCCAGAGCATTGTACATAAATCAGGCCCTATCTACACCCCATACTTTAGTCACACAATTACCGACATAACTTTGTATTTGACGCTTACGATAATGACTATTTTCATTACACTCTCAATTTTAAGAAAAAGAAGTAGCTTGCTTGACACTTACACCTTATCCTCAGTCTTATTGCCCCAGATTGTCATCCAGGCCCATGCCAACCACTTTTACAATGCGTCGATCCTTCTTCTATTCTATATTTTCGAGAATCCTAGAATCCGACTATATTGGTTTCTCTCAATTGCTATTCACCTCTACAGTATCTGGGTCAGATATAGATTAGGAACAGGTGGGCCGGTATTCCTCACTCTTAATTACGAACCAATGCTAACTATCTTGGGCTTAATTCAATTTGTAGTCGTTCTCCTCATCCTTAAGGAATTCATGCCTTCAAAAGAAGAAGCAAAAATAGAAATAACTAAAATTAGAGAAACAATTACCGGCTTTGGTGCTGTGTGGAAAGTTACTTTAGAGATAAAACGCATGATTTACCATCCACTAATTCTGGTTTATCTCAAAGCATTGGGAGTGAGCGTAGGCAAAAACACCAAATGGTATGGATTTCCCAAAATTATGAAACATAAAAATAGTAGCATCAGGATAGGGGATGGAGTTGAGGTGCGCAATTGGAAATATTCAAATCCTCTTGGAGTAAATCACCCGCTAATCTTAACCACGTGGGAAAAAGGAGCATCAATTTCTATCGGCGACAACGTGGGAATTACGGGTGGAGTTATCTGTGCCGCAAGAAGTATTAATATTGGCGAAGGGACTTTGGTTGGAGCGAACAGCATAATTCTCGATACGGATTTTCATCCGATAGATAGCACGAATCGCCGCTTCAACAAAGCAAACATTAAATCCCGGGAAGTACTAGTTGGAAAGAATGTTTTTATTGGAACAAATGCGATAATTCTAAAGGGGATTACAATCGGGAATAACGCTGTTATCGGTGCGGGAAGTGTAGTTACCAAAAACATTGCCAAAAATACTATCGCCGTCGGAAACCCCGCCAAGAAAGTAAAACAGGTCGTTTCAAGTTAAAAGGGTGACCATGTATGATGAGACGGCACGATGCTCTCCGAATATTTTAAACCACTGACACCAGGCCTACTTGGGTTTGTAATCATATTTTTCCTTTTTCTCGACGCGTTAGGCATATTCGTCGATAAGCGTCTAATTAAATCCCCCCAATTTCTCCGCCCCGTGATCTGGTTTTTTGGGTTAGGCGTGGTGGTTATTGTTAGTTTTTTTGTTCATTTCTTTTTCCCCTTACGCTCCCTACCGATATTTTTAGCCTTGATCACACTGGCCGTCATTTCGGTCCCGAGTTATATAAAAAACAAAAACTGGCTTGAACTATTTGTCTTCATAAAAAGTAATGCTTTTCTGCTCATCCCCCTAGCCATATTCCTGCCAATTCTCTTTGTCAAAAGCTCTCTGCCTCCATACACCACGGACGAAATGGCCTATCACTTCATGTCCCCCTTTGAGGCAAATCACGTTACCTGGACCCAACCCAAGGACTTTAAAACCGGATTATGGATTTTCAATGACAGGTTTTATCCAAATTTGCCCAAAGAAATGGATCTTTTTTTAAATATTCCTTTTGCACTCACCAAAACATTTGCTCCGGCCAGACTTCTGCACTTCATGATTCTTTATAGCGGAATCTGGTCCATTTATGCATGGTTCAAGTCCCGGAGCAATTTACGGGCGGCCGCCATTTTTTCACTTCTTTATTTGTTTCTCCACCACGACATGCTCATCATGGCAACTAGCGGTTATATAGATTACTCCACCGCTTCTCTAACCGCTCTTGGCATCGTTACCTTGATCGAATACTTTCTAAGTACTAATCCGGGAGTCCTTATGGCCAGCTTTGCTTTCTGGGGACTGACAATTGGCAGCAAACTCCCCGGCCTGGCCCCTTTTGTTGTATCGATGACTCTTCTATCAGGATGGGGCATCATAAACCGACACAAACAACTTCTCAGCAAAGCTCTGATACTTAGAATAATTTTTATTCTAGTTTTGTTCGGCGGGTTTTGGTATATTAAAACCTGGATTTACACAGGTAACCCACTCTACCCTTTCCTTTCCAACGTTTTTAAGTGCAGGTTTAATAATTGTTATAGCACCGAAGGTTTTTTTGGCAGTTGGACTACACCCTTAACTTTGTCAAATCTCCCTCAAATAGTAATTAGCGCCACTAGGGGAAACTCGATCTTAGTGGCCTTGATGATCCCAGCAGCCCTAATTTTAATTATCGGAAGAAAGCCCCAACTAACTAGAATTGCGACATTTCTTCTCCTTAGCGGGACAATTGTATTTCCCATCATTAAACTATTCTCGGGCTTTGTCGACCGATACTTCTATTTCCTCCAAATAATTTTGACACTAGTGTTAGCTCTACCATTTGCCATAAAGCTCAAGAGTCCCACTGGAAAAGTTTTACTCATAAGCTACAAAATAATTCTTCTTTCTTTCCTCATTGGAAAACTATCATCAACGACAAAGACAATCTATTCCACGAGATTTTATGTTTCGCCCCAGGAAATAAATTTCGCTTTTGGAAAAACAAACATTTTTGATTGGCTTAAAGACCGGCATCGACACAACGGCGATTTGTTCGCCTGGTGCGGTACTCCCGGAGAAAAAGAGCTGGAGCTGATCGATGAGTGGCTCATACACGACCCGGACGAGAGCCCGGGCCAGATATTTAACGTTAACTGTAAATTGATTGCTACCGAGTTTACAGGTTCCACGCCAATTGAAGCATTTAATTTGATGGTAAAACAAAACAAGAAACTATATTTGGCAGATAGAAAAGCTTGCCGCGATCGATACAACCTTAGTATTACCAGAGAAGAAAACAGGGTTATTTTTAGGGAAGAGGTTAGAAACTTACTTGTCTGTAACTCCACCCCGGTTGTAAAAAATGTTTATCTCTTCGATCCTCAAAAAATAAATAATTCTGTTTCGTACAAGCTATAGCGATGTTATCTGAATACTTCAGGCCCCTCTCGCCCCTCCTTCTGTTAATCTCCCTTGGACTCTTTGTATACTTTGACGTATTAGGCGTATTTATAGACAAGAAATTCATTAAGTCCCCCAGTTTTATCCGTCCGGCAATCTGGATCTATGGAGTAGGGGCAATCGTTTTTGAGTGGTTCTGGCTTAGGTTTCTTATTCCCATAAGACCCAACTATGTGCTTTGGTCACTGGTTCCGTTACTAATAATTGCTCTACCAAGTTATATAAAAAACCGCGAGTGGCGCTCACTCACGGTTTTTATAAAAGCAAATCTGCTATCAATCATGCCCATACTAATATTTCTTCCGATCTTGCTCGTCAAGAGCTCTCTTCCCCCGTATCTCACGGACGAGATGCAGTATCACTTCTTGTCGCCATACGAAACATACAACTCAACCTGGAAAATAGATTATGAAAGCGTCCACCCGAGCCTTCCGAAAGAACTAGACCTTTTTTTTGCGATTCCATTTTCACTTACCAAAACTTACTCTCCCACGCGCCTTCTTCATTTTGCGATTTTTTATTCGTCCGTCAGCGCCATTTACGCATGGTTTAAATCACGCACATCACACCTATCAGCTTTTGCGTTTCTTTGGATTTTTTTGTTTCTAAATCACGATTTATTAATAGTTGCTACTTCCGGATATATAGACTACTCAACGGCCGCCCTAACAGTACTTGGCATGATTACAATGATTGAGTTTATTCTGACCAAAACCGCCAATTACCTTTACGCAAGTATGGTGTTTAGTGCCATGTCTATTGGCAGCAAATATCCATCTCTGGTTCCTTTTGCCACATCCTATACCATTTTCGTGGTTTGGTTGGCCTACACAGCAATAAGTTTTGCGTCTACAAATAACGCGGGTGGTGCGAGAGGAAGGCTTGCACTGCAAGGCACAGCGTCAGCGAGCACGCCCGACAGCGCGCAGACGGGTAAATCCCGCGAGCACTGGCGGGAAGGACAACTCGCGACAGGACCCGCAGGCAAAGAAGAAAGTGCGAAATTTGTGACGAGGTTTTCTAAAATTCTAAAGCCAAGCAGTATTCTTAAGCTTATTTCCCTACTCGTCTTTTTTGGAGGATTTTGGTACCTCAAAAACTTGGCACTTACCGGAAACCCAATTTTTCCATTTCTGGGAAATGTATTTAAATGCGATCAGGCACTCTGTTCGGTTACAAATAGCATTTTTGGAGCTACCATTCCTATTTCCTTTTCTTATTTACCTCAACTGGCAATAGGGATAACCAAGGGACACTCGATCTATCTATTACTCTTAATTCCTGCATTATTATTAATTCTCAAGAGCCGGCGATTACCTACCATCAAAATAGCTCTGTTTTTGCTCTCATGCTCAACTCTCTCTTTCGTTGTCATCAAATATTTTACCGGATATGTTGATAGATACTTTTACTTTCTGCAGATAGTTCTGGCTCTACTACTAACTATTCCCTTATCGCTTCATTCTAAATCTAGAAGTCTAAAGAAACTAAACAAAGTATATTCAGTGGTTTTATTTTTATTCGCCGGGTATTTTTTTGCCTTCAATGTTAAAAGAATCTACTCACTGAAATCATATATTTCCCCCCAAGAGATCCGCTACGCCTTAGGCAAAACAGATATCTACGATTGGTTAAAAGACAGACACAGAGTGACCGGGGATATTTACAAGTGGTGCGGCACTTTAGGAAAAAAGGAATTATTCCTGGCTGATGAAGATGTAATTAGAAAAGCCGAAGATGGGTGGACACACATATTTAATGTAAATTGCGAACTTCTACCTCTTGACTTTTACGAGGCCACCCCAATGGAGGAACTAAAACATCTCGTTGCAGAAAACAAAATGCTATATTTTGCCGATAGGGAAAAATGCAGAAAACCAATTAACCTAAACATCAGTCGAAAAGAAGACTACTCTCTTTATCGCCTCGAAATAAGAAATTTGTTAATATGCAACTCAAGCATGATAATTAAAAATCTCTACTTGCTTAACCCCCAGGGCACATGATTACAATTACTCCCCGCAATAATTGGTGGAATATTGACTGGAAAGAACTGTGGCGGTTTCGGGAACTATTTTTTATTTTCGCCTGGAGAGATATAAAAGTTAGATATAAGCAAACTTTCCTGGGGATTGCATGGACAGTTTTTCAACCCGTTACAACCATGATTATATTCACTGTTTTCTTCGGAAAATTAGCTCGCATTTCCTCAGGTAAATTGCCATACTCGCTTTTTGTTCTAGGGGGATTAGTTTTCTGGAATTTTTTTTCGGGGGTACTCAGCCATGCCAGTAATTCTTTGATTGAAAATGAAAATCTGATCAAAAAAGTCTATTTTCCCAAGATTTTTCTCCCGCTATCATCCATACTTGTCAGCTTTGTAGACTTCACCATTAATCTTATTATATTAATACTCTATTCCCTGGTACTAAAATTCACGCCATCTATCTACGCGATATTGATTATTCCACTTGCAATTCTGCTAACCACCGTAACCTCTGCCGGACTTAGCTTATTTACCAGCGCTCTAAACGTTCGATTTCGCGACGTTAGGTATATCCTTCCATTCTTTATTCAAATTCTGCTATTTGTCACTCCCGTGATATATCCCTTAAGTATTGTCAGCTCCACAAATAAATTAATTATGGCGCTAAATCCCATGACCGCAGTCATTGATTCATCCAGAGAGGCATTGTCCGGGACAGTGATTCTTAATTGGCCGGTTATTATTACATCCATAACTTCAGCTGTCATAATTTTTGCCTCAGGACTTGCTTACTTCAAACACACAGAAAAATATATAGCAGACATCATCTGACCCAAAATGGAGCCAATCATAGAAGTCAAAAATTTATCCAAAGAATATGCCCTGGGGGAGCGTCAGCCATATCACGCACTTCGGGATTCGATTGCTAAAATTATCAAATTTCCACAAATTCAGCCAATTCTAAAGGCTCCCGCCATATCCCTTTGGGCCTTGAAAAATGTATCTTTCAACGTAGGTCAAGGAGAGGTGCTAGGAGTAATCGGCGGAAACGGAGCAGGCAAAAGTACACTCTTAAAAGTACTCAGCCAGATAACACCCCCAACACAGGGACAAATTAATCTTCGCGGGCGAGTAGCCAGTTTACTGGAGGTGGGAACCGGTTTTCATCCGGAATTAACCGGAAAAGAAAATATTTTCCTAAATGGATCAATCCTCGGAATGAGTAGAACGGAAATTAAAAAGAAATACAACGATATAGTGAATTTTTCCGAGATCCAAAAATTTTTGGATACACCCGTGAAACACTATTCCTCAGGCATGTATACTCGCCTAGCATTTTCAATCGCCGCATTTTTAGAATCGGAAATTCTACTGGTTGACGAAGTATTGGCAGTAGGAGATGCCAGGTTCCAGAAAAAAAGTATCGGCAAGATGCAGGACGTTGCCAAAAGCGGAAGAACAGTAATTTTTGTAAGCCACAACATGAGCGCGATTCAATCACTCTGTCCCAGATCACTGCTCCTCTCCAAAGGAAAATTAGTCAAATCGGGTGATTCACGCAAAGTAATTGCCGAGTATCTGAAAATGTCGGGCGAAACAAGTAAGATTTCTCTTAAAGATCGAAAAGACAGACAGGGAAGTGGTAGGCTAAGAATTACCCGCGTGTTTTTCAAAGACAGCCTAGGAAAGAGTGTCAATTTCTTTAGAAGCGGGGAGGACGCCTACTTCTGGATAGAGTTTAATATAATTGACCCGGCTGTCAAAAAAATCGATTTTGCCCTTAGCATAGACGATTTTGTTTCGCAAAACCGAATTGCCTTTATAAGCAATAAAATCTTTAACCAACATATAAGTACATCCGACGGCGTGATAAAGGTTAAAATCAGCAATCTTCCATTAACCCCTGGAAGATATCAATTTACCCTCATCACAGTAGACCAAAATGGCGACATCCTGGACTGGGTGCAAAAAGCAGGCAACTTCAGTGTAGAGTTTGGTGATTACTACAAAACCGGACAATTGCCACTGCAATCAGAAGGCAGCCTTCTCCTTAATTATCAAATAAGTTAAGTAATGCTAACAATTCTTGGAAATCTAAAAATAAACAGTCCAGATAAACTTCAACACTTAAAAGATTCATTTAAGTCATTCGACAAAGTCAGTGACAACTGGTTAATAAATGTCCGAGGTCCATATAGAGATCAGGCAATAGAATATTTAAAAAAACAGCTCGGTCCCAGAATGATACTCTTCCAGCTTCTAAATGACGCTAACGGTTGGATTAATAACGCCTTGGAAATGATCCAAAAAGCCAAACATAACTACATTCTTATTTGGAACGAGGACCACCTTAACTTAGCTCCGCAAACGATATATAAAAACCTAGTCCAAGAAATGCAGAAAAGTAGAAGCGATTATCTCCCCATATCTTGGTGGCACTTCGGCAGATTCAAAAAGTCATTCAGTGGGGTGAAATTTAATCACCAGACGTACTCAGATACCGCTGTACTGAGAATAAAAGACTGGGTTGCTATTAGAAAATCTGGACATTCTTATTACCTAATTTCCCTTTTGGGAATATTTAGAAAGGAGTTCCTAATCGCAATGATGAAAAAGGATATAAACAAATGGTCACCCACGCTATCTCGACCAATATTCACGCTCTCAGCTCTTATAAATAGAATAGGGTTCAAAGTAAACCCCCAAAGTCCATTCCAATTCCTAAACAGCCTATTAGGCTATAAACTTAGCCGCTACACGCACGAGGCCCCGTTTGAATTAGAAAAAGATCCCAGCCGGATTGACATATTACCACTCCGCCTTTCGCTCCCAACAAGAGAATTATTTGCCTCCATCGATGATGACCAAGGTGTCCCAAGATACTCACTAGTTAGTCGTGGTATATACAAACACACAACTCCCGTAAGGAATCTCGGCAAATGAGCCAAGAAATTATTGACACTCGGTAGCTGAGTAGTATATAAAACTCCAGAAAGATATCAAATCAAGATGAGCGCAGAAATTAAAATGTTTGAACAGATTGTTAACTTTACACGAACAGGAAGACATGAACTTTATCCCGATAACCTTCCCGAAGAACTTCAAATTTTTAATTTAGCCCAAGCAAAATTAGTAATAAAACCGTGGGGTTTTGAAATCTGGATTGCCGATGGCAGTGAGGGTTCGTACGCATTCAAAATAATAGGCCTTAAAAATGGTACAAAGACAAGCCTCCAATATCACAAAGAAAAGCGAGAACACAATTTTATACTTAGCGGGAAAGCAATATTATATTACGAAGATAAAGATACTGGTGAGATTGTGTCATCGCAAGAACTCGGACCGGGCCACATAATCTACGTTAATCCCCCGGGCGTACACAGGATAGAAGCTTTAACAGATCTAATTTTAATCGAAGCTTCCTCGCCACAACTTGATGACGTTATTCGAATTCAGGACGATACTGATCGCCCGAACGGGCGAATCGAACAGGAACATCGAAAAATATAAGTTTTTTCAGACTGCCCGTAATTCACCTTAATCTGTGACAAAAAAAGCAGTCTTCATCTCTCCTTCAAATACCGTCAGATCGTTAACCTCGCTTGGAAGGATTCCTCTAATTTCTCATCAAATATCGATCTTTTCCCAGCTGGAGGAGATAATTGTTATAACCGGCAAAGATGCGAAACTTTTGGAGGATTATTTGCTATGTGCCCATCCAGACAAAAAAATCATAGTAATTAGGGCATCTACCGATCTTGGTAATATTTTCGGCACCTCCCAAGAGCTTCTAAAACTAAGAAACCAGCTCACAACACCGTTTTTTATTGTCTTTGGAAATTATTTTCTAAACACCAGTTCACTCAACGAAGACCGCAATTGGACATCTGAACCAATTATTCACGTATTCGACCATCTGTCATTTTGGAACGCAATAAAACAAAAAAAATCACTAGATACAGTAAAAGCAAATTATGAAGATATCGCTATCGATTATCTAAATTTATCTGAGCCAGATAAGTTGCTTCAAGCCAGAAATTACCTTAAAAATGACAACGATCAAGAGTTCGATTTCTCCAAACCCGAAGAGGCGATTTACTTTCCGGAAAACATGGTTGTCAAATATTTTCAGGACGAAAAGATCGTAAAAGCAAGAGTTGAAAGAATCAAATTCTTAAACGGGTTAACTCCAAGCTTGGACAGAGTGGGTGCTAATTATTATTCATATAAAAAAGTACCAGGCAAAACGATGTATGAATGTTTATCTCCTGGACTGACAAATCGATTTTTGTGGTGGTGCTCATCTCACCTCTGGGATACACAAAAACCACTTCTTGCCGATGGTCAAACGGTAGATTTTTTCCAAGCCTGCGTTAAATTCTATAAAAATAAAACTAACGAACGAATACATAATTACTGGAATACAGTTTCGCACAAAGATATTCAAACTCAAGTTAACGGAGAACAAACACCTACCCTAAATGAATTAATCGAATTGGTCGATTGGGATTATCTCTGTCATGGTACACCAGTCAGGTTTCATGGCGATCTACAATTTGACAACGTATTATTTGTTCCAAATGGAAGTTCTGAGTTTATTCTTCTGGACTGGCGGGAAAGTTTTGCCGGTTTAGTAGAGTACGGTGATATTTATTACGATCTGGCCAAACTCTATGGAGGGTTAATTATTCCTTATAGTTCGATCAAGAAAAATAAATTTGCTTTTTCCCAGGCTGACAGTAGCGTAGAAATTAGTCTTCAGCCCCCGCCGTATTTACATCAGGCAAGGGATGAATTTCGGGAATTTATCAAAGCCAGAAAATATGATAAAACGAAGATCCAGTTACTAACAGGAATTATATTTATCAACATGTCTCCCTTACACCATGAACCATTCAATTTTTTTCTCCATCATCTAGGAAAATTAATGCTAACCAAATCTTTATATGTCTAGCATTACCAAAGAAACCATTATTTGCATGTCACTTGCCCAAAGACCGAGCGATTTCGGGACAACTGTACATAATGCCGGGTTTGAGTCATTGGGCATAAACGCGATCTACCTTGCTCGAGGCCTCGAGCCGACTGGGAATAATTTGAGAGATGCTATTCACGGTATAAGGGCACTTGGAATAAGAGGATGCGGAGTGTCTATGCCGTTTAAGGTAGACGCATTGAACTACATGGATAGGCTAGACACCAGCGCCATTGAAGTTGGAGCCATGAACACTATCGTCAATGAAAACGGAATGTTAATTGGTTACAACACAGACTTTTTCGGTGCAACAGAGGCTCTGAAGGGAATAGGGAGTATCGAAAGGAAAAAAGTATTAGTTTTGGGAGCTGGCGGTGTCTCCCTTGCAATAACTGCTGCCCTTAAACATCTGGGTGTCACTGACGTTAGCATCTGCAATCGAACCTATCAAAAGGCTCACGACCTCGCTCTTAAAAGAGGGTATTCTTTTATTCCTTGGAATAACAGAAACCAATATCCAGCTGATGTGCTAATAAATGCCACCAGCATCGGCATGACTCCTGATTTTAGTGAAACTCCAGTGGATGAACCAGCAGTTGAAAATTTCAAAATAATATACGAGGTTGTAATTAGCCCAGTTGATACCCTACTCATAAAACTAGCCCGAAAGAGAAATAAAGTCGTAATTCCGGGTACGGTAATGTGTCTTTTACAAGCCGTCAAACAATTTGAACTTTACACTGATCAGGAAGCGCCTCTTGAAATAATGAAAAGTGCAATGTTGCGCTTATTAGGACAATGAAGAAAAAAATAAAGAATTTCATTATCGATGTGGACGGAGTTCTCACGACCGGCCAATTTTTATATTCTGTCAAAGGGAAAGCATATAAAATTTTCGGCCCTGACGACAGCGACGCGCTAAACCTTATTAAAGATAGAATAAACATTCACATGATCTCAGGAGACAAAAGAGGATTTGAAATCTCCAAGAAAAGAATAGTCGACGATATGCATTTTCCACTAACATTAGTCAGCACCTTTGATAGAGTCTCATGGATAAAAGAGAATTACGATATCAAGTCAACTTGTTATATGGGCGACGGAATCTTTGATGGCTTAGTATTTAAGGCAGTGGCTTACTCAATTGCCCCCGCAAATGCTTTTCCTCAGACCAAAACTCAAGCTGATTTTGTAACCAAGAGAAGGGGAGGAGAAGGAGCCGTTGCAGAGGCCTGTTTTCACCTCATGGCGAAATTTTATAGTAGGCTTAATATCCAACAGATGACATTCAAAAAGGGGGTCGGGATATGGAAGTGATTAGTACGTTAGGGGTAGGGCCAATGAGCAATATTATAATTGAAGCGGTCTTCTCTTACTCGCAAGAGAACAATGTTCCTCTAATGCTCATCTGCTCGAAGAACCAGGTTGATTTTGACAGAGGCTACGTGTTTAATACCAAGGATTACGGAAATTTCATTTCTAGACTAGATAAAAAATATCCAGATGCCAGAGTCCTACTCTGTCGGGACCATTGTGGACCAGGCCACAATAGCGTCTACGACATTAAAGATACATACAGAACGATAGATGAAGATATAGAGGTAGGTTTTGACTTGATTCATATCGATTTTTGTTTCCACAATGGAACATATGATGAAATACTCGACGAGTCTCAAAAAGCAATCGAATATATCAAGAAAAAATCCCCCGATGTTTTTATTGAGATCGGAACCGATGAAAATAATGGAATTGAAGTTGAGAACATTGGTAAAGTCGAACAACAGATGCAATTCTTTACCTCTTTTTTCAAACCGCATTTTTTCGTGACACAGACAGGCTCGGTTATAAAAGAAATTAACCAAGAAGGAGTTTTCCACGAAGATTATCTAAAAAAGGTGAAGCTTCTTGCAGACAAATACGATCTACCCCTGAAAGAGCACAACGCAGATTATCTTAGTCAGGAAGAAATTAGCCAGAGAAGGGGTTTGATTTCGGCAATGAACGTTGCGCCACAATTCGGCATTCTGCAAACGCAACTCTCACTCTATAAGGCCACCCAGTACGGTCTGGACGCAAATGAATTTCTCGAGCTCTCATACCGGAGCAAAAAATGGGTGAAGTGGCTCAATAAAAATGATGCCAATAACAAGCTTTTGTGTAGCACAATCTCAGGCCACTACAACTTCAACACTGACGAATACAAGAGATTATTTGACAAAATTTCCCACCACGAAGATTTTGCAAACGCAATTCAGAATGAAATGCACAGGGTCTTTGATCTTTACATCCACAACCTTTCGTGATAGAACCGTCAGCTAATGCGCTGGCCGAACCCCTATAAAGTTCTCGTGACGACCTCCGGAATTGGGTCCCGCCTTGGTGATCTGACCCGCGAAAAGAACAAAGCCCTAGTAGAAATAAACGGCAAATCCATTCTCTCCTATATTTTTGATTCCTACCCCAAAGGAGTTTCGTTTGTAATTACACTTGGATTCCTGGGTGACCAGGTTAGAGAGTACCTAAAGAAAAATCATTCGGACATCAAAGTTGAATATGCATGGGTAGACAAATTTGTAGGTCCCGGTACCAGCTGCGCATATTCCATGTCAAAGGCCGCGGAACTTCTTCAGTGCCCCTTTATCTTCCATGCCTGCGACACAATTGTTACCCAGCCTATTCCCCGTCCGGACACTAATTGGACCGGTGGAAATCCGATGCGCGACTTGGATAAATCAGTTGTTACCAAGTACTTCCGCACCCATTGGATAGAAGATGGAAAGCTTATAAAAGTACAGGATGTTGGAGCAAATGATTATCACCAGGTCCATATCGGCCTCACAGCGGTTAAGGATTACAAAGTATTTTGGGACTCCCTGAATTATCTTTACCAAAAGGATCCCAACGACCAAAAACTCACCGACACCCACGTTATAAACGAGATGATCAAAAGAGGATATCCATTCACTTCCACACTTTTTGATCCCTGGCTCGACACGGGAAACCCAGACACACTAGCCTACACGACAGATTATTTGTCACAAAATAGAAAATGATTTATCGAGAAAGCCTCGCAAGAGACTCAAGTTCGACTGAAGAAAAGATATCTATAGCGAGAGAAAGAATAACAGCCACAGGGTTCGATAAAATTGCCGTAAACTGCGCACTGGCTTCAATTATCGGAGCTACCCGACTAGTCAAATATCATCCCAATTCCCCGCTAGGGCACAACCTACAATTGAAAGTAAAGCAGGGAGACAATACCTTTGTCACCCGTGCCGATTGGGCGTCTGAAGGACTAATGAAACGTTTCCTCGCTAGATCCAACCCGTCCGGATGCAAACTAATTTTTGAAGAGGGAGGAATCAGTGGGCAGGAGAGCGAATTAGAATTTATTGGTGACCCTCTGGATGGAACCACAGAATACGCGTTCGGACTCCCCTTTGCAGCTACAACCGTCATGGCGAGATTAAACAATGAGCCGCATGCGGTAGCAATTGCAAGCCCCTTTCTTAGAGAAGAGGGATTAGTTTTAGCTCAGAAAGATCTTGTCTATAGATTCTCGCTTGAAAGTGACCTGAGTCTAAATGAACGTATAGACCCAGTTCGAATCAGGATTCCAGAACCAACACGGGGAAGAATATTGGTTTATATAGATTCGACGATTAGAAATGGGACATCACAAAGAGTGGCAGAATTTATTAAAAACCTCCCTCAAATCACCGGGATGAACATTAGCCTAATTGGCACTGCAAGTAATGTTCAAAACCAAAAGCTTGCAATATTGCACGGACATGCCTGGATCACGTATGCCATTGGAGGCAGGTGGGATGTGGAAAATGGTGCAGTTATGACCAAATGGGCCGGAGGCGTTGCAACCACACACGAAGGAGAAGAAGTTACCGCAAACTCCACGTCTGTGGTTCTCGGATCCTGTTCTGAAAAGGTTCACGCAATGCTTCTTCCTTTAGCCCAGTCCAGTTTTACAGGTTACAAAGATTTCAAAACCGGCTAACCTATTAAAAAGCAAAAAGGCCATAGATATGGTACAACTCACCCCATGAGAGTATCAAAAGAGTCTGAACAAAAACCATATCTCCGAAGTGGGATTATGTTTGGAGCCAAATTCTCTCCAAGAAAGAATGGTAAATGTCTGATTATTTACATCGAGGGGGAGGACGTTACTTACACGAAATTCTTTCCCTCAGAACCAGGTGTCGGAAAAATTGATCTCGAAGATATATTCCCCAGGATGGATGAATCAACAGTTTGGGGAGTTCTAACTGACGAATTGGTATGCGACAACACCTTTATTGCTAAATTAAAGCAGGGCAAGCTTCGCACAGCCCTCCAACTTAAAAGAGAAGAGATTCGAACTAAAACTAAACCTACTACGAGTCATTTTTCCCCTGCTACGTGGTCTGAAAGAGACGCGGCGAAATTGCCAGGAAACCCTCACTTTCAATTTATATTTACCTCTGACCAAACCGATCGCCTACGACAGTCACTAAAAAAATTCCGTTTTAACAAAAATCTTCCCCTACTAACCAAAGCGGTTAATCAAGCTCTCGATAGCAGAAGAGTAGATCCAGCACTAGTTGAAGAACTGAAGATGAAAAATCTACTTTTCGACAACGATCCTGATGGCTGGTACAGAATGTGCTACCTTTTTCCCGGAGAAAGATGGTTACTTGAATACCTACTGGAAGATTCTGCGGGTAAAACTATTGCCTTGGGTTATCTGGGCTTTAATGAAGATAGAAACCTCGTTTCGATAGACCGGAGAGTTCCTCGGCCTCCAGATGGAGAACAGTTGCTTTACAGAAACCCGGAGGGTCAGTGGAGATGCAACCAAGATGTTCGCAATGAAACATTTTATCTATCATAGTAAACCCCGCTCTACTTGACTTAAACCAAAAAGGCCATAGAATAGACCAGTTCAAAGAATTTAACATGAATATCTCACCCGAAGGACTGAAATACATAGGAATGAATAGGTCTGGGATAGCAGCTCTTAGGTCAGGGAAGATCGAAGAATTCAAAGGATTTTCAGACAGTCTCGCTAATAGATTCGTTATAGCTCTTACTTTTTCGCCCTCGTCACTGACTCGTGTTGGCAGGCTAACTCAAGCTATACGCATGGGCATAGAGAGGGGGATGGGGATTAAAATGATTATCGCAGATATAGATTTTCCTCTCCATTCAACTGTCATGGAGGGGTTTGAGGCCCCGCAAAGTGTTGAAGCCAGGAAGCAAATTTTCTCGTCTCTTTCCGAAAATGAAAGTCTTAGGCAACTGGCAAGCGCGCTGGAAGGTCAATTCATCGAATATAAGTACCTACTTTTGGACAAGGGGAACATTATTCTGACAGCGATAGACATCCCCGATTTTATTCTTGAAACAAGAAGAGAACTCGAAGGGATTTATATGGAGGCCGGACTAAAACCAGCGCTTCTTGATAACCTCCTCCACATTTCCCTCGCCCGAATGATTCATATTCCCGAAAGTGCGAAGGAAAACGGGTTTAGTGAATACATCAAGTTTATGCAATTCTTAAGACACACAATCTCACACAGACCGCTAAGCCTACAGGTAGGCAGGGTTTTGTGCCAGCCAACTCTCGATCTCCTCAGAACAAATCCTTATCTAGTAAAATAAACTTCTCTTCTGATCATTGATGTATCTTCTTGAGTGTCATAATATCCACCCAGATGAAACAGACAGATTATATTCGTCGTGATAAAAGTATCGTCACCGGCAAACAAGACCTAGAACCCCTGTACACTTTCAAGAGCTTTCCCGTCTTCATGGGCTGTACGGACGAGCCAATAAAGCATGATCTGTTTGCGGACATGGAGTGGGTCATAGATCCAGAATCAGGAATGATTCAGCTAAAAAAACTTCTTCCCCTAGAGATTCTTTACAAGAACCAGCACAACGACGGAACCGGGAAAGTATGGAATGACTTGTATAGCGAGTTTGCCAAATTCTTGAGTACGTTTAAGCCGCAAAAAATTCTTGAAATTGGAGGGGCCCACGGACGAATCGCTCAAAACTACCTCGATAAAGTCCCCCAAGCCACATGGACCCTCGTAGAGCCACATCCAATCGTCGAAGACAAAAGAATAAAAGTGGTTAAAAAGTGGTTTGACGATAAATTCACTTTCAGTGGAGAAATTGATACGATTGTCCATTCACACTTTTTCGAGCATCTCTATAACCCCGTTGAGTTTCTCGAAGTGATATATAAATTTCTAAAACCCGGCCAGAATCACGCTTTTGCCATTCCCATGCTACACGATTTTCTAAAAAAGAAATTTACCAACGCTCTTAACTTTGAGCACACATTCTTCCTCACCGAATATTTCATGGATTACCTTCTCCTAAGAACCGGATTTAAGATTATCAGAAAACAAACCTTTGGAGACGACCACAGCATTTTCTACCTTACCCGCAAAGACAAACCACACCCAGTTAAGTTAAGAAATAAATATAAAGTTTACAAGAAGGTTTTTATGGATTTCGTAAATTTTCACCTGGATATGGTAAATGGACTTAATCGAAAAATTAACAAATTAACTAATCACGAATTGTTGTATCTTTTTGGCGCTCACATTTTCTCTCAGTATCTAATCGGATTTGGCCTGAAAACAGACCGAATTGTGTCGGTTCTGGACAACAGCCCCATGAAACAAGGCCAGCGTTTATATGGCACGAAATTTATAGTCCATTCCCCCAAGATTCTAAAAGGAAAAGGGAGGATAAACATTATTCTAAAAGCCGGTCCATATAACGAAGAAATCAAAAAAGATATACTTGAAAATATAAACCCAGACGTCGTATTTTGGTAAGAATGAGCTCACTGTTGCAAGCCCTCGCAATTCACCTAAGCAACCTAATAGGTCAGAGAAAAGTACACAACACGACTCAACATCTAATCGCTAAATCCCTCATTAATCAAATCAAGTCCCACGGAATCTACCAAGACATTCAAGATACGGAGTTTAAAGTCTACTCCCAATTTGGTGGCGACGGCATCATTCAGTATTTAATTAATAACGTCAAACTTAACGACGAAGAAAGAAGGTTCATAGAGTTTGGGGTCGAGAATTACCTCGAGTCGAACACGCGCTTTTTATTAACTAACAACAATTGGCGTGGTTTGGTCATAGACGCAAGTTCTAAGAATATAAACTTTATTAAAAATGACGAAATTTATTGGAAGCATGATCTAACCGCTATAAGCGAATTTATCACAGTTGAAAATGTTGAAGCTATAATCACGAAGTACAACTTTCGCCAAGATATTGGCCTATTAAGTATCGATATCGACGGCAACGATTATTGGGTATGGGATGCGATTAAGAAAGTGAATCCGGTCATTGTAATTATTGAGTACAACTCAATATTTGGGAACGCTTTCCCAGTGACAGTCCCGTACGACTCTAATTTTGTGACTTTCAGAGCCCATTACTCTCACCTATACTGGGGTGCTTCGTTCAAGGCTCTCTACGAATTAGCAAAGAGAAAGGGATATGCATTTGTGGGGACAGAAAGTACCGGAAACAACGCCTACTTTGTTCGCAAAGATAGGGTAGGGAAATTACCTATAAAGACACTCAGCAATGGCTACACCCCATCTTTATACCGTGAATCCAGGGGTACTGACGGAAGACTTAACTTTCTCTCCCAGTCAGAAAAACTCAACGAAATTAAACATCTCCATATATACAATACGAGAACCAAACGATTGTCAAAAATACGAGAGCTGTATAAAACATAGCTCCCCGCTCCATATAATGAAATTTTTAATAATCGACTCATACTATCCTTCATTTCTAAGAACTTTTTGGAAAGGCCATAAAGAACTTCAGCAGCAGTCATACAAGAAACAACTTCAAGGGATTCTGTCCCAAAGTTTTGGAACCGCTGATTTTTATTCATATAGCCTTCGAAAATTGGGTCATAGAGTAGAGGACTTCATTCTAAATGACGAGATACTGTACATATCCTGGGCACGGGAAAATAGCGTTAAGATTTCTCCTCCAAACTTAATTGACAAAATCAGGACCCTGCCTCTTGCCCACAGGTTCATTGGCCGTCCGAAAGCCATGCAAGAAGTAGCCCTGGCAAAAATCAGGTCTTCTCGCCCGGACGTTCTCTACATCCAAGATTTAAGCATTCTAGACTCAGAAACTCTGAAAGAGGCAAAAATTTATTGTCGCCTAATTGTCGGTCAAATCGCGTCTCCTATGCCGAGAATAAACAATTTAAAACAGTTTGATTTAATTTTGACCTCTTTTCCGCATTTCGTGACTAAATTCCGCCAAATGGGTATTAATAGCGAATATCTTAAATTATGCTTTGAGCAGAGAGTCTTAAAAAGAATCAGGAAACAAAAACGAATTTATAATGTTACATTTGTTGGCAGCATTAGTCCCCATCACCATAAAGGCACCCAATTATTAGAGGAAGTAGCCAGAGAAGTTCCGCTAAACTTCTGGGGAAACGGAGATAAATATCTCGCTCCCATGTCTCCACTTAGAACGTGCTACCGGGGAGAAGCCTGGGGGCTCGAGATGTATAAGATCCTTTCCCGGAGCAAAATAGTTATCAATAGACATATATCTACTTCGGAAGATTATGCTAATAATATGCGCTTATACGAAAGTACGGGCATGGGATCGACGCTCATCACAGATGATAAAACCAATCTTGGAGAACTATTCGAAATAAACAAAGAAGTCGTTTCTTATACGAACTCTCAAGATTTGATCGCAAAGATTAGATATTATCTTTCCCATGAAAACGAGAGAAAAGAAATTGCACTCGCAGGTCAAAAAAGAACACTTAAAGAACACACTTATCCCCAAAGGATGAAAGAACTCGTACACTTAGTCAAAAAATATTTACCAAAATGAAAATTGGTATATATTTCACAGCCGTATCCAGCCAGGGAGGAGTACATCAATATTCCGTGTCTATTCTTGAAGCCTTCAATCGCATCCGCGGTCACACATACACTATATTCAATGAGGGAGGAGAAGTTCCTGAGAAGTTTAGAAAAGACGAACGATTTAAAGTAGTTGATGTTTACCCCAAAGAAAAGTCGCTCTCTACTGAAATATACCGACTCTTTAACATTGGAATGGGAGTAATTGAACCATATGTAATCAAACCCTTATATCACTTTGGAGGTTTATCATTCATAGACGTGTTTTGTCGATTAAGAAATTTCAGACTCGTCAATATAGTCCGTTCAGTAAAACTTGACCTAATATTTTATCCCACAGCCACCTCAGTTTCTTTTCTTTCAGGCGTTCCATTTGTAGTCACAGTTTATGACCTTGAGCACCGGATAAAACCCCGTTTCAAAGAAGTATCAGCAAATGGTCGTTGGGAAGAGAGGGAATACATATACACAAATATTGCAAAGAAGTCTTTCGGTATGTTCGTAGACTCGCAAGTCGGAAAGGAGGATTTACTAAACAGTTACGAAACGACAGAAAAACAAATAATTATTCTGCCGTATATTCCCGCTGACTATCTAAATCCAAATATATCTTCGGAAAAAATAATAAAAATCAAAAAAAAGCTCAGGCTTCCAGATAAATATATTTTCTATCCAGCCAAATTTTGGTCACACAAAAACCACCTTAACCTCATCGAAGCAATTCGGATTCTTAAACTCAAGGGAAAAATGGTGAACCTTGTTTTAACCGGAAACACGAAGGCTGAATTCACAACTTATCCCAAAATAACCAATCTAATAGATGAATACGGCTTAGGAGACCAGGTTAAACATATGGGGTATCTGGATTACGATGAGCTGTCGAGTGTTTACAAGCTATCTCAAGCCATGGTCATGCCATCGTTCTTCGGGCCCACAAACCTTCCAATACTTGAGGCATGGGTTATGGGTACTCCCGCGATAACTTCCAATATCCGCGGCTGCCGTGACCAGCTTGGAAAAGCGGGATTACTTATAAATCCCTGGGATCCACGGGACATCGCACTAAAAATAGAAAGAATCTACGGAAACGAAAAACTAAGAAAAAAGCTAATCGAACTTGGCAAGATCAAGTCCAAACTCTGGACTCAAGCGGACTTCTCAAACAGAGTAAACAGCATCCTTTATAAATTCAGTCAGAACAGATAAGTATCAAATACTGCCCCCATATCAATACTGTCAATTTTTTCTTGAACTAATTGAAAAACCTCTTCATCTAGTGTAACACCTGTGCCACTCTCTACTCTTCGATATATAGCAAACCAGCTATCAGATGAACCAAAAACTTTACCAAGGAAGCTAGGCTTTCCAGAAACCAAACATCTAAATTCAAACAATCTGTCAATCTTGCCAACCCGCTTAGCAGCCTTGAATTCCTGTTCTACGGCATACTCGTGAAATCGATCACGACCTATTTCAAAATCATCAGGATGACGAATGAGTGGCATAAAGTGTCGAGCATACTCTTCACACACCTCGTGTAAGACCACAAAAAATATTAAGTCAGAGAAATTAACAGGTTTACCATCTCGTTGAATCACAAACGCATCTAAGTTAATTACCATCAACCCCTCGCCCCCATGAACAAAACCAGGAGTGCCTAATGACGCTCCGTATGTGTGGGCAAGCCTATTAAACTCACGCATTTTTACAAACAAAGCTTCTTCCAACAGCCCTTGGCAAAATTTGAACTCGCCCTGTCTTTCTCTTTCTTGCGCAAACATAACAGACATTAAACAACTTCTTCTCTTAAAATTCAAGAAAATGTGATATAAAGGGCCAATGATTAAAGAGATTAAAGAATCAAAATCAAAATACTTTTCAGATTTAGCCCTATCACATCTTAACGAGATAAGGCTTTCCGTAAAGGGAGGTAAGCTATCAGAAAGAGATGGGTGGAGAAACGTAGTTGAACATCAGCTCGTACAACTAGCTGCAGCCGAAGCATTATGCAAGATATTGAATTTGCCTTTATCTGCCCGAAAAAAAATGGAGAAAGTCGCGGCGACACATGACTGGCGAATGCGTCTCGATAAGAGACCCGAAGATTTTGATGAATTAGATCTGCTGTGGGGAGAAGAATTGCAAGCGCGGGTTAATCCAGACCTTGATTTATTGTTTGCAACAGGACCAGAGTTTCTTGTCAGGGTGGTAAACGGAAAAGCCACTTTTCTTGAGCTCCTACAGTTTTACCTTGACGATATCTGCAAGGGAAGTGAAATCGTCTCTTTTGACGAGAGGGTAAGTGAAGTAGAAGCCAGACGACAGGATTTAAATAGCGACCCAGCACTCACAGCAAGACTCGGTGGAAGAAAATACTGGGACGTCGAAAGAGAAACAGGACACAAAGTGGAAAATACAATCTTCCCAATTCTTCGCAAACGCGGACATCTCTTGAGAAAACCGTCAGATATACCGCTTTTAATCAAAAACCAGATCGAGGAAAAATACAAAGCATAAAAATAGATGCTAAATCGGAAAAAAGACAAGAAAAGATTGCTACAAAGAAATTCAAGAGAATTAAGAAAAGAAAAAGTTGTTATGGTAAGTGGAAGTTTTGACCCACTTCATTTAGGTCACCTACTTTCCTTTCAGGCCGCAAAGGCGCTTGGAGACAAGCTAGTAGTGGTCATCGACGGGGATGAATACACAATTAAAAAGAAAGGAAAAGTATTTATGCCATTAGAAGATAGGGTTGCCATAATTAAAGAGTTGCGATGCGTGGACGACGTATTTGTTATGGGAGGTGGGGATGTAGTTAATGCAATTCTCCACCTAAAGCCAAACATCTGGGCCAATGGTGGAGACATAGATTCAATCAAAAAAATACCTATTCTCGAAAGGAACGCGTGTATAAAGGTAAGGTGCCAAATCATATTCGGAGTTGGTGGTGGGAAGATAAGATCAAGCTCAGACCTTCTAAGTAATTGGGTAAAGAAATGAGTAGGTTGATGGATTAAAATATTCTGATTGATAATCGCACAATGATGCTTATAATAAGGGTCTGTGGAAGTACAGCAGATAACATACAAAAAAACCGTCGCACTAGTTTTTCGTAAAAGCCTAAAAGCCGACGGCGTCAGATTTTTAACGCCTCAAAGCTACACACTTCAACTTGGTCTCATTGAACATCCTGCTGGAAAGATCGTAAAGAATCACATACACCGCAAAGACATAAAATACAACGTTGATACGACCCAGGAATTTCTTTACATTGTAAAAGGAAAAGTAAAAGTTCATTTGTTTTCTGATGATTGGGAACCATTAGAAGATGTGGTTCTTACTGCTGGAGATTTTATTCTCACCATAAGTGGAGGACATGGGCTTGAAGTTCTCGAGAAATGCAAGATTATTGAGGTGAAGCAAGGACCCTACCCTGGAGACAAAGAAGCAAAAACGTACGAGAATGAACACTAGTATAATAATCCCGGTAAATGAACCCATTATTTCACCAGAGGCGAAGAAATACGTATTAGACGCTTTAGAAACCGGGTGGATCTCCTCAGCCGGAAAATACATTCAAGAATTTGA
Source organism: uncultured Gammaproteobacteria bacterium (assembly GCA_964514545.1). Lineage (GTDB taxonomy): Bacteria > Patescibacteriota > Microgenomatia > CAZETR01 > CAZETR01 > CAZETR01. The sequence goes on along the minus strand of CAZETR010000011.1, from coordinate 34,224 downwards.
AGAAAAATTTGCTCACTTCCTTGGCGTCAAACATGCCATTGCAGTCAGCAGTGGAACAGCGGCACTTCACGTAGCCCTACTTGCTTGCGGAATAGGAAAAAGAGATGAAGTAATAGTTCCTGCATTTACAATGGCAGCGACATGGATGGCAGTTATATATGTAGGCGCCAAACCAGTATTCGTCGACTGCGATCCTGACACCTTTAACATAGACGTCAAACTAATAGAAAAAAAAATTTCCAAAAGAACCAAAGCCATTATTCCTGTTCACATTTACGGATACCCTGTCGACATGGATCCGTTAATTAAAATAGCCAAAAAACACAAACTCACAATCATTGAAGACGCAGCCGAAGCACATGGAGCGGAATATAAAGAAAGGAAATGTGGATCTCTGGGAGACATCAACTGTTTTAGTTTCTATGCCAACAAAATTATCACCACCGGAGAAGGAGGAATGATTGTTACGAATAATGACAGCCTAGCTAAAGAGTCCCGGAAATTAATGGACTTATATCACTTTCCCAAACGTTTCATCCACTCAAAATTGGGATTTAACTATCGCATGACAAACCTCCAAGCCGCTGTCGGTTGTGGAGGGTTAGGTCATATTCAAGATTACGTTGAAAAGAAAAGACGAATGGCCAAAACATACATGTCACTTTTGCAGGACGTAGCTGGTATCAAACTCCCGCACGAAGAAAAAAAATGTAAATGTGTCTATTGGATGTACGCAATTACAGTCGATGAGATTAAATTTGGCATGTCCAGGGACGAGCTTCGTGCAGAATTAAAACTTCGAGGAATTGATACCCGCGACTTTTTTTACCCTCCATCAGATCAACCAATCCTAAAAACATATCTTGGCGAAAACGATAAGTTTCCGAACACTATCCTTGCCTCAAAAGTAGGATTGTATCTCCCCTCGGGGCTTGCCTTAACTCAAAATCAAATTCAGCAGGTGGGATTTGAAATTAAAGCACTGCACCTAAAAGCTCTAAATTACAAAAGTTCTGTTCTCGAAAAAAAGCGATTTGAATCTTAGTCATCAGTTTCTATACTTCCAATGTTAAAATCTCTTCGAATGGCAACAAAGTTGGCATAAAAACATCGTTCATCATCTGGCGAGTATCTAATTCTCTTCAGATAGTTTGGCATTATTTTATATACTCGATATCCATTGCCTTCAAGATACGAATAGATGTCATAAAACAGCTGTCGGGATAGCATAGACACCTCTCCGTACTCAAATATAATTACGTCAATTGCAGCTCGTTGCAAATAACGGCTTGTTCCCTTAAGCACAAAAAAGTCGTGGCCCTCCGTATCGATCTTCAATAAGTCAACGTGGGAGATATTTTTTCCCGAAAGATACGAATCGAGAGTGGTAACTTTTACTGACTGGGATCTAAACTCTTTTAGTCGATGAGGATATACATGAAAAGTATTCCACTCACTAAATTTCTTATGCATATGCATTGGTTTTATTTCTACCCTGTCTCCTACGGCCAGTTGATTCAATACGGCGTTTGAGACATTTAATTTTGTTTGGAGAATTTTAAACGCTCTTGGATCCGGCTCAAAACAATGCACCTCAATCCCTTTTTCCAGAGAAAGAAGATAATTCGACATTTCTCCAATGTTCGCACCGACAATGACTACTAATTTTGTATTACCTGATAAAACTAATTTTTTATAGAAATTCCGCTGCCCGTTAGTGTGGTAATCAGGATCGTTTTCACCTTGATAAGCAGAACAGTACCTCTTAGCTAAACTATAGACATATCCGGCCAGTCGAGTCCTAGGGTCGACATGTGTCACGAGACCAGAGATAATTTTTTCGTAAATTGTCCGTTTTTTATCTCGCATATTCAATTTTTGAATCACAAAAGTATACCATATGTATTGAGTTTCAGGTAAACAACTTTGTTCAACTCAACCAATACTCAAACTTTAGTCGGTGGGTAGGGCCAAGGTAGTTTATAATCCATATGAATAAAAGTGCAGAATAAAAAAGAAAAATGAACGATAATAGAAATTACGAGTACGCACCCGACTCACAAACTAGTAGAGCTGAATTTAAAGAAATATTTGACCTGGTCGAAGCTGGAAGCAGGGTTCTAGATCTCGGCTGTGGCGATGGTTCACTTCTTAAGTCACTGCAAAAGAAAAAGATTCGTGGAATCGGTCTGGATATTTCTCCAACTGCCGTAAAGTCAGCAAGGAGAAAGGGAGTTACTGCCTTCAAAGGGAGAATAGACAAGAAGTTGCCCTACCCAAACAACAGTTTCGACTATTCGATCTGCTGCGTTACCATACAAATGGTCATGTACCCGGATATTTTGCTTTCAGAAATGGTTCGGGTCTCAAAGCGCCAAATAGTATCTTTCCCCAATTTTGCGTTTATCCTAAACAGACTAGATCTGCTATTTAACGGCAGGTTTCCCAGATTTACCCTTTTCGGGTACAACTGGTATTCAACCGGACATATCCACCAGTTCTCGATCCGAGATTTTGAGGAATATATAGAACGTAAGAAAGTTAAAAAAATTATGCATCATCCTTTTATTTTTTCGAAACTAGGAGCGATTCCTGGAATATTATTGGCCGGACATTCAAATCTTTGGGCTTCAAGCGCCGTTTATCTACTCGAAAAATGAGTGACAATCGAAATTATAGTTATAAACTAAACGGGAGCTCGCAACGTGCTGAATATAGTGTTATCAAAGACTGGATACCAGCGAACGCAAGTGTCCTGGATTTAGGTTGCGGTGACGGCTCACTTCTCAAGCTCCTTATTGAAAAAGGCATAAATGGCGAAGGAATAGATATCTCGCGCTCCGGTGTAAATTCAGCACGCAAAAAAGGAATTACAGCAACAGTCGGAAGAATTGATACAAAATTAAAATATAAAAAAAGGGATTTTGACTTTGCAATATGCAATGTTACTCTTCAAATGGTTTTTTATCCCGAGATCTTGTTAAGCGAAATGGCGAGAGTGGCAAAAAGACAAATTGTTTCTTTTCCCAATTTTGCTTTCATTAACAATAGGTTCGAGCTACTATTTGACGGGAGAATACCTATGAAAATGTTTACCAACCAGAGATGGTACTCTACAGGCCTTATTCACCAATTATCTATCGTAGACTTTGAAAAATTCTGCGCGGAAAGAAGACTTAAGATTTTAGATAGACACCTTTTTACCATCCACAAACTTGGCCCAATTCCAGAGGCAGTTTTGCGAATGTTTCCAAATCTTTTTACAGTCACAGCGGTCTATCTGTTAAAAGGGCAAAAATGAACTGCGTTCTTTGCAAAAAAACAAAACTCAATCTTTTGGAAAGTGGTCTTTTCGACGACAGATACGGATCTTCTGGAAAGTATTCAGTTCTACAGTGTAAAAACTGCTCACTTGGTCAGACTTATCCTCGGTTAAAAAAAAACGAGATACCTAAAATATATAGCAAATATTACCCTCTGTCTAAATTCACACCCCAGCAGGTGAAAAGCTCCATCTCGAAGATTGGGAAAGTTGGTAGCTGGTTATTAGGAATCGACAATATAGCCCATAAGCAAATTAAGCCACATAATCTGGTTTTGGATATTGGATCAGGATCGGGAGTTTCGCTACTCGAGATTAAAGACCAAAAATCTACTGGCTATGGAGTTGAACCTGACCCAATGGCTCAAAAGATTGCCAGAGCCCTCAATCTAAATGTATTTCAAGGAGAAATTACAAATAATCCGTTTCCTAAACTTAAATTTGACGTGGTAACTGCCAGTCAAGTGATAGAACACGTGTCGGATCCTGCATTGTTCTTGCAAGCCGCAAAGAAAAAACTAAAACCAGCAGGAAAAATAATTCTTAGTACTCCAAACCTGAATTCTCTTACCCGAAAAATGTTGGGGCGTAAATGGCTTCATTGGCACGTGCCATTTCATCAAAACCTTTTTACCTTAAAGTCCCTTAACCATCTGGCTAAAATAAACAACTTAAAAATCACCAGAGTGAGAACTATTACCCCAAATTTATGGACGCTCTTGCAAATTCGCAGCCTCGTTAAAAAAGCAAAACATGGAGTGCCAAATCCAATCTGGGATAATCCAACAGATTCACTATCTCCTAATAGATCTAGCGCTACCCAGTCCATGTACAAACTAGTGGTCTGGTCATTTCTCGTTGCGTGTATTCCATTCAATCGTCTGATAGATTTTCTCGGGTTAGGCGAGAGTTGGCTGGTATTTTTAGAAACCGACAAATGAAACCCACAGTCTACATTCTTACAGCAGTCCACAACAGATTAAATGAAACCAAAAAACTGCTTTCTAGTATTAAAAAGCAAAGTTATCCTAACCTAAGAACTTTTATCGTGGACGATGGATCGACGGACGGAACACTTCAATATTTACGTAGGCAAAAGAACCTATCCGTTTTAGAAGGAGACGGCAACCTGTGGTGGACCAGATCCATAAACCGGGGTTTAGAAGAAATTCTAAAGGTTTCCCGAAAGAGCGATTTCGTCTTAATCGTCAACAACGATTGCACTTTCGATACAGACTATGTAGGACGCCTGGTAGCATTTAGTCAAAACATCAAGTACGAAATAATTGGATCTCTGTGTGTAAGTCAAGACGGAAAAAAGGTTATCGATGCCGGGATTAATATCGACTGGGCAAATTGCAAATATGTACCCATTATCCTCAAATCTGGTTGGCAAGAAACATTGGAAGTAGAAACCAATATCGATACTCTTTCAACCAAGGGCACGCTATATAAAACAAGTGTATTTAAATCCATTGGACTGTTTAACGATATTGCCTTTCCGCATTATCTTTCCGACTACGAGTTTGGGTGTAGAGCAAAATTAAAGGGGCTTAAAATAGCAATCTACTACAAGGCAATCATATACAATAAATCCAATTTAACCGGACTAGGGCATGAACATACACTCAAAAAAATACATTTCAAAAACGCTTTGAAATTAATTTTTTCCCGGCGCTCGAGGTTAAACATCTTTGACTCCATCAATTTTATTCGACTTTATTGTCCGCCCAGATACAAATTTGTCAACTTCGTCAGTCTGGCAAAAAAAATGCTCGGCAGCCTAAATAAAGTTTATCTATATGGATAATTTTGTCTTTTGTACCTACTTCGATAAAAGTTATTTACCCAAAGGACTGGCCCTTTACACGTCGCTAATAAAGTTTCATCCAAATTCAAAGTTATGGATTCTCTGCATGGACGACTATACCCTCGATATCCTAACAAAGATGAAGCTCAAAAACGCCAAGCTTGTCCCGCTCGCGGAGTTTGAAGACAAAGAGCTACTAAAGGCAAAAAATAACAGGAACTGGGTGGAATATTACTGGACCTGTACGCCCTCATTACCCCTCTACATTTTTAGGCACGATTTCAAGACCAGGTATGTGGTTTATTTGGACGCCGACTTGTACCTTTTTGGAAAAATTGACCCGGTGTTTGCTGAACTCAACGGAGGATCAATATATATAGTAGAGAGCAGGTATCCACTCGGACAGGAATACAGAATCTCGCTTATTGGCAGATTTAACGTCGGATTTCAAATCTTTGCAGGGAACAAAGAGGGGATGGCGTGTCTTCGAAAATGGCGAAAGCAATGCCTGGATTGGTGCTACTGGAAATATGAAGACAATAAGTTAGGCGACCAAATGTATCTAAACGAATGGCCCTCGCTTTATAAACAACTTGTTATTTCAAAAAATCTTGGCGTGAACGCAGCTCCCTGGAACATCGGACAATATAGTGTTACAGAGAAAGATAAAACAGTTTATATAGAACGGGACAGGTTAATTTGCTACCATTTTCACCAATTTCTGCTTCTTTCTGAAAATAAGTTCGATTATTCGGCGGGATATAGGCTAACAAGTAACGTTAGAAAATTAATTTATAGCCCATACATTACTGCAACCAAGGAAGCCATCTTAACAATCAGGAACATAGATTCTGCGTATAAGGTAAAAAATCACTACGGGAATCTTCTAATGAGATTTAAAAATAAATTGGCCAAAAACATAGGCCCGGTTTACTGGAAAATTCAGACCATTTTATCGCGACGCGTAATACCCCGGTCGTCAGACCGCGGGATGAGCGACCAGTTTCGGACGAAGTCCGAACGCGAGAAGACACCCCGACCGTCAGGTCGCGGGTAAATTCATCGAGTTAACAAATGGAAATTGCACTGACAGTTCTTTTCCCAGCCATAGTCTCACTGTGGATACTGGGCATCCCAAGACGACCGATGGCGATCGTTAGTCTTGTGGAATCTGCAATCATTGGCCTATCTATATCAACTATCCTCTACACAATCATTGGCCTTCTTCCTATCAATTTTAATCTTTGGGCGAAAGTTTTTTTCATCTGCCAATCGATTCTCCTGGCCAGAGGAATAAGAGAGATCTTTAAGTTAAAACCGTTCAAAATACCCAAAATAACACCTCTTGGAATCATCTTCATCGCAGTCATTCTAAAGATGATGATCTTCACAATTATCAGGCCGATCGTTGACCCCGATGTTACAAATTCCTATCTACCATTCGCTCAGTCGACGCATCTTAAGTCTCACATCCCAACTGACACCGTACTTACGCGCGAGCCAATGGTTGTCCCTCCTCCCGGGGGATGGATTCTCTTTTCAGTTGCCATGGCGGTCACAAACAATCCCCGTACCCAAGCCTTTAAAGCCTTGCCAATTTTGCACTACTTACTTTTCTTTGCAATGAACTATTTTCTCTGTAAAGAAATCTTTGGAAAAAAATTAGCCACCTTGAGTTCCCTGGTATTCACCTTTCTTCCCTTCAATGACGAGTTCCTCATGACATTTGCACTTTATCCCGAGATCCTATTTTCCGCGCTGTTCGTTTTCATTTATCGCAAATCCACCCAGTTGTTAACGACTTCATCTGGAATCAGCGCAGGCCTCGCGTTAACAACAAGTTTTCTCTTAAAATTTCAAGGAATCTTTTATTATCCAATCTTTTTCTTTTTGATTTTATCAAACAAGCTAACCCAACGGGCAAAAACACTTGCCCTGGCTGCACTAGTAGTGACCTTTATCATTTTTACTATCAGGCCGACTATTTACACCTCAGCTAGCTTTGCTTTGCCCAACAACGTGATTACGGTCATTCTCTCGCTAGCTGTAATACTTCTGGGAAATATCCTCCATAGGAAAAAAATCATCGGACAAAATATCACCAAACGAGTCATTATTATTCTGGGCATATCTTCTCTCCTGGGTTTTACGTGGATTATTAGAAACCAGATTATTTATAGAGTTCCTTTCTCTGATGCACGTCCCTCAACCATCCCGGTCCACGAAGTTTCACAAATTCTCAACAGAGAGCCAGTGTCGCAATCACAGAAGCATTCAGAATTGGCAGCTCCGATTCTTCTCAAATCATTCGGATCGTTATTTTTGATTCCGAAAGCATTAGGATTACTAGTTCTTCTACTTCCACAGTACCTGAACGGCTTCGTGCTTGTTAGCTTCATGTGGTATTGGATATGGATACTATTTATGGGATCGACTGCCTCATCCAGGTATTTGCTCCCACTAGTCCCGCTAATCTGTATAGCCGTGGGTCTGGGAGCGCAATTTATCTCCCGCAAGTTAAAGGTATCGGCGCAATACATTGTTATTCTCCTTGGGCTTTTGTCTCTTACCCAATCATTACTGATTTCCTGGAATATGGGAATCAGCGTCCTTGGATATTCCAAACTTAAAGCGCTTGCATCAGCGGCAAGTACCGGAAGTGAAATTACCAGAAATCTAACCCTCAAAGATTACGCAAATGTCCTACTAGCCTCTCTTAACTCAGGCGAGGAAACCTTTATACTTCATGCCCGGACGCAAATATTAATCTCGACTTTGCTATTTATTTTCATAGTCATATTTCTCAAATTTAGCCACCTTCAAAAACTAAGTGTAAAAGCGGCGCTACTAATCTCAATTACTTATATTTTTCCCTATGGATTGATAGTGCATTCAATTTCCGGAGGAAACCCTCTAAAGTTTGCTCAAAACGAAAAACTCAAAGTTTACAATTATTGGGGTTTGACAAACCGCGTAATTCCGACTCTTTCAACATTCACTGACCAAGACTCCAGAATAATCGTCTTTGGACCACGAGTTCCTGTGTCAGACGAAACTAACCTCGCCACAATCAATATTGACTCAGGTTTCGGAATCAGAGATCTTTCAGCAATCCTCACGGAAAAAGAACCTGCGAACGTAGCAAAGTTCCTCAAAGATCAAAAATTTAAAGCCTTCATTTTGGACGGCCACGATGCGTACCTGAAACGCTTCGAACTTCTAAAGAAAACATACCCCCCATTTTCAATTTTTCAAGACACAACCTACTTCTCCCGGGTCATGTCTCCATCGGATGACTCAACTTGGTATTTATATATAATCAAGTAAATATGAAAAATATCGTGATATTGATCACCCTTAGCATATTTGTCATGTTTGCCTATCTCAGGCTAACAAAACCCACATTTTTAACATTTTCGGATGCCGCCAAATTTGCCGATCTGGCCCGAAACCTATCAAGCAATAAAGGATACTTCGCCTCCTTCTCATATTTTGGAAACGCTAAAGGTCTCCCGCAAATACAAAATGGACTGTTCCCGGCCATCTGGACCCCTCCTGTATTTCCCCGGACAATGTCCCTTCTCTTTAATCTCTTTGGGCAGTCAGACACTTCTGTCATCGCCTCATCAGCTATATTTTTTCCATTTCTTATCTTGTCCACTTATCTTACTGGCACTTTTCTTTTCGATGAAAGGACCGGTTTGCTGTCAGGGCTGGCAACGATATTTAGCCTTCCTCTATTAGACTATGCGACCCAAGGCGGTACCGAGATACTATTTTTTACCGAAATAATGATCGCTTGTCTTTTATTTGTAAAACAAAAAGCTCGATTTTTGGCCTACGTTGTTCTCCTGTTAATGTATCTGACTCGACCGCATGCGCCGATTTACATCCTCGTTTTAACTCTATTTGATTTCCTTCTTCGTTCAAAAACGCCAAAGTCCTTTCTAGCCAAAGTCGCAGCCATAATTCTCCTTTGCGTTTTCGTAAACCAGGCAGGTGAGATCTTGTCTGGCCGTTATTTTATCTATCCCCTCTGGGGAAGAACAGCCAATACGTTCCTCCAGTTTTCAGCACTTGACGCGGGAAACACAGCCCTGCGTGACAGTAACGTGACCACCTACTCCACATATAAATTAGACTTCGTAGTGAAAACAATTGCCACCAAAGTTTTCTATAACCTCTACAATTTTTACAAACTTCTTCCCGAGTTATTTTCACCATACCTTATGGCCTTCTTCCTTATCTCACCATTTATCAAATTTAAAAATTCAAAAGCTAAATTGTTCGTTTATCTCGCTTTAGTCCTCGTTGCCGTTAATTCATTTGTAGCGGCAATTTCGATTCCATTTTTCCGTTACCTTCATCCACTGGCCCCGCTGATATACACATGCGCAATCGGATCTATAGTCCATCTTCTTTCAGTTATTCAAGTCAAATACTCGAAAATTATTTCTTTTTCCATGATCTTTATTTTCTCCATTGGTCAAGCGCTAGGTGCAATTTTTCTCGATAGCAGATTTCAGAACAAACATCTTGTCAATAGAGATAAGCCGCCTGTATATGTTTTATTAAGTGAAAAACTTAAAGAATTAACACACCCTGATGACATAGTTGTCACAAATTTAGACACATGGGGATCGTGGTATGGTCAAAGGCGAACTGTTTGGTATCCTCTTCGTCCGGATCAACTAATTCCTGAAGATGGTGGAAAAATAGCAGATGCTGTTTATATCACCTCCTACAAAATGGACGACTTAAACTACAAAATGGGGGAAGAATGGCGTCAAATATTAAAAGATCCCAAAATCCCTGGGAACGAATTTATTTCCAAAAATTACGCACTCAAGTCGATAATCGAAATTTCTGCTTCAGAAAATTACAATAAAGAGACTGCAAGAGGAATCTTGCTTGTAAAAAAAGACAAACAATGAAGATATTAAATTATAAATTCGAACTTTGGTTTTTAGCCATCTTCGCATCAGCACTGGTCCTATTTTTGCTCTATCAAAACATTTTCAATATCTACAGCCAACATCATTCAATCGTTGCAGAGTCAATAATACATGGCCACTTGGATCTAACCGCGGACAGAAGGGAAAAATTCCTGGACACAGACGTAATAAACGGAAAAACATACTACACCGGAGATCCGGGCACATCTTTCTTCATGGTCCCACTTGCATTTATTTTTTCATTTATTAAGCAGATTCCTCCACAATGGCCGTTAAATATCATTTCGCTTGGGGTGGGTGCCTATTTCCTAAATAAAATCCTCACCCTAAAACAAGTGAAAGGAATAACTACCCGAATATGGCTAATACTGGCCTTCTTTTTTGGCACCAGCCTGGTATCGATTATTTATATTCCGAACACTTGGAATCTGGCCCAAACTCTCGGAATATCTCTCTCCCTTCTCTATATTTACGAATTTCTATCTAAAAAACGGATGTTACTACTATTACCCTTAATGATACTTATTACATTTACTAGAAAACAGCTCATTATCCCCATTTTTTTATTCGCGTATTTAGGCACATTTTTAGAAATTGGACAGGTTAACAAACAAAATATATACAAAATATCCAAAAGACTAGGCTTATTTTTACTTACCGCTTATATTGCACTCCATTTATATGCCAAATGGTACAACACCATGTTTGCAGACCCCATCAGACTGGACTCCAACTCATTTTCCTACTCTCTTTCTATGCAGAAAGGAATGATTGAGAAATACGGTTTGGCAAACACCCTCTATTTTGCCAGAAATTTTTACGCATACTTTCTAAAAATGCCTGACCCTGTCCCCCAAAGCGATATCTCAGGAAGTAATCTAAAATGGCCATTTATTTCTCCCAGTTTCGAAGGGACAAGCTTTTTCATACTTAGCCCTATATTCCTGGCTTTTTTCTTTTTTAAATTCCCTGAATTTAAATCTGCTTTTCCGGGACTTTTCGCAGGCATTATTCTTCTTCTCCTTTATCTTAACTTATTTACTTCCGGCCAAGATCAGTTCGGCCTTCGATATAGCGCAGACATAATTCCCTTCTTATTTCTTCCCCTGATAGACACAATTAAAAACAACCTGAACACAAATATTAAAGCTTTGATTGCCGGGAGCATTCTCTTTAACTGTTTTCTTCTAATTGCCTTCTTTGCTTCAGGAAAAACTATTTAGGATTGAGAATCTTTAGCCTAGAGGCTAGAATCAATTTGTGAAGAAGTTAATCGATCGATGTATCACTCTTGTTCTTTCCCCAACAGCCAGAAGCACGTACACTCTATTTACCGGTAACACACTCGACGCCTTTTTTGCATTCTTGTTTACCGTCCTTTCCTTCCGCCTCCTAACCACCGGAGAATTTGGAATATTTTCGGCCATCAACAACTTTGTGGTTCTGGCTTTCTCAATTCTTGACGTCGGCGTTGGCAGCGGTCTAATAAACTTTGTCTCCTACTATTACCACAAAGGAGAAGAAAAAAAGGCCCGTGAGTACTTCAAGGCCGGACTGCTCCTCCGTGCCACTCTGGCTGCAACTGTCTCCACCCTGCTTATTTCCTTTTCTTGGATAATTGCCCCCAGGCTTTTTGTTACCCAGGAATATCCGGCGGTTATGCTTGCCGGATTTGCCATTCTGGGTCTTTCGCTTCTCGATGTCATCACATTTTCCCTCCAGGCATATCAAAAATTCTTTTTCTCGGCTCTTTCTTCAACCAGCTTCTCATTTACCCGTGTGGCTTTGATTCTTTCTGTCTTTCTGTTTCACCGGCCGTATTCAGTCACCACTGCAATGCTTTTTACGGCACTTGCTCCGGCAATTGGAGTTTTGGCAGGACTCAAGTTTCTCAAGTTCTCTTTTAAGGAATCAAGACCTTCAAAAGAGACTTATAAATCGCTTCTCTCTTTCAGCGGCTGGATTGGGGTAAATAAAATCGCTTCCTCCATAGCCGGAAAAATCGATGTCCAGTTGCTACTTCTCCTGTCAGGACCATTGAGCACAGGTATCTATTCTGTTGCCTCCAGAGTGGCGTCGTTTTACGCCGTAATAGTTACCAGTCTTTCAGCAGTCATGGCTCCAAAACTCGCTTCCGGAAAATCAATCTCAGAACTCAAGCAATATCTCCTAAAGGCTGCTCTCGCAATTGCAGTGCTTATCGGGGGCATGGTTGGCATCACCATTTTTGCAAAGCCGTTTATCCTGCTTCTTTTTGGCCAAAAAGCCATCAACTCAGTTGCTCCGTTTCAAGGACTTACGTTAGCCAATATTCCCTTTGTAGCAAGCTCTCTAGCGATTTCTATTATCATCTACAACCTTAAGAAGCCCAAAATTATCGGGCTGATAGCCATTTTTCAGGCTATCATTGTAACCTCTAGCAATCTAGTGCTTATTCCAAAGTATAATTACTTTGGGGCAATCATAGCGACCGCTGTAGCCCAAGTCTCAATCTTGATTGTGACGACAATAGTTGTTATTTCTCATTGGCGTCGAAGTGAAAGTAAATAACGTTAAAATAGTCGCTCACTGTTTAGTAAAAAATGATGGACGGTGGATATGGTACTCTATTAATTCGGTCATTGATTTCATCGACAAAATAATGATTTGGGATTCGGGATCGACCGACGCAACTCTTGAAATAATTAAAACGATCAGATCACCAAAGATTTCAAAACAAAAGTTTAGCTCCATCTCCGCGGAGACTTTTCCTGGCTTCAGACAAAAGATGATTAATGAAACAACCAATGATTTTTCCTGGCTTATGATCTTGGATGCGGATGAAATCTGGCCGGAAAAGTCGATCAAAATAGCCACGGATTTTGCTCGAAACAATCTTGACTTTGAGTCAATTGTCGTTAGAACCAATAATTTAGTAGGGGATATCTACCACCGGCTACCTGAATCAGCCGGGAGATATAATTTAGCCGGAAAAACAGGTCACCTGAACCTGCGGTTTATAAACTTGAACATTCCCGGCCTTCACGCTGCCGGAGTTCATGGCCAACAAGGATATTTTGACGACCACAACCAGTTAATCCAAGACCGAGACCCGCAAAAAATTAAGTTTCTTGATGTGGCATACCACCACGCATCACATTTACAAAGGTCAAATTCCCGTGCTTCCGACAAACAAGTGACGAAAAGGAGCCCAAAAATGAAGTACGAATTGGGAGAAAAAATCTCTCGTGATACAATCCCTTCAATATTCTTTTCACCCAGACCCAAAATTGTTCCTGACGTAACCCGGAGAGCCAGCTTATCTTTCTGGATAAAGTCGGTGCTGCTCACAATTCCCCGTCGAGTGAAAAGAAAGCTCCTGCCCGTCGGACATGGATACTAAAAAGCTCCTTATTCCTTGCCTTATCTACATTCTGGCATTAGCCCCCCGCTTATATAAGCTCTCGGAAACTGCAGTTTATCCAGACGAAATTACTTGGATGGTCAAGGGAAAAGAAACGATCTATGCGTTAAAGAACCGAAACCTTAACTACTTTCGTAATGCCTGGTGGAACAGCCGCAAAGACACCTATGCCATTGGACTGCCAGTGGTCGTTCTCAATGGGATTTTTCATGTCATGTTGGCAGGAGAGGGGAAATTCAGCTTAAAATTACTTCCGGATATAATCGCATCGAGATTACCACTCGTCCTTCTGGGATCTTTTACATCCCCACTCATCTACTGGTATTCAACTAAATTCCTTGCCAAACAGATTGCGCTCCTCGCATCAATAACTTATGCCCTAAGCCCGATCGCAATTGCCCTAGACCGATGGATTCTCCACGACAGTGCATTATCGCTCTTCTCGTTTTTGGCCATTAGCACCTACCTTCTGGATTACAAATCCAAAACAACCAGGTTCTGGCCAGGAATTTGGCTAGCGCTTGGTTTTCTTACAAAACCTGCCGGCTTACTGCCAATAGTTTCCTGGTTAACTATTTTATTAATTGACCACTCCAAACCGTCCAGAAACTTATTTTTTAAGAGCATTATCGGATTTATTATTGCCGCTACGTTAATCTGGCCACAGTCATGGTTCAAGCCGTTTATGGCAGTGCCCGAATATCTTTTTCGCCAAGCAACCCTGACCAAATCCGGAGATCCAATTCCCAATTTCTTTCTAGGTAAACCCACACCTTTTCCGGACTGGACCTATTACCTATTTCAACTTGCAACAAGGACTCCGGAGATCATAATTGTTCTTTTTCTTTTATCCCTACCTCTTTATTTGTCAAAAAAGAGACCACCGTTTTCTCATTTTTTGTTAGCGATTATAGCTTATAATATTGTTCTCTTCCTTGCATACTCACTAACGCTTCAGAAAGGAGGGATAAGATACATCATGTCTACAATTCCATGGATCTATCTCGTCTCAGCATGGTGCTTCTTTGAAATAATCGTCAAGCTAAAAAAAGCGATTTTAAAAACCTCTCTCGCCATCGCTTATCTGGGATTATCAGTTTATCCCCTTCTCTACCTTCCCAATTATTATCTTTATTACAATCACTTTATTGGTGGCCCGAAAAACGCCGTCAAATACGACCTTGTCGGTCTCTGTTTTGGAACTAAACCAGCCATCAAATATCTCGATCAAAACAAAATACCTGGAATCGTAAGCGTCGTCGGCTGTTCCGACACAGCTCCATACCACACAACCCGGAATCTGACCAAAGACTGGAAACAGGCAGAGATCGTTATTCTTGAGTCTTCATATCGTCAACAACATCCGGATTTTGAATCTGTCAAGTCGGTAGAAAATAGAAAACTAGTACAAAAGATCAGCGAAAACGGAGTTATCACTAGCTGGATTTATCGCTAACCCTTTTTGCCACCAGAATTATACCTATTCCTGTCGGTAGTCTTAAGCCCATAGATATGATCTTTGCTTCCAAGATTAGCAACACCGTTAAAATTTTATTAAATATCTGTGGCAGTTGAGTTACACCTGATCCAGGATTATTTATCCCAAAGACCCTTTCCCCGAATCTCTTTAGCAGTGCAAAAGGCACCAATATCATTCCCTGGCACGATATTAGTTTAATTTCAAACCCCGCAGTTTTAACCAGTGTTTCTATTTGGAATTTACTATATCTTCTCTTTCCACTCACCCACTTATCATGAGATGTTGCGAGCCACCTGTGGGCCGGAACCCTAAGAACTAAGTATCCGCCGGAAGACAATACTCTATAAAACTCTCCCAGAGCCTTTTTGTCACTTTTAACGCCGGTGTGATACAGGACATCAACGGAAGTTACCAGACCAAAAACACCCTTTTTAAAAGGAATCTTTTCTATTCCTGCCCTTTGAGCCTGGACTCCCCTGGATCTTGAGTATGCGACCGCTACGGGATTTACATCAATCGCAGACACCGTTCCAAATTGATTCATTCTTTTTGCCAATAGCCCGGTTCCGCAGCCCGCATCCAATATTCGCAAGTTTTTTTTATGCAAATATTTTCTGATAAGATCAGTCACCAAAAAATGGATAGCTACGTAATAAAAATGAGAATTTTCGTTTTTAAAGATATTTTTATATTCTGCCGTTTTCATTTTATCGCGACGTGTAATACCCCGGTCGTTAGACCGCAGGATGAAGCGTCTAGTCTCGGACAAAGTCCGAACGCGAGAAGAGACCCCGACCGTCAGGTCGTGGGTAAATTCATTTTTCCCGCAATAAGTCCAAGCCACAAACGCCAGAGTTCCACGGCTGTTTTAACCAGTCTGCCCGGCCTGAAAAATTGAGACTGGCCATATTTCCTATCGTAATGATGGATCGATACCTGGCGAAATTTTCCCCCGGACATCTCGGCTCTTTTCACCAGTTCAACACATATCGAACCGCTAAAACTCGACAGTTTTATTTTTTTCAGCAGCGATCTTCTGATCAATCGAAAATCGCAGTCGGTATCAAATATTGGCAGTAGAAAAGTCCACCTCACCCAAAAATTGTACATATTACCGATTATTATTCGGTAAATATAATCCTTTCTATCCATCTTTATTCCATTAATAAAATTAACATCCTTCGTCATTAAACTTAAAAGTAAAGGCAGTTCTTTTACGTCATATTGCCCGTCCCCATCCGTATAAAAAACCAGATCTTTTTTTGCCGCCCTAAAGCCACTGCGCAGAGCCCCTCCATAACCTTGATTTTTGCTATGGAATATCACTCGAAGTCCAGCGTATTTATTTTTTAGCGTAAGGAGAATCTTCCTGCTGTCATCAGAGGATCCATCATCTATCACAATTACCTCGTAATTAGAAGAAATCTGTTTCAACACCCCAAAAGCCTCCTCAACTAAACCGGCTATAGTCTTTGCGTCATTGTAACAGGGGAAAAACACGGAAATACTGGGTTTGGATTTTTTCATGACGCGATTGTACACCAGGTGTTAAGATTAATCAGCTGTATGAAGCCTCGACCGACAAATTACATTTGGCTGCTGGTAATTCTCTGTCTCCATGTCTTTTTTCTGAGCCAAACCAGGTTTACCCCTTGGCCGGAATTGCAACTCTGGCCGTATTTAGCAAAAAATGGCTATCGGCTGTATCGTGATATCGCTTTCGAAAAACCACCGGGAATGTTTTTTCTACTGCAGTTCTGGTTTGGTCTTCTGGGTAATTCATTATTTTCCCTAAAGCTCCTTACCTGGACGATCCTGGTTACGACTGATTTAATTATATACAAACTAGCGACGCGGATCTCGCCTGGTCAAAAATTTACCCCCTATCTAGCAACCCTTGTTTTTGTTCTTCTTAACTTAGGATTTGGCGGGAACGCGTTGTGGTTCGACTTAGTGGTCACTCTACTATTTGTCCTTTGCTGTCTCTTTTTGGAATCAAAACAACTCTTTCTTGCCGGAGTTGCTTTTGGGCTAGCAATTGTGACAAAACAAACCAGTCTAATTGGCGTAATACCAATCTCGACATACATAAAAAGCCAACCAATTAAAGCCAGGAGAAGCCAGGTCACGCAAACTCTTCTTGGGTTACTAATAATTGTCCTTCCCACTCTTTTCTATTTGGCCATAAACTATCAACTCAGAGACTTTTTCCTATGGGTATTCAAATTTGCACCAGTTCTCAGTCAGTATTCCTACAAACCTGTTACGCAAAAGGGCTTACTCCTAAGCACTCTATTCATAATTCAACTAAGCCTTTGCTTAAAAAAGAAGCCGTTACTTGCAGCCTGGGGGATAGTTGGGCTATTTTTTCTCTTTCCCAGATTTGAATATTTCCACCTCCAGCCAATGCTTCCGTTTTTTGCTCTCGCCCTGGTACCTCTGGCAAAAAAAAACTGGAAATTTGCCCCCTGGCTTATACTTTTTCCGGTTCTAATCATTGCAACCAGATCAATTATCCGAGATTGGCACAAACCGGACAGATTTTATGAACAGGATTCGCTTTCAATTATCAGCTGGATAAGATCACACTCCAGTCCAGGTGAGAAAATATTTCTTCTCAACACCTGGGATCAGATATATCTTCTAACAAACACATTACCAGCGACAAAGCCCTGGTTTCATTATCTTCCTTGGTACCTTAAATTTGACAGCGTCCAGGATAAAATTGTAAGTGATTTAAACTCCATTCGACCCAAGCTGATTATTTCTCAAAATCTTCCGGAAAATCCGCAAAACCAGGTAGAGTCCTTTGTTTTAAATAACTATCAAATTACAACTCAAATCAATCAACAATTTACGGTTTGGCAACCAAAATGAAAATTTGTTTTTTAAGTTTTTATAGTGGGATTGTAAATAGAGGAGTCGAAACGTATGTCCACGAGTTAGCCAACAAACTAGTCCGATTGGGGTACACAACTAACGTGTTTCAGTCCGGGAAAAACTTGAAAGGCTCCAGTTACAAAACCACAACTATACAGGATGGGCATACAGTCTTGAGGTTTACAGTCAAATCACTCAAACAAATAGATCCAGAAACCAATATTATTATCCCCACCAATGGTCGCTTCCAGGCAATTCTTACCCGTCTCTGGGCCCTTGCGCGTGGATGCAAGGTTGTAATTTCGGGTCAATCAGGACCGGGACTTGACGATCGCTTAAATCTTTGGACTTTTCCAAGTACCTTTGTAGGCCTGACAGAATATCAATGTCGCTGGGCAAAAAGAGCCAACCCGCTTATTGCAGTTACTAAAATTCCCAATGGAGTTAACCTCTTAACGTTTAGTCCAAAGACAAAACCATTTATCATAGATCTGCCAAGACCAATTATTCTCACTGTCGCAGCCCTTGTGCCTTCCAAAAGAATCGACTTGGCGATGAAAGCCGTATCTAAACTCAAGACCGGATCTTTATTAATTGTGGGAACTGGCGAACTTGAGAAAAATTTATCAGAATTAGGGCAAAAGTTATTGCCTGGAAGGTTCAAGATTATTTCGCTGCCACACGACAAAATGGCCTCAGTTTACACCGCTGCCGATTTGTTTATCTACCCAACAGTCTCTTGGGAATCATTTGGTATTTCCCTGGTTGAAGCTATGGCGTCGGGATTAACAATCGTCACAGCTGATGATCCAATCCGGCGGGAAATTGTCGGCAAGGCAGGGTTTTTTACAGACCCCACAAATACGCAATTATTTGCCGACACAATCCAACAAGCCCTAACCTGCAATTGGAATGACACTCAGGTCTCTCAAGCCTCTAATTTCAGTTGGGACAAAATTTCCCTTGCCTACGATGACTTATTTAAAAATCTCGCAAAGTGACAAAATCGCAAATCAAAGAAATACAAATTCCATTAGTATCGATAATTATCCCAACATTTAACGAAGAGACAGTTATAGGCAGTTGTCTAAAAAGTTTAACCGCCCAGTCTTACAAGAAGAGCGAAATAATCATAGTTGATGACGGCTCCCGAGACCAAACAACCCAGGAAGTCCAAAAATTTAATGTTAGGCTACTTACCCAAAAACACCTCGGGCCGGGACCAGCAAGAAACCGAGGAGCCAAAGTAGCGCAGGGAGAAATACTGGTGTTTGTAGACGCAGATATGACTTTTGCACCAGACTTTATCGAAAATATTACGCTTCCGATTAGACAAGGCAAGTCAAAAGGAACCTTTAGCCGTGACGAAATAGTCGAGAACTGGGAAAATGTATGGGCCAGATGTTGGAACTGGAATAACGCGAGTCCAGACAGACTTCGAATTAGAAACAACATCCATGATCAGGAGGATTTCCGTGCCATTCTTCGATCTGAATTCTCCAAAGTCGGAGGCTTTGACTCGACCGGCTATACTGATAGCAGAACGCTCGTAAAGAAATTAAGATACTTGCCGACTGCAATTACCGGAGCAAAATATTACCATAGGAATCCGGCATCATTGAGTGAAATCTATGCCCAAGCTCGCTGGATCGGTAGAAGAAAAATGCGCCTGGGTGCCGTCGGGCAGGTTCTCAACCTTGCCAGATTCTCCCTTCCGGTTTCTTTACTATTTGGATTACAGATCGCAGTTTCCAAAGGCGAAATTAGCTTTATCCTATTTAAGTTGATTTTCGATGCCGGTTTTGTCACAGGAATACTCTCCAATATTTTCCAAAACCAAACGGCCAGATGATATTCTTAATTTTGTTAATTTCTTTACTCCTGAGGCTTATTCTGATAAACCAGTCTCTTTGGTTAGATGAAGCGATTGGGGTAATGGCGGCGAAAAATTTGAGCTTTTCCGAAATCATTTTTAAATTCTCTCCTGGAAACTTTCACCCACCTTTCCAATTTATTCTGCTCAAGCTATGGGGATCTATATTCGGATTTTCGGAAATCTCAGTTCGGTCCTTATCGATAATAGCTTCGCTTGTAACCCTGTACCTGGTATATAGAATCTGCTTCATTTTTCAGGGCTCAATAGAAATTAACACCCCAAAAAAAGTACGAAATTTTCCGCTTCTTGCCATATCGCTATTGGCAATAAATCCATTGTTTATCTACTACTCACAGGACGCATGGGTATATTCACTGGCAACTTTAATCGCGACTCTTACGGTTTATTTGTATTTAACAATTAACAAATCCAGATTCACCTCCGGATCTTTCTACCTTTTCTTGGTCGGCACGCTTTGCCTCTATACCTATTATCCGTTGTCATTTTTAATCTTTTCTCTTGCAGTTCATGCTTTTTTCAAGAGAACTAACCGAAAACTAGTTTTTGTCCCTTTCTTGTTTAGTTTGTTATTTTTTCTTCCCTGGCTCCCTATTCTAAGAAACCAACTACATATTGCTGTCTTAGCCAAAAGTGATACCCCAATCTGGTGGCAAGTTCTGGGAACAACCAGCCTCAAATCAGTTTCCCTGGTTTGGATAAAGTTTCTCATCGGCCGTATCAGCTTCCTTACCCGGAAAGGATATCTTGCCTATGTTCTGGTTGTATCAATTATTCCCTTAATTGGCCTGGGAATATCGTGGATAAACAAAAAAACACTTTCTTTACTTTGGTACTGGCTGATTATTCCTTTTGCTCTCGCTCTCGGGCTGGGAATATTCGGTTCGGGATTTATGTATTTCAGGTTAATTTTCATCCTTCCGGCATTTATCGCTCTAATTGCGTTTGGTGTGTCTCGTCTTGGAAGATTTTCTCAATTTGCTCTATTTTCTTCATTCGCCACTTCATTAATCATTTTTTGGATCAATCCGAGATTTCATCGCGAAAATTGGCGAGACGCAGTTAGATTTATCGAAGCCAACTCCGACTCGAACTCAGCTACCGTTTTTATTAACTACAGTCAGTCAGACCCATATCGCTATTATGCCAAAAAAGTTCCGGTATATTCTTCCCGGGATTGGCAAATTAACGCGCCAAATCACCTTTGGCTTATGCGGTACGTTCAGCCGATCTTTGACCCCGAAGACAAGCTCCCGAGCGCAATCTCCGCAGCGGGTTATTTTAAGCTTCGCGAACGGGATTTTAACGGAGTTACAATTTGGGAATACAAGCAGCTATGAAAAGAATTGGATTTCTTCTTCCAAGTTCAATCAAAAGTAAACTCAGGGGAATTGGCACCTACACCACCTCTCTTTTTGAATATCTTCAAAAAGAAATCGACGCCAGCAAGTTCGAAATAATTCCATTTTCAGGGGACCCTCCCCGGAATCTCGACCTGGTTCATTACACACACTTCGATCTCTTTTTCCACACCCTGCCGCTGTTCAGGCCGGCAAAGTCCATTGTCTCAATCCTTGACATAATTCCCCTGGAATTCCCCGACCACTATCCGCCTGGCGCTAGAGGAAAAATTAATTTTTTTCTGCAAAAACTTAGCTTAACAACCATAGATCACTTTTTGACAATCTCCCAATATTCCAAAGATCAAATAAACAAATCTCTCGGCGTTTCAAAGTCAAAAATAACAGTTACCCTGCTCTCTGCAAGACCGGATTTTATCTCCATTACTGACAGAAAAACCCTTAAATCTGTCAAAACCAAGCACCAGCTACCTGACCGGTTTGTGCTCTTTGTCGGAGATGTGAACTGGAATAAAAACTTAAACTCTCTCACTCAAGCTTGTCTAAAAGCCAAACTTGATTTGGTAGTTGCCGGAAACAGTGCGGTCAATCTTACCTATAATTTAGATCATCCGGAACTATCGCATTTTCGGGATTGGCTCAAGTTGTATAGCGATAACCCGCTTGTACACAGAATCGGCTTCGTGCCCAATGAAGAGTTGGCTGCAATTTACAACTTAGCTACAGCTTACTGCCAGCCTTCTTTGTCAGAAGGATTTGGTCTGACTGTACTCGAGGCAATGGCCTGCGGGACCCCGGTTGCTTCAAGTAATCGTTCATCGTTGCCCGAAGTCGGAGGGGATGCGGCACTTTATTTCAATCCGGAGAACGTAGAAGAGATAGCCCAGACCCTTTTAAAAATCGTGAATGACCATGCGCTTGCGGTTAAACTCTCACAAAAAGGAATAGACCAGTCAAAAAAATTTACTTGGCGCCAAACCGCTTATCAGACACTCCAAGTCTATAAAGAGGTCTTAAACAAATGAAAAAAATAATTATCGACGCCCGGCATTATGGCCCTGAACACACGGGAATCGGGCGCTATGTGAAGGGTTTACTGGAAAACCTACCCCGGTCGCCGGAGATTGAACTAGCGGTAATCACCCACTCCAGGTACGCAAATGAAAGGCCTCTCTTTCGCTATCGGATTATTTTGTCTGACCATCATCCCTACTCGTTACTTTCCCAAATCCATCTTGCGAAAATATTATTATTAGAAAGGCCCGACCTCCTCCACGTTCCCCATTTTACTGTTCCCTTGCTGTGGCATGGAATGACGATAGTTACTATCCACGATCTAATAAAACACGAATCCGTCGGGCCAAAAACTACTACCCGGAACTCAGCTGCCTACCGGATAAAACATCAGGGCTACAAAGCCATAATGAACCTGGCGGTTACCAGAAGTGTCCATGTCATCACCCCAAGCAATTACTGGAAACTCAAACTCATGGAGAAATTTCATCTGCCTGCGGCAAAAGTCTCAGTCACTTACGAAGGAGTTGACAAAATTTTTTACAACCCCGGTCTCTCAACTCTCAACTCTCAACTCTCAACACCCTACATTGTCTACGTTGGCAACGTTTATCCCCACAAAAACGTAACTACCCTAATCCAAGCCGCAAAACTCCTCAACGGAAAAATTCATCTTTATATCTCCTGCGCCAGAAATGTTTTTTGGGACAGAACCCAAAAAATGATTTCACAGCTTGGAGCAAGAGGGTGCGTTACACACCTTGGTTTTGTCCCGGACTCTGAACTTGCCACTCTTTATCACAATTCCCTCTCTTACGTTACAGCTTCCAAAATCGAGGGACTTGGATTACCGGGGTTGGAAGCAATGGCCGCTGGAACGGCCGTTATTTCCAGTAATTCCTCCTGCCTGCCTGAAATTTATGGAGATGCAGCACTTTACTTTGATCCAGACAAACCGGAGGAACTAGCAGAAAAAGTAAGCCAACTTTTGAAAAACAATAACTTAAGACAGAAATTGATCAAAAAGGGTAAAATCCAAGTTTCCAAGTACAGCTGGCAAAAAATGGCCGACCAAACTTGGGAAATTTACAAAAAACACCTAGCAGTTTCTTCATGAAAATTACTCTCGACATCTCTCAAGCTATTTATGGAACTGGAGTTTCTAATTACACCATTGAATTAGTTACCCATCTTTTAGAGATCAATAAATCAGACGAATATTGTTTATTTGGAGCTTCTTTCCGAAGAAGAAGCGAATTTCCAAAACTTTTCCGTTCGCCGTTTTCAAATTTCAAACTTCAAACCTTCCCCATTCCACCCACAGTTCTCAGTCTTTTCTGGAACACGTTTCACACTTTACCCATAGAAAAGCTAGTTGGAAAAACTGATATTTACCATAGCTCAGACTGGGCACAATCACCAAGTAAAGCTAGAAGAGTTACTACTATTCACGATCTATCGCCATTCATGTACCCTCAAGAGATGTCAAATGGGGGAATCAGGGATATAGCGAAAACTCACGAGGCTAGAATGAAATGGGTGGTCCGAGAATGTGACCGGATTATCTGCGTCTCGCAAAATACCGCCAACGACCTCGTGAAAATTTTTCCCTCAATAGAGCAGGGGAGGGTAGTAGTGATTCCGGAAGCCTTACCATCGAGGTCAATGATTGTATCATCTATTCAAGACACAGAACTGGCCAAGTCAAAATACACGCGGTCGGACTATATTGTGACTATCGGAACTCTTCAACCCCGTAAAAATATTGTGCGACTAGTCAATATGTTTCTCGAATTGCGGAAAAAATATAATCTTCCCGAGAAACTGGTAGTTATCGGAGGAAAGGGTTGGGGGAAATCCCCTATTTCCAAAGACAAATCAGTGATCTACACGGGTTACATTTCAGATTTCGAAAAAATCGCACTTCTCCGGGGAGCACGGGTCTTCGTTTACCCATCACTATACGAAGGCTTTGGAATACCTGTCCTGGAGGCGTTCTATCACCAAGTTCCAGTTGTCACCTCGAATACATCCTCGCTTCCGGAAGTTGCGGGAAATGCAGCAATTTTAGTAAACCCCAAATCAGAGGAGTCGATTGCCCAGGGCATTTCAGAAGCCATAAAAAAAAGAGAAAAACTTATTTCTCTGGGAACAAAGCAACTCACCAAATTTAGTTGGCAAAAAGCAGCTGTCTTGACACTTAATACCTACCAATCACTCTTTCCTTAAATACAAACGAACTCTATGTTAATTGGAATTGATGCCAATGAGGCAAATTTAACTCAGAATCGGGTTGGGATTAATCAATACGCTTTCTATCTTCTTAACGCTCTTCACAAACTAAAATCAATTCACTCGTTTGAAATATATCTAAAAAATTCTCCCTTGTCTGATCTCCCTGAAGAAAGATCGAATTGGCACTACCGAGTCATCCCTTTCCCTAAGTTCTGGACCCAAACCCGGTTGCCGCTCGATCTTTATTTTCACCGCCCCAGACCGAATGTTTTCCTAAGTTTGACGCATTATACCCCTCGGTTTTCCCCAATTCCGACGATCATATCCGTCATGGACCTGGGTTTTCTCAGTGCGCGAGAACAATTTACCCCCAAAGACTACGGTCAGCTTAAAAGTTGGACATCCTATTCAGTCAGAAAAGCCACGAAAATAATCGCGATTTCGGAGTACACAAAAAAAGACATCGTTAATGCATACAATCGCAACCCAGAAAACGTCATCGTCACCCCGCTAGCCTACGACAAAAATATCTTTAAATCAGTTAAAGACACGGAGTTAGCGAACACAGTTCTTGCCAAATATAAAGTCCAAAAACCTTTTATTCTGTTTCTCGGTAGTTTGAAACCAAACAAAAACATCGAAGGGTTAATAGCTGCTTTTTCCGAGCTTGTCCATGATCCGGAATACAGCAAGCTGCAATTAGTTATTGTTGGCAAAAAAGCATGGCTTTATGAATCAATCTTCTGGAAAGTTAAAGAATTGGATTTGGAGTCAAAAGTTGTATTTACCGATTTTATTCCCGAGCGGGAAGTCCCTATTTTTATGTCGTCGTCAATAGCCTTCGTACTTCCCAGCCTCCACGAGGGCTTCGGTATTCCTGTTCTCGAGGCCATGGCTTGCGGTACACCAGTGGTTATTTCCGATGTTTCCAGCCTTCCGGAAGTAGGTGGGGATGCGGCCATCTATGTGAATCCCGCCAGCAGAGACAGTCTCATTAAGGGAATTAAAACCGCACTAAGCCAAAGAGAGAAGTTTGTAAAAGCAGGGCTTGCCAGAGTAAAATTATTCAGCTGGAACCAAACCGCAAAAAAAACTCTTAGTGTAATCGAATCAATCTTTTCAAATCACTAAATTCGCCAGAACAAAATGGCTATTATTAAAGACAAAATGGGCAAGGAGTTAAGCGTTAGTGAAGTCTATGGTAAAACAATCAACCGCCTTAAGAGTTACCTCCTGGATTTAATTCTTTGGAAGCTCTCAATCATCACTTATTTCCCTTCCCATACGGTACGCAAGCTCGCGTTTCGTTTAGCCGGAATGAAAATCGGGCCAAATAGTACTCTTCATCTCGGGTGTCGATTCTATAACCCAAGAGGCATTTCAATTGGGTCAGGAACAATTATCGGAGATCGCTGCTTTCTGGATGGACGCGCCCGGCTTTCAATTGGCAATCATGTCGATATCGCCTCGCAAGTATTAATTTACAACAGCGAACACGACATAAACTCCGAAGATTTCCATGCCGTGAACGGACCCGTGGAAATAGGAGACTATGTCTTTATCGGCCCCAGGGCTATTATTCTTCCCGGGATATCAATCGGGAGTGGAGCTGTAATTGGCGCAGGAGCAGTAGTTACAAAAGATGTTCAGGAATTCGCTATCGTCGGAGGCGTGCCGGCAAAGGAAATCGGAGACAGGAAACTTAAAGACTTGCATTATCGCCTGGGCCGTCCTAGACTACTGCAATAATGGCGAAGAAAGCGCTAATTATAGGCGTATCCTCACAGGATGGGTCTTACCTTGCAGACCTACTGCTTAAAAGGAAATACAATGTAACGGGAACAGTAAGGCACACAACCAGTTTTTACAAAGAAAACATTCTTCATCTCCAGGGAAAAATAAATATTCGCGCCCTCGATCTTATCGACTCCGAAAGCATATCCTCGGCCATAAAGGAAACACAGCCTGATGAAATATACAATATCGCTTCTCAATCAATTCCGGCAGATTCATGGACCCAACCCATATACACAGGTGAAGTTACAGCCATTGGGGTTGTGCGAGTCTTAGAGGCGGTCAGACACCACTCCCCAAAGGCCAAAGTCTATCAAGCAACAAGTCGAGAGATATTTGGCAACATTCAGGCTGAATCGGCAAATGAAACCACTCCGATCGATGCTAATAATCCTTACGGTATAGCCAAAGCATATGCCCACATGATGGTTCGCTGCTATCGGGAGTCATATGGGTTATTTGCCGTAAGTGGAATTCTTTTTAATCATGAGAGTCCGAGAAGGTCGCTCCATTTTGTCACCAGAAAAATAACCGCTGCGGTCGCTTGCATCAGAAATAAAGTCAAAAATCCACCCATAAACGAGCTTGGAGAACCGCTTGTCGACAAAAATACAAAACTTCGCTTGGGATTTTTGGACGCGAAGAGAGACTGGGGATATGCCAAAGAATACGTCGAAGCAATGTGGCTAATGCTCCAACAACCCCTCCCCAGAGACTATGTAATTGCATCTCACGAGACACATACGGTACGAGAAGTCTGCCAAATCGCTTTTTCCCGAGTTGGTTTAGACTGGAGAAACTATATCCTTGCGGACAAATCGCTGCTCAGACCGACTGAGATAAAAGAGCTAAAAGGCGATTATTCTCTTGCTTACAAAAATCTCGGCTGGAAACCAAGAACCTCGTTTCATCGACTCATAGAACTTATGGTAGAGGCAGATCTCAAACGGTTTAAGTGAAGATCAATCTTCAAATTGAGGTACGCGGACCAGATCTCAAGTATAATCGAAGTAACGCTTTATGATTAACCGAATTGGCCGTAGTCTTTTCTGGATTTTTGGCGCCGTCTTTCTGTTGTATCTGGTCTCTCCTTCGCCGGCCTTTCCATCAGCTCCTCCAGGCTCCCTGACATCAAGAGAACCAGGGGATACGAAAAATCCAAACATCAGCGCTTATTTTACAAATTCTTCGCGCGATGAAATTATTAATTTTTACAAGTCACAGTTTGATAAGTCAGCCTGGTTTAACCTTCCCCTACCAACTGAGCGCCTAAGGGATTACCCTCCGGAGGAGTCCCTCTTCAGAATTCGGGAACAGACCCGTTCAACTTATCTGGAAGAATTAGTCCATCCCCTGAGAGAATCGATTTACATAAACGGCTTTGAACCAACAGATCCCAAGGATGCAATCAACATTGATGGCTCACACTTTATTAACAAAGTAACCATTCGCGTCTACCCTTCAAAACCATTATCAAGAGTATTAATCGGATGTCTAATTCTAGGACTTTTCTGGGTGCCTTTATTTCAAACTAAATATTTGCGCGCACTCTTCAGATGACACCCAGGATATCTGTTATTATCATTAGCTTCAATACCAAACAGACCACGCTTGAATGTCTTAAATCTCTTTACAAATATTCAAAGGATACCTATGTAGAGATCATAGTTGTCGATAATTCGTCTCAGGATGGATCTCCGGACGCTATTGATGAATCCTATCCAGAGGTTCGACTAATTCGGAACAAAAAAAACTTAGGTTTCGGCTCTGCAAACAACCAGGGGGCAAAAGTTGCAAAAGGCGAGTATCTGCTATTTATCAACTCGGATATTCTATTGCTTGAAAATTCAGTAAAAAAGATTATTAACTGGGTCCAAACGCACCCGAAATCAACTGTTACCGGCTGCAAACTATTAAATCAAAACTTATCGCTCCAATACAGCCTTGGATCGAGGCCTAATTTAGGAAATGTTTTGGCCTGGATGCTATTTCTAGACGATTTACCCTGGCTTAAGAAATATATTCCGGCCTACCACCTAGAACATCCAGATTGGTACTCAATGGATAGAGAGGTAGGTTGGGTAATGGGGGCCTTTTTCCTTATTTCGAAAAAAATTTATTGGCAAGTTAATGGCTTTGACGAAAAGATGTTTATGTATGGCGAGGAGGTTGAACTGCAGATGCGTCTGGCAAGAAACGGATACAAGGTTTTTTATACCCCTGTAACATCTGTGATTCACCTTGGCAGCCAAAGCAGTAACAGGCATGGATCTGCTTTTAGCCGCACTTCGGAGCTAAAAGGAATCTTATATATTTTTCGAAAACACTATCCCGGCTGGCGCAGTTTTGCCGCCAGAGTTTTTATATCTATTGGAGTCATAACACGTATAATCGTTTTCGGCACCATCAGACGAGATATGGTTGCCAGGAAAATTTATGTTCAAGCAATTAAACACATATAAGCAGGTCTTCATTAAATATTCGTTAGCCTTAGTTCTGCTGGCAATTCCGCTATATCCAAAATTTCCGCTGCTCAGTGTGCCTGGAACCTATGTTGCTATCAGGCTAGAAGATATCCTAATCGGCACTATAATCGCCTGTTTTCTTCTACTTCAACTACACCAAACCCGCCGCTTTCTCGCAAGCGGAGTCGTAATCTCAACCATGGTTTACCTCGCTGTGGGTTTTTTATCAATTCTTTCAGCAATACTCGTGACGCATACTGTCACTCCACACATAGGAGTCTTTCATTTCTTGAGAAGAGTTGAATACATGGGATTAATGCTCTTGGCCGCCTCATCGATTAATAAGGAATCAGATATTACTTTTTTTCTGGAAATCCTCTTTTGGGTGGTCACTACTGTCGTTTTATATGGATTAGGCCAGCGATTCTTAAACTTTCCGGTGATCTCAACTCAAAACATGGAGTTTTCCAAAGGCGTTATTCTTTATCTTACGCCAGGGGCTAGATTAAACAGCACATTCGCGGGGCACTACGACCTGGCTGCCTTTTCGGTTTTAGTAATCCCTTTGTTTATAGGGCTGTTTAGCTCGCCGGTAAGAAAATGGTTAAAATTCATCGGTTGGGCGGGTTTTTTTGCTGGATTCTGGTTACTTTTAGCATCAGCTTCCAGAATTTCATTTCCCGCATATATTATTTCAGGAGCGCTTACCTTATATTTTGTTGGAAAAAGATGGTGGGTCGTCCCCTTTCTTATTTTCAGCCTCATTTTTGCCAGCTCTTCCTCGGAGCTGACCGCTCGTTACAGCCGCACAGCCAACGTTTACCTTTCTCAAACCCTCAAGTTATTAAAGATTCCCTTCCTAGAAGACATAAGCTCAAGAATTGCTAAGCTCAGAAACAAACCCGTTGAGCCCCCCTACCGGCTGTCACAGCCGACACCAATTCCTCCGACAACGGCCCCGATTGCGATTTCGACCACGACTACCGTTAGCCTTCCTACCCCCGCGCCGACGCGTGCTCCAAAAAAGAAACTAAGAAAGATCCAAATAGAATACACACCACCGGTGATTATTGAAGAGAGATCAACCGAAATTAGACTCAACGCTGAATGGCCGCGGGCAATCAGATCGTTCAAGAAAAATCCACTGCTTGGAACCGGATTCTCTTCTATAACCCTTGCAACAGATAACGATTATCTAAGAATGTTAGGCGAGACGGGAATAATAGGCACTCTTGCGTTTTCGTTAATTTTTATTTCGCTCGCATTCACAGTAGTTCCTGTAATTAATCGCCCAGCTAGTACTGCCAGAAACATGGGCATTGCGATTGCTGGGTCGGCCATAGGAATTCTTGTAAACGCCACCTTTATAGATATCTTCGAAGCATCCAAAGTCGCGCCGATATTCTGGGTCCTGACTGGTTTCCTGATAGCCCTAGTAAGACTTGTTAAAAACGAGGTGAAACCCCTAAAAAAATAAAACATATTTTATGAAGCACAGACAGAAGAGATTAACTGAAATCGCATTCATCCTCTTTATTCTTACTATCGGACTCCGAGTCAGACTCTACAAGATTAATAACCCCATTGCCGATTGGCACTCATGGCGGCAGGCAGATACAGCGGCGGTCTCACGCAATTACCTTAAATCGGGAATAGATTTATTGCATCCCAAATTCGATGATATAAGCGATATTCCATCCGGTAAGGATAACCCAGAAGGATATAGATTTGTAGAATTTCCGATTTCCAACGCCCTGCATGCCATTCTCGCGAAACTTTTTAGTAAGTCAAGCTTTGAGCTTATTGGACGACTTCTATCAGTTTCCTACTCATTGATTTCAATTGTTCTCCTGTACTATCTGGTTAAATTACACATTGACCAAAAAACTGCCATCTTGGCAACCACCATCTTTACACTTCTCCCCTTCAATATTTATTACTCAAGAGTCATTCTTACCGAACCGCTTCTAATTACGTCCAGCTTGGCATTTCTTCTGTTTTTTTCAAAATGGATAAAAGCCCCAGGCAAGGTTAACTTTTCGACAGCCCTTATTTCCCTTGCCCTTCTACTGCTTCTCAAGGCCTATATGGCAGTATTCGCCTTCCCGGCACTCTATCTAGCCTATCAGAAGTTCGGGAGCACTTTTTACAAACGAAAAGAGATAATTTTTTTCTTTCTCTTCTCCTTCCTGCCTTTCCTACTGTGGTTTATCTGGGCTCGTCAGTTTCCTGAAGGCATCCCACATTTCAAATGGGCCTTTAACGGAGACAATATCCGTTTCCGCCCCTCGTTCTTCTATTGGATATTTTCCATCCGCTTTGGAACCCTGATTCTTGGAATCTGGGGAGTAGCCCTTTTTGTACGAGGATTAATCACCGGTCTTCGTCAAAAAATGAACTTTTTCCTCTTTTGGCTATTAGGAATTTTTGTCTACGTTTCGATAATTGCAACCGCAAACGTTAGACATGATTATTATCAAGCAATAGCGAGTTCAATTTTTGCAATATACGTAGCCATCGGATTTCTTAATCTTTGGAAAGAAGAAGGTATAGCCAAAGTAATCCCGATTTTTTGTCTGGCGATGATGTTTCTGACTGGTTGGCAGAACATCAAGGGATACTACCAAATTAACCACCCGGAAATTATTCTAGCTGGGCAGTTCGTAAATACTCACCTTCCGCTAAGCGCTAAAGTTATTGCGCCATATGACGGCGATACCGCCTTCCTGTATCAGACCAACCGCAAAGGCTGGCCGTATGTAACATTACCGATAAAAGAGCTAATCGCCAAAGGAGCAACTCATTTTGTCTCGGTAAACTACAACGATCAAACAAATGAGTTTATGCAAAA
The DNA here is from genome assembly GCA_964514545.1 of uncultured Gammaproteobacteria bacterium. Taxonomy (GTDB): domain Bacteria; phylum Patescibacteriota; class Microgenomatia; order CAZETR01; family CAZETR01; genus CAZETR01. The sequence goes on along the minus strand of CAZETR010000011.1, from coordinate 2,760 downwards.
GTTTACCATCATAGAAAAAAATCCCTCCTTCATAGTGCTTGATCTCACCAAACCCCTGCCCTCGTTTTCTAACCGATAAGGTATTCATATGAAGATTCTCATGCTTACCCCATATCTGCCTTTTCCGCCTTCAGACGGTGGCCAAATCCGATCCTTCAACTTAATTAAACATCTCTCAAAACGTCACCAAATATCGCTCTTCAGTTACATTCGCGACCGGGACAAAAATACGGCTGAGGACATCCAGGAACTAAAAAAATATTGCGCCAAAGTTGAAACTGTAAAACGCGGAAAGACTTGGACGATCAAAAACATTCTTCGGACAGGATTTAGTCCATATCCGTTCTTAGTTTCAATTTACCACAGTCAGGAGTTAAAAGAGAAAATCCGAAAGGAATTAGAGGCAAATGACTATGACCTCATTCACGCCGAGACCTTCTACGTCATGCCATATTTACCATCAACTAAAATCCCCACAGTCTTAGTCGAGCAAACAATTAACTATCAGGTTTTCGAACACTACGTAAAGAATCTTAATTTCCCCCTACTTAAACCCCTAATGTGGATAGATGTTCAAAAACTTAAGTACTGGGAAACCAATTACTGGAGAACTGCATCCAAAGTTACCGCCGTGTCCGCAGCTGATGCCGGCGTCATGCGTTCTTTGGTCCCCGGACTTGAGGTTAGAATTATACCCAACGGAGTAGGTGAAGATTTCGAAAATATCCCAGCCAAACTTCACTACTCACAGGAAATTGTCTACATGGGTAATTACAAGTGGATGCAGAATTGGGAGGCCGCCGAAATTCTGGCAACAAAAGTATTTCCAGTCATTAAAATTGCCTTTCCTAAATCGAAGTTAATTATTGCCGGACAGTTTTTAAAGGATGACCTCAGAAAACTAAAAAGTGATAGTATCGAAATTCGGGATCTTGAATATGGAGATGCCAAAAGCGTTGTCAAAATAATCCGTGAGGCGGGCATAATGGTTGCACCCATTTACGGGCCCGGTGGTACCAGATTAAAAATATTAGGGGCTATGGCGGCAATGCTCCCAGTTGTTACCACGAACATTGCAGCTGAAGGACTATCAGTTAGAAACGGAGAATCTATTATGGTGTCAAATACGCCAGCCCAACTGGCCCAAGCCGCAATCAAAGTACTTAGTGACAAGAACCTTTACGCAAAAATTGCCAGAAATGCCAAAAAAATCGTTTCGGAAAAATTTACATGGGATAGAATCACCCAACAACTAGAACAAGTCTATGCAGAAGTCGTCACAGATTAAACTCACCATTGTTATTCTTAACTTCAATACCAGGGAGTTAGTTTTAGACTGTTTATCCTCAATCAAAAACTCACAGGAAGTCAATTTTCCCGTCAAAATTATCGTGGTAGACAACGCCTCATCAGACGGCTCAGGTGAAGAACTCCAAAAGCTTAACTGGCTGACCTTAATTGAGAATCCTGAAAACAGGGGCTTTTCCGCTGGCAATAACACTGCCGTCAGTAAATTTGCAGGGAAATACGTCTGGTTCCTGAATCCAGACACTGTGCTTGAGCCAAAAACCCTTGTCCATATGGTGGACTTTATGGACAAACACCCGGACGTTGGAATCGCTACGCCAAAGTTGACACTCACAAACGGATCTTTTGACAAAAACTGTCATCGAGGATTTCCGACACCCTGGAACTCTTTCTGTCACTTTTCCGGACTTGACGCATTATTCCCAAAGTCGCGGCTATTTGCGGGATACTATCTTGGGTTTATTGCCCCAAACATAGAGTCAGAGGTAGATGTTATTGGTGGATCAAGCGTACTCATTCGTCGTCAAGTAGGAAACAAGATCAAATGGTGGAGTGAACACTATTTTATGTACGGCGAGGACATAGACTTAGCATTCAGGGTAAAACAGGCAGGATTTAAAGTGATGTACGTTCCAAGCGCGCTAATTCACCACTACCACGGAGCATCATCAGGTCTTAAGAAGTCGAGTCATAAAGTAACCAAGGCTACGAGGGAAACCAAAATTCGGTCTGCCCAGGCCGGAATCGATGCTATGAAAACCTTCTATGGTAAATTCTATCGGGAAAAGTACCCCAAAATTGTAACGAAGGCAGTTCTTACCGGAATTTCTCTCTTGGGATCTTTCCGTATCATCCGACTCCGTATTTTTCCCTAAAGTCGCAATAACCATATTTTCAGATGAAACCAATTCGGAATGTAGCTATCGTTTACGATCGGGTAAATAAATGGGGAGGAGCAGAAAGACTGCTTCTTGCCCTACATAAAATTTTCCCCCAGGCCCCTCTTTTTACCTCTGTTTTAAATATATCCAAGACCCCATGGGCACAAGTCTTTAAAATTTATCCTTCCTTTTTGCAGCAAATCCCGCTCTTAAGAAATCACCACGAGTTTGTTCCCTTTCTTATGCCTCTGGCTTTCGAGTCCTTCAATTTTTCCGACTTCGACCTAGTAATTTCAGTTACCAGTGCCGAAGCCAAAGGAATTGTTACTAAGCCGGGAACTTTGCACATCTGCTACTGTCTTACGCCCACGCGTTACTTATGGATTATGAATCCAAGGGAAAATTATCACTCCTTTGGGCTTTTAGAGCCTCTGGCCCGTCTTCTGAAAAGACCACTTTTAGGCCTGCTAAAAAAATGGGATATGGTTGCAAAAGAAAGACCAGACGCATATATCGCAATTTCGACCGTAGTTCAAAAGAGGCTAAAAAAGTATTATCAAGCAAACTCGAG
>CAZETR010000010.1:0-28682 GCA_964514545.1 uncultured Gammaproteobacteria bacterium | reverse complement strand
CCGATTACAACCATCAGCCCGCCCGGAATTTCAATATTTGTTTTTGTCGCGTCTGCCAATTTCCATCCAATGTTTGTGCTCTTCCCCAATACCTGCTCCAGCCTGCCAATTTCTTCCGAAAGCGGTCTAAATGATGTATTTTGCCCGCCAGTCAGCAGCTCAATCGCATCTGCCCAACCATTCAGAGACACTCTAATTTTGTCTACAAACTCAAGCAGCATTTCATCGTGAATTTCCAGTCCCTCGGCCTTGAGCTGCAGACGACCCCCCAAGTTGCCCCACAGATTGCCAAAGTCGTGTCTTATCCCCGCAAATATTCTTTGCCAAACCGGATCAGCATTTGCCCTAACCTCGTCCAAAAATTCTTCCAGCCATTCACCCTGCTCGTTACTGCTCAGCCAAGCATTCACCCGCTCCAACAACTCAAGATTTGGTTTAGTAATGTCAACGTTTTCATAAAGAGCCACAACCTGCTCCAGTGTATAAATCAAAGCCTCTTCAGTTCCCAAACTCTTCTCCTGAGTAGAAACTAACCCGGACTTTGGCCGATACGACTCACTTTGTCGCAGGTATTGAGATTGCGGTCCCGAGACTCTCTTAAGAAAATCCGGAGAATCCAAAAGGTGGCGCGTAACGACTCTCTCCTCCCGCCCCCCGGCAGATACGACTGCATAGAATGGCGAAGGATCTTTTCGATCTTTCATATATTTAAATGCAATTACTTCAAGAAAGCGAAATTCTCTGGCCTGACCGCAAGGAAACACTAAACAAACTCGAAGCCAGCATTTGTGAAGAATCTATCGCCCGCATGAGCATAAGCTCGTCACCCCTGTTTGCTCTCGTAAATTGCGCGAGAGACAAACTTAATACAACCAGGTTATTCTCCGGATGCCAATCAGTTTCAATTGCATTCAAACCATAAATAAACACCGCAACCGGAATTTCTCTCCCGGGTCTATCCCGCAAAACCAGCCCCCCCGCATTAACCCTTGCCATAAACTCCAGAACTTTTTCGGGAGACAGCAATTGCTGGACCTGCAAATCCTTCTCCTCGGACAACCCATATAGTGCAGGTTGCTTCTTGAATAGATGTGAATCCCATGCCTCAGGTTCTATTTCATCTAGGCAAAACAGCTGCTGGTATTGGTCCAGACTCAAACCCACTGCGGGAATTCCTATCCCATGCTCGTCATGCAAATCCACCACCCATCTAGCCACCCTGACTCGGCAAGGCAAACAGACCAGCGCCCCCCGCTGCTCACCGTGCCGAATACCACGCCCGATGGGTAATCGGATTAAACTCTCCTTATAATATTCACGTCCCATAACACGGCCATTTTACACTTATTTGACAGAAAGTGGTAATATGTCGCAACAATCAATTATGGCCACAAGATCTGAACGCAGTCAAAATTCCCAAGGAAGTGAAAGGCTCTCCCAGCTAAGAGAAGCCCTCGGGAACTTTTGGGAAAACACGGAATCACAAAGAAATGCACTTGGCAAGTTTTCCAGATCTTCACTTAGAACAATCGGCAGACACATCGACCCAATTCTATTTTCACTTGGGGTAACTCAACTTGATAAGACTGCTGGATTAGCTGAATCAGGCTGGACTCAAGGGACTACGCTACTTGCGGGGCTCGGGGGCGAATGGCTTGGAGAAAGACTTGGGCGAAGACGACCTGACGAGATCAGAACCAGGTTAAACAAATTGTTTCTTGAGCTTCAGTACCAAGCAACTGCCGTCGCTTCTGCCAAAATGGCCGTCGAATACTTCTTTAATGGCCACAACTATGATTGGAAAGCCATCACAGCTCTGGCTTTAACCGGAGGAGATGAGGTAATTGGCTGGGCTGCGGGACTCAAGCTACGCCAAGATAGAATAAATGGCTATATCTTTAGAACTGGTACCGCACTGCTCAACTTGGGATGGGGTTTTTATGTTAACGAGGCGATGAAAGCCACAAATAACTACGGACTGGGTGGGGCAATATTACTGGCAACGTTCCTTAATCTGGAAAGCGCCACCAGAAGCGTGCCGGACGTGGACATAGTATTCTCGTCACTTCTAAGAAACACTCTGTGGGAAAAAGAAAGACACGCGTCTGGAAGGGCAAGAGCTATTAAGGCCAATCTGGACTCAGTCAGCCGTGCCGCTACAGCAGCGGCAGTCTTTCCGGTAAAAGACGGTGAAAGACGACGCGTGAGAGAATCGGACGTCGAAAAAAAGACAGCCAAAATCGGAGACGCATTAGCTGAAGCCGAGAGGGAACACGAGTTTTGGAACTCTGTTCGTGGAGAAATTTTTGGAGACTCCAGAGAGGGCAGAGCGGTAGATCCTTCAAGATACGCCAGTTATCTAAGCATGGGGGAGGTGCTGTCCCAACTCACCCAATCGGGAACAATCGGACAGGATTTCGAAAAAGACGCTAAATTTATTTGGCACACCAGGCGTCTGGAAGCCCGAATCCTTTGCTTCTACAAATATCTTCTCCAGGGAAGAGTCTTTACAACAGACTCCGAATACCGTACTTTTCTAAAAGAATCCGGCTTCTCTCCGGAATCGGGAAACAGAATTTCTTCTCACAGAAGTCCTTCCCCCGAGCCAAAGAGACAACCGCCACGACCCCGAAGATTGAGAGAGCTACAGATAAGAGATGAAGTTCCGGAGGTGCCAGACCCCGAGGATAAATCGGAAGAGAATAAGCTATTTACCGACCTCATCATGGCCTGGACAGCGAATCACGACGAAGATGCGAAGAAAGCCTTTGGTGCAAAATTTGGCACTGCGGTAAATCGGGACATGGCAACTAACAAAGGAAGGCAATATAACCTAATAGACCTGGCCACAAAAGAAGGTTCAAAAATCGCCGAATTACTAGCCTTTGAAATCTTCGCCAATCTTTCAACCGATAAATTTAAAGATCTTTACGAAACTGCTACTAACGAGGAGCTGTCTTCAGAAAACGAAGAAAAGTTTACTAGTGCCAGAATTCAATTTAAGAAGAATGCCTGCACTCCGTCTCAGTTTATGAGTGACATCCTCCTAGCAATACTCATCTCCCCAGAAACAGCTGACTACAGTCCCAGCGATGACTCAGACGATGAGGAGAGTGGCCAAGAGTGAGCTAACTTCCCCACCCTTACCTTGATTTTAACCTTCTCAGCACACTTCTTTCACTCCCTGAAGCTAATTTTCTTCTCTCCCCCTCGACAACTAAACTAGCATATCCCACCAGATCCCACAACGCGTAGGCAATTAGCCCGGGAAGATCTTTTCCAGAAGTATTGCGGTCATGTAGATATACCTCTGTCTCAAGCCAGCTTTCTTGTCGAGATTTTTTAACCCAACTAACAAGCTGCCCATTGTCTTCCATCTTTCCTTTAAATAACTGTCTAGCATCAACAAAAACATCAACCGCAACTCCGGCCAGATTCCTGCCGTTCCATCGAAGCGAAATTATAGACTTGGACCTCCCCGCCCCAAGTGGCACATTTATTCCATCAATTCCGGGAACAGTAAGTCCAGATTCAATTAACCCAGCTCCCCCATCTACAATTATCAAGTTGACGACCCATTGGTGAGCATCAAAAGGAGTAACTATGCATGTAACTTTCGAGCCGTTATCAAATTCCAATCCAACACACGGAAGCCGGCTTGGCTTGCCTTCTTCACCCACCCGCATATCCCTATGTCCATAAAACATTCTAGGGTGATTTTCCATAGCCAAAGCCCCCTGGGTTATCCCATCCCTCTTTGCTTCACCTCCTTCTTGAAGCGACATTCGCCCCAAAGTCTCCATCAGAATCCCTGCCATTCTCCCCACCAAAAGCACTCTAGATTCAACCCCAGATTTAACCTCGGGAGACATACCCGCCCCACTTTCTCCAAGTGCCCGGAGAGGCCCCGTAGCGTGGGGAATGCGGACACCATTAGTTTTCTCTTGCCTTGGTCTTTCTGCCATGTCCGACAATTTAACACATTTGTTGAAAAATGGCTATAACATAGGCCGTGACAGGGTTGAACCCTGTCAAACCACCCCATCAAACCATAATATCGTAATCAGGCTTTCCTTTTCCGTCAGGTGGAGCAGAATCCTTGAAGAAGCCAAAGAGAGAAAGCTGCCTCATCTCGCTGGGCTCGAGTTTAGCTGCTACCACAATCTCCCTGTCGGGAGCGGTTACCCGAAGGAAATTAGCAAGCGCTGAAGTCAAAAACACAAAGTTATTGTTTATGCTCCTGCCGGGCATAATTTCTACTCCAGGTGTTTGTTTGACCAACCATACAGGCACAACCTGTGTTCTCTGTCGCAGTCGGATGACTAACCCGCCGGCATTAATCTGCTCCATCTCCTTCCAATAATTGTCTGAATCACCCGAAACCGACGAATCCCGTGTCTCGGGATTAAAATCCAGCTCCTCACTAAAAATCCAGCTATACTGAACCTTAGTCAATCCCACTGCCAAACCTTCCCGACCGTTTTTAAAGCCTACGTCCGGCAAGTAGCTAACTACCTGCAATATAAATGGAACAGCCACTCTTTCGCTACCGCGATTCAGATCGCAACCAATTGAAATAGCGGTTACCCGATTCCATTTGGCAATTTCAAGCAGCGCGGAAAATGGCATAGCTAACCAATCTCCGTCGTGATCAACAAGCGTTCGCAACACCTCGGCACCCATCCCCTGCAATTTACCACACACGTCAAATTTTCTTAAATTGCTTGACAAAATCACGGTTTTAGCGTAAATTCGGTCCAATCATTTACAAATCACCATCACTAATATGAATATGCTTCAAGTAATTTCAGGAGGACTCAGAGAGAGAGCTCCGATTCCAGGGGAGGAGATCCACTCTGCGACCGAACGTCTCGAAGAACTGACTGCAAAACACGAATTTGCTCAGATTGCACAGTTGGCAAATGATCTGGAAAAATCAATGCAAATCCTTCAGGCAGCTGCCTTAATTGAGAAAGCCAGAGAGATAATGGAAGCAAACCACCTCCCCACCCTTGAATTAGACCATCTACTTGGCGCCGATGTAGAACCGGAACAAGCAGCCAGGACAATCAGGGAATTAGCCAGGGTGCACCCCGCATTCTTGCAAGCTTTAATCAAAGAGTTATCCTTGTATGTGCCTGAAACGTCCAAACCAAAAGCAGGAAAGTTAAGCAGAGAAAAAGTTCCTGCGCCGCTCCCATATATTAGAAACACCGAGTTCGCCAGGTCTATCGGATTATCGCGAAACCAGCTAAGGCATACCACGCCAACTCTAGTTAAAGCCGGTGTCTGGACAGAAGGCACACTAACAGGCACTTGGGAACAGGCCGCAAAATCGACGCATAGGCCACATGTGCTCGTCCAGCTAAACTATAGACCGGGAACGGATGAGTCCCGATTCTCTCCCGAGGCAGCAAAGGTATTTCATGACATTGTAATCCAGCACCTGACCCAGCACCGGGGTGGCAAAGGGTACCAACAAATAAACCAAGCAAAACTACTCAAAGCCTTAGTCGCCGATTTACCTAAGTCCGCATAAAGGCAAGATCACAGCTACTTCTCTTGATTGCCCGCTACAATGGCGAAAGAACACGACACACAAGCATTCATCGATGCAGCAGTACAAGCCGAGCTAGAAAAAGCCAGAAAGGAACTTCTGTCAGGCGCAAGGGCATCCATAACTAAACAACGGGCATCCAGTTCTCCAGGCACACAGCAAGCACCCGATTGGCCCTCCGGAGAATCACAACTCCGCAGAACTGAAGTGCGCAGTCGTAAACCAGAAATATACGCACCAGATTTTGGCGCCAAATTAATCATGGCAGTCATTGCCCAGAACGAAACTGGAGAGTTTGTCAGCCGAACGACCAGAAACGCTATCATAAATAGCAATGGGCTAACCGACTTCGCAGCTCTTCCCGAACGAGAAAAAGAGATTCGACTTAAAAAAGCCCTGAGCTATGACAGCTATACCCGAAGCACATTTGCTATCCAGCTAAGAGCCGAGGCCCGCCTGGTTGGCCCCAATCCCACCGTGGAGCAAGTACTTAACCATCACCTGCCAAAAGTTACAAATCCCGAATGGCTAAGAGTTTTTCAGCTAATGAAAAGACAATACGGGCACATGAATGTAGAAGAATTTATAAAATTTGCAATCCTCCGCTTCAAAACAGTTGAAGATGCAAAAGCAATAGATGCGGGAGTCATCCTCTTCCCCCTCGGTCAGTTAGCCAAGGAATTAGGTATTAAGCCAAATCTTCTCATCGACGCTACAAAAAATTCCGGTTTCCTAGTTAAAGGAGAAGACGAAGACTATCTTCTCAAGGTTGGTAATAATATTATTTTCACCGCTAGGGGAAAAGATCGAGTGATCCGCGCCATACAATTAATGCCAAAAATGAGGCAAGGGCTAAGATCATTTTTATTAGCACTCGATTCAGTCAAACACGAGGAAATGGCCGCTAGAGAGGCAAAATCGCTCGCAGAAAAGGCCATCTCATCGATTGAGCCCACGGACGAAATAGTCCTGGGGAGGGCGTTTCTTAAAGAAGGAATGGCCGAACGCCTAGCCAATGAAATTCTTGGGGGAGAAAGTTTAACCCCTCCAGGCAAAAGCATTTGGGAAACTCCTGAAGACTGCTTTTCAGATCTAACCAAATGCATTGGAGAAATGGCAGAAAAAAGAGAAGCGGAGATGGCAAGATCCGACAGGCTTAGACCGCTTTCTGGCGCTGGGGTAACCACCGAAGAAACCATCGCCTCCAAAAAAAGAATCGTCCGAATCTTTGCCATGCTCGAAATAAACCCCGATCTTGCCACCACAATCAATCCGCAATTCAAGGCATTTCAGCTCCTGGCCTCAATTATTATCAGAAAACCGAAGCGATTGGCAGAGTTGGAACAAATTCTCCTATACTCTGGGAGCGAGTACGGCCAAACAAGAGACGGGTTTTTAACAACCCGGATCAAAATTAATTAGAAAAATATGGAAAGAAAACCATCAAAGACGCATCTAATCGACCACGTAATCGACCTGGCTGGGCTGGTCGAATCTGACTCGGCCGATATTTCACCAAAAACAGTATTTACAGAGGCGATTGATAACGCCATTAGGGAAACAACTCCGGGAAAACTGTGCGAGGTAGTTATCAAAATTACTAATGCCCCACACTAGCGATGCATATCCGTTGTAATTCGCACCACACCCGTAATGGGAAAATTAAAAGCAATAGATTTCTTCATTTGGGGAGGGCGCCATGAAGACCCGGCTCACTTTAGTCAGCACAGGTGGGGAGGAAAAGCTGCCATCGCCTCCACTATTGCACCCGGAGGAAGCCTAAGAATGGTCTCCAAACCGCCTAACTCGAATCTAAGATATGAACTGACAATCAATGATTGGGCGAAAGAAATAAGAGAAAAGCGGGGTGTCAAGTTAGAAGAGTGGGCAGACGCTCAACCGCACCCAACTGGATTTACGAGATTCGAAATCAACCATGCTAAAAAACTATCAGTTTCTGTTAACGCCTTTGATCTAGCCGAAGAGCTAGGTCACACATATGCCCCGCAAATCCGCAGCGGAGAACTAAATATCTCTCTTCTAGTTCAAACTGGAAGAAGGCTAATTGCGATTTCGTCTATTGAACCCGTCTCTGTTCCTCTAGAGGTAGACACGATCCAACACAGCTCCCGCCGAATTCAATTGGGAGGCAACGAAGCAACTGTTTCTCTCGCCTGGGGAAAAATTGACTTTAAAACCAAAAACGCAATCGATAGTGAAACAGAGAAAAAGTACGGAGCAAGCCCCTATAAGCATCTCCACCTCCCTGGCGAACACGCATATATCAGGTATCACGGTCGGCTCATACAAATAACACCTATCAGCCGCCTGAAACCAAAAGGTTACGTCTACAGCAAAAATACCCTGGCCCCGTGGGTGCTGCTGGTGGACATAGAGCGGGGATTTGTCCAGTTGAATAAATTTAAAAACCACATCGACCCGGCTACGGAGGATGAACTAAGAAAACTCCTAGCGACCTTCGTTGAACCAAAGATCCAATTACTCCTTCGCGCTTCCGAAAGCACAAAACCAGATTACTCAGAAAGGCTCGAAGCTGCCAGCAACCTCTTGGCCCAAACCCTGCTAAGAGCTTACGGCGACCGGGAAGCGGTTGCCGATCAATTTAATCTCCCCAGCCGTGAATCCGCCCAAATCGAGACCGATACCGGAGAAGGACAACTACACAATCAAAGACTTTCAAAAAAGAGGCTCCGTAAGCTTAGAAAATTTAACCCACGAGGACTACCCGGGACTAGGCCTGAACCCGCAAACAAAGGTCGACGCCCACCCCCTCCTTCGCAAACCAGCACCAGTTTCGTCATTGAAAGCGTCCAAGCAGCAAGGCTGCCTCAATTTGCGGTCAGCTACGAATTTCCTGATGCATCAACCGAGTCCATTCTGCATTTACCTGAAAGCGATTCGCCATTAATATTAGTAAACCCCAAAAACGCAGTTGTCGAAGCCGCCCTAAACTCCCCAACCGACCTCGGCCACTTGGTGCTTCTACGAATTGGGGCTGAAGTGCTCGCCAAGGCAAAGTGGAACACGGGGTCGCGCATGAGCATTGAGTCTTTTTCTCAAGCAGTTTTAAACGAAATAGCGATCATCACCGAAGCCTATCGATCGGTTAAAAGTGCACGAAAAGCAAGAAAGAGCTAAATCAGAATAAGCAACGGTGGTAAAATCTCCTAGTGACACACTCCATTCTCTTTTTCGGCTCGTTCCAGAAATACTCAGTTCAGGTACTCGAGAAGGTTTATAATTCAGGATTTAAGATTCATGGAGTTGTAACCACCCCGCCCCGCTACCAAGGCCGGCACCTAACTTTAACAAAAAACCCCGTTCATATTTTTGCCGAGTCGCATCGTATTCCCTTCTTCACTCCCGAGTCACTCGACGCATCTCAAATCTCATATCTCAAATCTCAAATCTCAAATCCTGATTTCCTAGTCGTCGCCGGCTACGGCAAACTCCTGCCGCCTGAGTGGCTCGCCTACTCCAAAATCATGTCCGTAAATATGCATCCTTCCCTGCTTCCCAAATACCGCGGGACAACGCCTGCAGAGTGGGCAATTCTCAACGGCGAAAAAGAAACCGGGGTATCCCTAATCAAAATGTCGCCGGAGTTTGATAAGGGAGAAATCCTCACCCAGAAAAAACTCGAAATTCTTGCCGCCGACACCACAGAATCTCTCTACCAAAAATTGTTTGATCTGGGGGCAGAACTACTAATCGAATCGCTCCCGAACCTGGGATCAGACCTGAAAAATCAAGCCCGGACCCCAGTTGTCCCATCTCCTCAAACAGGGTCGCCTTCCTATGCCCGCAAATTTACCCGCGAGGACGGATTTATACCGTGGGAAACTTTACTCTTGGCAACAGAGGGCAAGACCCCATCTTTAAACAAACTCCCCCCGCTCATCGGAGAAATAATGCACAAGTCCCGATTAGATATTGGTCATTGGACATTGATGATTACCCGAATGCTAAGGGCATTCGGGGCATGGCCCGGAATGTGGACAACCCAGCCCAACGGCAAACGGTTAAAAATTCTCAAGGCCCACCTTGACGATGAAAAACTGGTTGTGGATCTGGTACAGGAAGAAGGAGAGAGGCCCAAGCCTCCGGCTTGGCAAATCCCAAACCACCCGCCTTCGCTAAAGCTTCAGCGGGCAAGCAAATCAAGCAAGAGTTGAAACCAAGGATTTAGAGCTTTCAGGGTTGGGATTTGACCGCAGGGTCTTGATGCATGTCGTGCATAGCCTCATCCGCACCTTTTTACCGTTCACATCTATTTTCTTCCAGTGCAAGTTGGGTAAAGAGATGTGACGGGATCTGTTCTTGGCGTGAGAAACCAGATGGCCCACGTTTGAACTTTTACCGCAGTATTCGCATCTGAATAACATTGTAGGTATAATTCTACCATCCATGCTCGATCTTCTCAATAACCTCCCCATGTTTGCCATTTACGCGGTGGCCCTGATAATTGCCATTACCGTCCACGAGTATGCCCACGCCTGGACAGCTGATAGGTTAGGCGACCCAACCCCGAAGCTCCAGGGCCGGTTGACCCTAAATCCCCTCGCCCACCTGGACCCGATCGGAACTCTGATGTTATTTTTAGTTCGCTTTGGCTGGGGAAAGCCAGTCCAGTTTGACCCCTATAATTTAGCTAATCCTAAGCGAGACGCGGCTATAATTTCCATAGCGGGGCCGGCCTCCAACCTCATTTTAGCTCTCGGCTTATCAATCCTCGTGCGAGTCCTTCCCCTACCCCTAGCTCTATCTCAACTCTCTATCTCCATCATCTCCATAAACGTGGTCCTGGCTATATTTAACCTCCTTCCCATCCACCCACTGGACGGAGGCAAAATCCTGGTGGGGTTATTGCCGCGGGATCAAGCGATAGAAGTCGACAGGTTTCTAAATCAATACGGCACCATTCTGCTCCTCTTTATTATCTTCCCCTTCTTCGGCCAAACATCTTTGGTTCACACCATTATCTCGCCCATCGTCAATCTAATCCTCAATATTCTTCTTCCCGCAGCCAGCCGTTTCGTGTAAACCGTCTCCTCTGGTAAAATCGAAGCAACCCCGCCTTCCTAGCTCAATGGTAGAGCGACGGTTTTGTAAACCGCTGATCGCAGTCCGATTCTGCGGGAAGGCTCAAACATACCTTGTACACCCCACAACAGATTGATATCATAGATCCGTGACTGTTGACGAAATAAAACGCCTGTATCACGGCGAAGGATTAAGTGCAAAGCTAATTAGTGAAAGGTACAACGTAACAGTCTGGCAGGTAATCGGATTCATGAAAAAGAACCGCATACCTCGCCGGACATCAGTACAAACACAGAAAATCCTTTTCGCAAGAAAGCCCTTATCCTATTCAAAGCTCGACCACCCCACCACGACTCAAAAAAACTTGCAACTTGCGGGGCTTATGCTCTACTGGGCAGAAGGATCAAAATCGGGAACAGCCACTGTCGATTTCGCAAACTCCAACCAAGAGATGGCAAGTATTTTCTTAAAAATGCTAAGAAGGATCTATTGTGTCAATGAAGCTAGGCTTCGGATTTTTCTATACTGCTACGCCAACCAGAACCCAAACCAACTCATCGAACACTGGTCAAATTACTTGGGCATTCCCCAAACTCAGTTCACAAAACCATACATCAGAAGCGACTACGATGAGAAAAAATCTGATAAAATGGCACTCGGGCTTATTCACATACGCTACGGAGATACTAGGTTGAAAGCCCAAATCCTAAAAGATATAGCACACTTATCAAATAAGTTCTGCCGGGATGGTGGAGTGGACAATCACACCTCTCTGTAAAAGAGGCGCCATAAGGCTACGTAGGTTCGAATCCTGCTCCCGGCACCCCACTTCGCTAAAGCTACGTGGGGTTCTACAAAGCCACCTCACAAGTGGAACCCGAGTAGCATATGTGGGGTTCCACGAAGCCTTGGCGAAGTGGAACAAAATGCACTACGTCTATGTCCTCCAGCTCTCGAACGGAAACTTTTACGTCGGAGAAACCGGCGATCTGGGAAGGAGAATGAAAGAACACAACTCCGGTCAAGAACGAACAACAAAAAAGAATCTTCCGATAAGGCTAGTCACCTATCTTGGCTTTGAATCCAAACCAAAAGCAATGCAATTTGAGAGGTATCTAAAAACAGGCTCCGGCTTTGCCTTCAGAAATAAACATCTGGTCTGAAGGTCAATCAACTCAAAACTTAAATCTACAATAGAAGTCTCATCAAAAGGAATTAGTTCGCCCCCAACAACCCCTGCACCATGAGCGCTTCAACCGGAGTGGTGTCGAATTTGGCGACCAACCAAGCGGTCCCTGACTCTTTATTCCAACCGATCACCAACGGATCATCCTTGATAGATCCTGTTCTGTTCAAAACAAACTCCGCCACCTCGGCCACTATATAAATATCCTCGCCGAAAAACCCTTTCGCTTTTTCAATTTCCCCCCGAACACTACTGGGAATTACGCCAGTAAACTGAGCTGTTAGTTGAATATTATCTAACCCCCGACTAGCTTTTAATCTTGCACATAGAGCATCACTCGTAGATTTATATAGTTCTTGTATACCTACCGGCAATTCCGGAGAAATCCGTGACATCATCTCGTGATAACGATCATAAACCGCACTAATAGAAAATCCTGCCTCGTTTAGACTAAAAACTCCCAGCATCGGCCAACCGGTACCTCTGCGTCTCCATTTCAGGGGTTCAAGAGAGAGCAATGGATAAACCTCTGCGAGGGGACGCATAGCTTCAATGTTCGCAACTATTCTGCCATGCCGTGCACGCGCCTTGCCAGCCCCAGACTTTAATGCGGTAATCTCGGCCTCAATCCTCTCTCGAGCTAAGGCTTCAACCCCCAACAGCGTTGACTTCTCATCTGTTAAACGGGCGGCTTCTTTTCTTAACCGAGCTTCTTCGTGAACCAAGCTTAGTCTTCGCTACTCTTCCAACTCAAAATATTCATCGCCGAGGATTGTACCTCCCTGAACCACTGCCAATAACGGTTCGGGTTCCGGCAATGAAACAGTTACCTCCGGCGCTGGTTCCAACACCGCCACGTGTGAACCTATCAGTTCCCTCCTACCTCTTCCAAGCAAGTTCCTAAACACAATAACCCATATGTTACAAGCATTTCTCCATATGTCAATAGGAAAAAACCACTCCTATCGGATCATTCCCAACAGCCACATCCCGCCCCCGAGAATAATTACCCCCACCGCCAAAAATATCAAAAAGTCGTCGGGTACGTGACGAGCTACCTGAACTGATTTAACTACTGTCCTTCTCACCTGCGCTCTCTTTTTAACTAGCTTGCGTGCCATTACTATCCAGTATCAAGTGTCCCAAACCGGCTGTCAAGTACTTTTCAAGAAAGTAAAGTCCCACCGATCTCGCCCACCCGGGTAGATTTTCCGAAAGTCCCAAGTGGGAGAGCTACCCCTCACCCCACGGGGTGAGAAGACATCGCTCCAACCATCCCTCACCTTTTTGCCACCAAACCCTATTTATCACAATCTAGGTTTGATTCCCTCCAACTTAGCAAAAAGGTGAGGGAGGCTACCCGTTAAGAAAACCTATGACGGAAAAACATTTCCGGGCTTTCTGCGATCTCAGCAGGACAGCCTATTTTTACTATTCTCATGATCCTAAGTCAACCCCTTGACAGTCACCTTAGAGGGGGTGGTAACGTAGAAAGGGCTGCTCAAATTCTCCCCAACCAGGAGGATTTTTTTGGTTTTCCACAACTTTTAACCAAGTAATTTCTCACTTTTTGCTTTTTTATTTTTGATTTTTGAATTATCTATGAAGTTTATTTTTGTCTCCGGCGGAGTAGTTTCGGGCCTGGGCAAAGGAGTAACTACCGCATCCCTCTCTCTGCTCCTTAAATCTCGCGGCTATAGAGTCACCCCGGTCAAGATAGATATGTATCTAAATGTTGACGCCGGAACTATCAGGCCCCAGGAACACGGTGAGGTGTTTGTCACCCACGACGGTGTCGAAACCGATGAAGATCTAGGCCACTACGAGCGATTTCTCCACGAAAACCTAGCTCGGGAAAATTACATTACTACGGGACAAATTTACCAGGAAGTAATCCGCCGTGAACGCGCCTTTGAATACAATGGAGAAGATGTTGAGGCAATCCCCCACGTAACCGACGAAATTATCCGCCGACTAAAACTAGCCGGAAGCGCAAGCGATGCCCAAATTGTGATCGCCGAACTGGGAGGAACGGTCGGAGAGTACCAAAATGGTATTTTTTTTGAAGCCAATCGCATCCTCAAGCTAAAACACCCCAAAGACGTAATCCACGTCCACGTCACCTACCTCCCCTTTCTTGCCAATATCGGCGAGCTCAAAAGCAAGCCCGCCCAAACTAGCGTCCATATCCTAAACGGTATGGGAATCCAGCCGGATATTATCGTTGCCCGCTCCGATAACCCAGTTGACCAAAAGCGTCTTGACCGTCTGGCCTTATTTTGTAATACCAATCCCGACCATATCTTTCCCGCCCCGAACGTAGACACTGTCTACAAGGTCCCCATGATGTTTCACCACCCGCAACACCATCTAGCCAAAACTTGCCTTAAGCTCCTCTCACTTCCTCCCAAGAAGCACCATCTGCTCCCTAAATGGCAGGAGATGACTAAACGTGCCACTAAAAACTTCACCCGCGAAATAAAAGTAGCCGTGGTGGGCAAGTACTTTGCAACCGGCGACTATAAGCTAGTAGACTCGTACGTCTCGGTCGTTGAGGCAGTTCGCCATGCGGCATGGAAAATAGGAGTTAAACCGACTCTCTCATGGATCGACAGCGAAAAGATAGAAAAAGAGGGAGCCGAAAACGTCCTTAAATCATTTGCCGGAATCATTGTTCCCCAGGGCTGGGGCAGTCGGGGGACAGAAGGAAAAATCGAGGCGATCAAATATGCCCGCGAGAATAAAATTCCCTATCTAGGACTTTGTTTTGGCATGCAAATGGCAGTCATCGAATTTGCCAGAAACGTACTTCGACTTAAGTCTGCTAACTCAATTGAAGTTAATCCTAAAACCCCTAACCCGGTAATTTACGTCATGCCTGACCAGGCCGAGTTTCTGGCCAAAAACCAGTATGGGGGAACTATCAGGCTCGGAGCCTATCCCTGCCTACTCAAAACGGGGTCACTGCTGGAAAAATGCTACCTCGACTTCGGCCAAACCCCTGACACACCCTGGTGGCAAGCTCGAGGCAAATCCCAAATCCCTGCCCGCATTGCTACGCCCGCTCATAGCGATGCAGCGTCTTCGGGCAAGCAAAGCGTTGCAGGCGGGTCAAATCTCAAATCTCAGATCGTTTTTGAGCGTCACCGGCACCGATACGAGTTTAATAATGCATACCGGGCCAGGTTTGAAAAGGCCGGGATGGTGATTTCCGGCTCTTCCCCGGACGGAAAACTAGTTGAGGCAATTGAACTTCCCGATCATCCCTTTTTCCTCGGCACCCAGTTTCACCCCGAATACGCCTCCCGCCCTCTCACCCCCCACCCCGTCTTCCTTGCGTTTCTCAAATCCGCGCAACAAATATAGTTTCTGGCCAGGACTATAGCACCTACCAGTATAATCAAAAGGTGACCATCGAACCCACATATCAGAAACTCGTGCAGCTCGTGGCAAGCTACGCACAATCTTCGCAACAAATTTCAATCGCTGGAATGCACGACGCCGGAAAGCTATTTGTTTATCATATCCTTAAGCAAAAGCTTGCTCCCGAAAAAAACATATTCGTTGATCTCTCTGCCTTTCCTTCTTCTAATCACGAGGCAGAACTAGCCATGCGTTTAGACAGTGCCTCATCAGCTGGTCCTCTCGTCGCATTTTTGAACATTGGTTCAGGACAAGTATTCAGTGAAAAGGCACTAAACCTTCTCATCCAACACAAATATTCATCCAGTCGCCCTTTCTCGTGGGCAATATTTTCCAACTACCCCACTTACCGCCAACCCGGATTAATCTATCAAAAAATGATTCGCGCGAACTTTATATCTATACCTCCCCTTCAGCAAGAAGATTTAGATATTTTACAATCGACCTACGAAAAAGAAATCGGCGCCACACGCGACGCAGAGATAAACGCAATCGGCTCTTTGTCCGGAGGTAACCCCGGGCTATACAAATCTCTCTGGCAACTCAGTATTCGAGATAGCTTACCAATTACCCAGAAATCAGCCCTAAACGATCACAGCACTCTCGAAAGACTTGAGAGAATTTGCTCCGAGTTAAATACTCAAGACATCGCAACTATTCTCAAAACAGATATTCATCCGACAATCCTTGCCAGATTAAAACTTTTCGGGTACCTGGATCTGCAAAACCAACCTTTCACGCCACTCCTCACCCAGTTTCTAAAAAGACACGTCAATCAAACCAATCTCCACTTAACTCTCACTACTAGTCAAAAGTTACTCCTCAATCTCCTGCAAGAAAAAAAGGGCCAGATTGTCACCCGTGATGAGATCGCTCACGTACTTTGGGGGGACAATTGGACCGAAAGATACTCCGACTGGGCAATCGATACAGCCATTAGCTCACTGCGAAGAAAATTAAAAGGGACAAAATACCACCAACTTATCCAGGCAAAAAAGGGTGAAGGGTTCTTTATTCCCGAGCCATGACCGACTCCCAACACGACCACGACGGCCGGACTTTAAAAGACGAAATTGCAATTCCCAACAGGAACGCAATAGCCATTCAGTCAGGACTTCTTCCATCCGACCTGTTTTCCTCTGAAGTAACACCTTCTTCAAACAAACTTAGAGCTTTTCTAGACAGACAAATGGCCGATAGGCTGGCCGGCAACGACAAGCCAACACCTACCCGCCTAGATCTTTTACCCCAAGTCGCACGCCCGATGCAGGCATTTCTGATTACCGAAATATCCCGCGCCGGCAGTAAACCAAGCCCTACACGGGAACCCAGTATCCCCACAGACAGATTGGTTCAGGCTACAGTTATTGCTAAACTAGCCCTTATTTATCGAGATTATCCACTCGCAGAGGTTTCGGTCATCAATGCCATAATTGATATGGGCCGAGACCAAATAATGGCCTCCTGGTACCCACACCTCTATCAATATGTCTCAAGCCACCTATCCCCGCTATTCCCAACAGATTGGTCCACAGATCGCTACAACTCACAGCAATTAAGCCAAGAAGCGAGAAAAGAACTAACCACGGCAAGCCCTGGCTCAACTGATGTTATTGTTCTGGGTAGTTACAAATCCGTGGCAGCTTGCGTCGCTGAAATACTAAACATAAGAGGAGAAGCCTTAACAGACACCTGGGGAACCCTGGACTCGTCTCTACGGCATGACACGGCTTTACCGTTTGACCTGGGAACCGCACTCACTAATATTCCTGATCTTATAAGAGCCAGAGCGTACGCCCCAACCATCGACTCGCTTCGGGAAATTACAAGGACCCTCGCAACTACCTCTCAAAAAGTCAAATTGAGTTTGTGGGAATTTGACGGCTCCGGAAAACCCGAAAATTTTTCCCTTCCGCCTCAAACCCAACATTCTCTCACCGCCACGGAAACCGAATCACTAATCAGAGAGTATATCGAGTTTTCGGCAAGCACTCCAGATGGAAGAGTCCGCTATGCCTCTGTCCATATCATCTCCAACCAGGGCAGAGAATGGCAACTAACGCTAAATCAGCCAGATCTAGTCAGAGCCTCACAACTAACAGGTCTCTTGCTTCGGGTAGGCGGAAACGCCGAACTTATAGCAGTCAACCCCAAACTTATCGCAGAGGCAGGAGAGAAAGCCGGGCTAGCAGCCAAGAAACTTCTTCAAATCAGACCTTAATACCCTTAACACAGAATCTTCTCAGAATCTCCTCAAGATTAAACCGGTCGCTACTCCTAAAATACGGCCATTAGTTAGCAAGAATCATATGTCAACAGAACAATCAAGAGACACTCAGACCCTCACAACCGACGGTCCCGCCAACGCGTTCTTGTTTTTATTTTATCCCCTCACCGATCGTTCCCGAAACCCCACTGACCCCATAGACACCCGAGGAGCCCTTTCTCACTTGGAGATGCTGTGTGCCGAAATGACTAACAGGGATGCCGTGCCTTTCTGCGCTGGAATGAAACTCGCTAGTACAAATCTGGGCGTCAGACTACAATCCGGCACACCTCTTTTTGCTGCAGATGTTCTTCTCCAGCAGCGATTCTTGACAAAGGGCCTTTTTCAAGTTCACGCAGAAAAATACTACAATTTCGATCGAGCCCACGACCCTGATCCCTTCACGCAAGTCAGCCCGCTAAAACTTTTCAATATTGTTTATGATAACTACCAGTTTTTCAGAGGTTACTGTACGGCAATGACACGCTTTTGGGAAGACGCATTACACACCTCTTGCAACCCATTCGATATTAGGAGATTTGCCAGGCTAGTACTGTTAGAAATTCCTGATTCTAAAAACAAAAAAGCTTGGTTCGGTAATCGTAAACGCACATGAAAGAATCAACCCCAAACTATCCAGGCGAATCCATCGAACACGCCCATGAATCATTCTGGAAAGGTGCCTATCCTCTGGATCCCCAAAGCCGACCGTTGGAAGAACTCAGCCGAATAAGCTTGGGGGTGTTAACCGCCCATTTTCATATCCTGGCAACGCAAGCGTTTACGTCAGGAGAAATCCCTTATACAACTCAAGAACTATTAGAATTATCCCTTCCTCCACTTAGAAAAGGTTCCAATCTAACTACCGAAACCGTCAGGCTCTACCTCATAGCAGAAAAGGCTCTGGTCCCAGGCCACAAATCGCTAAAAACAGTGTTTAACTATTCTCAAACGTGGAACGCGCCTGCTGTCGGGAACACCTGGGAAAAGTTTGCTCGACACCAATTTTCCCGGACCTTTAGCTTCCGACCGTCCACAGACTATACCCGATGGGAAAAAATTCATGAACAACGAGCGGGCGAGGAGAACTGGACCACGTTGAGAGCACCTCTACTAAGAGCCTCCGCTATGTTTCTGCTCGTTGATCTTCTCACAGCTAACTCCTGGCACTCTCCCGTTGACATCCAACCAACAGGCAAGCAAACTCATATTAAGTCAACTTCTTTAACAATTGAAAGGACATGAAAACTGTGATAGGTAAATCTGTCATTTTTACTATTATTTCCATAATCCTCATGTATTTAGCCCGGACCTGGCTACACACAGACGCCTTTCTGGTCGATGTCGGACCTCTGGGAGCATTCGTAACCGTCTTTGGCACTCTGTATGGAATCATGACTGCATTTGTAGTCTTTGAGGTCTGGAACCAATACAACAAAACCCAAGAACTAATTGAAAACGAAGGTCAAGGCTTGGAAAGACTATTTCGCCTAACCCTATATTTTCGCGACAACAAGCTAACAGAACAAATGAAAACCGTTATCAAAAACTACGCCAATCTGGTCATTCAAGGAAAGTTTAAAAACATAGGTGGCGGACAAAGAAACGCCGTTACCGGTAAAGAATTTAGAAAAATCGCTGAGGTAATCAAAAACATCAAATTTAACGATAATCACGACCAAACTGTTTTTGACCACGTTATCTCCCACTATGGACGATTATCCGAAACGCGAAGCGCCCGCATTAACCAAAGTTTAACTCGACTTCCTTATCTTCTCAAAATGTTTCTCTACTCATCGTCATTTTTTGCGTTGGTTACCTTTATCCTCATGCCTTTCTCAAGCACTCTCTACGGATTTCTAGCCACTGGATCACTCGCCTTTATTTTGGCCATGGTTTTCCATCTTGTAGAGGACCTGGACAATCCGTTTGTAGGTCATTGGAACGTTACTCCTGAACCATTTGAGAGAGCCCTGCAACATATCGAAGAGGATTATAGTTAAACAGCCTGTTAGAAATCCCAGGCTCTCGAATAAATCTCCAGCCACTGACCCCCACCCCATTTTCCTGAGTTTTCTCACGGCAACCCCCAGCTGACAAGGACAGTCCTTGTCAAGCGTTTGGGGCTACTCGACTTGCAATTCACGCTTCACTTGCCTTACAATGCGCTCCATGCTAAAGGATTCGACCCCTGAAAAAACCGGGTATCTGCCATTGGAAGAATTGGTGGATCGCGCCATCGCCAATTTGCTCTTTGCCGAAAACAGCGAAATGGCCCGCAATGTTACCCTGGCAGTTCTGGCTTTTGCAAAAAACTACCAACTATTCGCTCTTAGACACACGAGTGCGCTGGTGGACGATTTGGATGAAGTTCTGTCATTCGGGAGATTTAACAGCCGTCACTTTTTCGAAGCAAAGGAAAAACTGGAATATGCGCTAAAAGAGACTGGTCTGAAGACCCCAGCCGAGGCACTCCTAATCGCAGACCAATATTGTATCCGGGTAACTGGAGCAATCCCTAGCCTTACAAATCTTTACCATCTCCAGTTTGAGCTAGGGCAAGTTAGGTCGATTGGGCCACAGGGTGTCACCAGGCTTACGAGATCCCCCATCTGCCGAGCCAGACGGGGTTTGACTAGCTGCTTTGAGAAAACCGATACCCGAATTTCCGGTGTAGCCAGAATTTCTGCAGACGCGCGAGAATTTCTGCTTCTCCCAATTGCCAGCAACTAACCAATACTAACCTCCATGCCAACCTCCGAATTCGATCGCACGTACGAAACCAGGCTTGTCGCCAGAATCGAGAAAGCAATACGGCTTCTGGGAATTGAGGTACTCGGGACGGACGAAACACTTACAAAACTAAATGAACTTACAGCGTTTGAGTCGAGCCTGCTTGGCGACATCCGCCAACGCGAGGATTTGGATCAGCAAAGAAGACAGCCAGAAAAAAACCGAGAGCTTAGAAATCAAAGAGTTCAGAAGTGGTCAAGTAAACTTTATCAAGTTCATGGAAAAATCTACGATTTCGGCATCTCTTCATTCGCCCATTCAGGTGCCGGCCTGGGTGGATCTTTTCTCCTAATTGAAAATCCAAGCCTAGCCAAAGACCAACAGGGCCAATCTAAGGGACTGGTTAGCCTCTGCCGAGTCAGAAGGATAACCAGACTCGAGCCTGAAGGCTATACCGGACTTTCCGTCGAAGTGACTACCTTCCCATTGGGTGAATTTAGATTAACTGAGAACGGGATCAGGTTTGAGCCGGAAGAAACCCGGGCAGAAAACGTCTTTCACCAAACAATTCCCTGGAACGCGCCGGGGATTTTAGCAATTATATAAGTTGGCGCACCTATTGCAAATCAAGAGATTATAATTATAATAAGGCACAAATGTTCGCTAGACTAAAAGAGATGTTAAGCGGGGCATCTAACGGAGGGGCATCCGCCGAGGTGACACCATCCCAACCAAGAAAACAGCCAGAAAACTCGAATGCCCCTGCAGATTACGAAATCAAGCCCGGGACAAGCTACACCCTGGTTGAGTTAGGCAGAGTCGTAAAACGCGACACGAGTGACCCCGAGGAATTAGCTCTGGAATGCTCTCGCTCCTGTCCGCTATGCGGAGCCGAATACCCGGGCCCAGTCGGCAATGCTTGTCTTTACTGCTTCAGAAGAACCCGAGAAAAATATCTCAAACCGAAAAAGGAGCCAGTCAGAGATGACCTGGTCCAAGAACCAAAAGTCGCTACTCTGCCAGCAGCCGATGGGTCAGCAAAAAAATGGGAGGGTGCGCAAACCATAGGCGACAACGTCTCTCTTGACAGACTTTCTACTAAGATAATAATCACCGGCAAGGGTTTCAAGGCCAATGGCATTCAAGCCGCACGCCTCAATCTTGGCCCTGGATCATCGGTCGGGTACATACTTATCGCCGACGACGGTGAAGTAATTATTGGCCAAGGAAGTCATGTTAACCACCTCAGCGTAGGAAGACATGCCCGCGTCACTTTAGAAGAAGGAGTTGATCTCAATAGATTAGCAAAAATCGACGACGGGGAAATAGAACTCAATATTGCATCTGGCGCTTCAATCAAAGAGAATATCGAAGTCTGGTCCGGCAATTTCAGAGAATGGTGGGATAACTTTTAATTTCGCACTCCCCAGACTACGGTCTACCTCACCGAAAACATCGGCTGGGCTAGCTTCTCCATAAAGACAGGCAATTCTTCAATCCGCTTTAAATCCTTGCCTTCATATACCAATCTAACCGCAAGTCCCTCGCGCGTCTTTTGACTCCAAGGCTGGTCAAAGACGAAGTTCCCCAGCGACCAAAACACCATACCCTCCCCACCTCTATCTCCGTTCTCTGTCTTTATCTTTTCGTACGGTTGCGCCCAGTGCGGATGATGGCCGACAATAACATCCGCTCCGGATGAAATCATTTTCGCAGCCCAATCCCGCTGAATCTTATTAGGTTTATCTGTATATTCAGATCCCCAGTGAACCCCGATAATTAATACGTCTACTTGATTATCGAACTTGACAAGATCCTCAAGGTCCTTTTGGGTCAACTTGTTATCAACCAAATTAAACCCTACAAATCCGAACTTAGCTCCGCCGATCTCTTTAATGGCTATACTAAGGCCCGCAACCGCATCTAACGCGGTTAGAGCCGCGTCTGACGCGGTTACTCCAATCCCATTTTTCTCCAACAGCTCTTTGGTTTGAGTCAAACCTTTCTCCCCGTAATTTAGCGCGTGGTTATTGGCCAGCGTCACCACGTCTATTCCGGCAAAGGTAAGTCCCTCGACCATCCGGGAATCGGCGCAAAATCGCAAGCCTTCAGTTGACCTGGGACATTTTTCAGTAATCGGGCTTTCCAGATTAGAAAAAACTAGGTCTGCGGACCTCAAAACATCTGCCACCTTGAGAAACGGATACCTGGGATCCTTTTCTTTATCCAAACTCGTAACCGTCACCATCCTCCCCAACATGATATCGCCCGTCAAAATTAGACTCGTTTCCTTGCTGGCTTTAACTTTTTCCACGCCCACCACCTCCACTCCCTTCTCGATCTCGTTGCCGGTATACTTTTGGGTTCTGCCACGACCGATGAGTAAACCAATCCCGAAACAAACAAGTATAACCAGACAAACTAAAACGTAAAATTTATAAGATTTCATCGCACCGTTAATTGCCTATCGACCTGATACAACAAAAAGTATATATTAAATTCACCGTGTGAAGGGACTTATTTTTGCAACCACCAATAAATGGAAATTGCTCGAAGCCGGCTCAATTCTGAAGCTTTAAATTGAGGGAATAGATGCAGGAGAAATAGACGAGGTCCAGTCATTGGATCCAACTGAAGTGGTCGTCAAAAAGGCCAAAGCATATTTTGAAAAAGTCAAAAAACCCTTATTCGTTGAGGATGTATCGGTCGTATTTAACTGCCTGGGACAACTGCCTGGACCATACATGAAGGACTTTTGTCTCGCCCTGGGATACGATGGTTTGACCCAACTAGTGAGCCACTACCAGGACAAGACTGCCGTTGCCACCACCACGCTCGCCTATATTGATAGCCAGCAATTAAAAACCTTTACCGGCAGTATAAAGGGAAAAATTACCCCCAAGCCTATTGGCAATGAAGGCGGATTCGGCTGGGATCCGATTTTTATTCCCGACGGCTACACCAAAACATTTGCCCAAATGACAGCCGAAGAAAAAAATCTCTGCTCAATGCGGGCTCTGGCTTTAAGAGAATTTAAAAAGTGGCTCGACTCAAAGTCCCACCGCGACGATTAATCCTCACCTGTTTCCTTCGATACAGAACCCGTCTTTGCCGCAGACTCCCGCTGGTTGTGGACATTGCTTGCTCTCTTTGCATGGTATATCCATCTTCACCGGCTTAAACAAATCGTTGTCGATGAACTCAACCTCGCATCTATTTTTCCTGCAAACCGACCTGATTACCTTTCCATTTGGAATAGCCGGCTGGGCCGAGACGCATTCGGCAGGCGCCGGTTGGCAGGCTGATGTGTCAACTGGCTTGTTTCTAACAATCCAGGAACTAAACGGCCCAGCCGTCCAGCCGGGACAACAAGGATGGGGCAGGTACGCACACTCATTATCAGACAAGCAGGAAGTCCATGCAGCCGGAAGTTTATTATCGGATTTTTTGTTCGATACCTGATCATCCCCACCGGACCTGACTACAGAATTCAGTCTAAGTCCAGGTCCAAGTAAGGTCACGCCAAGGACTAAGACTAAGGCCAGGCCAAAACCTAAGACAAAAATCGCAATCGGGGAAAATCCGGCAGGCTTTCTCACTTAACAAAATTACCAAATACTTTAGTCTCTAACTTCTCCAATCGATCTGTGTGACCGCTCTGGTAATGAGGCAAGACAGTCTCCTCATCAATTTTTTTGAAGTCTCCCGCCAACCCATCCACCAAGTTGTATAGCTTATCAAACCTTCCCTCTGTCTTTGACATAAAATCTCCAAACTCCTGCCTAAACTCCTGAAAGTCTGCCTTAAGAAGTTCAAATTTAATCCGGATGTCGTCAGATAATCCAACCATACTCCTACTTTAGAAAAAAACTGCCCCAGGGTCAACAAGACAATCCAAAAAATGAGCTCGTTTACGAAAAAACTCGAACTTTTTTCCAATCGCAACGGTAGGCGGCGGCTTGCCTTTGCCGCCGCCCTCTATCCGCTCAGCCTTCGGCCTCGCGCTATGTATTTTTTGCAAAGTCAAAAAACAAATGCGCGCAATTTTTATTATTTATAGTCCCGCTGTAGCGGGAGAGAAAAAACCAATTTAATGTTTTCTTGCCCCAACCCACTCATGCGCGAAAACTTTTCTTCTCCCTATTTTTCCAGATAGTCATTACTCAGGGGTAATTACTGGTTTGGTATAGAAATAAATTTGTTACTATTAATATCGTATTCCCAGAAGAAATATGATAGATCAGTCCCTGATCCAACACCTACTTCTTGCCATCCATCAGCGACAGTAAATACAGGATTATTGCCAACCCATCTATCGTAAAATGTTAAGAAAAGAGTATTAATATCCTTACTCTGATATGTTTTTAGGTAATTGGTGTCATTTTTGATAAATGTACTTAAATTTATCTGTTCTTTTGTAGATCTATTTAGTAACCACCAATTATTTTCTTTACCAGCTCCTCTATATTTAACAAAAGTTCCAAAGATTATGTAATTGGGATCATCAGAGATATAATAGGGATTAATATCTTTACCATCAGAACTTTTTATGGGAAGCGTTGATTGAATATCAGATGGAATCACTTTATTTTTAGAGGGTGAAATAGTAGTTTTTTGATTTTGGTCTGTAAATTTAAAAGTGGAGAGGATTTGATCTACTACTTGTGTTATTTTCAATTCTTGATTACTGAATTCATCAAGAACAACTTGAAAAATTGCACCGCCATGATTAATTAATATATAACTTTTTGACCTTGCATATGCTATTTCTGTAGTATTACAAGCATCATTTGTATTTCGCGTGTTGGCATACTTTGTACCCGTGATATCTCCTATCTTAACCATTTCTTGTTTTGTTGAATAACATTCTGAAAATCTAGATTCTGCAGCTTCTTTGTTTTTATCAAAAACAGCGATAGACAGATTAGGAATACCTTCTCCAGCAGCGCATATTGTATCGTTTGATGATTTGTGATGCAGAGCGAAATTATCTCCTAAACTACAGTCAATAAATTTATCTGCAGGATACTTTATCGTATAACCCAACTTTGAACTTGTATATGTTTTCCAATTTAGAGTCTCGTCGGAAGTTGAAGATGGTGTGGGGTAAGATGTTTGTTGAGGAGTAACAGTTGACTTATTGATTTGTTTTTGATAAAGAAAATATCCGCCAGCACCTATTACAAGCACGAGTACTGCTATCCCGACTATTAGTAAGAAGTTTCCTTTTTGATTTGAAATTGGATTAGAGGGAGGTGTATCTTGATTAAGATTACCTTCTGGATTTACTTGCTGTTGAGTATTATCCATTTCCATATATACAGTATTTCAAATTTAAGAACAAATTGCAAATGCTCCAATATTTTTATGGTTGCAAATGTTCTCAATAGTTGATACATTATTTTTGTAGTCAAACGGCCTTACGGTTTTTTAATGGCCGCTTTGGACAGATCCGTAAGGGTTTGACTACACCAGAGCGGCCATTTGAATTTTTAGAAAAAGAAAAGTTCTTTAAAATTTTTGCGTTTTTTGTGGTCGTCTGGGACGACCAGTTCGGCCGACAGTTTTGAGAGATTCGGCCGAAGGCTAAGCGGATAGAGGGCGGCGGCAAAGGCAAGCCGCCGCCTTCCGTTGCGATTGGAAAAGAGTTCGAGTTTTTTCGTAAACGAGCTCTGAATGGGATTTTTCCAAAAAGCCGGAAGTCTGGCTCTGCGCGGGAAGGGGCGCGCAGAGCTCTGCAAAGCCCAAATTGTAGCTTGGCACAAGCCGCCGGTTAAAAAGAACAAAAAACAGAAGAACGCGAAAATTTCAGGATTTCTTTCTAAGAAATCCTGCTCGCAAGCTCGCTTAAAGAACTTTTAATACTTATAAGAAAGTATCGAAAAATGAAATACATAGTCTATTGTCGAAAATCTACAGATGAGAAAGATAAACAGGTTTTATCCATTCAATCCCAAATTAATGAGCTAAAGGAGTTTGCTAAAAGGGATAATTTAGAGATAGTTGAATTTATAGAAGAATCGAAGACTGCCAAAGCTCCGGGCAGAGAAAAATTTGCAGAAGTGTTACAAAAAATTGAGAATGGTCAGGCTCAAGGTATTTTGTCCTGGCATCCTGACCGTTTGGCCAGAAATTCAATAGATGGGGGGCGAATAATTTATCTTTTAGATACTGGTAAGTTGCTAGACTTAAAATTCCCCCAATTCTGGTTTGATAATACACCTCAAGGAAAATTCATGTTAAATATCCCGTTCTACCAAGAAGTTCGAAACTACTTCAAAGGAACATCGGCTGACCCCACCCAGCCGATGTACTATTCGTAGCTCGGCCTTCGGCCTCGCCTTTTTTTCTGCGCGCGATTTTACTGGCTTCGCCAGTCTGCTCGCCTTTGGCGAGCATGAGCACACTTATAAATTTCTATGTATAGGTACCCCTTTTGGAAGTTCTCCCTTTAACATTCTAGCTTGATCTTCTTTTGAATAATCAGATAATTGTACCCCACCGCCTCCTGTATTTTCTCGCTTTCTAGCCTCACCAATCAATTTTGCTGCCTCTGAAACTGGCAGTTCAACAAATTCCTTCAATAGTTGTTCCAGCAGGGGCCCTCCTGCTTCAATAGAAACTTCAACCTGGCGCAATCTAGCTTCAGTAGCCGCCTTAGGATGTGTAACTATATACAATGTTTCTTTTAAACTCATATTAACTTTCTAAAGCTTTTGGTACAGATTTGCTCTTCCCTGACAGTTTAATGTCCATTTGACTAACTAAATCACGAGCAAGTGGGAAGCCACCAAGTGCAATTTTTGATAATTCACCACCGGCTTCTATATCTCCTCCAAGAGCTTTCTCAAAAAGATCGTGGAGGTACTCGGAAGCACCTGCATCAGCCTTTTGTTGGTTTAATTTATCAGCCATATTTTGAGTATTATAGCACTTTTTAGTACAATTACGCGCTATGGGCATGGAAAGAAACAGGCAGGGGCAAGCTGAGAACAAGGAAGTTGTCTTTGCACAAGCATCTGAAATTTTTGAGAAAGTCAAAAATGTTCCCTATGTTCTTGGTTTAGATGGAAATCCAAATAGACTGTTTTTCGAAAATGCTGGAAATTGCACCAGAAAGCATTTTTACTTAGCATCAAAATTGCAAACATTAGGCTATCAAGTAGCCTTGGGCGTTGCTGAATTCGATTGGCGAAATTTACCTATTCCAACTGAAATAACAGATCTTCTTAAAAATCCTGTTGATTCACATTTATTTTTATATGCTACTTATAGAGGTAGTGAAATAATCGTTGATGCAACATGGGATTCGGGTATGCCTCAAGGATTTTTAATTAATACTTGGGACGGACACGACAATACTCAAATTGGAGTACCAGCCATTAGAATTTATAGGGAAAATTACCAGGTTATTAGAGCCAAAGCCTTAGTAGGGTCTGTAGTAAGATCAGTCAGACAAGATCGAAAACCAACCCCATTCAACGATGCATTTAACCAATGGCTTCATAGAAAATAATTTTCTCTAGTTGTAATTGATAATTTGTGATAAAGTAAATTTGGACTCAACAAACGGAGAATTGTGTTTTTTGATGGCGCAATCGGACAATAAGAACACAATTCTTGTTGAGTCCACCGGTTGCGCCTTTAAAGTTAGGAAAAGAACATTAAAATTTTTTGCATTTTTTATTTTTCGCCTTAACAGGCGATGTTCGAGCCAACTTTTGCGAGGCCGAAGGCCGAGTGTATCAATAGCACATCGGCTGGGTGGGGGCAGCCGATGTTCCTTTGAAATACGTTCGAATTTGAATATATGTAGAGCACACAAGGGGATCAGATGGATATACGCGAGCCGCGAATGGCCGCGCGGCAAGCGCATCGTGCGGTGGGATCGGGCAAAATTCAATCCGTTTATATGAAGTAAGAAAAAAATAAAAAATGCAAAAAATTATATGAAATACATAGCTTACTGTAGAAAATCAACAGATGAGAAAGAAAAGCAAATTCTTTCCATCGAACAACAGATTTACGAGCTAAAGCAGTTTGCGCAAAGGGAAAATTTAGAAATTATTGAGTTTTTAACAGAAGCGCAAACTGCTAAGGTTCCAGGGAGAAAAATATTTGCTGATTTAATCAGAAAAATTGAGCAAGGTGAGGTAGATGGAATAATCTCATGGAACCCTGATCGTTTAGCTCGTAATTCAATCGATGGAGGAAAGATTATCTACTTGGTTGATGAAGGAAAATTAAAAGACTTGAAGTTTCCCACTCACTGGTTCGATAATACTCCACAAGGTAAGTTTGTGCCAACCCTAACGTTTTACCAACAAGTTCGAAATCATTACAAAACGGTGGCGTCGGCTGCCCCCACCCAGCCGACGCATTATTTGTAGCGCTCGGCCTTTGGCTTCGCAAAAAGTCGGCTCGAAATCCGCTTTTTTAAAGCGGAAAAAGAA
>CAZETR010000009.1:0-7411 GCA_964514545.1 uncultured Gammaproteobacteria bacterium | reverse complement strand
CCCGGTTTATTAATTTCAACTGCGTACGTGTCGGGGTCAAGATTTATGGTATTGTTAGTGGCCTAGGTGAGTTTGCCTGAAATCCAGAGTTTGGCTCCTGTGGGGCTACTTTCAGCGACCAGGATACCCGTGGGTTTGATAGTGCGGTTGGCAAAGTCGGGACGAAACCCGCGGGCCAGCTGGATGACTAGATAAGTAGTAGTTGGAACTACTAGAAGGACGCTAAAGAAGATAATGAAGCGGGCGCGGTTCATCAGATTAGTCTAAGAGGTTAGTCTAAGTCTAGGATTATACACATTGCACGCGCAAGGTGTTATTATCGGAACGACAAGCAAGGCAAAAGTTAGAAGGCAAAAGGCAAAAGTAAAATGCAAAAGTAATTAAGTATCGTCACTTTTTGCTTTTAACTTTAAATTTTGACTTTTGAATTTTACATTTTGAATTCCCAATCATGTTATCAAAAAGAATTGCTATTGATCTCGGGACTGCCAATAGTTTGGTATGGCTTGCCGGCCCCACTACTCTTGCCGCTCGCCTTTGGGAACTATTCGTTCACGGCTCGTGGAGCGAGTTTGGCGGGACTGCGCTCGCACTGAATAAATAACATTTATGCTTTCAAAAAGAATTGCCATTGATTTAGGAACTGCCAATAGTTTGGTATGGCTTGCTGGTAAGGGGATAGTTTTGAATGAGCCGACCGTCGTGGCTGTATCTGTCGAGGACGGGCGGGTCTTGGCCGTGGGAAATGAGGCCAAGGAAATGATGGGCAGAACTCCGGGAAATATTACGGCCAGCCGGCCTCTGCGCGACGGGGTGATCGCGGACTACGAGGTGACGGAGGCGATGCTGCGGTACTTTATCCAAAAGGTTTGCGGTCGGGCGTTTTTCTTTAAACCCGAGGTAATGATCTGTACTCCGGCCGGTGTAACCCAAGTCGAGCGGAGGGCGGTTTTGGAGGCGGCATTGGCAGCCGGGGCGAGAGCCGCGTACTTGATTGAGGAGCCGTTGGCTGCGGCAATAGGGGCCAAAATTCCGATCGCGGCGGCTTCGGGGAGCATGATTATTGACATCGGGGGCGGGTCGGCGGAGGCGGCGGTTATTTCACTGGGAGGAACAGTGATTCATAAATCCGTGCGGGTAGCCGGCAATAAAATTGACGAGAGCATAGTTAATTTGCTGCGTCGCAAGCACAACCTGGTGATTGGGGATGTGGCTAGTGAGCAGGTCAAGATAAAAATCGGATCGGCAATAATGCTGGAAAAAGAAGAAAAGATGGAGGTCAAGGGACGGGATTCGATTAACGGACTGCCGCGGATGGTGGTAATTTCATCAAGCGAGGTGTATGACACTATCAAACCAGTGCTACTCCGGATCATTGAGGCGGCCAAGGGGGTGCTGGAAGAGACGCCGCCGGAGCTGGCGTCGGACATTATTGATAAAGGGATTGTAATGAGCGGGGGAACCAGCATGCTGCGCAACTTTGACAAACTGATGACGATTGAGACCGGCGTGCCGTGCCATGTGGCGGAGGACCCGTTGCTGTGCGTAGTGCGGGGAACGGGGGTGGCGATGGAGAATATAGATCTCTACAAGAGGAGTATTACGAGAAGATAGAGCGAAACCACAAATCCCTGCCCGCAATGCTACGCATAGCGTTGCACGCAGGCCAAACCACAAATCCCAATTGAACAAAAAGCTTTAAAGTGGATTTATGATTTAGCTTCGCAAGGCCAGGCCTTGCGAAGCTGGGAGGACTATGAGTGGGGTTTTAGGAAAAAGTACCCTTTCGATTTTTTGACTTCGGATTGGCGCTGTGGTACAAGCTCGGGTTATGGTGGAGAGAATTTTGGGTCAATCGATAGAAGAAGAGGCGATAGACCAGACTGAAGTGGTGGGGCTGTGCGCTAATTTCTTTTTGGGATTGGAGGGGTGGGCGAAGGGATATCTTTCTAGTCCGAAAATTGATCGGGCGAAGTTTTTGCGTGAAGCGAGAGAAGTGGCTGAAGTAGCTTTTGCGTCTTCAGGTCTTTTGTCTGCTGTTAGTGCAAGGAGGAGCGTTCCAAGATCTGAAAGAGAGGCAGAAGCGAGAAGGCGGGGAATAGAGTCATTACCCCGACTGCGTGAACTTCGGGCAGGGAGGTTTTTTCCCGATGCCTCAGGGATTGATCAGACGGACGCTTGGATTAAGGACTTGGTCGACCAGTTTGGAACGGAGGTGGTAACTTGGAAGCTGAAAGACGTAAGGCACGATTTAATAAACCCATTGAAGTTTTTATTCGAGCTATCGGAGCGGGGGAATCGAG
Organism: uncultured Gammaproteobacteria bacterium; assembly: GCA_964514545.1. Taxonomy (GTDB): domain Bacteria; phylum Patescibacteriota; class Microgenomatia; order CAZETR01; family CAZETR01; genus CAZETR01. Next base: position 5,108 of record CAZETR010000009.1, on the reverse strand, counting down.
CCTTTTTAGATAGGAAGAGGGTAGTTAGTGAGTTGAGTCGAATTGCCGAAACTGTGGAGCTGGGACGACTGTATTTGGAAAATAACTATTCGCACGAAGTTATAGACCTGTTTGCGATAAAAGTGGCGTTACTCAACTCATCAATGTCACGAGACCATTATCAAGCTGATATCGATAGCGTTCCGTATGACGTAAAGATTGATTATTCTTATCTTTGGCTGAGCAGATTGGTAGGCAATATATTTCAGAATCTGGATCGGGCGTTTGTTGTAAGCCGCGATGAAGTTCGCAGGGCCATGGTCCCATTTGCTAGCGTAAGCTGGTCAGAGGTTAGTGATGGGGGGCAGAAATTTTGGGAGATGATGGTAGAGGACCGGGGGCCGGGGTTTGACGAGGCTATTTTGCGTTCGGGATTTCAGAGGAGTTTAAGTACGTGGGGCGGAAGAAGCAACGTGGGTGAGGGGATCGGAATGGCGGATCTTAAGGAAGTTCTGGAGCGGGAATACGGCGGACGAATGATTCTCGAGAATCGAAAAGAAGGCGGGGCGAGATTGAGGGTTTGGTTTCGGGCGGCGTAGGGAATATGATTTTAGCTTCGCAAGGCCTGGCCTTGCGAAGCTAAGGGTGGACTACGGGGTGGGTGCGGTTTGCAAGGTTCGAAGGCACTAAAAAGTCTGCGGTTAGGACTTTTTAGTGTAAACTGCCTTGCGAAGCCAGGAGGGCTTCGAGTTTGGTTTTGAATTCAAACAGGGCGAAAGGGTCGAGGTTCTCTGGAGTTATGCGGCAAACGGCGCTTCCTAAGGTGGTGTCGGGACTTATGACGTCAGCAGACATTAACTCCAATTCGGTGTGTTCCGAAAGTCCAAGGATGGAAACCTTTGCTGCGTTGAGTGGGTGAGTGGGCCCGAGTGACGTCGCTTCATGACGGCATGTGAGGCTCAAAAGAGTTCTGGCCGGCGAGATTTGGGGTAGGGGAAGAAAGGGCTGGAGTAACTTACTGCCGCGGTAACGCAAATTACTTTTTGCGGTGTTGATGGTGGCAGTAACAAAGGAGTCGGCTTTCTTAAATATTTTGGCAACCCCGTCGACATAGTTGATTAGGTTATCTCCCAGCCCGAAACGGAGAGCCAGGCAGGCTTTTTCGATTTCTGTGAGTTGGTTCACTTGAGCCACGATTGCCCGGTGTCTGGCTGGTTCTGATGCGGGAGAAATGGGTAGGGCGACGGGGTGGCTGAATACCGAGCGAAGTAGCCAGCCCTCGTTTCCCATGGGGAGTTCGATTGCGAGGAGTTCGTAAAGGCGATGCAGGATGTTTTTTGAGGCTGACTTGGAGTGCCTGGTTTCTCCCGCGAGAATTCGTTGGTCCAGGCAAAGGAGGTCCATTAAGGAACAAACTTTTAGGTCTGCAAGAAATTGCCTTTGGGCCGGAGAAAAAACGGCTTCGAGCGAGCCTCGATCGCCGTTTGGGCGGGAACCGTGGTTGTAAAAATAGCCGATCGGAGCTTGGAGGAGGTGCGGGGATCTTATCCGGCCTTCCATTGTTTGCAGGAGGCGTACAGATTCTTCGCGGCCGTCTATGTCGATGTTGCGGGTAACAGCTTGGGCGACAGATTCGACGGGAAAGGCGTCAGCGCCAAAGACAAAAATCTCGGTGGGGGAAAGATTCACCTCCGGGATGGGTCTCGCGCTTGGTCGTTCTTTCGGCATGACGGAGTGATTTTAGCTTATAGGTCAAGTTAAGACATGGATTGATCCAGTTGACACGGTTAGTTTTTGAGATATGACGTGGCTCATGGCAGTCGGTGAGCGCGAAGAGATAGGCAAAGAGGTAGACATAAACGAGATCCATCCGTTGACTGCGGTTGTCCCGCGGGAAGTTGAGACGGCAATTCTGCGAGGGTGGTTGGATGCGAAGGAATTTCAAGCATGGTGTTTGTCGTCGTTTGCGGGGAGCTGTGAAGCTGAAACAGTGATTGCTTTTATGGTGTACCGGTCTGTGTTGGTCGGGAGGTGGGAGGGAATGGGCTTAGACCGTTTTTATGTTCAGGAGTGGAGGGACGGGAGAGCGTCAGGCAGGAGAGGTAAGGCCGAGGATGATCCAGATTTTTGGGAGCACGTTGAGTATCTGGTGCCGAACGGGTGGGTGAGCGAAGAAGATCATGCCAATGGCCGGGTTTGGAAACCCGCGGCTCTCATGATCGAGCGGCTTAGAGAGCGGTTTGCGGATGGGAAAAAAATGGCGGACTTGCCCAGATATTGGCTACGGAGTCGTTCCCGTGAATTGAGAAGCCACGAGGGGATTAAAAGATATTTGGTAGGACTGGGGGCAACTGGTTCCAGTTTGTGAACTTGTTTCTTTGTGGTCCGATCGGTGCTAAATTTGAGCCATGGTAATTGGGGTTGATGCCAGCCGGGCGTTTGTGGGTGAGAGGACGGGCACTGAAGTGTATACGTTTGAGTTATTGCGAGCTATTCTGATGTTGCCGGAGGCGGAGAAAAACGAATGGGTGCTATATGTTCGGGCACCCAAATCACAAATCCCAAATCACAAATCCCAAATAATTTCAAAATCCCAGATCCTAAATTTAAAATTGACGTTTGTGCTTGTGCAGCTTCCATACCTTTGGACTCAGGCGGGGTTGGCATATAGAACTTGGATTGATAAGCTCGACTGTTTGTGGATTCCGGCTCACACTCTACCTATATTGCGAAGGCCGGGCTTAAAAACTGTGGTGACGATTCACGGGTTGGAGTATGAATACCTGCCCGGATATTACGGGGAGTGGGCGAAGTGGCATCTGACCTGGTCAACCGAATATGCGGTGAGGCACGCGACCCGGCTAATTGCGGTGTCGGAGTTTACGAAGCAGCAGCTGGTGGAAAGATTGGGAGCGGACCCCAAAAAGATAAGCGTAGTGCGTGAAGGCGTTAGCTTCGCAAGGCCAGGCCTTGCGAAGCTAACGGGGGGAATTCTAGGGGAGCACGAATTAGTTCCCAAGCAATATATATTGTTTGTGGGGACGGTGCAGCCGAGAAAAAACCTAGTGCGCCTGGTCGAAGCTTTCGCCAGGCTTCAAGCAACAAATCTGAAGTTGGTGATTGCCGGGAAATTGGGGTGGATGTATGAGGAGATATTGGCGGCGCCGAGGAAATTTGGGGTGGAGGATCGGGTTAAGTTTATTGGATATACTAACGATATGGATAAGAATACTTTGTTACAAAACGCACTACTCTATACCCAATCAAGTTTGACTGAGGGATTTGGATTGCCCGTCATAGAAGCCATGGCTGCCGGAGCAGCAGTAGTCTCATCTGGTGCCGGGGCATTGACGGAAATCATAAGAATATCAAATATTAAATCTCAAAAATCAAAAATGCAGAATAAAGAGCAAAAGTTGCTGGGAGAGAATGCGGGGCTAATATTTGATCCGTTGAGCGTGGAGGATATACACGATAAGCTGGAGATGGCTATAAATAGCCCTGGATTGCGGGAGGAGATGGCTAAAAGAGGGCTGGCGCGGGCGATGGAGTTTAGCTGGGCGAAGGCCGCGAGGGAGACGCTTAATGTGTTGACTAATGTCAAATGACCAATGACTCTCCTTCGCCAAAGGCTTCTACCCTCGCAGATGCTTCGGCAACAGATCGGCGGGCAATGCAAGCGTCAAATTAAATAAGTAAATAGACCAATAGATCAGTAGACCGGTAGTCAAAGATAATTAATACTACAAATACTATTAATCCGACCAATGCTACAAATAATCTGGGAAAGACGAGATAACTGATAGTATTTATATGACGATGGTCTTAAGCAATCGACTAATAGTAGGGATAGTGTGCGGATAAGCAAGCTAAAAAATCTGGTTAAGAAATGTGTACAATAATAATAAATGTTTAATGTTCAATGACAAATGTTTGACCCTATAACTCTTAAATCAATGAAGCTAATTTGTTTGATAAGCGTTTTGTAGTTTTTCGGTGTAAAATTAAAAAGAATGACAAAAAACTGTCGTGGCTAACAAATGATGAAAAAACCTAAAGCAAGCGAAATAATGGGGGTGAAAATAGATAGCACTCGTACGGAGGGAGTGCTGGTTTTGGCTAGTGATTGGGTTGCCAAAAAATCAAAGATTAAAAATGAAAAATCAAAATTAAGGAGTTTATTTGTAGTAACTGCATACTCCGAAACGGTTTTGGAAGCACAGGAGAGCCCGGAGTTTAAAAGGGCGATAGATAGGGCCGATCTGGTGGTGGCGGATGGAGTGGGAGTGGCTGCGGCTGTCGATTATATCGACAAATTTTCAATTTTCAATTTTCAATTTTCAATTGCCAGGTTAGTTTATAGTTTGTGGTTGGGATTAGGCGCCGGATGGGGAATTCTAACAGCAAGGTATGCGGGACGAACGGTGCCCGGGGTGGGGCTGATGGAAAAATTGGTTGGGGCGGCGGCGGAGAAGGGGTGGAAGGTGGTAGTTCTTGGCGGGTGGCGTGGTGTGTCTGCAAAAGCGGCTGAGAAATTAAAGATTAAATATCAAAAAGCAAAAATGCAGAGTAAAGAGCAAAAATTTGAGATGATCCCAATTGACGGGCCGGCAAATATTAGTGAGATGAGTGAGGCTGAAAATCGAGAGCTGGTAGGGATGATTAATAAGTATCAGCCCGACTTGCTGTTTGTGAGCTTCGGCAGATTCCGGCAGGAGATTTGGATAGCCAAAAACCTGGACAAGCTCAATGCGGGAGTGGTGATGGGGGTGGGGAGCGCCTTTGACGAAATTGCGGGAACTCGCGGGAGCCGGGTTCCCGGGTGGGTTACGAGAATGGGGCTAAAGACCCCTTGGCGTCTATTTGCAGGCTATATTGATATTAAAAGGGTTTGGAGGGCGGTGGTCGTGTTCCCGTGGAGAGTGTGGAGAGACCAAGTGATTTGAGATTTATGATTTATGATTCACAAATTACGGGATTGGGGTCATTGATAGTCACTCGGTAGTTATTGGTGGTCACTGGTAGTTCGGTGATGAGTTATTGGTGGGCTAGCGTTTTGCAAGGCACTATAAAGTTTGCGCTCAAACTTTTCACACTGCCTTAGCTTCGCAAGGCCTGGCCTTGCGAAG
>CAZETR010000008.1:0-5717 GCA_964514545.1 uncultured Gammaproteobacteria bacterium | reverse complement strand
GTTGCCGACATCGCCACTCGATATGTTCCTCGCGACGGCGGAATTAGAATACCGGTTGGATATCATGGAGACATCTCTGATACATCGCTTGTTCTTGGGCCAAACGGTGGGGCGTTAGTTGATTTTGATGCTTGTTTAAGCGAGGAACTGGATAGTCTCACTGTCCATCCGACCTATGGTTCCCCGGAAGCCTGGAACGGGGAGGCCACGGACGAGGGACTAAATCCCCAGATGTGCGATTTTTATTCTATGGCTGCGGTTACGGCTAGGATGCTGCTGGGTAGAGAGGAGTTTTCGAAATGTTTAGATGAAAAGCCTGACGAGAGAAGACAGATAGATAGGGTAAAGATTCGCCGGGCTTTAAAACAGAAAGGCATGTCGGCCGGGTTGACAGATGCAATTTTTGCTCTGTTAAGCGACGTTCCTGGTGAGCGCATTTTGGGGGGAGCAACAACTGGTGTTGAAAACTATGATAAATTAGCGGGAGTTTTTTCAGGTTCTTCTTAAAATAGGTTTCCCTAATTCCTCCAATTTTCTCAATTAGCCCAATTTGTCTATTTCCATGGTATCGACCACATCTTTAAGCACCCTAAGCTCCTTAGGTTACTTAGGTTACTTATCGTTTTTCTTCTGTCCAATTCCTCCAATTACCCCAATTTGACCAATTGATCCAATGCTCTCGTTGTAAATTCAGCTGGCTTCATATAGAAATAACTGGAATGACCGACAAAAGAACGATTGACTTTGATCCTGCTCAAGATTTACGCATGGAATTGGGTGGCGGAAAGTTAGCTGACGCAATTGGGCAATTTGGGAAAGAGCTTCGTAGCTTATCCATGAAGGACATGACGGCTTTTAGGGACCGGGTTCTTGCGATTGAGGGCGTACTACAAGAAAAATACGGTGCAGAGTTGACCGACGGGGATCTTGTAATGCTGCAATTCGGTTCTTTTTTGGTAGGAGATGCTTTAAAGAGTGTGGGAGCTTTGACAGGGAAAAAGCGCTCAGAGGTCGATCAGAGAATTTTTCGCGATTCTGTTGAATTGCAACAGACGGTTGTGCAGCTGATTTTATCTAACTCCAACCCCGAAACAGGGGACTTTGACCGAAACATGGAGAGATATTTTCGGGATTCTGGGTTTGAAATTTACCAACGGTCTGAGTGACGAACAGAAGAACGACCCTGAAATAAAGACGGTATTGAATTTATTACAGGGAATTCAAGGGATGTGTACAACGGCACTGCTATTTAAGTCCATTGGTTGGGAGGTTGGTTTACCTGATCCGGATGACGACATTGATTATGAGGCTGACCTATTTGTCAAAAACCCCCAGGGATTTATTTATTGTGTAGATGTGACCGCAAAAATAGGTAAGGCTGGGGAGGATGGCCGGGAACCAGAGAAGTTTGTTGTAAAATGGGGACATCTGCCAGATGCGTGGACCAATGTAATGCGTGCAATTAGGGTCAACGTGCCGCCCTTAATATCCCGAAATTCTGAAAGGTATTATTCCAGCAGGGCGTTGGGATTTCCAAACCAGACAATGATTGATGAATTCAAGGCATCAATAGATGTAATTATGGAATTTGGAAATACCTGATTATGAAAAAAGAAATCAAATTTGACGAGCTGAGGGACCCGTTTGCCAAACTTCCGGAACGTCAGCTGACACACGATGAGGTGTTACGGGTAGTGGGCGATCCGAAGTTAATATTTTCCGAAAATGGGGTAAGAGGGGGAATTTTACACTTAATGGATGTTGTGCGGCATTTGTCCGGTTGTTCCGCCTGCAGAGAGTCAGCTCTCAATCGTTTGCACTAACCAAGTATCTTATTGTCTGGACTTAAACTTATGCTTGACGCTGATAGAATTGCTCAACAGTTTGAGGAGGATGGTCACAGGATCAGGGGTAGTGGTGGAGAAAAGTACATAGACTTCAATAGTGTAGCCCGTCGGAAGCAGAGGGCGGAGGCGAGGAAGGCGGAAAAGACCAATCGACTGAAGAGAGCGAAGGTGGAGAAATTGGTGAGAAAAGTCGTCTTGGGTGTTTGGCGCCTTGAGGATGGGTCAGAAGAGGAGAAGATGATTGCTTATAAGGAGTGGGTAGTCAGGTGTCTTGGGGGAAGCCCGGTCTTAAAGAGCTTTGACTTCAGGGTTAATAATTCAGAGATTGAGTGGGATTCTTTTACCTCGAGCGTTCATGCCGGGGGTTCTGGAAAGGATACTGCAAATACTGCCAATAGAGCGACTCACGTGGTCTCGGGTATTAGTTCGGAATCTCAAAAGAGACTGCAGGGCGGGAACAGGGAAATGGCGGGGAAGTTACTCAAGAATGCGCTGGAGACGCACATTGAGCTTTGGAGACGGTTAATTGATGGAGTGCCGGCTGAGCTTCGTGGTCAGGAGGTTGCGAGAAGACTTAAAATCTGGGCCTAAGCCCTCAATTCTGCGTCGTTTCTCCGCGCTCTAATTAAGTTACCTAAGCCCCTTAAGTTACCCAAGCCACCTAGGCCTCTCATCGTTCTCCCAATTCATCTAATTAGACTAATTAGCCCAATTACCCAAATCAACATCCGATCCCACTTGACTTGTAAGTAGAATCTGGTTGATAGTTAAGTCATGGCTGAAGATCGCGCCACTGATACTACTTCGGGAAGAAGGGATAAGGGGGTCGATTTGCCACCCCCCCCTGGTATTTTGAGGGGTAGACTTGAAGACCTCGAAGAAGAAGAGAGGGGGGTTCGGCGGAGGACACCAAGACAAATATTGTACGACCAAGCTAGGAGTTTGGGCGGGGGAGTTTCATCAGCTCGTCAGTGGGGGTTGCCTAAAGGGTTTTCGCTGGAGGAACCATCAGTTTCTAGCTCCGAGAGAGAAAAGCTGGATCCTTATACCGGTAAGAGAATTGAGCCCGTTCCGCCTAAGGCAAAAAGAAAGAGGTTAAAAGGAGGGACTGGTATCCCATTTCAGGTGGATGCTGGTGGTTCGGCCGTTAGGCTAGATGATCCCAAGGCGCCTTTCGAAGAATCGGATTCTCGCGAACTCGCTGATTTTAAGGAGGGCCAGTCGGTGTTTGCTGGAGGTGGGGACGATGAAGAGGGCGATAGTGAGAATGGCGATTTGTCATTGCACCTATCAGTTAGACCGCTTGAACTTCCACCTGGTCGTTTTTCCTCTGATCGGTTAGCAAAGCTGGGACAGCTGTGGGGTAATAAAGGAGCGATGGTGGTGTTGCAGTGGGATAATGGCACTAAATTTAACGACAATGCCAAATTGGTTCTTTTTGGCAGGGGAAGCGATGGTGAACCTACATCTGTCACTTTTCCGATTACGGACCTGAAGGAGGCGTTAAGAGATGGAAACAATGGCGATACCTATATTCCGCGAATCTACGATAAGCAGACAAATAAGCCTGACATTAAAGGGTTCGTGGATTTTCTTTCTACTCTCTCCTTGGATGGAGTCCAGTTGGCCTCTCACAATTTTCAGCTGGATCGGACGTATGCTTTAAAGCTGAAGGAAAACGAGCCACGCAAGAGGGAGAGACAGAGGTTGCGTGAGGAGCAGGAAAGAAGAAAGAGGAATCAAATTGTACTCACGGCTCGTCTTGGCGTAATTCCCGACGAGCACGATGAGGCTGCGAGCCAGATGCGGGAATGGCTTTCTATGTGGACGGATCCGACGGGTGGGGATTTGGATGTCACACTTACAATGGGTAAGACAGAAGATGGCCTTAGGACATTTACGGATATTACTTTGGTTGACAGGAATGATAGGTTTAAGAAGAAAATTGTACCCATGGCGGCTTTTGGCATGGCGACAGGAAGTCACCTTATAAAGGGCGGTAAAGAGGGGAGACAGTTGGGCCTTGAGCTTAGAAATGGACAGTTAAATGGCGTGATTGGGCCTTGGATGCATAGGGAAAAACTGTTGAACTTACTTAATAGATTGAACATCAGTGGAGTTTCCCGCAATGTAGCCAGAGTCACAATTCTTGGAGTTATTAGGGCTGCTCCCGTCCAGTCGTCGGAAATTCCTGGCCGCGTTTCAAAGCCTCACGAAGAACCGGTTCCGGCGTAGCTCTCCCGCGTCGCGCGCTCCCTCCTCAATTTTCTAGGCACCCTAAGCTCCATAGGCTACCTAAGTTACGTATCGTTTCTCGTTCTCCCAATTATTCTTTACCCTGACAAATTCTCTCAAGAATTTTTTAGGGCAATTAGTCCAACGTAGTTTTTCTGATACTTGTTCAGGGAGATCTATCTTTTTCGCTGTTGTGTATTAGATATCTTCTCTAGGCCTATATCTACTTCTTTTGCTGATATAATGTCCTCATTAATATGGCACTTGAAAGAGAAAAATTGATGCCCAGATCACATGACCGGGAGGAGGAAGCTCGGGCGTTTGAGCGGACCCAGGCCTTTCTTGAGGTTGTCGAGTCGGACTTGCAAGATGACCCGATTGGAATTATGGCGGAGAAAAATCCCCGGCATTTGGATTGGACCCGGCAATATCTGGAAACTGATTTATCAATTCTGGATATCGCCAAAGCCGCGGGAGTTAGCAAACAGGCGGTTGAGGAGGCGGTTAAAAGGACTATTTTGCGGTTATGGAACTGGTCGTCTCCCGATTTGCAGGATCTTTTTCCCCTTGCCGATTTGGGGCTGAAAAAGCCATTTACTTTAAATACGTTTTGGAAGAGGTCAAGTGCCGAGGGATCAAAGTCGCAGGAGATTGCGTTTTTGGCTATCCAAGGGGCGAGTGCTGAGGAAATTTGCCGGAAGCTGGGGGCTACTTCGTTGGAACTTGGTCAGGCACGCTATGTTTGGAGGAAATATGGAATTATGGTTCCTTATATTCTTCGCCCAACGCCTAATTATTCCCGATTGGGAGAGGAGGTTAGTGAGTGCGCTGATGACGAGAGACTCAGGGAATTAATGGCGGGAGTTTCATATCGCTATTACACTTCCAATGTGAACCGGGGACGGAATCTATTTATCTCGATATCAGAGGCGGCACGGGGATTGGGATTTAATGTGATGGATGCAGGAAAATTAGCCGCGGAGATTAATAAGTCCGTTCCGGTGGGGATTGTTTACGGCGCGCCGATTAAAAACGGGCGGGAGCAGGGGCGCGTACACAAGATTTATTTTGTCCGCAGACTGGATTTTGACCGCGCCAGAGCTGTTGTTGCAGGACTTTCGGGACTTTCGGAGTCAGACCTTGATACGTTCGACTTCGCTCAGTATCAATCCTGAGCTTGTCGAATGGATTGATTTGGGCTAAGGCTTGCCCTTTTGGATACCATTGTTTCTCTCTAGGCTCCCTAAGTTCCCTAGGCTACCTAAGCAACTTACCGTTTCCCCGTTTCTCCAGATTCGTCTAATCAGACCAATTTGACCAATCGGTGCTAAAATCGGGGTAATGGCTCAAGAGACAGGGGGAGGTGTTTCCCGAATAAGCCTGGAGGGAGAATCAGAGCCGGTTTTTACTATTCCCAGGGGGGTGATGGTCTGGCCGCGTGGCAAGGGCGAGAAAGCCCGTGGTGTAGTGGAAAGCATTGATGGCGTGGATGTGGTACGGGTAATGGGGGAGGACAATCAACCACTTACGGAGAAGAAACTGTCTCTGTGGAGGTTAATGGAAAGAGTCGCCATTTATTTCAATGGTGTGACTCGGAGTTTGCCTGTGGGGGAAGAGGTGGCAGCTTACGCCGGT
>CAZETR010000007.1:0-24013 GCA_964514545.1 uncultured Gammaproteobacteria bacterium | reverse complement strand
ATATACCTTATAGTATTTGACTTTAGGGGTTGGATTTGGTACGATTTTGAGAATAAATAATATGGGTAAGAGTCTCAGCCGAGTCTTGTTAATGTTTCTTTCGGTATTCGCGGTTTACCTTTTGGTTCCTCGGATTGGAGTTTCGGCCACTGACACTGCGACGGGGTCAGCGAGTTTATCCGCGGCGTATGTCTCATCGGGGATGTTTGGCAACAAAACCGGGAGGGGAAATTATTATTTTCCGGACTTTGTGGGGATTGGCACAAACAAACCCTTAAAACAACTTAGCGTCAACGGCCAGGCGAGCATTGGCAACGCCGTAGCCATAGACGATTACTCGGCCCCGGTTGATATAGGCCTTTTGGTTCACCAGAGCTTTAATACTGCCGGTTCATGGCGCGCGGGCCAATTTTATATTGACCAGTTAGGCGTAGGCCACAATAATCCCTTGATTGCGGTTGATGGGGCCTGCTATTTTAAGGCACCTCTAGGTAACACTTTGGGTAGCTGCCGGGGGTCTGACTTTAGCGCGATTAACGTTAGCTCCGGGACGATCACCGACGCTGTGGGGGTGAGCGTGAATGTCTGGAATGCCGGCGAAGGGAAAATTGACCGGGCTTACGGTGGCAGGTTTTCCAATTTCGTAGTCGACCACGGATCAATAGAGAATGCCTACGGGGTAGATGCGACGGTCAGGAAAGCCAATGGGGGAATTATTACTAACGCTGCTGGCTTAACTGTCGCCGATACTCAAGGCTCCGGGGGGGCAGTTAATAATACGGATATTCTGCTCGGGACGACTGCAATTCCACTGGGGAACTATGCTATTTATAATGCCTCGCCCAGGCCCAATTATTTTGCGGGTAACGTGGGGATCGGCACGACTGACCCGATCTCCCAATTGCAGGTTATGGGGACAATTACGGCAACCACCAAGAATTTCCAGATACCTCATCCGCTTCGGCCCGGTATGATCCTTACCCATTCGGCAATCGAAGGCCCGGAAGTGGCGGTTTACTACAGAGGGGAAGCAAGACTCACAGACGGGAGGGTGGTTGTCGTTTTGCCCGATTATTTTGAGCCTTTAACCCGTGAGGAGGGCCGGACAGTGCAGGTTACTCCCAGGTTTACTCTCGAGCGCGAGCCGGTTAGCGCCTTGGCTGCATCAGGAGTTGAGAACGGCAGGTTTATGGTTCGGTCTATAGACAGCAGAAACCCGGGTCAGGTGTTTTATTGGGAAGTCAAGGCCGTCCGCTCCGACGTTGCTCCACTTGTGGTAGAAAAGTAGCCCCCCTCGCTTTTTTAAGTTACCTAAGCACCGTAAGCCACTTAAGAACCCATTGTTTCTCCGCTTCTAGATTCGTCTTTGCCCTACTATTCTCATTGGGGGGAAACGGGTCCAATCCCCGAGTGTTTTTCGATCCGCTCAACTCTTTTCAGGAGTTTAAGATAGTCTCGATCCAGAAAATTTACGGCAATCTCTAATTTTTTGTCGAGTTTGGCAAACCCCTTTCTCATTTCTAGTCTTAATTTCTTATTCTCCGACCTGAATTCTTGTCTCAACGAGGTATTGTCTGTTTTGAATTCCCGCCTCAACGTCTCATTTTCTGACTTAAACTCATTCCTCATTAGTTCATTCTCGGATTTGAATCCCTGCCTCAAAAGTTCAGTCTCGCCTTTTATAATCTTCGTTATTTCCTGGAAATCTGTTTTCGTTAGCATAATATATGTATATACCGGGTGACTGGCTTTTTCAAGACGGTTTGGGGTTCTGGGCCGAACTAGGCATTTCCGTGTGCGAGAAGCATGCCGACTAGGCTGGCATAGCCGACCAAAAGTACTGCCTGGAGAAGAGAAATTATAGTCAGCGAGTACCTCTTTGGCACAAGCTAATGATTACTCACTTAGTTGAGGAAAGTCAATCCCACTTCAGCAGCACGTTTAACCTGGTTCTTTTTTGATTATTGGGCAAGGTGACAAGTAAGGCAACGCTGTTTCCCGTAACCAGATAATAATTGGTTATTCCGGCCTGGGCCACCACTCTTCTTTGCGCTTCTTTAGAGGCGGCATCACCATTTCCGTGAGTGACTTCGACAAAAGCTTCTCGCTTGGTTGGGGGATCTATTACCAAAAAATCAGGCTTGGTGACAACTTTTTTCTGATCGCCGTTTTTGTCTGGTACCGGAGGATTACATCTGATTGATGGCCCATACGCGATTTTTAGTCCCGCAGCCAGAACACAGAGGGCAAATTGCCTTTCGGCCATATCTTTGATTGCTTTTACCTGGTTTTTGCTAAGTTCTGTTTTTTCCGGTGATTTTCCCATAAAGTGTTCTATTCTTGCCTTAAATACCTTGTTTGGCAAGTGGTTGACATACTACTAGTAGTTACTTACTATTTAATATGTGAAACCAAGGAAGGGCGCACTTACTCTCATGGTGGGATTGGTGGTTCTCGTTCTTCTGGTTGCGGGGCTTTTAGTAGCGGTGAGGGTTTCAAATTCACGCAGGTCGGTAATCACACGTCCCAAGGCGACGTCTGCCGACAATAAGCTTCCCGCAATCGGAATGGGCTCGGCCCCGTCGGGAATGGTGGGCAGACCCTACTCTCTCAAGTTATACGGCTGGGATCTGGACCAGGCGGACGTTTTGACAATGGCGGGGGATGGCGTTCCCGCTGGTCTTTCTCTCTCCTGTGTTTCTTTGCCAAAAAGCACGATGGCGTTTATCAGCTGTGATGTTCTCGGTACACCAACCGAGCCGGGGGCAAAACAGGTGTTGTTTACTCTCTCAGATAGCCAGGGAGCTCAGGCCACCAGGTCCGCACTTATTAATGTTTCGGCCCATGCTACCCCTACCCCGTTTCCCAACAAGCTTCCTTCTATAGGAGCGCATAATTTTCCCCAGGGCAGAGTCGGCGTTTCGTACTCGGCATACGTTGCCGGTCAGGATGAAGATAGATACGATACCCTCTCCGTAGTTGCGGACAAACTACCACCTGGTCTTACCTTGGGCTGCGGTCCGTCTGCCAGGAGCGCCACAGGGAAATATGCCTTAGTCAGGTGCCAGATTAGCGGTGTTCCAACCCAGGCGGGGAGCTTTGATATTCTTTATACCGTAACTGATAATAAGGGTGGGCAGGGCTCGAGAATTTATACACTCACTATCTCGCAGTAGTCTGGGCTGCCGTTTTTGGTTTTTCCGAAGTCTCCTAAGCTCCTTAGGCTCTCTAGGTTGCCTAAATAACTATAGTGGAGTTTTAGGTGTTGACAATGGTTATTTTGGTTGTTACGGTTAATGCATGTCTGGTTTTGTAGAAGATATTAAGAGCTCGCTTTCTTCGGTTGTAGCTGGGGTAGGGGATGTGGCGGGGACCGTTGCCGCGACGGCTAGAAAGTCAGTGGTTGGTGTTCTTCAGGCCGGTGGCGGGGTTGCCTCCGGTTCCGTCGATTTGGTGTCGGGGTTGGTATCGGATAGCGTTACGGCGGTTTCAGGTGCGGGTGTTTCTGTTGTTCAGGCTGCGACGGGGTTAGTTTCTGGAGTAATTGATGGAGTTAAAGACGTGGGCGGAGATGTTGGAGCGACGGCGACTCAAGCGGCACGGGGAGCGATTAAGGGAGCTTCAGGTGTCGGAGCTGATTTGGGTGAAACTGCTGTTTCTGTTGTTGAAGGCGCGGTTAAAGCGGCTGGTGATATCGGTGGAGACGTAGGAGCGCTGGCCAAAGACGCGGTACTGGGAGTTCTTGGAGCGGCCGATGAAATCGGGAGTGAAGCCGGATCGCTGGTTCGCAAAGCTCTTCTGGGGGCAGCCGCTTTGCCACACGACATTATCGACGCGCTTTTGACCGGGAACAAAGAGTAGCTTCTAGAAATATCTTCTCAAGAATTTGTTTATTTCTCCTTACCTTTTGTTCTCTTCGTTTCTTTCGTCTCCTTAAGCTCCCTAAGCTTCTTAGGTTACCTAGGAACCAATGGTTTCATCTTTTTCTTTACTTTCATTCCCAATAAGCAAGTAATCATTGCAAAGTGAAGCATGTTGGTTATAATCGACCAGTGGCAAATAGGACAGAAGCTCCGGGAGAGGTGATCGCTTTCTTCGGCCCAATGTTTTCCGGTAAGACTGATGCAATGATCGAGTTTATGCATCGTGCTCAGAAGTATGCAAATTTGCCGGTGCAGATTTTTAAGCCGAGTATGGATGACAGAGGTGAGGGAAGGCTGGTTGTCAAGGCAAAGACAGGTGAGGAGTTTCCGGCTACTGCGGTTGATGATCCGCAGGAGATATTACAGAGGTTAATTGTAGGGGTCAAAGTGGTGGGAATAGATGAAGCGCAGTTTATGGCGGCTGGGGTTATTGGAATAGTAAAAGAACTTTCCGTGGGAATGGGATTAACTGTGGTAGTTGCAGGGTTGCCAACGGATTTTAAGAACGATCCCTTTGGGCCCATGCCGGGACTCATAGCCATGGCCGACAGCCGAATTGAGTGTTATGCCATTTGCATGCACGAAGATGGTCCAGACAGGTTGCGTTGCGGCGGAAAGGCAACCAGGACGCAGAGGTTAAGGAGTGGCGGAGCGCTCGATCAGGTGGTTGTCGTAGGCGGAGAGGATCTATACGAACCCCGCTGTCCGTTGCACCACGTTGTCTTAGAGTGACTTCGTTAACACGTAGACCGGCTCGTTTCTGACAGGCTCTAGTTTTCGTGCCTGTTTGTTCACCCTGAATCTTAGCATTTCTCTTCCTTCAGTTTCTGTTTCCACAATTAGATAATCGCCATGATCTTCGACTATCCGGACTGATAAGTTTGCAATAAGAGTTTCTCCGGTTAGTCGCTGTTCGTAGATGGTTATGTTCTCTTTGGGGACGTAAGCTGGGATGCCGGCTTTGCCTTGGGTTTTCAGCATTTCTACAAAAACTAGTCGTGCCTCTCCCAGGGCAGCTCTACCGATTTTAACGTATATTTCGAAAGTTTCTTCTTCATTTTCCGGAATAGACTCTCGGTCAGGGAGTGCCATTGTTGTTGGATTTATGTGTTTATTGCGGAGTTGTCAAGGGTTTGCCTGTTCATTTATCTGGCAGTTTTAGTTTTTCCCATGCAAGTAGTATTCCGGCCACAGAACCGGTCGCCCAGATTTTGCCTTCCAGTACCATTTGTACCGCCTCGGCTAGGTCGACCAGAAGGACTTCAATATCTTCATTCTCGTCGGGTTTTGGGGTGTTTATTAGTTCAGTGTCCCGTGCCAGCCAAATAGAGGTCGTCCCGATCTGTTTTGTCGGGTTGTCCGAAAGTTTAGCCAGCAACTCCATCTTTTGTGTCGCGTAGCCTGTTTCTTCCAACAGCTCGCGGGCTGCGGCTTTTTCCGGATCCTCGTTTCCGTCGGCGAACCCGGCGGGGAGCTCGATCATTATCTGGTCTGTCGCGTGTTTGTATTGTTTGACCAGGAGGATCTTGTTATCGGGTGTCAGGGCAATAATGAGAACAATATTGCCCGAGACCCAGACAAAGTAATCATCCAGAATTTTGCCGGAGGGAAGTAGCACCGTATCCCGTCTTACTTTAAACCACGGCTCGTCAAGTGCCAAGCGCGAACTGATTGTTTTCCATTTCTTTTCGGCCATCTCCCATTGATTTTAGACCATTGGTCAACTTGTCAGGGTTATTTTGAGTTCCTTGAGTATCGTTTCCTAAGCTTCCCGGATCAGTCAGGCCACTTACTTTTTCCTTGATTCATCCAATTACCTCGATTTACCCCATTTGTCCAATTAGACCAAAAGATTATGATCTTCTCTCATTTCCCGCTCACGAAATTTCTTGAGTGAAATGCCAGAAGTAAAGCCCAAGTAATCCTTTGGTCTATGTAGGTTTGTGGCCATTTGAAGAAGCACAATTGCACTTTCGGCATTAATCGTGGATTCGGCCCAATGGTCGGCATACCTAGCCAATTCTCCTAGCTGCGTTGTACCAAAGCGACCTAGCCACTCTTCTCTAAATTGACGCATACTATCTCTTCTCTCGTGACTCGCGTCTGGAGGAAGATCATCGTCGAGAGCCATCTTGAATTCTTCTAGAGCCGCTTTACCCACACCTACATCCAATCGGTATCGGTAGGAGTAGATTGTACCTATGCCAGTCTGCGAATCATCTTCCGGTCTAATGTCTACTTTATGGGTTATATCGTATCCCTCTGATCTTGTTATTCCAACAGACAACGTAAGCTCGTGACCCTCGACTGTAAAGGCAGTGGTGGCTCTCATGCTAGATCGCAACGCGCCAACTTCTAGATCCACGCTGAAGTCGTCTGGATGGGAATTAACTAATTCCGTAGCCAGCGAGGCCACCATTTCCATAGCTAATCTTTTTGAGGAATACCTGTCAACGCTCGCAGGGCAATCTGGTTTTCCCGAGGTTAAATTGTTCTCGCTGCCTTCTGGATTAATTTTCAGTTCCATAATTATGCTCATTTTACCCCAATCAGATTTCTCGATCAACTATAGGTCATGTTGGATCAGGTTCTAGCTTCAATCACTTTTCGTCCAATGCCATTTTGGAGCTTAATGTTTTCCACTTTCTTTCTGCCATTTAATTATTTTAATTTTTTGTACAGGTCTCGCGGGGATTTTACAAATTCTCTGATTAGCGTATGTCGTGTCAGTTCGCTGTCTTCGTCAGAGTAGGCATAGATGGGTTTTCCCAGGGCCAGGGCAGCTCCTATTTCCATTGTGGTGCTGACTCCGGAATAGCCATCTTTATTAAACAGGTAAACAACGTCTGCCATACGGATTTTGTAGAGGTGGTCGTGGGTTAGTCCCAAGGCGATAAACTTTTGATATTGATCTGACATGGCCTGCCATTCTTTTTCTCCGGAATGCAGGTATGGTTCGTATACGGTGACCCCAAGTTTTTTTAGCGTGCTGGCAAACTTTCTTATTTCCGGCTTGAAGCGGCGGCTGCCGCAAATGACTACGCTCTTCACGCTCTGGATTGTAACGCCCTATTTGCGAAAAGTCACGATTTGCTTTTTGAACAAAAGGGGATTATACCTAGGGTATACGGGAAGGACACTTTTTCTTTTCGTGGCCGCGGTGTTATTACTCACCCCGAGGGGTCAGGTCTTCGCTTCCCAAAAAAATCCTTTTTCTTCTTTAGCTCCGGAGGTAACTTTTAGTTTCGTGCCCAATATCGGCCGGGCGTCTTACGATGTTCACGTTTTCTGGAATGATTTTCCAAATACAGGATTTGTTCTGGCCCTAAACGATTATGAGTACAGCGATCCTGATTCGCTAGTTACCACTTACGGCAATAGTTATACATTTTTCAACGTTTCTCCGGGGCCTCACTATGTTCACATGAAGGTGGGGCTTGATGAGCGCTGGTCTGCTCCCTACCATTGGCAGATTAATGTTCCCGCCCGGTATTCGACTTCCCCGTCTGGGGTTTTGGGGACCTCCAGCCAAAGGCACTGTTGGTGGTTTGTCTGTTGGTAGAGAAAGAATCGGAGAACGTGGGTCAGACCTGGATTTGGGCTAAATTCGGACCTGCTTGGATGCTATTGGGTCATGAAAAACCCCCGCGTTTGATGCGGGGGTTTAGGAAAATCTTGCGGAAAGGTTATGGAATGGTCGGGAAGCCGACGCGATCGAGTATTCCCACGTCGGTTCCATAACGGGTAAGGAGTACCTCTCTGTCCGCCTTGACGAGACTTAGGGCGGCCAGGTAGTAGTAGATGCCGTTACCTGAATTGGGGCTGGTTGCATAGTGGAATCCGGTGGCCCGAATGCCGCCCCAGCCCAAGAGATCGAGATTGTTTTTGGCGTCGAGGATTTGCTCGGCGGTGGGATCTCCGATGACGGAGTAGAATAGGCCGCCGCCCTCGCCAACATCTGCAGTGCCGGAGCCTTCCGAGGTTACCACGGTGCCGGTGATTTTGCCGATGAAACCACTGCTGTATATGGCAAAATCAACGTCGGGGATTTCCCCGTTTCTGGTCTTGTCGTACAGTAGCACCCAGTCGGTACTCTCGACCAGATTGGCCGTCGTCTCACTGCGGGGACACTCCTGGGGACGGTCCTCAAAGGGCTTGATTTATAGCCCTGAACGGTGCACACTTTTTATATGGCTCGGGGTTCAAGGATTGCCTATCCGGGTGGTTTCTATCATGTGTTCAACCGTGGGGCTGGAAAACAGATCATATTCCTGGACGATAGCTATTATCACAAGTTTTTGTCCAAGTTGAGGCAAATGGCGAGGATTTCAGACCACTGTCTTTTTGCTTATTGTCTAATGCCGAACCACTTTCACTTGATAATTCAGACGAATAAAGTTCCGCTTGATCGGATTATGCGTGGATTGGCGACCTCCTTTGCGATGTACTTCAACATACGTACTGGCCACGTTGGGCCTGTATTCCAGAATAGATTCAAGAGTGTGATTTGCGAAAAGGAAGCATATTTTTGGGAGCTGTCCCGCTATGTTCACCTAAATCCGGTTAGAGGAGGATTGGCAAAGGGACCAGGGGATTACTACTTCTCCAGTTTTAACGAGATTAGCGGAGAAACGGATTCTGATCTAATAGACGAAAAGGCAAGAGAGATGTTGGTAGGGGTCAATGGTGAGCGGATTAAAGACTACATTGAATTTGTTGAGGCGGGAATTCGTGAACCGCAGCTTTTGGACGGAATAGCAGGGATTGAGAATAGTTCTCCGGCGGCGTGGGGAAGCAATGCTTTCAGAACCAGGGCGGATAGAAAAGTTTTTAACCGGGAGTTGAAAAAAACTGGTTGATCGGGTCTCTGTTTAGATGTGTTTGAGGACCGTCTCCTAACCCCTTTTTCTTTACCCCAGCGGAGCAACATTCCAGTGTTTTGGGGAGAATCGCGATTTCACTCGGCCGTTTGAGTAAAGGTTCAGACTGTTTGAACGCAGCCTTAGACTCCTGTGGTAGTTTTCCAGCGCGAATACTAGAAATCCGGCCGCAAAATAAGCCTCGGCTACTTCCTGCCAGCGGGGAATGCTGGTTCTTACAGCCGTCCCGACTTCGTAGTAGAAATGGGCGTACATATGCATAGTAAAGTAAATCGCGACCGCGAGGAAATAGAATGACAGGTGGGGTGGGGGAGCAAAGTAGGTCCGGTATTTTTTTGAAACAATTTTTACCCTCTCCAGGATCCTCCAGCCTAGACCTCCCCAGAGCCCCAGGGCAATGTAAACAAAAGGAATTAAATCCTTGACTCCGTTTATGTTGTGGACGGTAATTTCCTTTTGGTAATTTATTCGGGCGAGGTTGGCAGGGGTTTTGATCCCAAACATCCTTTGGCCCCAGGAGATTTCCTCAAGTGATACGAAAAATATGCCGATCCCCAGCAGTAGGTAGAAAATCCATAGGCGGTTCCTGGCCCGGTGGATGTTACGGGCAATGAAAAACGAAGTAACTGCGGTTCCCAAATAAAAGAGAAATTGGGAATATTCAAAGAAACTGTCTTCGTGGACTAACCTTTTAAAAAGAGATGGATTGGAAAGATTTAGCCGGATCAGGAGAATCAGGAGCAGGGGACCCAACACGTACATTTGTCTTAGTAAGTTTGCGGCCTTGGGAAAGGACTGTTCTAGATAAGACACAAATCCGAACAGAAAGAAAAGGATTAGGAATTGTTCAGGGTAGAGGTGAAAGGTATTAAATACGAAGTTGGGATAGGTAATGTTTTCCAGGAGGATGAAGAAGAAAGAGAGAAAGGCCAAGATGGGGAGCAAAAAATGATTATTTAGTTTGCGTAACCAATTTGGCAGAATTTCAAGTCGAAAAGCCCTGAGGGCAAGTGCCAGGCCGGCAAAGATCAAAAGCAGGACCTTTGAATCGACTCGGAGGTGTTTGAGGGTAGCGCCGGGGAAAAGAAAAGTGTCAACCAGCAGGGCAAGGGTGGTCGCGGCCAGCCCCAGCAAAGGAAGAACGGAAAACAAGCTATAGGCTTTTGCTTTAGGCATACTTTGAAGCTGTATTGTACCCCAAAAGCTGACAATATACAAGGCTATGGGACATTAGAACCTGGCTTATTATATCTTATAGTATTTGACTTTAGGGCTTGAATTTGGTAAGATTTCGACACCAAGATAACAAGTTGCAGGCACAATTTAGCGCCTGTTTTCTTGTTTTTACGGTTGTTTCTTGTTCTTTGACATTCACGGTTATATTGACGTTGGAAGGCTTTTGTTTGGGTAGGTAATTTACCTTTTCAGGCGTAAGCCTTCCAATGTGGATGGCAGTTGAGGCATTTGCCTCGCAAACTCGAAAAAGGAGATTCCATGAGGCGGAAATTGTCTAGTCTGTTCATCGTGTTTGCTCTGGGCATGGTCCCGATTTTCACCGTGCCGGCCAAACCTACCAGGGCGGCCGACAACATCGAGCTGACCTGGAACGTTCAGTGGGGCTATGCCATGTACGAGAGTTGGTACGCTCGGAGTGTCGTGGCGGGAGGTGGTCCGGTGTACTTTGTGGCCTACTTCCCGAACATGGTGCCCTCAGGGGTTTTGGCGACGTTGCCCCACGAGGCAGTGTTCTCGGTCGATCCCCATAGCGCCTACCGCGTGAATGCGTTTCAATTGGCTCCGGGCCAAGGCAAAAACAGTTTTGCTGGAATGAACTTTGGCGGTTGTCTGCCGGGCCCGATGGTGGAATTGACGAAGTACACTTCTTTCGTCCAGGTTCATGTG
The DNA here is from genome assembly GCA_964514545.1 of uncultured Gammaproteobacteria bacterium. Lineage (GTDB taxonomy): Bacteria > Patescibacteriota > Microgenomatia > CAZETR01 > CAZETR01 > CAZETR01. The sequence goes on along the minus strand of CAZETR010000007.1, from coordinate 13,308 downwards.
CTCAACACAACCGGGGCAGACCTGGTTGCTGCGATTGGTGGCAAGGAAGTGGTTGTCGCACCGGGTGCGTACTACTCGGTTTCCGGTCTGCCGCTTCAGGGGACGGCGTCAATCGGTTGCGTCAGCATTTGGTGGAACTGGCTCTGGCTCACGCCGAGTCCAACTGCCACTAATACGCCGACGGTGACCGATACTCCCACGCCTTCACCGAGTCTATCCGCTACCTCGACTCCGACCTTCACGCCGACGGTGACTTTGACTGCGACATCGACCCCGACGGTCACGGTCACCGCTAAACCCACTTGGCGGGTCAAGCCGACCCGGACCGCGCGGCCAACCCGCACACCGCGAGCAACGCGCGAGCATTGAGTTCTCAACCGTGATGTTTTAGTTAGTTCTTGCGCCCAGGGCGAGCGAGTGTGTGCGTTTTCGCACATCTTGCTTTCCCCTGGGCGCGTTTCATTTTCTGGGGGTTTAGACAAATTTTCGTAGTAATATAAAGTCCACTTTGGAGTAATGCCTAGGAAGCTGTCCGGCAATTTCGTAGCCCAATTTTTTGTAGAAATCGACCGCTTTCCACCTGATCCCTGTTGTTAGATACACTTCGTGTCCGCCCTGGTCGCGGGTCCATTTCTCGGCCTCGCGCAATAGGTTTTCTCCGATTCCCTGGCCTAACTTATCATGTTTGACGATTAGCTCAGGGATATAGAGAACCCCGCCTTCCAGTTCTCCGGTTAGGATGCCGACAACTTCCTTTCTTTCCAGCGCTTCGAGGTAGAGGTGTCTGATTTTCCAGTAATCCCAATCCAGCGCTACACCGTAGTGTTCACGGTGGACCCTCTCCCACTCGCTTTTTCGAAATTTATTGAATTTGGGGCTGGTAGCTTTCAGCTGGATAACTTTAACGAATGCCATCTGCGCCAATCTTAACAAATTAGTCCAAACGTCGGAACAGTCCATTCTTTCCGCCTCCCCTAAGCTACTTAAGCACCCTAAGCAACTTAGTTCTTCGCACTCACCCAACATTCTCGTACCTGCCATCTTTGTATGGCGGGAAGCAGACTTCAAATGCTATCAGGTTTGAGTTCGGATCAGCTTGCCATTGCATGGTATCGCCGACCATTACGGTAACCGATATCATCTCATACGGGTCATCACCCACGTTTGTTGTTTCTACCTTACCGTCTGCTCTGGTTACTACCAGCTTGCCTTTGCCAAAAATATGGCCCTCTATGGTTCGTTCACCATCCAAGACTTTTTGTACGGGGGTGCTCTTTCCGGCCTGAATTTTAATGATCCCCAGGTCTTTACCGGAATCTTGATCAAAGGTGTAAACATCACAGGTAACTCCATCGACCACGCTTACTGTTTCCACAAAAGAAACCGGCTGCGGTCGTTTTTCCCAGGGGAATTCTTTCAGTCTTGTCGGGAAGTTTATGATGCCCTTTTCTTGCCGTTCTTGCGGTGTGAGCGATTGATACTTTTTCCACAAACTTGGTGCGTACTGGGCTAGAGCTTCCGCTATAAGGGAATATTCGATATGGTTGTTTTCTTCATCTAATATCCCCGGTTCCAACACATGACTTAGTGTTGCAATTGGATCGGCTTCCTGCTGGGTAACAGCTTCGGCTAGCTTTGCGAGCAATTCGGCGGGTGTCTGGGACTCTTTGATTAAGCGTTCTAGTGTTTCCATGGTTTGGAAATAACGTTCCCACGTTCTGTCTTTTCCTCTTCCCGCACCTTCTATAAATACTCTGGGGAGGGCATAACCGACTAGGGTGGAGAGGGGGGACATGTCTTCCATGTGAGATCTGGGAACTCTGTTTCTTTCAAAAATCCCCACTGGTTCGCTTGGTTGCCTGAGGGTGGGGCTGGTTAACTTTTTCAGAAGGTCAGGATTATACTTTTGGGCTAGGCCGCAAATCCACTGCGTAAACACAAAGTCGCATTCGTCATACCGCGCGCGCGCAGCTTCTATTCCATGCTCCCTAATTTGCTCAGAAGTTACCCATACCTGCTCTTCTCCGGGCAGGGAGGCAAACCACTGTTTGCCGTACTTATTTATTACCGATGCCGGTCTGGGACAGGCGTGGCGGAATGCGGAGAGTCTCACTCTTTCTTCTGCCGACAGGTCAAGAATGGTTGGATCATTGCCCATAAACGTGCCTCTGCCAAAGTCCCTGGGATCAAAAAACCGGTCGTGTTTTGGTTCCATCTAGGTAATTGTATCATTGTATATCAACTCTCTTTGCTCTTTGTGTCTTTGGGGTCAGACCTTGATTAGGGCTAAGGTCTGCCCCTTTGGATACCATGTGGTTTTTCTCCATCCGGATCAGTCCGATTTGACTTCACCCTAGAAAATATTCTCAAAGGTTTTCCAGGGCAATTTGACCAATTTGCCCAATCACTTCGTCTCTCTTTTTCCGTCTTCCTCGTTTTTCCTAGGGTACCTAAGCCCCATAAGCTGCCTAAGCAACCTAACTTTTTTCAAAGGCGGCGTGGTAAACTTTACCCATGCCAGAACTAGGGGCGGGGGGTTTGGATGAAATAGATGGGAATTTACAGGAAGTCAGAGATAGCGACCCCGCTTTTGCATTACTAAAAGAGATTGAGGTTGGATATTCCGGATACCGTTTAATTGTTGGTAGTTTGGGTGTACAAGGGGTACTGGGGAGAGAAACCAGGCCAGTTGGCGATGTAGACATATGTGTTCGTCGGGGAGATGGAACGGAGATGGGTGATTTTTTAAGCGGACTGGGTTTTTCTCCATTACCCGAGGAAGCAGCTCAAAAGTTGGGTGGAAGCGGGATGAGCTATTCAAGAGCTGATGGTATGGGAGTTGACGTGTGGCATGGAGATTTTTCTGATCCGGGTTTGACTTTGCCAAACCCAAAAGGCAGACTGTTTATTCCGCAAGAAGGGCTGGATAGCGAAGTCGAATTAAGGGGAATACGGTTTAGGACATTCTCGCCGGAAGTGCACTATTTTTTCAAAGACAGAGCGGTGCGAAGAAGCCCGTGGAAGTCTTTGAGCCCCTTTAATGAGCCCAAAGATGTGGCTGATTACGAAGAACTAAGAAATGTTGTTGATCCGGAGAGGGCGAAGCGCCTATTGGCTTTGGGATTTTCATATACCGGTGGTCACCCAAGGTTGACAAGAGAGGCCTTTAGGGAAATTCGAAGACGAGTGAAATTGAGGCGGAAAGGTTGACTGAATTAGTCTAAAGTTTAGGATTTACGCCCCACCCAGCTTTACGCATTGGTTGAAGTCGCATCTGGCCACAAATGATTCTCTGATTCCTTCGGGGTTGCACTGGGCGAGTGGGCAGGGGCCGTCATTACAAGAAATTTGGTAAATAGTTCTATACCACTTGGAGTTAACAGCTATCCAGTTGGGGGTGGATTTGTCTTCGCAGGCGGTGGCCCCGCAGCAGTTTTTGTCGTTTATATTAATGAGGGTACAGTCAGCATTGGTTTGGCAAGAGGTTTGGTAGCTTGAGCCAGGTGAGGGGCGGGGATTTGGGGTAGGCGCTGTTTTTATTTTGGAGAGTCCGAGAAGGGATAGAAATAAAATTGCTAAAACTAGCGGTGCCTGTTTCACAAGAAGATTATATACTAAGTCTATGGAAGCTGGGTTTATTAAATTTGGCTTAGGGGTGGGAGTGCTACTTTTGGCCACACACGCTTTTGTGTTATTAGCGAAGAAAATTTCTGGGATTCTGAAATTGTCGCCGCTGGTTATTGGAACTACAATTGTAGCCCTGGGGACTTCATTGCCCGAGCTGGCAGTATCAGTGGTGTCGATTGCCCAGGGGGATGCGGGATTGGCTTGGGGGAACATTATTGGCTCAAATATTGTGAACGTGCTTTTTGTTTTGCCGGTGGGTATTATTTTGGGGAAACTGCGGATTGGGACGATTAAAACACAGAGAAACGTTTGGATACTTTTGGGAGCAATGGTGATGTTTGTGGCAATGCAATTTTCAGGATTGCCGGGGATATATACAGGGCTTGCATTGTTGGCGGGAGCGGTGGTAGTGACAGCAGAGGAGTATCTTTGGGGGGTGTGGGGGAGGAAGCATGAAGATGGGGCTATGCTTAGGAAGCTTCATACTGGTAGGTTGAGGAAGCGGGATGGAGTGGGGCTAGTGGTGGCCATTGGGGGAATTGCGATGGGAGGCATTTTAATAGTAAGCTCGGTAGAGGGAATATCGCAGATGACGGGAGTGTCAACGACAATCTTAGGTTTATCGCTGACGGCAATTGCAACCTCACTACCTGAGTTATTTACGACTATTTTCGGTCAAGAGGAACATCAGGCAAAGATTACGGTGGGGAACATTGTGGGGAGCAATATTTACAACCTGCTTTTGATTGGAGGGGTGATTTCCTTGTTTACGTCCGTGAGGCAGATTGCAAGGCTGGACTGGGTGTGGTTAATTGCGGCGACGGGACTTTTGGGATGGGTTTTGCATCGTTATAAGGGCCAGAGTGTTCCCCGGTGGGTTGGAGGTGGATTACTAGTGTTGTTTTTTGGTTATTTATGGACACTTTCGAAATGACATATGACTAAGGAATTACCGCCAGCGTGGAAGCTGTCAAAGTTAATCGGACCGAGCTTTATTATTCTGGGAGTGGGACTGGGGAGCGGGGAGTTAATTTTGTGGCCGTATTTGGCGGCTAATTTTGGCTTGGGAATAATTTGGGCAGCGGTGGTAGGGATCACTATGCAGTTTTTTATAAATATGGAGATCGAAAGATATACCCTGGTGACCGGAGAAAGTGTGTTAATGGGCATGACGCGCAAATACGGTAGATGGATCCCAATCTGGTTCTTGCTAACGACATTGGTGCCTTGGATGTGGCCGGGGATCATAGCTTCGGCGGCCAAAGTCTTGGCCACTGCGGCGGGAATGGAATATACAAAGTGGTGGGGAATAGCATTGTTATTAGTGGTGGGGGTGGTTTTTAATTTTGGCAGGATTGTGTATAAGACCCAGGAACGAGTGCAAAAGGCCATAATTTTAATTGCAGTGCCATTTATTTTAGGACTGGCGGTATGGTTGGCCAGAGGACAGGATTGGACAGCGTTACTTGCAGGGCTAGTGGGGAAAGGGGAGGGATTTACTTGGTTACCCAAAGGGATTCCAATGGCTACTTTTTTAGCGGCTTTGGCCTATGCGGGAGCCGGGGGAAATTTAAATTTGGCCCAGAGCTTGTATATTAAAGAAAAAGGGTACGGAATGGGGAAATATTCGGGGCGGATCTCTAATGTCTGGGGAGATAATCAAGAGGAGACGGAGGTGGAGGGAGAAAGGTTCGAGTGTACCCCTGAGAATATAACCAGATTTAGACTGTGGTGGAAGAGAATTAATATTGAGCATGGGATTGTATTTTGGGCAACGGGAACGGTCACCATGTTACTGCTGTCGTTGCTGGCTTATGCGACGGTATACAAACATCCGGCAGTCGAAACCAGCATTAACTTTGTGATACTGGAGGCGGTGGAAATCGGCCAGCGAAGCTGGCCTGTTCTGGGGACCGCCTTTTTGATTTTAGTGGGAGTGATGCTGTTTGGGACTCAGTTTTCAGTATTGGGGTCAAATTCCCGGATAGCAGGGGAGAATTTGGCCATAATGTTTCGACATATCGGGGCGCATAAACAGTTGCATAAGTTTTTTTATGGGTTTTTGTGGTTGCAAGTGGTGGTGGGGATAGTTATTTTTTCCTTAGGATTCACGGAGCCATTACGGCTGGTGATAATTGGAGCCGTGATGAATGCGGTGTCGATGTTTGTATATACCGGATTAGTGTTGTTCTTGAACATGACAGTCCTGGCCAAACCATTACGTCCGGCCGCTTGGAGGGTGGCAATGGTACTGGGAGCGTTTGGGTTTTATGGATTTTTTAGTATCCTGACTGTGTCAAGATACTTTTAATAATGTTTAGAATTTATGAAACGAGCTATATTTATTGGCCAGGTCATGCCCAGAGTCAAAAGACATCTCCACGACTGGCCCTCGCTTAATGGATGGTTATATTCAATTGGGGTAACGGATGAGCAAACCAGAGAGAATTTTATGTATTCATCCCTGATTGATTATTTTCCTGGGAGCAATGGGGGATCGCACTTGCTTACGACGGGTGAGTGGATTGAAAAAGAACGGGAAAGACTGGTAAAAACCATTAGCCAGTCTTTGGGGTCAGACCTTGATTAGGGCTAAGGTCTGACCCTTCTGGATATCTGTGGTTTCTGTTCCTCTGAATTTGCCCAATCGCTTCGTGTCTCTCTCCTGTCTTCTTCGTTTTCCCTAGGATATCCAGGTGCCATAAGCGACCCAAGCAGCCTAACTCTTTTCGGGTGAGGAAAAGTCACCACCCAAAAGTGAGATATAATGACTACTACGAATATGGACACAACCGAATTAGTTAAGCGGTTGGAGAAAATCGAGGCAAGAAATAAGCAGGTGGAAGTTGATAAGGCCTGGGAGACGAGTTTGGCGCGCAGGTTTCTTCTGGTTCTATTTACTTACCTTGCGATAGGTATTTATTTAAATGCCGTTCAGGTTCCAAGTCCCTGGCTAAATGCCATAGTTCCCGCAATCGGATTTTTGCTGTCCACACTGACTCTTCCTTTTTTTAAGAAATTATGGACGAGGTATACACACAAAAGTAAACAACTATGAGCTTAATCTTCGAAAGTGCGCAAAATATACTTAACAGCTTGTCTTCTTGCATCAACTATTGTGTGTATGCCCTTTCTTGCGCTAGCCATAGCTAGAGTGTCCCGCAACAGCCTTTTAATCTCCGGAGTTTTTTCTTTTAGATCTTTATATGCTATTCCTACGAGCACAAGATTCTCAGTTCCATCTGATATCGGCAATGGCACACCTTTTACGTTAGGGTCAGTAACTTTATTGAAGCCCATTCTTTTAGTGACAAATCTAGCCATATCCTGATTAGTTAAGTTTAAAGCGTACCTTGTCTTGTTCACCCACGTTGGTTTATCTTTAAGTAGGTCATCTATGGTATGAAATAATTCTAACGTGTCATTTAAAATTAGGAGCATTGTAATGGAATCGTAGCCCTCAATTCTACGGGTGGTTGCTAGCGGCAAAAAATCCACAAGAAAAATAAAGCCGTCCTCCTCGAACTCAATTTTTTTTGAATGTCCCTGCTTCCCTTCAAGGTTGAAACCATATCCTACAGGGACATACCTCAGGTGCGCCTGTACACTTCCGTACCTGAATGGTACATATGACTCTTCTCCTGGCATCTCTACGCTCCTTTCAGTATTGACTAATGATTCAATCAGTTCATTATGTAGGCGCTCAAGTTTTCTCGCATCCAGGGCATCTATTTCCTTGTCAACGTCGTTCTGTAATTGGTTCACACCAAGACAATCCATTAAAAACTCTTTGGCAGACAGACTATAAAGTTCTCTCTCTTCTGATATAGGTTCGTTTACATTCATATAGAAAATTATACTACTGTCGGTATGATCTTTAAGGACTTGCGTTGCCACCTCTTGTTCCGATTATACTCAACTTATTCCGCTTTCGATCTACAAACTTAGCGAGTACCGGGATTTTTAGTAGTATAATTACAGTGTTAACACATGAAACAAAAGGGATCGATTTTGTTACAGGTAATAATTCTTGTTCTTGCTGTGGGAACAATTGCACTTTTTGCTTATTATCAGACAAGCAGGACAAACAGGGCTCTTGAAGAGATGAAGTCAAAACTTAACAGTGACCGCATCGTAATAACTTCTCCGACTCCTAGTGTATCCAACAGCCAGCAACCAACACTCGTGATGACTCAAAAGCTTACGCCTTCTAGGGTTCCGTCGCCGACTACTGCCGCAGCGCCAACTCCGAGACCTTTTGCTGAAGAAGAAAAAATGATGCGAAAAACCCTGGCGGGGTTTGAGATGTATATTAGTTCCGGAAATATGGCTGGAGCACTGACTTTTTTTACACAGCCGCAAACTTCTAGTGCAAAAGCTAATTTCAATGAAATTCGTGGCAAAAACCTTCCTTTCACTCTTAATTCCTGGTCGTTTGTGGAAGACAACAATTACTTGTTGGTCAGCGAGGCAATTAATGGTGGCTATAAGGTACGTATGACCGAGTGCCGTAGCAATAGTGGGTCATGCGACACCCTGATTGTGGAAATAGTGAGAAATGAGAGGGCAGAAAATGGATTTATGATTGAAAGATACTATGGTACTCAATACATGTACCAAAATAACCTCGGAGAAGAAATCAAGTATCAAGGATTTACGCTCTAGGGCCTGTGTCCACAATTTAAAGTGGATTGCTTACTGACTGCGGTTCCGGATCTGACAGTTGATTCACGCCCGGGCGTGGGATGGGCTTGATTTTTCTACACAGTTGATTCCGAGAATCAGGTCGCACCAGGCTTGCCCGCCATGTTTCATTGAGTTTCTAATAAACATTATCAATACCGTTGACATTCCAAACGTGGTTCCAAGCGTAAACAGAATTGATTTAACGGGAAGCGAACCGCTATTAAGATTTATTGAAATCACCAACCAGTTGCCTACCAGATAAAGGACTATTGACCAAAATGAGAAAAGAATAGTAAATGGCTTTAAGACACACTCTCTAATAATGGTTTTCGGAATTGAAGGGGTTTTGTCGGTGGCGGGTTCAACTGACAATTTTAATAATTTTTTTCCAATCGTGCCCTTTTTTTTAAAAGTGAGGGAGGACATATAAAAGAAATACAAAATTGGTATCAGGTTACCGCCTAATATGACTATGACTATGCCAAAACCATTTTCATTAAACCCTGCAACATTAGCCCCCAGAACTATCAATAAAATTGATGGAATCAAAACAATAGCTAAATCTATTATCCACGCGAGAATTCTTTTAAACCAAAAAAATAATAATTTGTCGCAACGCATAGTACTCCGGCCGTAAGACTGCGGGTGGTTTCATGGTATGAGTATGGGTTATTTGTTGTCAAGATCAAGCCTCAGGGTTAATGGTGCTGGTTTGCCCCGCCGAAGTATTTACATTTACAGCCGGGGTCAAGATGAGGTTGCCGAAATTGTTGGCTAAGGAACCGGAAAAGAATGTGTCCAGAAATTTATCCTGCTGATCGTAATTTACTGCCATGTGCGAAGAGCTAAATCCCAAGCTCGCTTGACGGGCTTTTTGAGCTTTAACTTTGGGTACCAGTGGCGTAGCTCTTGAAGCGTCATGTACTTCCAGACATCTGAAAACGTGGCACTTTCAAGTATCCGGGAGCGCAACCAGATATTTTCGGTCTCATTGTGGGATGCAAGTATGGATTTGACTTGGTCCTGGGTGAGGGTGTAGTCCCACAAGAAATAGGGGACAGATGAGGGATTCATAACAGTCTAATTATAGTCAACATAATCTAATTTGCATACATAATTTGCATGCTGGGTATAGTCAAATGGCTGTCTCCCTGCCATATCCAACACGCTCCAGTTTGCAACCTTAATATAGTGTGTTTGGGATATACCCACAGCGTCTTTCCGTAGCTCTAGCAAAAGAGAGCGAAGGAGGACTGGATGCAAATCGTTGCAAATCACTAAACGGGGGTATATACTCGGGCGCAAATGTTGCAATCCCACGAATACGATTTGCCGGGAGGCGGGGAGGACATGGTTCCCGAGAGACATGACCTGATTTTGGTGACGGAGGAGAGTGGAGTTGAGCGTTGGCATGTTCGAGCGTCTGGCTCGGTGGGAGAAATAATGAAACGCCTCCAGAGCTTCTGGCAGGCTAAATACGTTCTTGACCTTTCGACACATAGATATCCAACTACCGAGAGTCAGAGGCGATCTGCCTTTGAGCTGGGGCGTCTTTTTGGAGAAATTGTCGGCTGCAGTCAAGTCCCTGATAGCGACATCTGTGATTTGTTGCTTGTGGCGGCAGGTATTTCTTTGGTTGGGGGCCATATTACGGACGATCAAATTATCGGTATTTTTGGTCCGACAAATCGACTGGATGGTGCAGAAGTTTTATCCTCTTGGAAAGATATCAATTTGCCACCCTTGGGGGATATTAGGTTGGCCTCCTACTCCCAAGTAGCCAGAAGGTCAGCCGAGGCCATATTCAAGTTTGTGGGTGTCAACAATCCCGAGCTGGGAGAATTACACCCGATACCGGAAACAATGGAGCAGAGGGAAAATGCCTTTAAACTTCGCTCTCTTTATGAGCAGATGATGTTTGGTATTATCTTTCACGAATCCCGTAATTTTGTCCTTGCCGCGGCGGCTCGGTCCATGCAGTTAGGCCTGATCTATACCAAGGGTTACGAAAAAATTCGGACAAGTTATAGTGCTGCCTTAGATGTCTCAAGAGGTGCCAGGTTCCACGAAGAAGCAACAGCGCAATCAGAGGTTGATAACGAGGAAGACGAGGAAGATCTCAAACCCTGGGGAAACATTTCCTGGAAGTAATTTTGGTTCTTTGTAGAAGAGACTGGAAAGAGATAGAATTTGAAGGTGGAGTTTTGGAACAGCTGGCAATTTAACGTGTTCGGGTTTCTAGTCTTTGTGGTTCTGTTTTACCAATTTTACAAATTGGCGATTAGGGGAGCGAAACGTGATGGGGCCGCTACTGTTATGCTGCAGACTGTTGCGGGCATAAGTATTTTGGCGCTTGCGCCCTTTTTCCCTTTGAGATGGCCCACTGACTGGAGAACGTGGGGACTTTTGGGACTTGCCTGCATATTTTACGCCATTAACGACAGGCTTCAGACCACAGGTAGGAAACACTTACAAGTATCAGTGTTTTCCATGGTAAACCAAGTGGGGACTGTATTTTTAATTATTTATGGCCTGACTGTCTTTCACGAGGTTTTTATGTGGCAAAAGGTGGCGGGTGCGGGGTTAATTCTCTTGGGAAACATGTTTTTGTTGTACCGAAAGGGCAGTTTCGAAATTAATAAATATGTTGTAATTTCGATTTTAGCCACACTGGCTTTTGCAACCGCGTTGTCGATTGATATTGGAGTGTCCGGGCAGTTTAATCTGCCTGTTTACATCATGTTGTCGCTAGTTGTCCCGGCGGTGATGATTGCAGCGGTTGAGAGGATTCACCCGCGGGAGTCGATAGCTGAATTTGCCGGGGACAGGAGGAAGTACTTCCTTGCGACAGGTCTAGCCTGGGGACTGGCGATTTTCTTCAGTTTGCGATCATTTCAGTTTGGCAAAGTGACAACGATAGTTCCCCTGCAGGCTACCTCGGTTCTCATTAATGTATTAGTGGCCTATTTTGTACTGGACGAGAAGGATAACGCGGTGAAGAAGATTTTGGCGGCACTGGTAATTGTTGGGGGAGTTTGCCTAGCGGTTATATGACGTAGAAACTGCTTGCAATATTGATAGTGGGTTGTTGACGAGTTGTACATAGTGTTGTACAATATTATTATGACAAATTTAATCTCTATTTCAGATGCTAGAGCTACTCTTCCGGACATTGTAGCGAAGGTAAGCGACGATATGGTCAGGGTAGTAATTACGGTTAATGGTCAGCCCAAAGCAACACTTATTAGCGCAGAGGAGCTTGAATCTATCGAGGAAACAGCAGAGTTTCTGGCTATTCCTGGAGCGAAAAAGAGTGTCTTGAAGGGTTTGATAGAAGCGAAAAAGGGTCAGGGGATTCGTCTTTCCCAACTAGGATAAGTTATGGAAATTATTATTACCCCCGAGGCCGAGAAACAGTATCGACGTTTACCTAAATCCGAACAAAAAAAGATAAAAAGAAAACTGTTAGTGTTGGAGCGAAATCCACTGGCTGGGAAGAAACTCTCAGGGAGTTTAGCAGAGACGAGATCTTTAAAGGTGTGGCCCCATAGAATTTTGTACTATATTGATCGCAACAAATCTACTATCTTTGTTGCAACTATTACACACAGGCAGGGGGTTTACAAATAAGTAGTCTTGATAGTTTTATCGCGACGCATAAATACTCCGGTCGCGAGTTTGCGGGATGAAGCGTCCGTTTCCGGACGAAGTCCGAACGCGAGAAAGTACCCCGACCGTAAAATCATGGGTATCTTCATCCATGCCTAGCATCGACTAACCTGCCTTTCCAATATTTAGTTTGTCCTGCATAAATTCTTGTATTTCTTGGTCTTTGTCTACCCACCTCGGGTGAACGTATACCTGCACCAGATAGGCTAGCTTGTTTTGGGGTTTATGTGCTTCCTGCTTTCCATCACTGGAAATAACCGGAAGATGTATTTGTCTAAAACCCTTGTTTTTACCCATATACACGCATATATCCTCCGGCGGAATTCCCAGCAACCTACTGATTTCATCTGCAACCACACCCCGCGTGCTGGAGTTTGTTAGTAGATCAATTGTCTCGTTAGTTACTTCGGACGAGGCGAAGCGATAGACTCTCGGGTAGAAAATCCATCTGCCGGCTCTTTCGATCAGAGTGCGGGTCCTGGTATTACAGGAATGCAATAAATACCCAAACGCCTCGGCGTCCGTTAGGGTGAAGTAATCTCTTTTGATCTCATTCTCACGGGTGGCGAAGTCCAGCGCTCTAAAGAGCATTGTCCCTGTCGATAAGTTCATTTCTCCGTATACGAAATTGTAAACCTCGTGTCTTGTTTTTTCCCAACCCGCGAGCCCTTCAGCGTGCTCGGCCAGCAGTGCTAATTGCCCGCCCCTAATCGCAAATGCGCGAGCTAGTTCGCGAGGAGAATAAAAAAGGTTTTTTAGAAGCCCCATACTTTGTCCGAATCTTAGTGAGTTATCCAGGTTATCGATATCAATCGTGCCGTTGATTAAATCACTCATTGGTCTATCTCTACCGTTTACAAAATCCAGAATTCTTTGTATATTTCCTCCCTGTCTTTCTACTTCCCGGGCGAACTCGGATCCCTCAATTATTTCATCGGCAAACTCTTCGTGGTTTTTTCCAAATAAGTTTATTAGGTAATATTCAGAGGCGTGGGAAAAGGGTGGTGTGCCTATATCGTGAGCCAAGGCCGCAAAATATAAATCTCTGGAAATATCCTTAAATTCAGGTCTACATCCAACAATTTTTGCGAGGTGTGCCACGCCGACTGAATGTTCAAACTTACTGGCGCAGACACCGGCGGGAATTGTCCAGGTGGGAATTGCGGACAGAGAAACTTGTCTTAGTCGAGCTAGCTCTTTTGTTTGAAACAACCTCAGTTCGTTATTGTCAAATTCAATTTGACCATAGAGGCGATCATAAATAAATCGCGGTGTTTCCGCTCTTCTTTCAGTCTCCACGTACATAATCTGCCGAAGTATATCACG
>CAZETR010000006.1:0-4491 GCA_964514545.1 uncultured Gammaproteobacteria bacterium | reverse complement strand
TAATCCAGCAGGTTTTGTATAAGTGCCGCTGGATGTAAATACTTGTATTGTTGGGGCTCCACCCACCGCCGTCGTTTGTATTGTTCCATCCGAAAATTCTATGCCCGTGCCAGCTTTATTCAACTTGAGTCCGCCGGCGAGGGTGGAAGTAGCGGTGGTGGATGTGGCGGTGAAATAAGAAGATACCGTTTCGCCTACAACGGAGAGGGCGGTGTAAGGACTTGACGTGCCGATGCCCACTCTGTTCTCCACGATCAGATTGCCCTGGCCGGTGGGAGTGCCGGAAGGACAGGCTCCGCCGGTGCAGACCCAGAGGTTGTCGTTGTTGAGAAAGGCGTCATTGCCTTGGGTGGTGATGATGAAGTCGCCCACTGAATCAGTCTGCAGTTCGGTATAGCGGGTGCTATCGTAGGCGATGACCACTTGGGCGGTAGAGACGGTGTCGGTGATGGAGAGTTTGCGGTAGGGGGAGGTGGTGCCGATGCCGAGGTTACCCGATGCACTAGTTAGAGTTGTAGTGGCTGAACCTGTTCCAATATTAATATCAGCACCAAGTACATTTAGGTCGTTGACTAGTGTGACATTCCCACCTGATTCCGCAATCAACGAGTCGCTAGCATTCGGGGAAAGAATTATTGATCCTGTGTTGTTAAGTTTTAGTGGTACGACACCAGTTCCAATTATTCCCTTAATAAGTGAGCCTGCTACCAAAGTAAAATATTCAGATGCTGAACTTGAAACTGTTAGTGCATTAGCTCCTGAATCAACCTTAATCATTAGAGGTGCTGAAGTAACACTTGCAGGTTGATCACCAATTTTCATCGTTCCAGTAAAGTAAGAATTTCCGTTTACTGAAAAATTTGCATAAGGGCTTGTAGTGCCAATACCTACTCCCCCTGCAAACGTACTCGTTGCCGTCGTACTCGTAGCCGTAAAATTCGCCGCCACAACCTCTCCCACAACCGAAAGTTTGGCGTAGGGGGAGGTGGTGCCGACGCCGAGTCGGCCATTTGTATCCAGTCTCATCTTCTCAAGGTTATTTGCACCAAAGACAAGATATCGGTTCGTTCTTCCCCACAGAGCCAAATCGGTTCCAGTATAACTTGAACCAAGATTACCTATACCAGTGCCGTCAATTGAATAAAAATCAATACTTGGACTACCAGCACCGGAATTAATATCCAAATACGATTGAGAAGTATTAATGACACGAATTTTTACAGCAGAAGTGTCATTTGAAACTTCAAGTTTTTGTGTGGGAGTCGAGGTTCCGAGTCCTACGTTTCCATTGGAAAATAGATATAGTCCTGTCGATCCGCCCGCCTGAAGACCTCCTGCAAACGTACTTGTTGCCGTTGTACTCGTCGCCGTAAAATTCGCTCCTACCACTTCCCCTACAACAGAGAGTTTGGCGTAGGGTGAGGTGGTGCCAATGCCAAGCCTACCACTTGAATCAAGTCGCATGAATTCGGTCAGCGATCCTGTGGTATTTTTGTTTGAGAAAGTTAGAGCAGAAGCGGGAGAAGTAGTGGAAACATTGGTGAGAATTGAAGCAATGCGAGAAGTAGAGGTTGCAGACCATGAAGCGTCAGCTGATGAAAAAAGAAGACCTGAACCGATTCCTGCGGCTGGTAATGTTGCTCCGTCGGAAGAGGTGGATGTGTGGAAAAGATTAGCGATATCTACTATAGAGGAGTTGTTGGTGTCCGAAATACCTGCTGATAGAGCTGTGATTCCTGACAAAGAAGTAGTTGACGCGATACTGAAACCGACTGGTCCTTGGGACAATATTCCGCCACCGAAAAATCCTGAACCTGTAACACTCAATGCTCCACCGACCGAAGCGCTTTCTCGCGTCATTAAACTCCCCGCTTCAAGACTGTGAACGATAGCTGACTGAACTTCAATACCAGAGATATCAACCACTCTAAATTCTTTACTGGTAGAATCAGTTATGTACGCATAACGACCTGAAACTTGAATATCAGTAGGTGTAGTACCTATAGGCATAGAAGCAAGAATTTTAGTCGTAGAAGTACTTATTATATCTATAACTTTTAAATCACTGGTTCCGGCATCAGTCACGTAAGCATAGCGACCAGAAACAAAAAGGTCGTTAGGTGTTGTACCTATAGAAAGTGTGCTAACTAGGACAGGAGAAGAGGGATTTGAAATATCAATAGTTTTAAAAGTATTATCTCCATCGTCAGTTACATAAGCATAGCGACCAGAAACGAAGAGGTCTGTAGGCGTACTAAGTGTAAGAGTCCCCGTTGTTTGAGGAGCAGTAGGATTTGAGATATCAATTATATATAGAGAAGTGACGTCAATTAGATAAGCATATTGACCAGAAATAAATATGTTGACAGTATTTCCACCAATAGAAAATGTACTAACTAACTGTGGAGAGACGGGATTCGAGATATCAAAAACGCGCAAAGTAGAATTTTCATAAAGATAAAGATACCGACCTGATAAAGCAAGGAGGCCAGAAAATCCAGGTGTTCGACTGACTAACTTTGGGCTAGCAGGATTGAAAACATCATATACAAGAAGACCGTTAGTAGTAGCTCCCATGGCATAAACGTAATGACCTGAAACAGCAATAGAACTAGGAGATAAAGTACCAGCTGTACTACTAATCACTTGTGGAGAAGTAGGATTTGAGATATCTACAATGTCCATCCTTTTAGTTCCGGTTACAGTCACATAAGCATACTTGCCAGAAATAACATGCGCAAGAAGTGGAGTTCCTCCTCCAGCCATAGTAGTCGCGCCCACTATCTTCATCCCCGACTGATCCGAAGCACCGCTACCCGTTGTCGAAGCAACGGATTGAAAGAATGATCCTCCGGAAAGAACAAGTTTATCAGAAGACGAATTTCTTGTTGATGTCCCGATTCCGACAAACCCTCCTTGATTTGCACTACCAACATAGAAAGCCGGAGTACTTGAACCATCCCTGCCAATAAACAATCCCGCTTGAGTTGCACTCAAACCAACAGAGAGTGAAGAAAGAGGACTTGAAGTGGCGATACCGACATTTCCGTTTTGTAATACGGTAAGACCTGTACTGCCCGTGTTTGCGACTGTTAGTCCTCCGGCAATAGTAGATGTAGCGGTTGTAGTTGAAACAAACGAAGCACCGACAATTTGTCCAGAAACAGAAAGTTTTGCGTAAGGACTTGTGGTGCCAATACCAAAATTGTTAGTTGTTGTGGCAATGGTAATTTGCACAACTGAACAGTTTGTATCTCCTGGACTACAGGAAGGATTAAGAGTTTCCCCCGGAGTGTACTGGCTACCTGGAGGAGCAGAATAAACACTAGATGAAGTAGACAAGAAGAATAAGATAACAAAAGTAGTTAAAACTACTGTTTTGAAAATCGAGAATTCTCTTTTGACTGTGGCCAAATACTCTTGCATATTCAAAAAATTCCTTTCGAAGGATTACGAAGTAATTTTAACAATTTTTAGCCTTAAATACTTCGGAAAAACCACTTATGTGTGTATAAGTTTTTTGCACTAAAATAGAATTCAAGATCAAATCTTGAATTCTATAACATCTCCATCTTTCACGATATATTCTTTACCTTCGGTACGCACGTGGCCAAATTCACGGGCTTTCGAGTACGAGCCATCTTCTAGAAGTTTGTCCCACTCAATCACCTCTGCTCTTACAAATTTATCTTTGAAATCAGTATGAATGGCGGTTCCTGCCATCGGCGCGTTCCAGCCTTTCTCTATCGTCCAAGCTCGAGATTCATCTTCACCTGTAGTGAAATAAGTAATTAAGTTTAAAAGTTCGTATCCTTTCTTAATTAAGTTATCAATACCATCATCCTTTAGGCCAAGTTCCCCACGAAAATCTTCTTTTTCCTTTCCCCCAAGGTCTTTCAGATCCTGTTCTACGCCAGCGTCTACCAAAACCCATTTTGAATTGTTTTCATTGAAAAAATTCATCAACCTCTCCCATCTCTCATCATTAGTTTCATCTAGATTTTGCCCGCCAGATTTTCGATTTAATACGTAGAGAAAAGGCTTTGTTGTTAAAAGATGTATCATTTTGAGGAACGGTTCTTCAAATTCATTTACAGAAACTGTCGATGCGAGTTTGCCATCTTCAAGAGCTTTGAGTACTCGCTTAAGCATTCCCTCCTCGATTACAGCTTCCTTTTTTCCAGCCCTGACATCTTTTGAGAGATTTGCCAATCTTTTTGTGACGGTTTGCAAATCAGCAAGAACGAGCTCAAGATTTATAACTTCAATATCTTTTAGCGGGTCAATTTTGTTAGCAACATGAATGATGTCGTTATCTTCAAAAATTCGAACAACTTCCACAATCGCATCTGTCTCACGAATATTTGCCAAAAATTTGTTTCCCAAACCCTCGCCTTCGTTGGCGCCTTTTACCAAACCGGCAATGTCTACAAAGTCCACCGTGGCATATATTTTCTTTTCAGATTTGGAAAACTCGGCCAATTTATCAAT
>CAZETR010000005.1:0-6536 GCA_964514545.1 uncultured Gammaproteobacteria bacterium | reverse complement strand
GGGAGGTTAATGAAGGGAACGGAGCCGTTGCCGACGACGTCGGGGAGCTTGCCGTCCCATTTCTTGATGGCCTCAAGCTGGAGATATTCCTGGGTTAAGGATTGCTTTTGCAGGGCTTGGGCTTCGGCCAAGCCTTTGGCTTCGGCGATTTTGGATTGGGCCCGTTGATCGGCTTCAAGCACTTCGTATGTGGCCTGCTTAACCTTTTGTTCAGCAATAACTTTAGCTTCGATGGCGCGGGAGTACTCGGGGGAGAAGTTGACGGCTCTTAAGAGAAGTTTGTCCAGAATAATGTTTTTGTCTTTGAAGAGAGCGGAGATTTCGTTTTGCATGACAGATTCTGCTTCCTGGCGCTTTTCCGAATAGATCGCAGGCGCTGTATAGCGGCTAATAACCATTCGGGCTTGGCTGCGGGTAATGGGGCGGACAATTTTGTCTACATAGTTGACGCCGATAGTTTTCCAGACAGTCGAAGCTTTGGCGGGGTCAATACGGAAAAGAACCGTGACATCAACCTTAACTGTCTGGCCGTCGGAGGTGGGAGCGTCGAGGGAGTCGTCGGTGCGAAGCGCGCCCTCATTTTTATTTACCGCCATGGTGTATTCCTGGATCCGGGTATCAAAAAGTTGGGCTGATTGCCACCAGGGGATGATGATGTTTATGCCTTCGGTTAGCTCACGGTCGAGGACACCTACCCCACGGTCATAGAGGGCGGCCACGTATCCAGGGGGGATAAAGACGATGGCGGATTTAACGATCCAGAGAAAGAGAAGGACCCCGACAATCCTGGGCAGGTATTTGGGCAAATCGAAGTTGAAATTTGGAAGCTGGTCGAGACGGATTGCGGGCATGTGCATCTACAATACTACAAACTCGTGAATTAATACAAATCAAGTAAATTGACTGAGGATTAGGGGTTGAGGTTGACGCGGTCAACGATTGCGTTCTGCTCGTTTCCAAGAGTTTCATCATCCGACTCGTACTTTTCTTCGGTTGCTGTCAGCCATTCGTTTTTTTCCATGCGGCTAACAATTTGTTCGATGTGCGAGATGCGGAGGTTAAGGATGTCGGCATAGCGGTCAAGGTCGGATTTGTTTTTTTCGTAGCGGTTGCCTGTCTTGAGGGATGGCACGATGGGGAGAATTTCTTTAAGTTGGTTTAAGGCGTTTTTCCAGCTGTCGATTACACCTTGACTGTAATTTGGGGGAACGTACCCGGCAAAGTGGAGGACAACGGCCTGGGTAGGACAGTTGTTGGCAAAGCCATCAACTTCGGCAATACCGACGGATTCATAGCCCGGGTCGAGAAAAAATTTCCTTGACTGCGGGAACTCAAGCTGGTTTTCAATAAGTTCTTCGGCCAGGTAGTAGCCGCTTAGACTGGATTCTCCTTTGTTGTAGTGCAGAAAGCCTTGGGCGTTCATGGCTTTGGATGGAGTAAGTCCGCTTCGGGTTGCTTCGTAGGAAAAGTCGTCGAATTTGAGCATGGTCTCGCCTCTGTTTTGGGCGGACTTTTCCAGGCGCGGATCGTACTTTAAGGGTCTGATCCTTGCTTTTTTTCTTTCCTCGTTGAGGAGGGATAAATATTTTTGTCTATCGAGCTTAACTTTTGATTGGGGCGTGAAGTCGCTTGAAGTATCCCGCCAGTATTTGTCCAGCACCCCTTTTTGGCTGGACAAGGGGATAAAGTGATCGACATCCGAGATATTTACGAGGCCTAATTCGAAACGCGAATCTCCGCTGCCTTTGCGGTTGTCGCCCATGACAAAGAGCTTGTTCTCGGGAATTCGGAGCGGGTGGCAATCGGCAAGAAAATCCCCGCCGTAAGTAGACCTGGCTTGAGCAATATAGGGTTCGCTCACAGGCTGGCTGTTTATAAGAACAAAACCATTTCTGATCTCAATCGTTTCCCCAGGCAGGCCGATGACTCTTTTGACAAATCCAGACTTATCGCCGTAAGTTTTTTCTGATAGCTCGTCAGTTTTTGCATTCTCAAAGGAGACGATGTCGCCGCGGCCGATTTCGTGGTGAAAGAAAGTTTTATTGAGAAATTTAATCCCGTCAGGGTAGCTATACATTATCGGAGCTGCGACTGTTTCAGCTGCCTTTTCTTTGGGGGTTTTACCCTTGCCTTTGGGGAATGTCGGATACATGGATCCGGTTCCGGCGATGTAATTGGCTACTTTTTGACTGTTGAGCTCATTTTGAATCCTGATAATGCCGGTTTGAACCAGGGAGATAATCGCCATGAAGAAGAGCACAAAAGTGAGGCGGGTGAGAAGCTGAAGAAGAGTGTTTTTTAAAGAGGAGTCTAACCGCATGTTTTGTTTAATTGTATACTGGGAGTGTATGGTGCGTGTAGCGATCAATGGCTTTGGAAGAATTGGGAGAATTGCCTTTCGGATTGCGATGCTGTACCACCGGCGGGATTTGGAGATTGTAGCAATTAATACCAGCGGATCGATGGATATTGAGGGGTGGGCGCATTTGGTAAATTACGATACCACGTATCGAAAGTATGAGATACCTGTCGGGAGCGAGAAGACAAAGAGTGTGATCCCACTTCGCCAGTCCTTCGCTAAAAGCTTCGGAACTGCGCAGCAAGGCTACGCGGGACAAAGCGAGGATCCGTTAATTGGGTATTTGTTAATTGAGGATATCCGGATACCGGTTTTGGCGCAGAAGGATCCGGAGAAAATTCCCTGGAGTAAATACGGGGTGGAGGTGGTAATTGAGTGTACGGGCAAGTTTACGGACGAGGAGGGGGCAAAGAAACACGGGAGGGGCGGGGCACGGGCGGTAGTTATTTCGGCGCCTGTCAAAGGAGGGAATGTGCCGACATATGTGCTTGGCGTAAACGAGCCGGAAGTACTAAATCTCCCTCCTTCGCCAGAGGCTACGGAAGGGCAAGCAAATGGTCTCTCCTCTGCTGAAGCTTCGGCGGGCGGACAAATGACAAATCATGTGCGTGTAATCTCAAACGCGAGCTGTACGACGAATTGCGTGGCGCCTGTGGCGGCTGTAATGGTGGCCAAATTCGGGGTTGTCAAAGCGGCGATGACGACGGTACACGGGTATACAGATGATCAAAATTTACAGGATAATTCACACAAGGATTTAAGACGGGCCAGGGCGGCGGCGGCAAATATAGTGCCGACGACGACAGGGGCGGCAATTGCGACTACTGAAACTATCCCGGAACTTAAGGGACTATTTGACGGGATATCTCTACGGGTGCCGGTAATTACCGGATCGATATCGGATTTCGTGTTTTTGACAAAAAGAAAGACGACCAAGGAAGAGGTAAATCAGGCATTTAAAGACGCGACCCAGAACTCGCTATACAAGGGAATTCTGGCGGTGTCGGAGGAGGCGCTAGTTTCATCTGACGTTATCGGAAATAGCCATAGCGCGATTGTGGATTTGCCTTTTACGCAGGTAATTGATGGGGATTTGGTGAAGGTTCTCGCGTGGTACGACAATGAATGGGGATATGCAAATAGATTGGTCGAGCAGGTGGTGCGGGTGGGAGAGGGGTTGGAGAGTGATGTGGCACCGGTTGATACTATAACGCAACAATTTGATAAATAGCGCTTATGTCAGAAGATGCGGCGAATGAGGTTTTGAAAGGACCGGGGAAGAGATACCAAAAACCTGATCTTAGGAAGCTGAAAGAAGAGGAGGTAGCGGTGAAAACGACGGCGGAATTAGAGATTGAGAGATGGAAAAAAAGAGCGGAGGGAGACAGTTCGCTTGAAGTGGCGAGCAACGCGCATTTTTTGATAGTGTTACATAGAGATGGGAAAGTGGGGGCTGGTGTTACAGCGCGGGGGGAGCTGGCGGCTATGGCGGCGGCTAGGGAAAAGATGGTGACCTCGTTTCCTCAACTGGCGGGGGATAATAGATTAAGGGTGATGCATTTGTATAGCGGTGAGGGTTATAAGAGGGAAGTGGTGGATAAAGCTGACACGATTGGTGGGCCAAAATTGTTAGGAGGAGAGTCTCCTTACGCTGGTTCGGATGGTGTTTTTGCCGGGAGTTATGAGAGGCCCAGCGTGTTTAGGGAACGTGTAGTTGAGAGAGGGGGAGGGGTGCTGGTCGGGCATGCCACGACTGATAGGAGTACTCAGATTCACGAAATGCTGGGTCATGGTTTGATCGCGGTGGCGGTGAATGAAGACTCTGATCTGCCTACTTTTGTCAGTGAGGGGTTGGCCAGGCTTTCAGAAGAGGTATGTGTTGGCCGTGACGTGGATAGGGAGTTTGCTACAGGATTAGTGGCGAGTGCGTTGGCTTTAGGTCTAGATAGACTGGACGCTAAGGACTTGGACTATCTGCGATCGGCGGGCTTTTCGGGGGTTAATTCTCCTGAGAGATCGAGAATCAGGTTAAGTGATGTATGGAACATGTTGAGAATCGGGAAGAAGAGTGGGTACTGGGAATTGAGGAACGCTTTTACTATTGCGGGTGACGGCTATGCTGTAGAGGAGAACCCGGAGAATGTAACAGCTTCCCCCCAGGGCCTGGATATGTATTATTACGGAAAATATGGTTCGTTGATGGATTTGACTATGGAGTTGGTGGGCCGGGAAAATTTGATTCCGTTTTTGAATGATTATATTTCTCAAGCGGGGCCGGATTGGAAGAACTTTAGTGACTTTTTGGTAAAAAGAACTGGTGTGTCGCAAGGGGAAATTCGGCGGAGATGGGGGAAGAAGGTGATGGAGGTGGTTGCGGCGGTTGGCGCGGATGAGTTCAACAACTATATTGTCGAGTTGGGTGAGACGATTGATGGTGAGAGATTGGATAGATTGCGGGAACGGTTGAGGGGGTTTGTAGATCTGGGTGGAAGTAAGATAAAATCTACATGAAATGGAAATAATTCCCTCGATACTTACAAACGATCCCGGGGAGCTTAAAGAGAAGGTTGAACTTATTACGAAAGGTAATCGAGAGTGGGTGAGGAGGGTGCAGATTGATGTGGTGGACGGAGTATTTGCGAAAAATAAGACCATTGGACTTGAGCTCCTACGCGGGGTGGATACGGATTTGCTTTTGGATATTCATTTGATGGTTGACGAGCCGGTAAATTGGGTGGAGAAATGCGTGGGGGTGGGCGCGGATCGGGTAGTAGGACACGTGGAACGGATGGGAAATCAGGAGGAATTTGTTTCTAGAGCGACGGAAGTGGAGACGGAGGTTGGCTTGGCATTGGATTTGCAGACGCAGATTACGCAAATAGACGAAGTGCTGCTGGCAGATTTGGATGTGATACTACTGATGAGTGTGCCGGCTGGGTTTGGAGGGCAGGAGTTTGACAACGAAGTTATTAAGAAAATTAGGCAATTAAGTGAACTTAGACATGCGAGGGGATGCAGATTCAGTATTTGCGTGGATGGGGGAGTGAATGAAAGGAATATCGCTGATATTGCAGAGGCGGGAGCGGATGAGGTGGCGATTGGGAAGAGTTTGTGGCGTGAAGGCGCAATTGACGAAAAAATTGAGGAGCTGATGAAATCGGTTGGGGGAGCGGGCTGAGATGTGTTAGATTGGAGTAATGAGGGATGCGAAAAGGATAAAAAAGCTGGCGTTTTTGGGGTTTGCGGACGCCCCACCTGAGGATCCGCTATACAAAGAAACTTTTGCGGTGGCAAAGTTGGTGGCGGAAAAAGGATTTACGGTTATAAATGGCGGGGGACCGGGGGTAATGCGGGCGTCAACCCTGGGGGCGAAGGCTGGAGGGGGGAAGACCGTGGGGGTGACATTTTACCCCAAGGATATAGCTCTGTTTGAGGGAAGAGACAAAGAGAACTTGATTGACGAGGAAGTGGTGACTAAAAATTATTTGGAAAGGACGTTGAAGTTATTGGAGTTGGGGGATGCCTACATAGTATTTAAAGGTGGAACAGGCACAATTTCCGAGTTTGGAATGGCGTGGGGGCTGGCCAAACTCTACTACGGACACCACAAACCGCTGATTCTCTACGGACAATTTTGGGAAAATATCATCGCGGCTTTCATTGCCAATATGAGAATACGACCGGAGGATCTAAAGGTGTATAGGATTGCAAAAATTCCGGAGGATGTAATTAGCGAGATAGAATTGTTTGAGGGGATGTATAAGCATCCGAACCATCCGTTTAATCCGGATGAAGCGCCGTTTGAGCTATAGACAAGATCCGCGATTGGTTAATTCGTTAATTGGGAGAACATGGTTTAAAATTGGAATGGTGAAATATTTGTTGTGGGTGGTTTTCGTGTTGATTGTGGGATTTGTGGGGTGGATGAATGTGACGCCGGGACACTTTCAGTTTGTTGGGTGTTGCAGGAGGAGAGCTATTTATATAAGGGGGTTCAGTGAGAAGCCATGTGTTGAGTTGTGTGTGGGATATACGGGATGGCGGGACAGGTTGATGGTGAGATTAGCAGCGCTGGACTTAAATAAGTAGAATCGGTGGATGGAGAAGAGAAAAACTGGTGGAATTGAGAGTCGAGCGGGTGGAAAAGAGACTAAGCACTTTGCTGATGTGGCGGTGG
>CAZETR010000004.1:0-20278 GCA_964514545.1 uncultured Gammaproteobacteria bacterium | reverse complement strand
GCGAAGTTTACAGGCGTTTATGAATGACCCCAGAGGGCGGGCAGCGCAAATTAATTTGGTGGAGGCGGTGCGCGACCTTAAAACAGATGCGCAGAGAAAAGAGGTACTGCGGCAGGCTTTGGTAAGGGTAGCTGACCTAAGAATAGCAAGCGAGAGCGCGCCCCGAGGGACAAAAACAGAAATGCCAGCCCAAGACTTACGCGGGGTTATGCGGGCGATACTCAAAGCTGACGGGTCGAAAGATGTATCCGGCAGACGCGTGGGGTTGGTGACTCACCAAGTGATAGAAAACTTGGAAGCATCTGACGAAGAAGGGGACAGAGAGAGGGCCCGGGTATTGCGTCAGGCCCTGACGTTGTACGAACAGTCAAGGGTGAGTGAGGAGAAGCTGGCTGAGAACTGCACACCGGCCGAAATGGTGGCACTGATCGGGTCCTGGATCGGAAAATATAACGGCGCGCGAAAAATGGGAAAAGATAATTATGCCCAGAGGTGCGCGATGAATGTGGATACGCTTATCGGGGTTATTCTCGAGAGAGACGAAGAGGAACAGGGGTTTGCTGAGAAAGTGAAAGAGGAGGCCGGGGAATATAGGGGAAGGCTGGGAAATGCCGATCCGGGGTTTGTTTTACGGGCGATGCGGGGGATTCTTGATGAGTACGGCGAAGGGGGTTGCGCGAACATTGCGATTTTTTATTTGGATCATTGGTCAAAAGAACCGAGGGGGGAGGGCTCGGAAGGAGAGGATGAAGAGCCAGAAGATAGCTTAGAAGCAGCAAGGTTTGTAGAAAGGTGGATGCGGGAGGACGACTACTAATGAATAGAGAGGGAGAGCTGGGGTTGGTTGAGTTTAAAGATCCGGATGAAATATATCGGGAAGAAGTGAAACTGGCTCTGCTGGAAACAGTGATTGGATATGCGGCTCGAAACAGCTTTGCGTTGGAAGGCCGTGAATGGGAGATGGCGACAAAGATTGTCGGCACGGCGTATATGGAGGGGAAGAAATCTGTACAACCTCCGCTAAAACCAGCCGGGGTAGGGAGATATGTAAAAGTTGCAGTTTCCAAGGGTCTTGAAAAAAGAAAGACGACGCACCGGCGGGCGGGGCAGGTATTGATGCGGCTTAAACCTAAACTTGTATTTGAAAACAGAGCCGGCCCGACAATCAGTGCGGGAAGAGCAACGGAGGAGAGCGCTGATTTGGCCCACGATTTGGGAATTTCGAAGGAACTACTGCTGGGGGCGCGGGATGAGCATTATCACGCCAGAACTAAACTGGCATTTCCCCTCCAGGAAGAGCTGATTTGGCTTTACGGGGCGCGGTTGGCAGTTTGCCGGGAGGTGTTTATAAAGACTATGAAGATATTTAACAGGCTGGATGTATACGAGAGCGATATAAAATACAGGAAAGAGAGTACGCAGCTTTTGATCTTTGCCCAGGTTGCCCGGGGAATAGCTGCTACTGCCATACTGAAGGAGGCGGGGATGGAGGGGGAGTATTCACCTTTTTACATTGATTTGAATGTTTTGAGGGAATTTGCCGGTTTGGTTTTAAGGGATAACTCAAACTCCAGCCGGCAGGAGCTGGCGGTAAGGCTGGCTACGAGCTTGGGATTTGGAGGGGCAGGCGAGGAACAATTTGCTGCTTTGATGCGGGCTTATATAGACCAAGTGTTTGAAATGGTGGATAGGTGGCGGAGGGTAGCCCGAGAGGGTGGTTCCAACGAAAGAAACTTCCGGTATTGGGAGAAAATGAGAGGTATCTTTGCCGGATTACCGGTGGACCGGGTTTTCGGAGGTCCGGTGCTGGTGATGGACAAGGAGGGCTATACGTCAGCAGTTCGGGTTGGGTTACCGACAATTTGGGAGAAGGGGGAGACTCTTCATGGGAGGCTCTTGCCTAGCGTGGAACGACTCCACAGCGCAAGCACGCTATTGAAGCGAAAGATGCGGGAGAAGGACGAGGAATCGGCGAGGAAGGATGCTGAACTGAACACACGGCTTACTCAAGCGCTTTCGGCTTGGGATGTTTACAATAAGACGGCGGTTTATCCGGAAAAGATTAAAGAACTGAAACTCAAACTTGCCGAGCTGGAAGCGCAGGCGCGGCCGGTCGGTGAGGTGGAACAAATAAACCCAATCTATGTCGGAGCGCAAACTGCGGTATTGGTTCGTCAGTTAAAAACTTGGGAGCGGTATGTTCGAGCTGACGCAGAGTTGCGGAGAAGAGCGCGGCGACTGGCGGAATCCGGTAGCGAAGATTGGGGTCTGGAGCTGGCTCTGGAAATGAAGAAGGGCGATCTGGCGACCGAGATGACAGATAATCTCGAGGAGCGGCAGGCGCTGGTGCGCAAGGCCGAAGAGTGGAGCTGGGCGGATATGACCCGCTGGTTGGGACACCGGGGGGTAAATTATGTCGATGTTGAGAGGGCTCAAGGCGAACTGAGATTTTTACGCGAGGTACAGGCTAGGGTCGGTCTGGCCCAGAGGCCGGAATTTATGGCTAGTTTAATGGGGGCAAAGGACGAGGAGGTGGTTCGCTTTATTCGCGAGTGGAGTGAGGTATTGAAACATGGGTCAAGGCTAAAGGATACAAGGCGGAAGGTTGAAGTGATGGGAAGGCTTAATCTGCGAGACGGGCGGCGGGTAAATGAAGTTCTTTATGACCGGCGGGAATGGATCGCTCATGATTTAGCCGAGAGGATGCAGCAACTGGAAGGAATAGCCCGGCTGGGCAAAAGGAACGAAGCGATAGAAGTTGAGATCGGCGCGATCGACAAGTATTTAAGAACAGGGAGCGGGTTGATGGCGAAGGCCGAAAGAGGCCAGAGACTGGCTCGAAAGTATGAGATTAGAGATCCGGGACGGGAGATTAGATTGGCTTTATTGCCAATTGAGATTAGGGAAAATCCGGCTGAATTTGCTTCCCAGCTGGAAGACGCGGATGAAATGGTTCGCGAGTATGAGCGTGTTCGCGCGAGCTTAAGATTCAGAGTGCCGGACAGTGGTGATTTGGAGGCATTGATTCAGGCCGAGATATCCAAGGTGCTTGTGAAAGCGACCCCGCAGAGAGGGCTAACGGGCAGGGAACAAAACATAATTAAGTTTATGCGCCTTTTCGGATCCAGTCAAACTAACCCCTTTGTCCCGGTGGCCGAGGCAAAAGGGTTAACCATTGGCGGATTGGTTTATGTTTCACGCCGGAGGTTACAAGTTGCCAAGGGGTTGATGAAGATTGACGGTCTGCGGGCTCAACTGGAGAAGAATCGCGAGCTGGCGCGAAATTACAAACTCTCAGAGGAGCAAAGACAACTGGCCCAAAGGATCTATGCTGCCAGAAATAAGATAGAGCGAATGGAACTTGAATGGGAACATCGTGAGGAAATGTTGGTTGCCAGGATCGAAGAGTTGGGGCTGGCGATTGATGCGGGGTTGAATTAAGATTTGTGGTTTGAGTAAGGGTGACAGTAAGAGTAAGAGGAGACGGACGGCGATTTGAGATTAAAATGGTTTTGCAAGTTTTGCAAGGAACTTCCTTGTAGCTTTGAAGGGAAGTTCCTTTCAAAGCTGGAACGGGCTATGGGGTGGCAAGATGAACCGAGACGATAAAGGGATTCGCGCCTTCGATACTGTCAACTTGAAACTGCTTGCTTGAAGTGTAGTACAACTCCTAGGTTTTGGATTGCATGCCTAATAACCACCCCGATAGGTTCTTGCCGTTCGCCTTTGGGATCTATTCGATCACGGCTCACGGAGCGAACTGACGGGGTAGGTTATTGGGTTTTTGCTTGCATTCCCAATAACCACAACACGGCTTCTTTTTTGTAGCGGCGGTCGCCGCGGGAGTTGATCCTGATGGCGGGGAGTTTGCCCCGTTTGCCCCAGCGTTTGATAGTAAGGGGGGAGACGCGTAGAACCTGGGCCACTTCACGGACAGTCAAAAGGTCGGGGAGGTCTTCAAGGAGAAGTCGGGGAGGGGTGGTCATGGGTTTTTTGATCTAAGTTACTTAGGCGACTTAAGTCACTTATATATAATATGATATTGTCTGAGTAGGGGTTAGCTTCAGATGACGACCTAAACGTATCACACAAGCGCAAAGCAAGTCAAGTGGGAGTTGCAAACTCAGAATTTATATGTAGAATACCCGCATGGGATTGGAGTTGATAACGACCGACAGAACTGAATCTCTATTTAAGGGGCGGGAATGGAAATATGGAGTGCCGACACAGTCGGATGTTAGCGACCCAATGTTTCAGGAAGCGGTGCGGGCTGAAAGAGCCAATGCAATTATAGAACGCGGTTTTGAATCGCTTATTTATACTAGTTGGATACACAATAGAGCTAATGATGCAGTAAGAATGGTGGATGCGAATACGATGCTGGCTGAGGAAATATTGCAAATTGGTATGGGGATTCCCATAGGAGCAAAGGGAAGAAGATTTACTGAATTGTTTTGTGGGGACGAGGTAGCAAGGCTGGCTTTGGGTTTGTTTGAAGGGTTTCGCGGTCAACTAGATTTGCTGGATCCGCGTGAGTGGGCGAGGTTGGAAAAAAGGGTGGGATTTTTTAGTATGGGGCTAAGTCAGAAGAGGAATATGCCAGTTGAGTGGGAGAAGGGGACATTTGAGTTTTCCCCGGGTGAATTAATTCGACACGAAATAGGCGAGATCGGAGAAGGATTGAGAAGAATTTTTGAAAGTGGCGATTCGGGTTTGGACAAGGCTAGGCAGGTGTATGCGTTTCTTGCCGAGCACAAAGAAGCGGTCGATTTACTAAGTACCGGTTTGCATTATTCTGAACCTGGACGTACTTTTAACCTCGCTCAAGAGCCGGGGACAGAGGCGCGCCTGCTTTTTAACATCAATGACCGAGTCGCGGAGGGGAGCGACGTGTGCTTAAGGTTTGATGAGCTGGTTTTGAAGATGAAGCAATTGAATGGGCGGATAACCCAGTTTCCGTCTGAATATCTGTTTAGAGATTCCGAAATTATGTTTGGATATGCGTTGGATTCCCGCTTGAGAGCTCGCGAAATGCTTGCGAAGAAGATGGTAGTGGCGAATAAATTGGTGGTCAACGGTAAAGTGTTGGAGGCAAGCGGTGGCGATTTGGTTTATTCCGGTGTAGTTCCCCAGTGGTTAGCCGATTTGATGGCTAGGGAGGTGTCTGGTGTGGGTGGGAAGGTACGACCAAGAGAGCCCTTCCTGGTCGAAGAGATGATGGTCGGGCGATACAGAAAACTTGGTTTCTGGAATGTAATGAATGCCGGTAACGAGACCGTTGGCTGGTTTCTGAAAACTTATAAAGAGCTGGTGCCGTTCGGGTCGCTGCGCGGGGAGAAAGAAAAGCTGGATAATCTGCTGCGGATTATGCGCAGGCGCGATTGGTACAAGCTGCATCCCCAGTTCTGGCTGGACGCGGTGGCGGCGGGAATTGAGTGAATCCAAAAAACCGCCTCTTTGAATACTGGTTAGCTTCAGATGACGACCTAAACGTATCACACAAGCGCAAAGCAAGTTATGTGGGAGTTCGAGAAGCTTGGGATGCTTAAGTTACTCAAGGTGCTTAGGCCACTTACGATCACTTAGAATTTCTTTGGGATAGGCGGCCGTGAAGAAGCTGCTCGGTAAATCCGCCCGACCTCTCAAAGCGGTTAATCATGGATTTTATTTGCCGGTCGAGTAAATAAGTCTCCATGTGGCAGAGGGTTAGAAGAAAATTGGCGGCGTTGGCGGAATCAGGAGGTAGAACGGGTTTTTCTATGAGGTTACCTAGGGGGCTTAAGTTGCTTAGGTTACTTAGACGGTAGGAGAGGCTGCGGAACTGGGTGACTGCCGGATGGGTTTTGGCATAGATCGGCAGTTGGTGCTGGCGGAGGAAGTCTTCGTAGTCGGAAAGCAGCTCTTCGTATGATCCAAGCGATACGCCGAGGAGTTTGATTTCGCCTTTTTTACTGGTTTGGCTAATGCCAATCGCCTCGACGATGTTTTGCTTTCCCGACCGGGCAGCCTGGGTCATTTGGTCGTGGGTGCGCGATCTACGGTCTATGTACTTCGAGAGAAACCCAACCGTTAGGTCGGCGATTATTTCGGCGTAGCGATACGTGAGGAGATACTTGTATTTAGGCAGCATGAGGGAAAATAAGTTACCTAAGTATCTTAGGTTACTTAGGTCGCTTATTTCAACTCCACTGTGGCGCCGGCGTCGGTGAGCTTTTTCTTGGCTTCCTCGGCTGTGGCTTTGTTGACTCCGGTGAGAACTTCCTTGGGAGCGGCTTCGACCAGGTCTTTGGCTTCCTTTAAGCCCAGCTGTTGGTTTATTTCACGCAGGGCTTTGATGACACCGATCCTATTGGCGCCGGAATTGGCGAGAACCACGTTAAAGGTGGTTTGTTCCTCGGCTGGAGCAGCATCGGCTGCGGGACCCGCGGCGGCGGCAACGGCTACCGGGGCGGCGGCACTGACTCCGAACTTTTCCTCCAGGGACTTGACCAGCTCGGATAGCTCCAGGGCTGAAAGAGAGGAAATTTCTTCAATTAGTTTGGATTGTTTGTCGGACATTTATGTTTTCACCTCCTTTAGAAAGTGTAAGTTACTTAGGCAACCTAGGTAACTTAAGTAACTTAGTTTGTGCGTTTTCCTATCTGGGACAGGATGTAGACTAATTTGGTTTGGTTGCCGTTGAGGACGCGGACCAGGCCGGTCATGGGGGAGTTGAGGAGGCCCAGCAGTTGGCCGATTAAGCTCTCGCGGGCGGGAAGGGTGGCAAGCGTATTAACTTCATCGGCTGACAGAATCCGGTCGCCCAGAAATCCGGCCTTGACGCTGGGGATTCCCGAGGCTTTGGCAAAGAGAGCCAGGGCCTTGAGGGCCGGGGATTCGTCGGTGATTCCAAGGACTACGGCCGTCGGGCCGGCGAGGTAGGTTGAGATTTGAGACTCGAGATTTGAGATTTGAGGAGTTGCGGAGGTTAGGGCAATCCGGAGGAGGGTGTTTTTGGTGACCTGAAGGTCGCCTCCGGCGGCTTTGATTTTGGTGCGCAGGTCGTTAATTTGGGCCACAGTTAGCCCGGTGTAGTCGGCGAGGACGACGACTTTGGCTCCCCGGAGTTTGTCGGTAAGCGCTGCAACTTTGGTGATTTTGAGATCGCGGTTGGCTGACATGGAATTTAGGTTACCTATGTTACTTAAGTCACTTAGGAAACAAAGAAAAGCGCTCCGAGGAGCGCCAAATTACCTACATTAGGTTGTTAGCTCCTCGGAAAGGCTTGTTCCCGCGTGGATGACCACGGCGGGACGCTTTCTGTCTACGGATGAGAAGATTATATCCGATATGCTCCAATTTGCAACTACGAAACCAAGAAAAGCGCCCTGGGGTGACAGAGACCTTGAGTAGCTGACGGATATGTGCATGTATTGCATCCATCAACTTCTCTTAGCCTTATTCTGTCGCCTTGCGGCGCTTCTCTTGCAATTAAATCATCTTTTGCGGAAGCTCACACAAAGACTACCGTTGGAGATCTCTAACTTTCTCCAAGACAGCCTTGAAGGTAGCCCAAGGTCGGAGTTTAGGCCCGGTGGGCACGCTGAATTGGAGTATCCACCTTTCAAGGGAGTCCTCCTTTTCCTGGTCAATTGGGCTACTCATTACTAAAATGATGCCGGCATCTTCGGGGTTATCAGGCTGCATCAATATGCGGCCCTGGCCAGGTTCCTCTCTGAAGACCTTGAATGTCCATGTTGTTGGTTCGGTCTTCGTATTGAGGTCAATGGAGATGATCCATCCGTCGATTATCGCTTCGCGGTTCAGGGTTTCGTCTCTATGTGTCTCGACTAGTGGGATGACAATGAGGAATACTGGGTCACCAGCGTACCAGTTGAGGGTAAGCGCGCCCCCGCTGGCATAACTATCCCACAACTCTGTCATGTCTTCGAGCGACTCACAGACGAACATCCACTCGCCGAGACCCTGGTTGTAGCCGGCGATTACCATCTCTTGAGAACCTAGGGTTGGCATCCGCGTCGGCCGATTCCTGGTATCCACCTGAAAATCCGTGTAACTTCTTAGTGGACGGAGCTTTTCTGCTCCAAAAATCTTGTTCTTCACGCCAAGCTCGTACACAAGAATCTCCTCTCATTGGTATAAATTGAAGTTTAGGGCTACTGGCTATCTGAATGGATAGCTCGTTAGACAAAAGTATTTATGCCCAAAGAGCTATCCACTCGGTATGCAAACTTCCGCATTAATTTAAAGTGCAAGAGATAAACTAGCCTTAAAAACAATGAAAGCAGACGCGTATTGTGCCTGCGATTGTTCTTTTTGGTACCTAAATATTACTAGGTCAGAGGTTAAAAGTCAAATACTATGGGGTTTTAGGTGCAGGGATGAGAAGGGACGAGGGAGGATGGAATTGGCTTGCGGTTATGGTATTGGATTGGGGTTGTGGGTTGGGAGATTTGAGGTCTGACACTGGATTCGTACTTGACAAAGAATTGATACAATAATACAATTGTATGATGAACTGGATTACGACCAATATTAGATTACCCGAGGAAACTTACATGGAGTTAAAGATGACTGCCGCAAGAGAAAGAACTAGCTTTAGCGCTCTGGTGCGGCAAAAATTGGGCGCGGTGACGGAGGCTGGCGGGAAGGATAAATTTTGGGGGAGATGGGATGAGTTGGCAGGCAAGATAGCCAAAAAATATCCTAAAGCTCGGTTGAGCGATAAGTTGATTCAAATGAGATACGAACAATGAGAGTGATTGACGCTTCTGTAGTGATGAAGGCGATGTTTGAGGACGAACCGGGTCACACTAAGGCAAGGACTGTGGTTCAAAAGGGCGGAATAGTGCCTGAATGGCTGTTTATGGAGGTGGCAAACGTGCTGGCGACAAAAACTGGATTTACGAATTCAGAGACCGCCCAGCTCCTGGAATTGGTCTATGAAATTGGATTTAAGGTGGAGAGGGTTGACAGAAAGATGGTTGAGGAGGCGATGATGCTGGCTAAGCGGTATAAAGTAACGGTTTACGATATGGTCTACGCAGTCACGGCTAAAAAACTGGGGCTTGAGATGGTGAGTGCGGATCTAAAGTTCGTGCGAAAAGTGCGGCTGAGTTTTGTAAAAGGGTTATTGGGTAGGAGAAGTTAAGACATCGGTTGAGTATGGTATCGGATTGGGGCTGTGGACCCCAAGATTCAAGGTCTGACCCCGAAGCGGGATTCAAGTTTGCAATAGATGTTTGGAATCAGGCTGAAAAATTATTCGATTGGGGGTGTGGTTGGAGTCGGAGTGGGAGTGCCGGTAGGCGTGGGTGAGGGGGTAATTGATGGCTTCGGGGTGGGGGACGGCTTGGCGAGGGTGGAAACTGATTGGACTTCCATGGTTTGGGTGGCGGGGAAATAGAGGCCGGTGACGATAATCTTTTTGCCGGTTTTAAATGAGGACAGGAGGGTGTCCGGGATAACCAGATCCACAACTGAGCCGTCGGGAAGGATGAGAACGTATTTGCCCGAGGCCATCCGGAGTGTACCGGCTTTGGTGACTATCTGAGAAGCAGGGGTTGTGGTAGGGAGAGCCTCGATTGTAGGTAGCGGGGTGGGTGCGGGGGTAGGCACGGCCGTGGAAATGCCGAAGAAACCAGAGGTAAAAATGCGGTAGAGGCCGTAGATAATTACCGGCAGGGCGATTAAGGGCAGAGTTACCTTGATCGCAACCGTGGTTGCCTGGTGGCGGCGGATCGAGTCAAGCCATTTGAGGACTCTTTTAAAGGGATTATTGACGACGAGAATTGGCTCGTCGAAGGCTGCCGGCGGGTTGGTCACAATTTGGGCGGCGCCGGTCACTTTGACGCTGACCTTGGGGATGGCGGATTTGACAAACCGGCCGTGGGCGTCGCGCTCGGCCTGGCCGGAGGGGTTTTTGGGGTTGGGCAGAGGAGAAGGCATACTAATAAGGATACTACCAATATCCAAATATCCAAATAACCAAATGCGGGATTGATTTAGGATTCATGATTCATGAATTACGGGATTGGGGTCATCGATTGTCATTTAGTAGTCATTGGTGGTCATTGGTAGTTCGGGGTTTGCAAGAGTTTTGCAAGGCATCGCCTTGCGAGGCTAACGATGGACCATGGGGATGGCGACGAGATTTGAACTTGGCACGACTCAGGGGGCTTTCTAGCGAAGCTGGAAGAGTTAATTCAAAATTTGATGTGTGATAGAGTAGTTGTAATGTATGTCTACCCGGATAGGTATGCAAGAGTGACTTGCTGGCTATTTATCTTTGTGATATTGGGAGTAACTGGTTTAATGCTTTATTCGATATTTACCGAGTATTGGTCTTGGCTGGATTTGTTCTTCGCATCGTTGGGGGTTAGCATTTTTTTGAAACTGCTATTAACGTTTTTGGTTATGAGGATCGATCTTATAGAGGGTAAAGAAAATAAATTATTAAAATTGCACTCGCTTTTGAGGGGAGACTGCGAGATAAACGTTTCTGACATTTCTGATTGGGGAATAAGAAGAGCTCGTGTTGTTAGTGCGGAGATGAGAGGATATTCATTATTTAGATTCATAACGAGGAGTGGAAAAGTAATTGACTACTTTGCCCCTGTCTCAATTACCAATCGGGAATTGTTTAAAGAGAATACAACAAGAATAGTGGAGTTTGTAAGTAGACATCCGAAGGATTACGGTTATGTAAACTGGACGTATGGGCTTTGGTTGGCTTTGATAATTTGATATTGGGCGATGGTAGAATTTACCTATGAAAATTGGGATGGCTAGTCTGCGCAAGGCTAGAAGATGCGGGATTGATTTAGGATTCATGATTCATGAATTACGGGATTGGGGTCATCGATTGTCATTTAGTAGTCATTGGTGGTCATTGGTAGTTCGGGGTTTGCAAGAGTTTTGCAAGGCATCGCCTTGCAGGCACGCAAGGCCTGGCCTTGCGAAGCTAGCGGTGGACTATGGGATGATGACAAGGACTGTCCTTGTCAGATGGCTGGGTGCGGTGAGTTAGTGGATGGCGATGCCGTTTGACAAGCGTGGTACACTGTTTGAAATGCCCCTTTGGGTAACGGTAAAAATATGCGAGTCGGAAAAGAAGAGCTAGTTGAATTGAGAGTTCCCGAACGACAGGGAAATAAACCGTTGGCCGAGGAAGCGGTGGATCTGTGTCGGCAGTTGGCTTTACCGGGGAGTAATTTTGTTGACTTTTATCCAGCATTCACGCGACTGGGGAAAGAATTACTTGGACACGCGACACGTAACGGACCGATTGATTTCGGTGCGTTTCTACGGACGCGTGAAGGAGCGAGAGTATATGGTGTACGGGGCGGAGGGGGAAGTGTATTGGGTTGGATCTTTCGCGGTGAGGTGGATACCGAAGTTGGCAAAGCGAGGGTGGAGGGAGAAAGAACCGACAGTTGGAGCGGATGGGGGGGTTACAGTTTCGGTGAAAGTTACCTTAGAAGATAGGTCGCTGCAGGTATATGCACAAGATAATATCCGGGGACGCGTCGGAGTAGTTTATAAACAAGCTGGAGGAAGTGAGCAGAGGGTGAATTTTAAGTGGTATAATCTCCGATTATGGCTGTAAACTGGAATGAAATTGCTGTTGATGGCAGAGCCGCATTTGCGGCATTTACTTCCCGTCTGGTGGATAAAGCGTTTGAAGACCCAAGGTGGAGAATAATAAGCCAGTTTCCTGCCGTAGTAGCCAGCTTTGCCGACTTTAGAGATGGTGGAAATAAACCGACGGATAATTTAGAGGCAATTAGTATCCACGCATCCATGGGGCAAAAGCCGACTAGTGGAGATTTATACTTGCAAGGGCCGGAACATTGGGAGTTTGCCCGTTCGGAGGCGTTGGGAGCGGTCGCGGTCGCAGTGTTAAGTGACTTATTGACCAGGGCATCTTTAGTAGTTGTACCTACAACGGGGAGAGATCAGGGAGGACGAAATTCGTTCTGGGAGGTGTTGTGGCGAATTTATCCCGAAAGTCATCCGATGGTTGCCAAGAGATGGGCTCGTAATTGATTCTTGCTGGAGCTCTTAGCTTCGCAAGGCCAGGCCTTGCGAAGCTAGCGGTGGACTATGGGATGGTGGACAAGGACTGTCCTTGTCAGATGGCGGGTAAGTCGCTGCGTGGGCGGGAAAGTTGCGGATTGGAGCATGTTTTGGGTATAATCTGTGTTCATGGAGAAAGCTAATTATTTGAGAGAGAGGGCGGCTTTCGTGCTGAATATTGACCGGCTACACGAATTTAACCGTTTGTCGGCTGAGCTGGATTCCGGGTGCCTCTATTTTGCTCTATTGGGTTGCTACCAAAAACTTTATCCGCTGGCGCGAATACCAGCCGGCTGGACGGAAATGGTGGTAGAGAAGTTTGGTTTGCCCGTGGGCGATCTTGG
The DNA here is from genome assembly GCA_964514545.1 of uncultured Gammaproteobacteria bacterium. GTDB lineage: Bacteria > Patescibacteriota > Microgenomatia > CAZETR01 > CAZETR01 > CAZETR01. Next base: position 7,856 of record CAZETR010000004.1, on the reverse strand, counting down.
TTTAGTTACAGTGTCACGATTGGTCGGAGGACAACTGGGCATGCGTCTTAAATCAATTGTAAGATTTAGAAACTCGGCATTTTTTGTAGAAGATCCGGAGGAATTTAAGAGGTCATTGCTGGTACCAAATGACGTCGAAGTGCTTACGGTTGATGAGTATTTACCGGAGGGCGATTTATTGGACAGAGCGGCAATTCTGAGTATGGTTGAGGCCAAAGTTCTCCCTGATGGAATGCATAATGGTCATGCAGTTTCGTTGAGCCGGATTCAGAGTTTTGGTGCCTTTCGGCCCGGTTTTCAAAATGAAATGCGGGGAGGGAGAGAAGAGGTAGACTGGTTTATCTCTAGGGGATATGTCCCTGATCTGGAATTGTCCTTTGAAAAATGCCCCAGGGCTGAACCGGTTTTTAAAAGAGTTTCCGGCCCTAATTTGCCTTACTGCGAGCTGGTGGGGAACGATTAGCCTCGGTTAGGTGGATAGACTGCTAGCTTCGCAAGGCGAGGCCTTGCGAGGCTAAAGTGACTGATGGTTTGAGAATGCAAACTGGCTACGAGATGGTACCTGGCAAACTAGAGGATGTCGGGTATAATGACCCCATGAAGAATAAGAGGCCAACTTTGAATGAAGTTAAGGATGCGATTCAGGAAAAAATTTCCTATATTAGGGAAAACTATGACGTGGGAAGGATTGGAATATTTGGTTCGGTTGCAAGACAAGACGATTCTTTGGAGAGCGATGTTGACTTGTTGGTCGAGTTTGACCACCCGATTGGATTTATAAAATTTATTAGACTGGAAGACTATCTGGGTACGGTTTTGGGCAGGAAGGTTGACTTGGTTACGAGAAATGCTCTTAAATCAGGAATAAAAGAAGATATTTTGAAGGATGTAGTCTATGTCTGACCGTGGGAATAAACTCTATTTGCAAGATATTCTGACGGCCATAGAGAGAATCGCGGACTATGTCACGGGGGTCAGTAGAGAACAATTTATCGATGATCAAAAGACGGTAGATGCTGTAGTAAGGAACCTGGAGATTATTGGAGAAGCGGCAAGAAATATTTCGGAGGATTTTACTTTGGTTCATACAGGAGTACCTTGGCATGAGATGGTTTCGATGAGGAACAAGGTGGTCCATGAATATTTTGGCGTTGATACTGATATTTTGTGGCAAACAATTACTCACGACTTACCGGGTTTAGAGTTGCAGATTAAGAAATTAGTTTAGAGATATATGGCTGATTTGATGCAAAAGACGGTGGTACTGGTTAAGCCCGACGGGGTACAGCGGGGGCTGGTGGGGGAGATCGTGTCGAGATTTGAGCGCAAGGGCTTGAAGCTCGCAGGGATCAAGATGGTGCAGATGACGGACGAGATCCTGGACGAGTGGTACGCGCACCTTAAAGATAAGTCGTTTTTTACCGATATCAAGATGTATATTAAGTGGACGCCGATCGTGGCGATGGCGTGGGAGGGGCTTGAAGCTATAGCTGCGGTGCGCAAGATCGTCGGGATTACCAAAGCCAGGGAGGCCGAGGCCGGGTCAATCCGGGGGGACTTGGGCATGAGCGGACAACATAACCTGATTCACGCTTCGGATTCGATCGAATCAGCTGAAAAGGAGCTAAAAATGATATTTACGGCAGGGGAAATTTTTGACTATAAAAGCCGGCTGGACGATTTGATCTACCCCGCTCATGAAAGGGGAAAGTGAACGGTGACGGAGAGAATAGTTCTGGACTAGATATACAATAGGGGACTTACGACAGCGATCGAGAGCGGGCTCGCGCGCAGGTTGTTTGATGAAGAAGAGATACACAACGTGCTTTACCAAATTTGTGATGGAGCGGAGGGAGTGGTGTTTGCTGACTGGCGGGTGAGGCTGGCCCGAATGGAATTATCGGCCCGCGAGAAGGCACAGGTTCATGATCTGCTGTTTCACGCGCGGGGTAAACCCGATACGCATAACTCAGGCAAGAGGTTGGGGACGGCGAAAGAGATATTTGCGATCAGACGAAAAAGGCTGACTAGAATAAGGTGGTAAGGGGGCAGGGGGTAGCTTATGAAGAGACCTGGAGCTTGACGGCGGGGGACATGGTGGACTTTAAGACCACAGAGCGCATGTTTTGGGGTTTGACCGCGGTGAGGATGGCTGAGAGATTGGCCAGGAGCTCGCTGTCTTTTTGGTTTAGTTTGCCCACGACCGCGTGGATGACGGCGGCGTCGGCCTGGGTCTTGAGAGTGGTCTTGGATGAGGTGGAATACTCCTCGGCGGCTTTTTCCGGGTCGGTTACAACGGTGCCGTTTTTGGGATTGGGCATGAGGCCCCGGGGGCCCAGGGTTTTGGCAAGCTTGGCGAGGCGGGGCATTTGGGCGGGGGAGGCGAAAAGAATATCAAAGCTGATTTTGCCCTTCTCTATTTCATCCAGCGTTGTGTCGTCGGCAACTCCGGCACGGCGGACCTGGCCGGTTGCAAAGGGGAGCTCGACGGTTATCGAGAGGCCCTTGGCATGGGTGTTGATGTGGAGCTCGAGAGTTTGAGTAAAGCGGGGCTGGGGCATGTCCAGAAGCAGTTTGACGGCTTCGTCAAGAGGATACTTGCGGGTGGGGTCGACTTTGACTTTGGCGGAGAGATAGGCGCGGCCGCGTTTGCGGGTGACCGTAACCTTTTTCGCGGAGGCTTTAGATTTGGCAACTGATTCTCCGGCTTCCTTGAGTTTCCGGGCAACAACCAGGGCCTCGGCTTCGATTTCTGACTCCATGGACTTGACCCTTTCGCCGCCCTTTTGGCCGGCGATGTGGACCTTTTCGTTGCGAGAGATAGCTATCTTTTTTTTAGAATTTTTCGAAGTTTGACGATCGAGGCCTGAAGATTGATCGGGAGGATTGAGATTTGAAGATTGAGGTCCGATTTCTGTTTTCTGTTCTCTTAGTTTCTTCTGCTCACGGGCAACCTCGCGCTCTTTTTTGAGCGCTTCTTCGCTGTCGAGATCTCCGATAATAGTGATGCGTTTTTTACCCATAAAAGGCTAGGTCGTTTAGGTGGCCTAAGGTGCTTAATTACTTAAATTTCGACTTTAACTCCCATTGACCGGGCGGTGCCGGCGACGATTTTCATGGCCGCTTCGATGGTGGTCGCGTTGGTGTCGGGGAGCTTGGCTGCGGCGATTTTGCGGACCTGGTCGGGTGTTAGCGTGCCTGCAACTTCGCGGGGAGCTTTGCCCGACCCTTTTTCAATATTTAGTTCTTTTTTGATCATGTCAGCGACGGGTGGGAGCTTGGTAATAAATGAGAAAGTTCTGTCCTCAAAAACCGTGATAATGGCCGGAATGATGTTACCTTTTTGGTCTGCAGTTTTTTCGTTGTACGCCTTGACGAAGTCCATAATCGGCAGACCGTGCTGACCCAACGCGGGACCCACAGGCGGGGCGGCAGTTGCCTCTCCGGCTTTGAGATTTAGTTTGATTGTGGTCTTGATTTTTTTAGCTGTCATAGGTGAGATAAGTAACTTAAGTAACTTTGGTAACTTACAATTACTAAATTTTCTTCACTTGGAGGAAATCCAACTCGACCGGGGTCTCGCGGCCGAAGATCGAGACCAAGACCCGGACTTTGCCTTTTTCCTCGTCGATATGCTCGACTGAGCCCAGGAAGTCGGCGAACGGGCCGTCGGTGACGCGGATCGCTTCGCCGAGGGAAAACTTGACTTTGTACTTCGGGGCGCCGATTTCCGAGAAACGCATAATGGTCGCAACCTCGGCGTCTGAAAGCGGGGTGGGCTTATTGCCGGTGCCGACGAAGCCGGTCACGCCCTGGGTGGTGCGGACGGCGAGCCAGGAATCGTCATCGACGATCATTTTGATGAGCAGATAGCCGGGAAAGATCTTTTCCTTGACTGTCGACTTTTTGCCGGATTTAATTTCGATTTTGTCCTGGGTGGGGATTAACAGCTGTTGGACCTTGGAAGTTAAGCCCATCGATTCCAAACGCTGGCGCAGGGATTCGGCGACACGGGCTTCATGTCCCGAATAAGTGTGGACGACGTACCAAAGAGAGCGGGTGTCCTCGGTTGCGCTGATGACAATATGACCGGGGATTTTTTTGCCCAGAGTGCCCTTTTCATCAACCGAGTGAGGGGCCGGGGCAATAAGATCGGGGACCTGGGGATCGTCGGAAATGGCGGGATCGGGGGTAACGGGAGTGGGATCAGTTGTGGCATCAATCACGTTATCGGGTGCAGAAGTTACATCTGGGGCTTGAGTTTGATCAGACATAGGAATATTAAAAATTAAATATCAAATATCAAATATCAAAAAATTACTTGAGAATTAGGAATTCGGTGAGTTTCGTAAAGCTGAAGTCGAGAGCACCGACGAAGAAGGCGACAATGATGGTAACAACTATAACCAGGCCCGTCAGCCTGATTGTCTCTTCTCTGGTCGGCCAGACAACTTTGACAAGTTCCGCTCTGACCTCCCTCAGGAAGCTGATGGGATTGTACATCGCTTTTGAGGTTAAGATTAATTAAAATTGAAAAAGTAAAAATTAAAAGTTGAGTTTCGACGAGGGCTGTGAGAGTATACCAGAGTTGGAAATGAGAGACAAGGGGAAGAGGGGTGATCCAAGATCAATATTTTGTAAATATGGAGCAAGTTGGCTATAATTGGCGCTAATGACTGTGGAAATTCGGCGGGATCCCGGGGCTTGGGGGGATTTGAAAAAATTCGGGTCAAGTAAATTCCCCGCCGCATACCGGGTGGCGAGACAAGTGAAAGAGGAACTTCGAGATGGATTGCGGTTTCCCCATGTTTTCCATAAGAGTTTGGATGGGATAACGTTTGAGATGATGGTGAGGAGCAGGCAAGAGTGGTATGTAGTCGAGGGAGCGTGCTTTGAGGAAGAAATGCTGTTACGAATGCTGGAAGCGGCCCGACCGGGAGATATTGTGTTTGACATCGGGGCGGCGACAGGGACGCATACCATTCCTTGCGCGATGAAGGTCGGGAGCTGGGGCCGGGTTTACTCGTTTGAGCCGGATAGAGAGTGTGCCGGCGGACTGGCGGAGAACCTGTCGCTTAACGGGATCGCGAACACGCAGGTTTGCCAATTGGCTCTGTGGGATCGCGATACAACGATTGCGATTTACTCTGAAGGGAGGAAGGGTGAGGCGCCACAGACTTGCGGGCCCGGAGAGCGGCCGACAAAAAAGACGCTGAAGAAGTGTTTGCGGGTTTCGGCCAGAAGGATAGAGTCTTTGGTTTCCCAGGGAGTAACAGAGTCGCCTGATATTGTGAAAATTGACGTGGAGGGGGCGGGGAAACGAGTAATTGGGGGGTTGGGAAGGATAAGACCGAGGGATATATTTATGGAGATACATCCCAAAATGGGGGAAAAACCCGCTGAGATTACGAATTTATTGAACGAAATGGGCTATGCGGCAGTTTGGAAGATGGAGCGGGCGGAGGAGGAGCATTGGCACTTTGCGCAGCAAAATTGATGGCTTACGAGAGGTATTGATAGATTGATTTATAGTTTGGTATAGTAGGTAGATCGGCCTTTGGAGTGGGGGTAAATGAGGCCAAGGCGGGTAAGATGCGCCAGGTCGCGGGAGGAGGTGATCTGGGAAATCCGGAATTGCGTTCGGACCCGGCGGTTGGTGAGGCGGAAGTCAGGAGTTTCGAGTGCGACCAGTATCCTTTTTTGCCGGTCGGTGAGGTTTAGATCCCGGGTCTGGCGGCCGGGTTTATCAGGCATGGTTTTGGCTCGGGCGATGGCGTTTTCGGTGAGAGTTGCGAAGCTTGCGGCGAAGTATTCCAGCCAAAGGGTGAAATTTCCGGATTTCAGGCAAGCCCGGGCAATTGCAAGAAAATTGGATTTATCTGTCTGCCAAAAACCTTCCAGCGAGACAAAATTTCCCATGTCATAGCCATATTTGTCGAGAAAAACATAGGGGAGCAGGCGGGCTGTCCGGCCGTTGCCGTCCGGAAAAGGGGAGAGCTGGATAAACCAAATCTGGGCCAGGGCGGCTTTGACGACCGGGTGATCTGAGCTGCGATGGAGATACTCAAGTGGATCGACAAAAGGTGAGGGTTCGATTCGGAGCTTGGATCTTAGCACGCACGAGCCTAATGCAACGAGATCTGCGGGGAGAAATGGATTGGAGGATACATCCCAGTTGATTCGAATCCAGTCAATGGCCGATTTATAACAGAGAGCTGAGTAGAGGGGGGATTTGGGGCGGGGAAGGGATGAGGACGTAAGCACCGTTTCTAATTCCTGAGGGGAGAGATTAAAACCCGATAGCGAAAGAGAGCAGGTAATTTTTTCCAGAGTAACTATCCAGCGCAGTTGGGTTTCCGATTGGGTAGAGAGGGGGATGGAGAGCAGGATTGAGCGCAGGCCGTCTATTTGGGCGAGGAATGATCTGAGCTTGGTTGAAATATTGTAACTTAGACTAATCACTATCACTTTCTTATCACCGGTTATGATGGTTGTCAAATTTTCTGGCCGGTGTTGCGGGAAAAACTTGAGTTCAAATGACAAGATTTTGATAAGATTACAACCTGCCTGTTGACACGCATGAAAACTATTATCAATAATAGTAGTGACCTGCTGGTTAGATTGCCCGAGGCTATTTGCATAGGCAACGAGAGATTTTGCATAGGTCAAGAAAATGCCCAAACCATACCTGCCGATTGGTAAATCTGCTAAGCATCTTGGCGTTTCGATTGATACGTTGAGGCGGTGGGAAAAGGCCGAAAAAATAAAATCGGTGAGGCTGGACGGGAGGAATCGATACTTTCTGGTTGAGGATCTGGACCGGCTGAAATTCGGCGAATTCGTGGATATCGGCGAGGCGGCAGGGAGGCTGGAGATATCTGTTGCTGCGGTGAGAAGATTGGCTGAAAAGGGGATGATTCCGACTGTACGGGAAGGGAATGGATTTCGGAAATTTGCCGTAAAAGATCTGGATAATTATTTAAATTCAAAGGCCGAACTGATTTTGGAAGCGAAAAAGCTAGAGATTGCAGGTAAGGGGGCGGAAGCTGGGGTTGGTGCGGGTGGTGCCAGTGCGGATGAGAATGCGAATAAACGAGGTGCTTTTTCCCGGCGGCTGAATGCGTTGGTTATCTACTACTTCGACCAGTTGCGCCGGATGGTGTTCGTGGTTAGGCTGGGGTGGAGGCTGGGCTTGGCCGGATTGGCGATTTACCTGATTTCTCTGACTGGAATTACCCTTTCTTTTTTGAAAGATGCCCAGGGGACGGCCCAATTTTTTGCTTTTAATATTGTCGGCAGTAGTGGCGTCGAATCAAATTTGCAGACAAAAGTGCTAGCGGCAGCGGTTGATGAAAGCGGGAACGAAGCGACGGTTAATTATGCGAAAATTCTTTCTACAATCCTCAAGCCTGTGGCTAGGACGTCTGTTCGCCTGCTAAAGATTGCAAAGCCAGAGGCGGTATCAGGGATTGAAACCCAGCCAGCTTCCAAGGACTCGTCGGCAGTGGTTGTCCAGCAGAATAACGCCCCTACTCCGCAGCTTTTGGCAGGTATTGGTCCGAGTGGTTTGCAGGGCCTGGTTGGGGATCAAGGTGCTCTTGGGGTGACTGGGCCATATGGGTCGACTGGTCCAAAGGGAGATGCTGGTAGTAGTGGGACTAACGGATCAGTGGGGGCCACCGGGTATGGGTATACAGGATACACTGGTTTTAGCGGAGCAACCGGGCCTACAGGCTTAACGGGCCCAACGGGCGTTACGGGACCGACCGGGGCGACTGGAGTCAGCGGCCAAACCGGCTATACCGGGCTCACCGGACCGACCGGGGCCACCGGCCCAACGGGCGTTACGGGACCGA
>CAZETR010000003.1:0-12783 GCA_964514545.1 uncultured Gammaproteobacteria bacterium | reverse complement strand
TCATCGTACATCCAACCGCTGGTTGGAGGGTTGGAATTATACTCCGGATGCGATTCTCCTTCCTTAATATGCTCTGTTGACTGAATTGGAATTTCCTCTCCCATAAGAGGCGTTCCCTGCGAACTCATGAGCCACACTCCGCCTACTAAAATAAGCAGTGTCGCTATGCCGATACCGATAAGAAATTTTCGGTCCATAATTATTTTTGGTGGTCTTTGGCAAAATTAGTTACGGCGCTAATTTGTCTTTCTATGCCGGCGACATTTTCCGGCCCGTAGCTGATAAGTAACTTGTCCAACGGCTGAAAAACATATTCGCCTAATTCATCGACCTTTTTACCGTTCAGGTAGAATTTCAGGCTATTTCCATTTTCATTTTGCAATGTTTGGCCATCTGCCAGTGTCAGACTTTCCTTTTCAAGCGTCATCCCCAGACTTCGGAAAAAAAGCCACAGGGGGACATTTTTCGCGTGCATATGAAGGACGCCTGCGGAATCCTCCTTATTCCGATTATCGTCAACATGCAGGAAACTGCTCTTCATGAAGTACTCGGGCTTGGAAAAATCCGATGCTTGACCATTTACATAAACCTTAAAATCAGCGTGGTTATGGACTGATCCCCGGATAAATGCCGGCTTTCCCTGACCCCGCATTTCACCAACGATAGTTTGGTCAAATGCTGTCAAAGAAGAGCTGGTTGTTGCACTTGTCTTTAGAACTGGTATTTGAGGCCCTGCGGATTGTGATTTAAGTCTCATTAATAAAAATTGATTAACAAGAAACCCTCCGACAACCAGAACAAGTAGGACTGATTGAGCTTTGAATTTTGGAATTGAAATTTCCCATCCTTCTTCCCTTTGGTTTTCCATATATTTAGTCCTCAAATTTAACCGCAAATTTTCTTGATGTTACTAGCAAAAACAGTCCGGTTATCGACACAACTCCTCCCGCCCACGGCAAAAGCTTTACCAAAGACGGTTCTTTGAAATAAGGGAAACCTATGGTCAATAAACCTGTGTTGACAATAAGCAGCGCTCTGTCGGTTCCCGTCTTTGATATGCCTTTAAAGTACAGGTACGCCAAAAGCCCCAGAAAGGTAAAAGCCACCCACCAGATCAGCAATTGATAATCTTCTAAAAAAGCCAACGGTGTTGCTGAAAGAGATACGCCAATTAAGGGAAGGACAGCCGAAGAAGCCGAACAGGTTGTCTGGCAAACTGCGGAAGTACCTCCTCCACCGATCCCCAATACGGAAAGAAAAGAGCTCAAGGTAGCGGTAATTTTCGTTTTGATATCGGATAAAGTCTTCACCATCATCTTTAATTGACCACCAAAGTTCCGACCATACCATCTTCTTTATGACCTGGTACGGCGCAATAAAACTCAAATGTTCCTTTTTTATCTGCGACGAAACTTAGGTCAGTATCTTTTCCCCAAGTAAATTGCTGATTAACTCCCAGTTCATCAATCGTAAACGTATGGGGGGAGTCATCGCTCGTCAACCTGATTTTGACGGTATCTCCCTGTTTTACCGTTATTTCCTTCGGAGAAAAGCCATAATTGAACCCCCTAACGGTCGTTGTCCCCGGCATGACAGACGGATTTACAGACTGGGGAGTAGATTTTGTTTGTTTAGTAAAAATACCCCGGCCGAAAATTCCTACTAATATTAGTAATATTATACCAAGCAGTGTGATAAATTTTGCTCTCATGCTATTCCCCTTTTATCTAAGCGGCATGCAGCAACAACACTTTTCGATACCATCAAAAGAGACATAAACAACAATCCAACAGAAACAAAAGATAGCGGTAAGACGTATTGCCGCATCGTCGAGTTAACGAACAGAAGCTGGGTGCCAGAAAAACCAATAAATGAAAGGATGGCAGGCAAAAGCAGAGGGGTACAACAGGACATAGTGGCAATGCCCGTGAAGATTCCTCCGAAGCCGGAAGCAGAAGTTTTTAACCCGCTCTTGGCTTTTCGGATGGCATACAGCTGCATGGGCACAACTAAACCGGAAAGGATTATGAGGGCAAAAAGGGTAGCAAGGCGCAGCAAATTAAGATCAATAAAGGGTCCTTCCGGGAAAAAGGTGATCATCCCAGAAGATAAAACGAAGACAGCTCCAAAAAAGATTGCGGTGATGATGCCGATGAGAACATTCCTCTTGTCATAAAAAGTCAGCTGCATGGCTTGCATCATGGCACTTGAGTAACTAATTGTGTAATTCTAGGATCATTACATATATTAGAAGGTTGATTGCCGGTCGCTTTACAAAGATAGGCAGTAATAATATCTGCTTCCTTATTTATAGCAGTCACATACGCAACATTGGCATTACTTTCTAAATCAGCTTTTACTTGCTCATACGTTTTCCCTGATAGCAATCCTGGTGAAAAACCTGAAGTCTGCTGAACATATTGTCCGTTAATAAAGACGAAGGGAACGCCGCCACGAGGATTATACTTATCATTCCACTGTTTTTCAAAATCTGACAGCTCTTCTCCCGGAATCGGTTTCCCGTTCCTGTCTCCTATCTCTTTATGAGTAAAGGTAATAAACGAACTGGTGTAAGTTGCTCCGAGAAAATTGTAGGTTGGTATATTGAGAAATGCTTCCGGAACCACTGATCCGTCCGAACTCTTTTCCCCTGTCAAATTTTGCCAGCTTCCGAAATTCGACAGAGCTTTGACGATACTCCATCGTTCTGCCGCGCAAAAAGGACAAAATTGAGCTCCTACGTATAAAAAGTAAGGGTTTCCTTCCAAGGTCACAGGTATATCAGCAACCTTCTTAAAAAATCCCAGCGTTTTTGCTTGTGTTTGCGGTGAAGGTTGGGCAATTTGAGTATTGTTGATTTGGGAAGTTTTTGATTCGATGACAGGTCGGTTTACCAATTTGTACCCACCAAACGCTATTACCGCGACTATGGCAATCCAGACGAATGGGTTGGTAAGAAATGTCGGTACTGCTATTTCCCAACCGGATTCAGGTTGTTCCTTTGCGACTTCATTTTTCATAGATGAAATACGTTTCGATCATAGTCCATGTCTCCCGCCGGATCCCGCTCCGCCATGAGTTTGATGAGGTAAGGCATCAGATTTGCCTGTTGCTAAAAGATAATCCTCGAGCATGCCCTTTGGATACCAAATCGCGTACCAGCGGTGCCCTTCGCCTAATAATTGATCATCAGAATACTTGTCTCCATAGTTTTGAAGCATAAACTTAAACATACCTCTCACCGCTTTTGCGTGGGCGCACCCGCAACGATTAATCGTGGTAACACTTGTCGGTCCGCCGCAGCAATAACTGCAAACCATGGCACCGATCAGCTTTTGATAACGGGCTTCCCGGTCGCTACTTAACGTAATAGACTTCTCATATGCCCCCCATTTTTTCTGGGCATTAATCGGATCGTCAAAGGAAATGTCGTCAGGAGCATAAAAGGGTTTACCCGTGGCTATCATCACCGCCTTGGCATCTGCCAGCGCGTTGCCGGTATTTGGATTTGCCAGAACTTCACTAATCGTCGGTTGCTCAACCAATGACGTAGTTTTCCCGTCAGGATTAAGCTTGGGAGCGATAATTATTGTCGCCGAAGAAGATTTGACGCCAAACAACCTGGCTACATTGCCAGTGGGAAGCCCGTTCGTCGCTGCTATTTGGGTGATAAGCAGTTGATTCACCAAAAATAATCCTGTCAAACCAGCGACTAATAATTTATCTAAAGACAATACCACTGGCCTGCTTTTGGCCGTCGTAACACGATGCTTGGAAATATCATCGCACTCGTCGCAGTCAACCGCCCGGGTGACTCTTTTGGCAGCAATCGCAGTAGAGCCGGCGATAAGACCAAGACTGGCAAATTTAAACTCCAGTCCCTGCAGCGGAAAGGCCGCCATGCCTGCCCCAACTCCTAACGCCTGCAATAAAAACGCCCCGCAGACCGGACAGGCAGATCCCAACGCGCCGATAAACGCCCCCGCAGCGTTGCCGCCGCCGACAGCTTTACCAAGAAGAGAGTGACGCCATAACCACACTAAAATACTTATCGAGATTCCAAATATACCCACAGTGGCAAAGGTGACAGTCCAGTAGGTAATCGCATAGAGAAGGCTATACCGGCCAAACTCACCACCTCTGACCATTTGAAAAAAAGTGGGAATAGTGGTAACTCGGGTCAGAAGCCAATAATAGAGGTAGCCGATGAAAAGGGATGCCCCCATTGCTATATGAAAAGATTTTTTATCCTGAAAAACTATTTTGATACCCCTCACAATTTGTTTCATCATGGTTGTGTTTCCCCGCTTGGTTGAGTGGCCGGACGAGTAACTTGACCCGTTGATAAATCTTTGTAAATTACGCTTCCGAGCCTTGACACCTGTCGAAATACATACCAGCCGTCTGACTCTATGGTTCCTACCTGCGGCCAGACCGATTTGACGTTTGCATACTCACCAACGTCAGGAGAAATCAAAAGTGTGGGAACTTGGGTAATCTTATATTTACTCACCAGGTCCTTCCCAGTCGGAGTATTCGCGTCGACTGTACGTTCCAGGCGAATAGCAACACCAAATCCCTGGGTGAGAATATTCTTGTGAATTTCCCGCGGGTTGTAACAATCGGCACAACTGGAATCGGTAAGATAAATTGTGTCGACAAGTCCGGCAATCTGACCCTTGTCCACGTCTCGATAAGGAAGAGAAAGCTGGCGCGCAATATATGTGCCGTCTGCCTCCTCCGTCCCAATTTTTGACCAATTATCTTTGACACTTGGGTAATAAGAAATATCAGATGATAAAAGGAATGTGGGTAGTTTCCCTATTTTGTATTGGTCAATAATTCTTTGTCCCTCTGCCGAATTCCAGCCAACCTCTTTTTCCCCCGTAACTTTTATTCCGGCTTTCTTGTACGCATCGATGGTCAATCTGGGATTAATACAGGCAGCGCACGAGGGGTCCAAGAGATAGACAACGCTTACTCTACCAACCTCTTTCTTACTCTCAGGATCAATAAATAAAGGGGTAACTTTTGTAAACACAAAAGTATCGCTCCTAATCTCGCCGCTGGCTTTCACAAATCCTTCCAAACTTTTTTTATTTACTTCACCGGTAACAATATAAGTAGGCAGACGTTTTATTCCAAGTTTGGATATAAGAGTTTGCGCCTCGGGAGAGCTAAAAAGAAGGATTTTTTCTTCGCCAACTGAAACATTTTGCTTTTTAAAACTCGAGATCGCCCCATCGATATTAAAACAATCAGAACAGTTGGAAACGGCGATTTTTGTCAATGCAATGTTTGCGGGACGAGCCATTTCTTTGGCTTGGGCAATTTTTTTGTCAGTCTGCGCCAGCGTCTTTGTCGAGACCAAAGCCCCAATGACAACCGACAGAAGAGCTACTAAGAGAAAGACTTTAGGCCATGGGACATTCATATTAACAACCGCCAACCATTGATTGGGGAACGTCACCACTGCCGCCAGACCCGCCCGTGTTGGTCGTCGCGGCAGGAGCTGCCTTAACCGGTGCTGATCCGGCCTTGCGACTGATCTGCACTAGCTGAAAAGTTTGAAATAGGGTAATTAATGCTACCAAACCAAGAACTGCAACCTGCATATTCGGTTTAGGAACCCGTAGCGTAACAGTATTGTCTGTCGGGCCAGAAACTTGATGCATTGCACCTGATTGTGACTCCGTATTAGTTGCCATGCGTCACCTCCTTTCGTAGAAATATGATAATTCCGTTAACCATACTACTAACTGTAGTAGACAGTTAGTTGATCTGTCAAGAGGGTTTTTAGAATTACTTATAAGAAGGCGCCGCGTACTTGGGGGATTGTGAACTGAAAAGTTGCTCGGGTGAGGAAACGGGTGAGATTTGGCTATTGTGATGACACTCTTGCCCGCAAACACTGTCCGTTGAACACAAAAAGAATGATGGTTCGGGAGTGTATTCCGTATGGACTGCATCAACCGGCGTTTGAAGAAAAAATAAACTCGTTACTACAAAAACCACACTCGTAATAACACTCGCATATGACATGTTGAATTTGATTCTGGTGGTTGAATCCACTAGTCGGCGTACGCGTATTTCGATATGATCCGGGTGGAATATGGCAGGAACCGTGGCAAGAGATACCTGGGGTTGAGCAATAATTTTTCGCAGGGCGCCACGTAAAAACCTTGAATCATTTTGTGTTTGTGTCGTCAGCTGATCCGCAATGAGTTCATTCCCGGCTTCCATACTTCGATATAGCTCGTTAAATATTGGTAAAAAGAAAAATGTCGCGGCGATTGTCTTCCCCAGAAGAATTTTGGCCGGATCCCCGTTTTGCAAATGAACCTGTTCGTGTAATAAAACCGCTTCCAACTCTTTGTCGGAGAGATTATTCACAAGGCCGGTAGTTATAGCAATCCGGGGTCGAAATAAGCCAAAGCAGAAAGAGTATAAATTACTGTCCCCGATAAGTTGAATCTTGTCGATGAGACTAAGAGACTCGGCAACATCTAAAAGTCTGTCCGTTAACCCGATCCTCTTGCGGGAAATATTTTTTAAAAGTATATGAGTCTTGATGAGCTGAATTATGAAAGAAATAACACCCGGTAAGAAAGTAACCCACACCGCAAAGATGAATGCGCCGGGAAGTAAATGCGGTATCTTAAACAGAGTATTGGAAACAAATTGTTGACAAATGTAAAGTGCCTTTGTAGAAAATAGCGGATATGATTTTGCTAAAAGAGCGGTAATGATTGTTCCAGCCACTAATCCGAGACTTATAAGAACAATATAGTTTGAATTAATTCTTGCTCTGTTTGGCATATCATTTCCGCTCATCCAGTATCTCTAATAACTTTTTCCTTTTCTGGGGACTAAGTTTCTGGATTTCCTTGACAAAATGAGCTACTGCTTCGTGGCCAAGGGAAGACACGGCTGTTGCGAAAATAGTATGCACGGAACTGGCTACCAAATTATTTTTGCTTACTTTCGGTTGGTAAAGATAACGTGAACCGTGCAGTTTTCTAGCAAGCACACCTTTATTTACCATTCTTCCCATGATGGTCATGACGGTTGTATACGCCAAATGTCTTTCCACCTTCAGCTGGTTGAGAACCTGACGAACCGTGCAACTCTCAAATTCCCAGACGATGTTCATGACTTCCTGCTCAAACTCGCTTAAGAGTTTTGCTTTCATATTCCTATACCGAAACAATTACGATTGTGTTTAGTGTACTACAGATTGTAGCAAATGACATAAGACGATTCCAATCCATGAGCCGAACCGATACCCCTCCGAGTATGCCACAACTTTCATACCCGGTCCTTTTGCCAATCCTGCCATGTATGGCTGGACAGTGAATGGGAAAAAATTTAAGTTGAAAATCATCCGAATATTCATGTCAGATACGATAAGTCTCTGTCAATGCTCGTTTGTAGTTACAAATCCAAGCTTGTTGACTATAATTTAGAGGATGGAGGCTTCAGTCAACGACGAATCAATCACGTTTTCTCGCCCCGCTCGGGCCCCGAATAGTCAGGTGCCCCGAGCGGTCCAGGCAATGAAAGAGGCTCGTCAACAGGAAAGTAATGGTACTTGGGCATCGCCCAAAACTGAAATTTCAGTCGAGGGTGAGCTCAAAACCAGAATCGAACACGACATTGCTCTCGCCCAAGCTGTCATGTTGGATATCGGATATGCTCCGAACGCAGCTGTCTCCCGGTTGCCAAAAATTGAAGAGGTCCACTTTTACAAAACTACCCAACACGATAATAGTGTCAGCGGAAATGTCCCCCACGAGGGTGGAAGACTGGTGATTGAATTATCCCCGGAGGTATCCGAGGAGAATTGGAACAGAATTGGTCCATTTTTAACCCACGAACTCGGTCATTACCCAGCAAAGCGGGTGTATGGCCCGGGAACAGAGGAAAATTCAGATGCCAGGCTCATATCCATCGGCCTGGATAGAAGAAAACGCTATGTTGGCATTATGGGAACGCAGTATTTCCAACCAGATGCGGATGCGGCTTACATGAACGGAGTGCTGCGGGAACCCCTGGCGGATATTTTTGGATATTATTGCACCGAAAAACGCAATGATGGAACCGCATATCATGCTCAAACATACTATCGGGAAACCGCCTTTGTCGTCACCCTTCTGCAACAACTCGCAGAAATTAGAGGGACTAAATTCTTTGAGGAGTTTGCCCGGATGTATAAATCATTTAATGACGGCGATTATGACTATTTTGTGACAATCCGCGACGACTTTGCCAATCATTGGGAAAAAAATGGCTCAACTAATGAGGAGTCTGTGAAAATGGCTACAACGTTTGTTTCCAACCTAAACAGTGTTCAAACCAGGGGCGGAATGGATCGGGTCAAAACAGAAGTTAAAGGTGCCCCGGAAGGTATTCACCTTACAAGCTTCTACTCGGGTGGACAAATCACGAACATTGCCTCAGAGGCTGGTTTTAAAACTAGATATCTAGAAAGTGTTAAGGCCATATGTAATAACGGCCTGGTCCTAGACAACGCTGTGACTGTAATGACCAGGAATGTGGATCGGTGACACTCCCACCCAAAAAAGTTTGAATTGTATTAACATTAACAGGTGAGCTTGTTTAAGAACGGATCAATCTGGAGAAACAAAGACTATGCCATCCTTTGGGGCGGACAAACTATTTCCTCCCTCGGATCAAACATCTCAAGTATTGTCTACCCACTTCTCATCCTCGCCCTCACCAACTCCCCCGCCCAGGCCGGAATAGGTGCAGCCCTTGCAATCCTTCCAACCGTAATATTTGGTTTGCCGGCCGGAGTATTGGTTGATAGATGGAACAGAAAGAAATTGATGATCTTCTGCGACTTGGGTAGAGCCCTAATTATGGCCAGTATCCCCATCGCTGCCTACTTTGGATTCCTAAGTATCTACCAGCTTTACGTTTCCGCGTTTCTCGAAGGTACCCTGGCAGTATTTTTTACTCTCTCCGGCATTGCCGCCATCCCCAGAATCGTTGAAAAAGACCAACTAACAGAGGCCATCTCTAGAAATAATGTTGGCGACAGCACGGCACAAATCATCGGTCCGGCAATCGGTGGCGTCATTTATCAATCTCTAGGCAGAACGATCCCCTATGTCTTTGACTCAATTTCTTATGTTGCCTCAGCTATTTCTCTACTTTTTATAAAAACCAGATTCCAAATAGACCGAGATGTCCCAAGAGGAAAAATCCACTTGGAAATTCGCCAGGGTGTATCGTGGCTCTGGCACCATAAAATTGTCCGCTTCTTGGCCTTTCTCACTGGAGGAGGAGCGATATTTGGAGCAGGGCAAACCTTGTTAATAATTTTGATCGCCAAAAAGATAGGTTTAGGGGCCGCGACGATTGGGATAATATTTTCTGTAGCTTCAGTCGGGGCCCTCTTCGGATCATTAATTTCCAGTACAATTCAAAAGAGATTCGGAGTAAGAAGAGTACTCGTAACCATCCGTTGGATTCAATTTCTCACCTGGCCATTCTACTTTGTAATCCATGGCCCGATTCTCCTGGCAATAATCACTGGAATTTTTTACGTTCTCAATCCCATATACGGAGTAGTTCTTGCTAGCTATCGCACATCACTGATCCCGGACGAACTCCAGGGCCGAGTTACCAGTGTGTATAGAATAATTATGTTTAGCGGGGCAAGTTTGGGAAGTTTGTTAGTGGGTTTCTTGTCTCAGGCTTTGGGCTTAAACACCACTCTAGTAATAGAGGTGGCCATCATTTTGTCCCTGGCAGTACTTGCTACCATAAACAAAGACCTGAGAGGCGCAAATTAAAATACGAATTCAAACGGAAGAAGAATAACCTGGTGATAAAATACACTTATGAAACAACTTTTTCTCACCTCGAGTGTCGATCGAGTTGCCAATGACATCGCACGGAGGCTAAACCTATCTTCAAATAACAATCTTGTTTTTATTACAACTGCGGCTGAACCTGAAACCGGGGACTTAACTTGGCTAAAAGATGATAAATGCGAGATTATAGACATGGTAAACCAGGTTAGCGCATAGTTAGCTCGCCCCTACAATTCAAAGCTGCATTAATCTCAGAAAGTCCTTGACAAGTCCTAATAATGGTACTAAGATATCGTTGTGATTACGCAACAATCTCAAATCAAAATTAATCTGCCAGCTGCCCTTAAAGACTATTTGGAGAGTAAGGCAAGGAAATTTGATATGCCAATAGCAGGCTATGTTAAACATTTAATTCTCAAGGACGTATCTGATTTGGACTTCCCCATTTTTAGAATTTCTGAAGCTTCTGAAAAGAAGGCTCGCAAGGCACTGGCTGGGCGAAAAAACGCAGTGAAAGTAAAGAGTGTGACTGAATACTTTAAGAAATTGTAAGTGGCACATGGATTTTGAGATATCCCCTGACTTAGATAAAGAATTAAGGAAGATTAAATCCAGGGACAGACAGTTGGCTCAAAAAATTGAAAAGCAACTAAGCCTGTTTCAGCTAAATCATCTCCATCCTTCACTTAGAATCCACAAGCTATCCGGAAATTTAGATAACATTTGGAGTATCTCTGTTAGCAGAAACTTGAGGATGCTATTCTTTCTTGATAGTTCAGGCGCGTATTTCTTTGACTTGGGAACCCACGACGAAGTTTATAAAAGCTAATAAGATTAGACTCCACACCGCCAAGCCCCAACAAAGGGTTAAGTTACACCACTAACCGAACAATTTTATTAAGAAATCCCGAAGTACTTGCAGCTTGTCCTAAGAAATAGCTCGTTTAGTGCGTAATAAGAATGTGTTCCGACCAGGTCTGCAACAATGGCTTCAAAGTCTGTCTGGATCGTCTGGCAAATCATCTACGCCTGCAAACTCTTTTACAACCACCGATTTAATTTTATTTTTTAATTCCGACCGAAGACTTGGGTATGTCATCTCCAATTCACCACCAATGCTCTCGCAATCATCCTCAATCAAAATATCCGGCACTTCTCTTTCAACCGTATCTTTATAGTTCTCTCCTTGTTTACGAAAAACCAAGTTTTGGTAATCAGGAAAACCATTTTTCTCTAAGACCTGACTTGTGGCATCTAACTCATCTTTTGATCTTCTCGACGAGAGATAATAAATCGTAGCGCCCTGATTTTTCCATCTAATTATTTTTTGCACAGCATCCCCTACTGGGACGTAACCTGCATAATCATGAACCGATCCAACGGGGGCAATGTATTGCGACTTATCATCCAGACTTCTAAAAGTTTCTTCACGAACTACTCCAGCTGCATGACTTTGTTTAACCCTTTCCTCACGACTAACATCTTTTCCTCCCTGGTGCATCAGCACAGTCCCCTCGGTAAAAACCATTACCTTCATTTCCTAAATTCTACCACCCAAGCTCACTTTACGGATTTTCGTCAATTTCGTTTGTCCCAAGTTCGAAAATACCCTTTGACGCAGCTCAGGGCTATAGCCCTCCGGTGCGCCTCAGAGTTGTAACATCCAGGGTACATTCATGAAACTGAATCTTCAAAAACCGCTCTCCCTACGGCAACGGGGTCATCGGGTTCCTTTGCCAATCTCCCGCAATGCCAATTTTAGCGGAAGTAAACCTAGGGAGCTATTTGCCCTCCAGCATGATTAGATAGTAAATAGTGATGATATAATCCCCGCCAATGACCAGACGACTGGCCGAGCAGGTTCGCGAATTGGATCGATCATCACCTCAATCACCTGACGAACCATTAGCTCAGACCGGAGAAAAGACTAAATTGTGGTCTCGGTTTCGAAGAGTCCGGGCGGCAGTTGCCAAATCTCTAACTTCGCAAACTACTCCGGGAGTTAACAGGGAACTTAAAACATTTCATTGGTCCGGTTATGATGCCGGAATTCATGACCACAAGGGAAGAGTTGAGGGACTTATTAACGGCATAACCTTGGAATTATTTATCGAAGGATCCACCATAGACAATCAGCAGCAAATCGTAGTTGCACCCGACGGACAGTGGATGCTGCAAAGCAGTACGGATCATTATCTGGAAATCAATAGAAGGTAACACCTATTCTCTTCTCGAAACCGAAGAGTTGATAAAAAATAAAAAGGAGGCAAAAGGACACGATAAAAGTGAGGCAACAATGATTCTCAATCACAAGATAGCCTATGACACGATTTTAGAAAAAAAGAGAGCTTCAGAGACATAAAGGTTGCGGACATCAAAATGATTCACTCGAAGCTGGTAAGAGAACTGGATATAAAATCTGGATTTAGGGAATCTGCCGTGGGAATTACCGGAACAAAATATCTTCCGTTAGATAATAAATGGCAAATAGAAGAAGCTCTTAACGCATTAATAGCCCAGACCAAAAAAACCAAATCAGTACCAGAAAAGGCATTAATTTTTCTTGCCGTTATTGCTTATTTGCAGCCCTTTACTGACGGCAACAAAAGGACATCCAGAATGATCAGTAATGCCGTTTTAATAGCGAACGGCTATTATCCTCTTTCCTATAGAAGTGTAGACGCTGTTGAATATAAAAAGGCATTAATTCTTTTTTATGAACAGAATAATCTTTACCATCTAAAAAGAATCTTTTTAGAACAACAACGTTTTGCCATCGAAAACTACTTTCTCTAAAAGTCGTGATATACTTCGGCAGATTATGTACGTGGAGACTGAAAGAAGAGCGGAAACACCGCGATTTATTTATGATCGCCTCTATGGTCAAATTGAATTTGACAATAACGAACTGAGGTTGTTTCAAACAAAAGAGCTAGCTCGA
>CAZETR010000002.1:0-12554 GCA_964514545.1 uncultured Gammaproteobacteria bacterium | reverse complement strand
GTTCGGTGGGAGGAGGTTCTTGCCTACTATCGTTTTTGCTTTCTGAACCATTGCCGTTGTTGGAAAAAAGTGCGGCAAACATCGCGCTGAACAAGACATCCTCGGCCACTTTTCTCTCTTGCGGAATTCCGAAGTAATCTTTGAAGGCGGCTAGGGCATCCGCGGGAAGGTTAGTTGCGTGAATAGCCAAAGATCTGGCCCTATTTCTAGCATGGGTTTCAGGTAGAACTCCTCGAGGTCTGGCAGATTCAAGATAATTGCGGAGAAAAGCGGTTTCGTTTCCTGGAAAACATTCTTGGGGTGCCATGCCCATTGCCCGCACGGAAAGATTTACTGCCTGTTGCAAGGAAGCGAATGCGGCAATTGCTCTTTCCTGCGGAGATGGTTCTTTCTCGCTCACAAATTCATTATTGATGTTTTTGGCGCGGGAAGCAACAAAAAAGGATAAAAAAGCGGTATAATTCAGGGGTATGTCTGAAGGACCACCTCCCGAGTTGGGGCAATACGCCAAAGCGGAAAGATTAAAGGGAAAAGGGGCTGAGGCCCTGGACTTGCTGTATCAACTAGAGACGAACCCAAGTTTGTTTGAAAGCGACGAACGACGGTTGAGATTGCGAGAAGTGAGGGAACAGATGGCAGATAAACTGAAACAGGCTGGTTCTTGGCAAAGAATGGAGAAGAGGATAAACGACACTCTTACGAAGAGTGAGTTCCCGATAGAGAGCGATTACGGTGCTCGGGATGCCCTGGCTGGACAAGCAATGAAGATGGTTGAAGGAGAGTTTGCGGGCTTACGCTTTCGAAGCGGGGTGGACTGGAAATTGCCAGACGATGTACAGGATTCGGAATTTCCGATACAGACCCTCGATGACTACAAACCTCTCCTTTTTTATTATGTTGAGATGGCATCGCTGAGGCTGATGACGGAGGTTCAAGTGGCGCAGGGAATGACAGTTGGGCCTGATGTTTTGGACGCAGTAAAACCAGCGCCGTGGGAGTGGCGGGGAATGACGGATGAACAGAAGGCGAGGGCGAGGAGGGAGGGGGCAGAACCGGTGGAGGGAGGAGCCCCGCTAAGAGATAAGGCGGGTGGTTTACCTGAGAAAGAAAGTGGGGAAACAATCACAAGTTTGGAGAAATACATTGCAGATAAATTGCACGGATGGACATTGTCTGCGAATATTCCCGAAGGAGCGATCGAAGAGTTTAAACCTACTGGAGCGCTGTATGAGAAGAAGGAGGAATTGTTTAGGATGCTTGAAGCCAGAGTTGCCGGTGTTGGGTTAAGCGAAGAGGAGAGAAAGAAGTTCGAAGAGGAGAAGTTGCTTTATGTGGTGGTGTACAAGGTAGCTGAAGATCTTGTCACCTCAACTAGGAAGGGAGCGAAGTTGGATGAAGCGTTGCCGTGGGGGTTTGTAAAGAATTTGGGGGAGCAGGACAAGCTAGTAAAAAGTTCTGCGATGATTGAGGCGGCGAGGTTGTACTCTGACTTGATGAACCTGGACCAGAACTTGAGAATTGTTAGGGAAAGGGATGACAAAGGAAATCCGGTAGTCAGGGACGGGAGAAATCAACCCACAGTGAATGGAGTAGTAATAGATGAAGGAAAGGTGGTGTTACAAGATATTAAAAGTGTTTTAAAACGAAATAAGGTACCCGATGGTGTGGTGGCGAAGTATTTCGGGAGGCAGGACAAGAAAGGTGTGCCACTCCTGGACAAGGTTTGGGGAGAGACAGCAGATGACCCCCTAAATGTAATGGTTAGGGATATCGTGAGAGATTATATTGCACTTGGGGTAAGAGTTGATGGTGCGGTTGGTGCGACTGGAATTGGGTTAAACGGGAATGACGAAGTACTACTGTCGAGTGGGGCTATGGTAAAAGGGAAAAAGCTTTTCCTTGATGGCATGAGCCCGGATTTGGCAGCGGATGTCGCTTATGCGCAGTTTTTGAGGAACTTTGGGCTGCTTTCGATGGCGACCACACCTGATGCGGTGGCTGTAGTTAATAGTGAGGGTAAGGAAATAAAGAGGACTCATAGTCAGACGAGTGCCGACCAGGCTCGGCTGCTTAAGCCTGTGGAGTTACTAGTTGAACGGATGGTTTATAGCGACAAGTTTGAGCCGGGCGAAAGGGGTGTCGAAAATCGTTTGAGAAATATCTTGTTGGGGTTGAGGCGGAGTTATCCTGGCAATAAAGAGACAGACAGGCCGAAGATAATTGAATGGGTGCGCCGGATTACCCCGGATTTCCATGGGGAGTCAATGGGATTTAGAACGAAGGGGGTTTCTGTTAAAAGGATTGGGCGTGACGGGTCGGAAGTGGACGAAGAAAGATCGATTTATGACACGGTTGTTAGGGGAGATGATTTTACGAATCGAACTTTGGATACGGGGCCTACATATCCAAACTTAAACGGCTGGACAGTTTCATTGTATGATGCCGTGTTTAATAAAGGGTTTGAGGTGTCTGGTAAGGGTGAAGATGCTAAGTCGGTTGCGAAAGCGCTGGCGGATATAGGGCAAGTTTATATGAATGCTGGGCCGAGGCTGTTTTTGGGTGATCGCCAGATAGCTAAGTTTGTTGGTCTGGATTATGATCCAGTGTGGGTTGAAAGGCAGGCCTATAGAACATTGTTACTTTCGATGCCGGGTTTTGATATAGAGCACTTTATCAAAACAGGGGAGGTGAGAAGTAAGCTATCAAAAGATGTGCTATTGGATGTGACTATTGCTTCTTTTAAGGCGGGAAGCGAGCCGTTGGCTTTTGGCCCACTGGGGGGTGCGTGGCCCGATTGGCCGGGAAAGGACCCAGGGGAATCCGAAGAGGATTATAAGACGAGGTTAATAGCTCGAAAGGATGCTGTGTTGAGTCAATTGAGGACTGTTCCTCCTGGGGCGAATGCCTTGGGGAGAGTATCGCTTGCAAGGATGGCCTTTATTGGATTGGCTTCGGGAGAGTTTGCCTCAGATCGGGTGAATGAAGCTTTTAATATACGGTTGAATGGTGGACAATTCGGGGGAGATTATGAGCTTTTAAAGCGGGCTGAAATTGAGAATGCAGTGAGAGAAGCAGAGGCAATTAAGGCTAGAATTATCTTTAGGCAGTTGGAAAGGTATGTAAGTGAGCGAGGAGTGGAGTTGCCGGTAAGTGTGGTTGATTTGAGCCAGTCCTTAGAATTGCCCAAGCCGGCAATTACCGCTGAATTGTTAAAAGGAGATTCATGGGGTAAGCCGAATAGCGAGTTGGCGAGAAATTTGCAAATTCGTTTTGATGCCTTAAAATCTGGCGAGGTTTGGGGTAATACTTCTGGTTGGGGTGAGGAGGAATGGCAGGTGGCATTGGACAAGTTTATGTATGTAAACTTGGCAGCTGGAGTCGGTTTTGATCCTGATGGCACCTCGGCGCTTGACTATGACCAGATGCTTGGGCTTGTTACTATTTTGTCTGACGCTCGAGTGTTTAAGGTGAAAACGCCAGGCGGACAACTTGTTCCATTGAGGATGCCTGTGTTTGCTAGTGGAGTTGCCAACGGGGTTCCTGTATCTTCGATAGTGATGGCGGCAGACAAACTTTTGGCAAACGCAAGGGACTTGCTCCCGTATCCTGTAAGATCCGATTTGGTGCAGAGAATGAGGACGTTGGTGGGATGGAAAAATTGGATCGTCAATGTGGCGATTGGAAATTCTTTTGAAGCAGAAGCTATGGCAGAAGGACTGCTTACATGGGAAGCACTAAAGGTGAGACCGACGTTTGGGAAGGGTTTAGCGCTGTATTACAGACGATCAGTGGTGGATCCAAAGAAAACTATTGCACAGATTCGGGAGGAGCAGGCCGAGAGATTAAGGAAGAGAAGGTTGGTATATTTCTAGTGCAGCGTTTAATTTACGAGCCCTTTTCTAATCTGCGTCGAGTTACCTCCCACCCCTGTTCTACTGCCCTAGAACCAGCTTCCCTCAACCCAAATCCGATGGCTTCTTTCGTGGTGTACTGTGTACCAGTAGCTGGGTTGATTTGGCCGGCGGTTTCTCTGGCCTTTTTGACTCCCTGGATGCCGGATTCAGCTATGGCTCCAGCGTAGGGTTTAGCTTGGTTGAAGGCTTCGCCAATGGCTGAGCCGTAGGGGAAGGGTTTGCGGTCGATCATGGACTTGACTATGTCAGCGGCTTTGGGGATAAGCAAATAAATGCCGAAGATAAGGATTGATTTGATAAAGAGATAGCCGGGAAGGCCAAAGAGCCAGGCAATTGGCCGGAAATTGATAATAGCTGAGGGATTGGGAGCAATTAGGGGCGGGATCCAGGTTAGGTTGGCATGGAGACCTCCCGCAACGCCAAATGGTTGTACCTGGGTAAAGATGATATCGATAAGAAGAAACATGAGGTAAACGGTGGGGAAGACGGCGAGGTTGCCGAGAAGACCCATAAACCACTGGGAGATTGATTTACTGCCGGGCATAATACCGAAAATAATCTGGAGCGGGCCGGTAATGAGAGCGACAAATATCCCGATATAGGCCTTGATTAACATAATGAATATTTTGACGATGTTGACGAGCATGATAATTATCATAACCAGAGCGACCAGCAACCCGATGACCAATCCCCCAGCAAGAGCGAACCCCGGAGCTCCAATTGCACCGAGAAGAAGCGACGGAAGCATGATTATTCCGAGAAGACCAATTGCCAGACCGAAGCTGGAGAGGAGGACCATTAACATGGGGACTGCACTGGTCCAAGCGAACGGCAGGTTAAAATTATTTTGAAGGATGATCCGGACGGGACTGCCCAAATGCACTGCGCCTAAAACGGTTCCGAAAAGGGTATAGGGGGAGAGGATGGCAACGAGAAGGTAAGTGATGGCGTACATCAGGTCTACAGCAAAGCCGACGATGGCGTAGGAGAAGAAGATAAGTACAAGTATGGCAATAATGCGGGGGAGGAGGGTTTGGAAGGTGAGAACTGCCTGGGGCGAGATTTTGACCCGGAACATAATGAGAAAGCCAGCAATGAGGAAGAAAATGATAAAGAAGGAGAGAGCGGCGTTTCGGGAGATTTTCCAGATTTGGCGGAAGGACTCAAATTGACTGAAGCCAAAGCCGGGGCGGGGAGTTTGGGCGTAGGCTTGGGGGACTCCGGGCAAATGGCGGATGGTGTCGGCAACGTAGTTAACACCGGAGGCGGGAGGGTTTTGGTAGAGAAGGTCTAGCGGGGTGGTGGGGAAGAGGCCCGCGAGTGTGGGGTTGTCCGGGTGCTCGACTATAAATTTGGCGATATTGGTTTTGACACTGTCGAAGGCGTTTTGGAGGACGGTAGGGTCGGTGGCCATTTTGGCCATGTCGTCCGGTTTCATGAACTGGGCGGAGATGGTGTAAAGAATGTTTTGAAAGACTTCGTTGACGTAGCTCTGGAGGTTAATGTCCTCGGTGCCGTAAACGGCGTCAAACCAATCCTTGGCCTTTTGCTGGCCGAGAGCGTTACACGATGCGTCGTCGGTACAGAGGCCGGCGGGGCCGGGGTAAGCCGCCGCCTGGGGCGGCGCAAGCCACAAACCCCAAATCCCAAATCCCAACAAAAGAACTAGAAATAGTGATTTGAAACGGGGCATGTGGTTATACAATAACAAATCTGACCAATCTGACAAATACCCAAATCCGACAAATACTAAGATTGCAATGAGAAGTAGTTCTCATTGACAAGTAAGTCTTATTGCAATACAATAGTTATTGCTATGGAGACATACGGAACGATTACGCCGAAGTTTCAGATACATTTGCCGGTCGCGATACGGAAGAAGTCGGGGATAGTGGTGCACGGAAGGGTGAGAATAATGGCGGAGAAGGGGAAAATAACAATATCGGGAGGGAAAAGGAAGAGCATCCTGGATTTTCAAGGGAGCGTAAAAGTAAAGAATCCGATTCCGGCGGAAAAGATACGGGACTATATTGATTATTCTGAGATTTGAGATGAGATTGTTTTTGGACACGAGTATTCTGGTGCGGTATTTTACGAACGACGACTTGAAAAAATCTAACCAAGTAAAAGCTCTTTTGAGTGCGATTGAGGCTGGGAGGATACGTCCTTATACGTCGAGCATCGTAATTGCGGAGTTAATATTTGTTTTGATGCGGTTATATAAATTGACGAAAGTGGGGGCACTGGAGAAGGTGGAAGTGGTTTTGAGAATGAGGAACATGGGCATTGAAGAGAGAACTGATAGCGGGAAGGCGCTGAAATTGTTTAAGGAATTGGCTGTTAAGTACGGCGATTGTCTGATCGCGACCCAGATACCAAAGGGAGCTGCGATTTGTACCTATGACGAGGATTTTGGG
Source organism: uncultured Gammaproteobacteria bacterium (assembly GCA_964514545.1). Classification (GTDB taxonomy): domain Bacteria; phylum Patescibacteriota; class Microgenomatia; order CAZETR01; family CAZETR01; genus CAZETR01. The sequence goes on along the minus strand of CAZETR010000002.1, from coordinate 6,223 downwards.
AAGATACCCGGAGTGCAGGTTGTGGATGCCGGAGATGTCACGGTGTAGGGGTAGGGGAGACGCAGGCATTGCCGGTTTGGCATTCTTTGACGACGAAGTCGCAGTAGGACATGCCGAGGGAGTTGTGAGTGATCTCGTCATCTGCACAGGAGCCGTAGTAGTGGAGAGCTGCGGAGCGCATTTCGTCCTCACTCCAGGCGCCTGGTCCGTGGACGGGGCCGGAGAGATAGCCATTGTAGGGACCCGGAGGGTTAACCGAATCGGAACTTAACTTTTTGGAAGCGCCCCAGAGGGCGGCGCGGAGGTTACAGCGACTGGCGTAGCCGGGGTGGCCGGGGTCGGTGACGGCATAGGAGGGGTCGAAGGTGGTAAGGGCAGCGCCATATCCCCTGACTCCGTCGGCGTGGGGCCAAGTGTACCAGGGACCGGCCGTAAACTGGACCGGACCGGCGGCGCCCCAGGGTTTATCCGAGCAGTTGTTGGGATCAATTCCGTTTGGTGCAAGCCAGGATGCAAGCTCGGCATCCGAGGCGCTAAAGAGATGGGAGCCCTCGATTTTGGCGACGGCGGTGAGAACGCAAGTGGGGGTGTTAAAGCGAGTGGAGGCTTCGTTGATAGCTGACGCCAGAGTGGTCGGCATACCCGTAATGCTGCAGGTGGGCGGGATTCCCGGGGGAATGCGGCCGATGGGCGGGGCCGGGAGGAGATTCCTTGACGCCAGCTTGTAGGGGTTGGTTGATTTGATAACGTCCTCGACGGCGCGGTTTAAAATATAGAGGAAGCGGTAATAAAACTTGGCTTTTTCACCCGGTTTGCCGGCGCCGGCTTCGGCTTTGGTGTCAGTAAATGCATATGGGGCTGTACCCTCGGCGGGCCAGTCCAGAGATTCGGCGTTATCCCCGCGCCAGTAAGTTGAGGATCCCTGGCGTTTGGGAAGAACGGTACGAAAGACGGCGTTTGAGGCGTTATAAAGGCCTTTCCAGATGGGTTTAATGTAGGGAATGCGGGAGAGAAAGTAGTGGCTCTTTTCGGGTTGATCGGTGCCGGGGTAGCGGGAAACAACTTGGATTTGCTCGCCATCGGAATATGTTTGGGCCGGTTTGCCCGGCTCGGTCCAGGTGACGACGTCGACATAGGGGTCGCGGTCGGTATTTAAAAAGTCGGCTGGGCTATAGCCGGTGATGGTTAGATCACAGGCGTCTTTAGCAAGAGCGGGGACGTTGGGATTTTCCCCCTCGTCGTTGGGAAGGACCGGGTCCTGGCTCGTAGGGGAGGAATCCGAAGCCGGCACAGGGAGAGTAATTTTGGTGGTTTGGGATGGCTCCAGGGTTTTTTGAATTTCCAGGGTCGATTCGGCAATGCGGGGAAGGTGTGGAATATAGATCCTTTCCCGGTCGGTGGTCTGGTCAAAATTGAGATATACCCAGCCGGGGGAATCCTCCAGGGAAAAGGCGGGGGCATATTTCCAAAATTCGGAAGTGGGGTCCAGGCTCGTGATTCTAACCGGTGTTCCGTTGAGTGTACTTCTGGGGGCGGGAACTGCGGGACCAAATACTCGATATAGAGCGGCGTAGTCGTGAACCTGGCCCGAGCGGGCCCGGTTCTGAAGGGACTGTTTTTGTTTGTCCTGGAGGCCCTGGGGAGTGAGGCGCTGCCAGATGGCTGACTGGTCGAGAAGTACCTGGGGGGTGGGCTTGGGGGGTTCGCCTGGTTTAATGGGCTGGGTGTCGTAGAATACCGAGCCGGATCCGCCCAGATAGTCGGCGAGGTAAGTGAGCTTGTTGCCCCGCATAGTTTCAGAGTAGTCAGGCCGGTCGTATTCGGCAAAGCTGGTAAAGGGGGCTTCGGTAAAACGATTGAGGGTGGTTGTAAAACGGCCGACGAAGGTGGTGGGGGGAACCGCAAAAGAACAAGTGGAGGAACCGAAGCAGTTGACGGTGTAGGTGTGCTCGCCCACCGGGTTGGGACGGTTAGCACAGGCGACGGTGTTGGGGGCCGGGACTTCTTTGACACAGGGCTCGCCGGGATAAGGCCTAAGGGGATACTTTTCGCTTTTGGAGTTACAGGCAGCATGCGCAGAGGAGGGAAATCCGACAAATACTATAAATAGCCAAATAAACAAATAAACAAATAGCCAAATAAAATTTTGGCGGGCGGTTGATTGGAGATTGGACATTGAGAGATTAAGTGATTTCGCTAGGGTTGGACGACCCGGAAGATGGTGACGTCGACACCGGTAAACTCCTTAATTAGCTGAAGAATAAGCAGAGAGGCAACTAGAAGAACGAAACCTATGATGGCAAATCCCAGGGTGCTTTGAGCTTTGGATAGGGCTTTGGGGTTACCCGCGGCGGTAATCCACTGGAACCCTCCGGCGATAAGCGTAAAAAACAAGACTAAACCACCCAGGCCGACGGTCGCTTTAACAATATTCGCAAAAATAATCTCGAGGTCCTGGATGGAGGCGACGTCTGCGGTGACGGGGGCGGCGAGTACAACCGAAGGTTGTGCAAGCCTCAAGCTCCAAATCCCAAATCCCAAGAAAAGAAAAGATATTAAATATTTAATCCTAAACACTAGGTAAAGAATACTACAAATTCGACAAATACTACAAATCCGATAAATCCTAACCTAATACTATGAAATAACCAAATAAACTAATAACTAAATGGATCGAGTTGTCCAGAACCCACGACACCCAAGCTTTCGCCTGGGTGTATGGCACAATCGCGATTTGGCTTAGAGACTTAAGGTTGGCAATGTGATATTGAAAATATCGACATTAAAGATTCTACCTATGAGACCCGCAATTAGCCAAGCCGAGAAAACGATCACCAATCCAATTAGAGCAGCAGTGATCTGAGATCTGGCATTTTGGGTGCCGGTCTTGTCGCCTCCGGAGAGAATCCAGCGGATACCTCCAACCAAAAGCATGACAAAGAAGACGATGGCAGCAACCACTAATAGAACCTGTAGAACAACGCCCACGATCTTGCCAATCGGTGTGTCAGTTGGTAGGCCTGCAAAAGACCCTCCTGGTCTAAGGTTTACGGTCTCTGCTGCCAGGGCGTTTTGGGCTACTAGAAAAGCTGTGCCAGTGGCAGTGGAGACTGAGATAAGAAATTTTTTCATTTGCTTCTAATTCACCTCCCTTCAGGAAAAGAAAACAGCTATATTCAATTTACTCGCTTGAATCGACGCATGCAACTACGGCGTGGGAATTTCCAGGCGCATGAGGTCAATTCCAAAGATGAGGTTGATGATATTGAGAACTACGAAGAGGAGAAAGAGGGTAACTAAACCAAAGACCGCCTGGGTGAGCTGGTCGCGGGCGGTCTGGGCTTTGCCTTTATCACCGGCCGAGGTAATCCAATGGATGGCACCCATAATAAAGTAGATAAAAAAGACGAGGACTCCGATAATAAATCCAACCGTAATGAGATTGGAAATAAGAGTCGAGGCAATTGCCGCGCCACGGCCGGAGGGATTTCCAAGGCCATTTTTGATGACCGGGTTTATAACTTGGGAGAGAAGCGACATTGACATTAATTTATAATTTACAATTTAAAATTGACAAACTCGCTTGTTACGGAACGAGTTTGGCGAAATCGAAATTGAGGATATCGAAGCCCAAGATAATTCCCAGGAGCGAGACAATGAGGAGAGCCGCAACGACGATAATAAGGCCGGTAACGGCGCTGGTGATTTTCTTTTGGGATAACTGAAGCTGGTTTTTGTCCCCTCCGGCGCTCATCCAGGAGATGGCACCTGTCATAAGCTGAAAAATAAACCAGATGCCGGCGCCCAAGGTCATGGTGCCGACTATGGTACTGACGAGCTTGGCAAATTGGGTGTTGGCTGCCCCGATTGAGCCGGAGAATTTGCCCCAAGGACCGATGCCTTCAATTGGGTTAGGGGCAATAGGAACAGTGTTTATCGCCAAAAGTTTATGGACCATAAAGCTTGGGCTGGAGGATAAAAGTTGCATCTTTGGTAAAGATATAGCCGAAGATCGCGGCGAGGATGAATGATCCGAAGCAAATAGTGAGACCCAAGAGTGACTGCCAGATTTTACCCCAAGCTCCCTGGAGGGCTTTGGGGTCGCCCGCGGCGGAGAGATACTGGTAGCCGGCGAGGATAAAGTTGACTAAGGAGAAGAGGGCTCCTAAGAGGATCATGGTGCGAAGAACTGCGGTAATGAAATTAACTAATCCTCCTGAAGTAAGGCTGCCGTATTTATCGACTCCCGGAGGTAGAGCGAGGGGGCCAAAGGGGTTAACGCCGGGTGGTGGCGGAGGGACAGCGTAGGCAGGGAAAGCAAGTAGTAAATAGTAGATACTAAAAATAGTAAAAGTAGAGAGGGCGGAGATGGTTTTTGAGAGCTTGCTGAACATATTTAGGGTAGGATTTTGAATCCGGTAAGGACTCCAATGGCCTGGACGATCCAGTATGAGGCAATTATAACTAATAACCCAACCAAGGTCCAAAGCAAAGTCTGTTGAGTGGCTTGGATTTTTTGCGGACTCTCGTTACCCGCCCCAAAGATATAAGAGAGGCCGGTAATTACGACCATAAACAGAAAAACGACGCCGGCAACGACGTAGATATTGGAGAGAAGGACGGAGGCGAGTTCACCAATGTTGGCAAATTTAGCGACAGGGAATTCGGCTTTGAGATCAACAGCAGCCAGCGCCTTTGGCGCTGCAAGCCACAAGCCACAAGTCACAAATCCCAAGAGGAAGATTAGAAATAGCGACTTAAGGCGGGGCATTACCTATTAACAATACTACAAATACTAATAATCCGACAAATGGAAGGGTAAGGCAAAAGGCAAAGGGCAAAAGTCAGAAGTTAAGTGCAAAAGTTAAAAGTGGAGTGATGGGCTGGCTGGTCTGGGGATAGTGTGAAGAAGAAGATTGAGGATTGAAGACGGAGGATTGGAGGGCTGAAGGTTGAGGTTTGAAGACTGACTAGCTGTTTGTAGATACAAACTGGAGTAGTTTGGGTATAATCAGGCAATGAAAACGAAGTTTGCTCTGCCTAAGGGGACGAAGGTGCCGGACCACCTCGTAATTATCCCGGATGGGAACAGGAGATGGGCAAGGGCAAGGGGGAAGCCGACTGTCGAGGGACACAAAGAGGGAAGCCAGAGATTTATTGAATTGGTAAGAGCGGCGAGGGCAATGGGGATTCATACGATCACAGGTTGGGGTTTGTCGACGGAAAACTGGAGAGAGCGGCCGAAACACGAAGTGGAGTTTCTGTTTAAACTAATGGCAGAGGAGCTTAAAGCACATCTAAAAGAAGCGCGTCGGGATGGGGTGAGAATAGTTCACCTGGGAAGGAAAGATAGGATGCCGGAATGGTTTCTGGCGGAAATTGCAAAGACGGAGAAGGAAACGGAAGGAAACAAAAATTACATAATGAATTTGGCGCTGGACTATAACGGAAGAGATGAGATGTTGAGAGCTATAAATAAAATTCTAAATTCGAAATTCGAAGCTCCAAACAAAACTAAAATTCAAAATTTGAATACTAAAATTAGCGAGATAACGATGGAGATGATTGAGGCGAATTTGGACACGGCGGGGCAGCCGTACCCATATCCGGATTTAATTATTCGCACATCGGGGGAACAGAGGACGAGCGGGATACTGATGTGGCAGGCAGAGTACGCAGAGCTTTACTTTGAACAGGAGAATTTTCCCGATTTTACAGTTGAGAAGTTTACTGAGGCAATTTTGGATTATAGCCGGAGACGGAGGAGGTTTGGGGGAAATGACGCGGTTGAGCATTTGGGATTCCGGCCTGAGGTGGTTGCTAAGTTGGAGTTGGCGTGGTGGAGAATACAGCAGAACCCAGATGACAGTCTAAGTCTAAGTGAGAAAGTGACTAGACACCTGAAGGAACAGTATGGCTTGTCAAAAAAATTGGCGAAGGAAACGGCAGAACACCTCGTGGACGCGATTAGGGAAGGCGGGAAGGGGAAAAACTGGGAGAAAGCGAAGCGGAGCATGGCCAAGTTCTACACGCTTTTGAAACAGGAATTGGGTTATGCATTTGAGCCGCGGATCGTAGCGGGGCTTGAGCTGAGGTGGATTAAGGAGACCGAGGCCGCAGAACTCGGGATTGACAGGCTGGCAGAAATTGAGGCGACTGCGAAGAGCTTGTATGCCGAGGTGTATAGAATCTCACTGCTCCAGGCTGCAAAGGCGGCGCATTT
>CAZETR010000001.1:0-31726 GCA_964514545.1 uncultured Gammaproteobacteria bacterium | reverse complement strand
AGAAATGAGGTCTTCTCCGGGTCCGAGAGAGACGAAAGCTGGACCTGGATCGCTTCTTGACTTGCATCGTCGAAGGGGATAATTTCCATAAACTGTTTGGCAATTGCGTCCAGCTGGTCGGCGGTCAATCCTTCCGGCCCGGCAACGGCGAACATGTCCACTATTTCGGAGTCTATTTTCTCCAATATTTCGTCCTTGAGGGACTTATCTTCTTTGACTTCTTCGGTAGATCCCAAAACGCGACGGCGGAGTTTGTAAATAATTTCGCGTTGTTTGTTGGCCACGTCGTCGTACTCGACTAAGTGTTTTCTAGCGTCAAAGTTGAAGCCTTCAACCTTGACCTGGGCTTGCTCTATGGATTTACTAACCATGCCGTGCTCGATGGGCTGATCATCAGGCAGCTTAAGAAATGTCATGACCTTACCGACTTGTTCACCGCCGAAGATGCGCATAAGGTCGTCATCCAGTGCCAGAAAGAAACGAGATGAACCGGGGTCGCCCTGGCGACCGGCGCGACCGCGAAGTTGATTGTCAATGCGGCGGGATTCGTGTCTTTCCGTACCAATAACATGGAGTCCACCAAGGGCAACGACCTCGTCGTGGGCTTTTTGCCACACGGTGAGTTTTTTCTTGTAATCGCTGGCTGTTAATTTATCGGCAATGGCATAACGAGGGTCGGTCGGCTCGGTCCCGCCGAGAATAATATCGACTCCCCGGCCGGCCATGTTTGTCGCAACTGTCACCGCTCCTTTGCGGCCAGCCTCGGAAATGGTCGAGGCTTCCTTTTCGTGCTGTTTGGCATTTAAGACTGCGTGGGGTACACCTTTCCGTTTGAGAAAAGCGGAGATAACTTCGTTTTTTTCGATAGAGGTGGTGCCGACCAACACCGGCTGGCCGCGTTTGTGGCATTCCTCAACTTCGCGGGCAATGGCCGCATATTTGACGGTTTGGTTTTTGTAAACCGAATCGGGATTGTCGGCTCTAATCATGGGCCTGTGGGTGGGAATGGCCAAGACATCTAAGGTATAGATTTTGTGAAACTCTTCTGCCTCGGTAACGGCAGTTCCGGTCATACCCGCCAGGTGCTCGTAGAGACGGAAGTAATTCTGAAAAGAGATTGTCGCCAGGGTCCGGCTTTCCTGCTGGATCTTGACGCCTTCTTTCGCTTCTACTGCCTGATGCAAGCCCTCCGACCAGCGGCGGCCGGGCATGAGTCGACCGGTAAATTCATCGACGATGATGACTTCGTTTTCCTTGACAACATAGTCCTTGTCGCGAAGAAAGAGAGTTTTGGCTTTAAGGGCGTTTTCGACGTGGTGAATGGTTTCAAAATCCTTCTCGTAGAGATTACTAATGCCTAAGGTTCGCTCAATTCTTTTGATACCCAAATCGGTTAGGTTAACGGTTTTCATTTTCTCATCAATCTTGTAGTCTGACTCGGCCTCCAACCCCTGGACAATTTTGGAAAATTGGTAGTACTTGTCGGTGGGTTCAGTGTCCGGGACGCTAATAATAAGCGGGGTTCTGGCCTCATCGATGAGGATCGAGTCGACCTCGTCGACTATCGCAAAATAATGGCCTCTTTGGGAAATATCGGAGAGGGATCCGACCATGTTGTCACGCAGGTAATCAAAACCGAATTCGTTGTTGGTGCCGTAAGTAACGTCGGCGGCGTATGCTTCCCGACGCGAAACTGGCCGAAGATGGGCTAGGCGCTCGTCCCCGTGGGAGTTGTCGGTGTGTTTGGGGTCAAAAACAAACGAGGTTTCGTGCATGATGACCCCGACGGAGAGACCTAACGCGTGGAAAATAGGTCCGTTCCAGCCGGCGTGAAGACGAGCAAGATAGTCGTTGACTGTTACTAAGTGCGTGCCCTTGCCGGCTAGGGCGTGAAGATAAAGGGCAGGGACTGCGGTTAAAGTCTTGCCTTCTCCGGTTTTTTGCTCGGCAATTTTGCCGCGGAAAAGAGCGATTGCGGCCATTAATTGGACATCGTAGTGGCGCTTACCAATTGTCACAAAGCTAGCCTGGCGGACTAATGCAAATGCTTCCGGGAGGAGATTTTCCAGGGTTTCGCCGGCTGAGAATCTTTTTTTTAGCCCGGCGGTTTTAGCAGCAATGTCGTCTTTTTCGAGCTTTTTAAGCTTGGGCTCGAGGGCATTAATTTTGTCTACTTCCAGACGAAGTTTGTCGACCTCACGGGAATTGACATCGAGGAAGCGTTTAAAGATGTTTAACATGTGGTCAATTCAAAATTTAAAAGACAAAAGGCAAAATTAAAAGTTAGAAGTTTAAAGTATACGGCTGGGAAATTATACGGGTTTTGGGGAGGCAAAGCTAGGATCTACCGATTTGATTTAAGATTTATGAATTATGATTTATGAATGTGGATAATGAGATTGGTGAAGACACGGGAAAGGGTAATTTCCAGGTGGCCGAGGTTTTCGAGAGTGGAAATTGTTTTCTGGGCAGCGGTGCGGGTGTCGTCGTCGTAAAAAAGGCGGTTTATAAAGAGCTGGCTGTCTGGTGCCAGTGACTTTAGGACAGCACGGAAAAAGCGGACAGTGTCAAGCTGGGCGGGAACTTCTTTCCCCTGATAGAGGTCAACAAAAATTAAGTCGAATCCACTTTGGTGATTTAAATCATTAAAGTGGATTTTGGCGGCGTCACCAATAATGATTTTTGTGCGCCTAGCTTTATTTAGGCCCAAATAAGAGCGGCCAAGTCGAATCATTTCGGGGTCGATTTCAATGCCGGTGATATCCGCTTGGGGGAGCTTGCGCGATAGCATGGTAGCCAGGGTGCCGGAACCAAGACCGAGAATAAGAATATCGGGGTGACCAGATTTGCCAGTTAATATTGAGGGGCGAAGGCGGGAGACCGTTTTTTGCCAGACGTGCCTAATTGGATCACCGGATTGGGTAAGTCCGTCTACCACTATTTGCGTTTCGCCGAATTGGCGGACGACACGAATATGGCCGTTGAATTTGGAGTCTACTTCTTCGAGAACTTTGTATCCGGAGAGAGAACGTGCGATTGAGGTTAAATTCATGTTTATTTTAAGGTCGCCCCTTTAGCTGCCGCGAACCCTCCCGCAGCTGCGGGATTTCTTTTAAGGGGCGGCCTTTGAAACGTGTTACTATTGATAACTTTTGGCCTGGAGGTTAAAGAGGTGGGCGTATTCGCCTTTGAGCTTAATTAGTTCTTCGTGAGTTCCCTGTTCCGTAATGCGGCCGTCTTCAAGGAGGAGAATTTTATCTGCTCTGCGGACTGTGCTGAATCGATGAGAAATTAAAATCAGGATTTGGTCGCGAGTAAGATTGATTATCTTTTCAAATATCTCTTCTTCGGCTTTGGGGTCCACGTTGCTGGTAGGTTCGTCCAGGATTATAATCCTGGATTTTCTAAAGATTGTGCGAGCCAGGGCAATCCGTTGCCACTGGCCCTTGGAGGGCTCGATGCCTTTATCAAATTCTTTGGTTAAGGGGTTATCATATCCGAGCGGCAATTTGCTTATAAAATCGTGGGTGTCTGTTTCTCTTGCCGCAACTTCTATCTCCGACTGGTTTTTGATTCTACTTACATCACCGTAGCCAATACTTTCTCTGGCTGTGAATGGATATTCGCTAAAATCCTGGAAGAGAACTCCGATTGCCTTCCAATAAGTTTCCGGGTCGTAGTCGAGAAGATTTCTGCCATTTATAAATATCTCTCCTTTGTCGGGTACGTAAAAACGGCAAAGGAGTTTTATTAATGTAGTTTTACCTGCGCCGTTTTCTCCGACGAGGGCGATGTTTTCTTTGGGGTTAATAGTCAAACTGATGCCCTTAAGGATCCAGTCCGGAGAACTGGGGTATTTAAACCACACATCCCGAAGCTCAATGCCAGAACTAAATTTAGTAATTTTGGAAATTGTTCCTGAGGAAAATTTGGGCTTGAGGTCGATAAACCAAACGAAGTCTGAAACAAACAAATAATTTTCATAGATTGACACGGCGTTGTTGAGAAACATCGAGAACCCGCTTCCCAGGGTGTTTGCGGATTGGTAGAGGAGTTGGGCCGTACCTAGGGTAATTTTGCCAATGATTGCTTGGATAAAGAAATAAGCGTTGAGGATAAGACCCAGAATGATGTTCGGAATGTCAGCTATATTGCGGTAATTTGCGCGGGTAATACGACGTCTGTAGTCGGCTGTGAGTATTTCGTCCTGAACTCCCGCAAGCTTACGCGCAAGATACCTGGTGTTACCAAGAATGTGGTTTTCGTAGTAATGCTTGGAACTTGAGAGATGATAAGAGATCCATCCCCACAGGCGATATTTGGGATTTTGCTTTTCGTTAAAATTGTAGTCTTTCTTGCTAAGGCTGGCGTTGACTATAATTTCCGGAATCCTGACTAACAGAACTAAAAGAGCAATGTACGGCTTGAAAAGAAAAATGGGGATGATACCTGAAATGATGGTAAAAACTGCATTGGGAATATCGGAGAGGGGTGTAATCATAGCCCAAATGCGTTGATTTGATTCGCGGTCAATTTTTTTGTATTTATCTTGAAATTCCGGTGACTCGAGGGTGGGAACATCCAAAGTACTCAGCTTTTCTCCCAAAACAATTTCTACATGGGCGTTAATGCGACTCGTTAGGTGGTTGGTTAAGGTGTTGTTGATACGGGAAAGAGAAGTGCGGATTAGCTCCAGAAGAGAGCGAATTGAGATAAGCATAACAATAAGCCTTGCTGATCGCGACCAATTGGGATTATTGACACTGGAAATAACAATATCGATTAGGAGTTTATTGATGTAAAGAACAGGAAGGTTTGTGAGCCCCCAGAAGGAATTAATGAGCGTAACCAGGGTTAGAAGCGATGGATTAACCCTGAAGGCTAGGGCGAGGACTTTGCGGTAAGTATAAACAAAGCGGCGGAAAGGAGAGGTTGACTGGTTCTCGGACATTAACCTATTTTACTGCTATTTTGTCTGTTCCGATGTAGGGACGAAGGACTTCGGGAATAGTTACTGACCCGTCGGGGTTTTGGTAATTTTCGATGATTGCGAGAGGAGTTCTGGACGTGGCAATGGCGGTACCGTTTAACATATGGACGAATTCGGTTCCTCCTTTTCTCCGTTTGAATCGAATGTTTAGGTTTCTAGCCTGATAGTCGGTACAGTTGGAGGTTGAGGTGACCTCGCCGTACTCGCCGCGGGTTGGCATCCAGGCCTCGATATCAAACTTGCGAGCGGCCATAGCACCGAGATCACCGGTACACATTTCCAGCACACGGTAGGGAATCCCTAACTGTTGATAGATTTTTTCCTCCATGGCAAGGATGTGTTCGTGATATTTATTTGAGTCTTCGGGAAGGCAATAAATAAACATTTCGGCTTTCGTAAACTGGTGGACGCGGTAGAGCCCTTTTGAATATTTGCCGTACGCTCCCGCTTCCTGGCGGAAACAATGAGAGTAACCGACGTATTTGAGAGGAAGCTCGCTTTCGGGAATAACTTCATCAGCGTGTTTACCCGCGAGCGTCACCTCGGCCGTGGCAATTAAACCTAGATCCTCTCCCTCAAGCGTATAAGTCTGGGCTTCTTTCCCTTTGGGCGCGTAACCAGTTCCCAAATAGTATCTGGATTTGGCTAGATCCGGGGTAATAACCGGCGTGAAGCCTTCTTTTGAAAGCATCTTGAGAGCGTATTGGACCAGAGCCAGCTCGAGTAGCGCTCCTTCGTTGTAGAGAAAATAGAACTGGGAACCGGCAACTTTTGCACCGGTTTCAAAATCCAGAATGTTGAGGCTTTTCCCAAGTTCTAAGTGGTCTTTGGGGGCAAAGTCGAACTTGCGTGGCTCGCCCCACTTTCTGACTTCGACGTTGTCTTTTTCACCACTACCTTTTGGCGCGAGGGGGTGCGGTGGGTTGGGGATTTGCGACAGCAGTTGGTCGGATTGGATAGACAATTGGTCTAGCTCGGTCTCCTTTTCTTTAAGTTCTATTTTGAGTTTCTTGCCTTCGGCAATGTCATCTTTGGTCAACTGGTTGCGCCGAGCCCGAAGTTCCTCGACTGCCCGGATTAACTGGCGATGTTTTTCGTCCACGACCAAAAGAGAATCAATAATTGAAGGATCAAATCCTTTGTCCCTGGTTCCTGTTTTGATTTGATCTGGGTTATCGCGAAGCAGTTTTATATCGATCATGGGTCAATTATATACCCACGGAACGGGGAGAATCATGCGACTTTGGCGGGGAAAAAATCCTTAATAATTTCTTCCGGAGTGAACGGACCAACTGAATTGTAAAATAATAGGTCTTCAAGCCAAAGTAACCGCCCGCCTTCCGTACTTTCCTTTTTTACAAGAAAAGGACGCTGGGTTTCTCTGTGAATGAGAAATGGTGGGTTTGGGGTTAGAACTAGCTCTTGCGGGGAAAGAATTTCTAGCCTGACTGGCATGCCAGAGATTATACTACAGGCCTATTTCGGAAGCTATTGACTGCATTGATTTAAGACAAATCTCGACAAACTCTGCGAGGGGGATGCCGAGCTTTTCATCGCATTGGGAAATTTGGTCGCGGTTGACAGCTGCGGCAAAGCCTTTGCTGGGGAATTTTTTTAGAATTGAGTCGACGGAAATGTCGGCGATTTTTCGGGACGGCTGGACCAGGGTAACGGCAACTATAAATCCTGTTAGCTCGTCGCAGCACTCCAGAGCCCACTCCATTTTACCCTCGAGCTCAGCTAAGTGAGTGTGTTCGCGGTTATGGGACCTAAGGGCGTGGGAAAGTCGCGAATCTGTGTCCCCTATTTTCTCAAGCCTATCAAGAGTTACCACTGTGTGCTGGTCGGGATTATCTTTAGTTTCCTCCCAGTCAGAGTCATGAATAAGACCCAGGATTTCCCAAAGGTCCGGATCTCCACCGAGTTTCTCGGCTAGGGACCTCATAACGGCTCCGACAGCTAGACAGTGGCGACGGAGGTTTGCGTTTTGGGTGTGAGAATTAAGAAGTTCGATTGCTTGATTTCGATTCATTGGACTAATTGGACTAATTGGTCAAATATGTTTTGAGGCTTTTTCGGGGCGCATGAGAGGGAAGAGGATAACCTCCTTGATTGACCAAGTGTTAGTGAAAAACATCGTGAGACGGTCGATGCCGATGCCGATCCCTCCGAGCGGGGGCATGCCGTACTCCATGGCCTCTAGAAAGTCTTCGTCGACGTGCTGGGCTTCTTCCTTGTCTTTGCGGGCGGCTGCGACATCTAACTGGAAACGGGCCCGCTGTTCGAGGGGGTCGGTGAGCTCCGACCAGCCGTCGCAAATTTCCTTGCCACCGATATAGCCCTCGAAGCGCTCGACCCAGCCTGGCTCGCTTCTGTGATCTTTGGAGAGGGGGCTCACCTCCTTGGGGTAGTCGATAATCCAGGTCGGCTCGATGAGCGTATCTGTTACTTTGTGTTCAAAGATGGTGAAGATCAGCTGACCTTTGGATTCTCCGCCGACCAGCTCAATGGCGTTATCATGACAATACTTGACCAAATCTTTGACACTTAAGGCTAGGACTTCGAGCTTTAATTTTTTCTTAATGATATCGGTCATTTTGATGCGGGGCCATTTGCCTCCCAGGTCAATTTGGTGCTCTCCTACATGCATATTTAACTTTCCAAAAATGGATTTGGCCAGGTGCTTAAACAACCCTTCTGTTACATCCATGACTCGGTGATAATCGGCATATGCCTCGTACCACTCGATCATGGTGAACTCGGGGTTGTGGGTTAAATCCATGCCTTCGTTGCGGAAGTCTTTACATATTTCATAGACCCGTTCGTAACCCCCGATCACCATTCTTTTGAGATATAGCTCGTCGGCTATACGCAAATACATATTAATGTCCAGGGCGTTGAGGTGAGTTTTGAAAGGCTTGGCGTTGGCTCCACCGTAGAGCGACTGGAGAGTCGGAGTTTCAATTTCCCAGAAGCCCAGGTCGTCAAGATAGCGGCGAAGCTCGCGTACGACTTTTGTTCTAGTATTAAACCTCGCTCTAATCTCGGGGCTTAAAATTAGATCCAGATAGCGCTTGCGGAAGCGCACTTCTGTATCTTTGAGCCCGAACCATTCGGAGGGGAGGGGGCGAAGAGACTTGGCAAGAAGCGAGGCGCTTGTCGGGCAGATTGAGATCTCTCCAGTTGAGGTTTTGACAACTTCCCCGGAAGCACCTACTATGTCTCCCGTGTCGAGTGATTCCAAGAGTTTAAAGGTATCTCCGAGGAGATCTTTTTTGAAAAATAATTGGATGTCTCCTGTTTCGTCGCGAAGGTTGGCAAAAGATATTGCCCCATGGGAGCGAAGCGACATCAAGCGGCCAGCAACCGACACAGTTTTGCCAAGTAATTTCTGTGACTGACTTGCAGTGTGGGAGCGGTTAAATGACGCCGGGTAGGGGTCTATCCCAAGGCTACGGAGTTTAGCGACTTTTTTAAGACGTTCGTCCCGAATCTGCTGTAGAGTTTTGTCTGCCATGTTTGTATTTTACTCAAAAACCTGCGGGTTGCGCAGGTTTAAAAGCGTTTAACTGCTTAAACGCCAGTTAGTCGATCTTTAAAACTGTGTAGATGATTTTGCCGGCTGGGGCTTCAACCTCGATTTTATCTCCGACCTTTTTACCAAGTAAGGCCAAGCCGAGTGGGGATTTGTGGGATATCATCTTTTGGGCCGGGTCGGCTTCCCACTCGCCTACAACATGAAAGACGTGCTCCCCCTGGTTTTTAACTGTGACGCGGCTACCTAAAGCAACTGTGCCGTTTGATTGTTTTTTGGCAACGACTGCTTCACGAAGCACATCTTCTAGCTCGGTAATTCGGCCATCGACAAAGCTTAATTCATCTTTGGCCTGGGCGTATTCATTATTTTCCGACAAATCACCCATGGCTCTGGCGGTTGAGAGCCGCTCGACAACTTGGGGTCGTTTGACATCGGTTAACTCTCGAAGTTCGGATTGAAGCCGAACCAGGCCTTCTTCAGTAATTTGGATGGTTGAGCTGTTCATAATGAAAAAAAGCTTCCCCTGTTTTGGGGGAAGTTGGTAACTAAAGTGGTTTTTACCAATCTTCCCAATCAGCGCTTGACGCAGCGGATGATTTGGGAAATATTGAGGCTATATTTAGCCTGGGGATTGGTTGCCACGGGGAGACTGTACACTCAAATAAACGGTTTGTCAAGCGAGGCTAAAAGTGATATTATTGTGGAGAAAACAGGCGTTTTCTAAATTTCTTTTGTTCAAAGATCTTGGCCCCATCGTCTAGAGGCCTAGGACACCAGGTTCTCATCCTGGTAACCCCGGTTCAAATCCGGGTGGGGTCACCGTTTTTCTTTATTAAAGCGAGTCGGCGGTAGGTGTATAGCCAGGTATTTGCAAATCTGTACCTGAAGCCGATCTCTGAAAATAGACTCTCAAACTCGGTTCTGGTGTGCGGGAAAAGTTCGACTCCAAGCCATAACCTGCCAATATTTACTCGTAGACAGTCAGCTGTTCTGGTTAATAGTCCCTCTGTAATGCAATCCCTGGTTGTAATAAATCCGTCCTTCCTTAGCAATCTGTGCCAAACGTTAAGGAGTTTTTCTAACTGTTGATGGTTAAAATATTCAATAAAACCATCTGTTTCTATCCAATCGATAGAATCTGCGGGTATCATCTTTTCTAGATCCAAAGCATTTATTTGATGAACAGTAACGTCTGACTTTTTATATTTTTGGGCAACCATTTTTTTGATTGCTATTATCTGTTCACTTCCCAAATCAATGATGTAAATTTTGGCTGACCTATTTTGACTCGTTACAAATTCGATGAAAGTGTCCGCTGTCTGTTCATTTCCACATCCACAGAGCAAACACGCAAATTCGGGTTTGTTAAAATTTGGATTGGCGCCCAAAGCTTTTACGTCGATTAATCCTTGTCTATATGCCCAACGTAGGTACTTGGGCCAGAGCGGATGGTTAAGTACTAACCCGAATCGTTTGTAATAACTTTTGACCATAGCATAACAACTGTATCATTGTTCTCCTATTGGAGAGTAAAGAACTCCGCGGCTAACGCCTAATTTTTTGACGTATCCCCTTTTTGTTAACAATTTAAAATCGAAGTGGAGATTACAAGATGTTGAAAGATGTTAGAAGATATTGGAAGAAGTTGAAAGATATCAAAAGAAAACTGGCTGATTGCCTCTTTGGTATCATGTACGGTTACAACTTGGATTATGTTCGGTATAATTGGAATTGCGAATGAGAGTAAAGCTCAGCGAGTTGAGAGATTTGGCAAATAAGATCCTTGCCAGGTTCGGATATAGCGGCGAGGAAGCGGCGATTATTGCCGAGGTTTTGTTTTATGCCCAGCTACGAGGATCCAACCAGGGGTTGGTGAAATTAATCGGGAATGGAATTCCTGAGAGGGCTAGTGTTGGGGAAATAAAAGTCGTTAAAGAAACAAAATTGTCGGCCCTGCTTGACGGGAATCATAATCAATCGATGGTGGTGTTAAAAAAAGCCGTGGATAAGGCTGTTTCAAAGGCTGGCGAGCACGGATTTGGAATGGTGGGAACAAATAATACCGCTAAATCAACAGGTGCTCTTGGATATTTTGCTAACGAGATTGCTAAGCGAGGATTTATTGGTTGGGTGTTTGCGGGATCTCCGGAGACAGTCAATACACACGGGTCTTATGAGCCGATATTCGGCACTAATCCGCTGGCTATCGGAGTGCCGACTGAAGACGATCCACTGGTTCTCGACATGGCAACATCTGCCATGGCTTACTTTGGACTGATTGAGGCAAAGACTGCTGGCAATGCCATTCCAGACGGGATTGCTTATGATATTGAAGGTAATTTGACTACTGATCCAGCTAAGGCAATGGATGGGGCAATTAGACCTTTTGATAGATCGTATAAAGGAGCTGGGCTTTCAATGATGGTAGAGATACTCACAGGCCCTTTGGTGGGGGCGTCGTTTACCGGAATCGGGGACACGGCCGGAAATTGGGGGAATCTAGCAATAGCCATGGATCCCGAGATGCTAGTTGATAGAGATCAGTTTAAAAAACAGGTAAGTGAAATGATTAGAAAAGTTAAGGGAACAAAGAAGCTGCCGGGAGTAGGTGAAATTCTGGTTCCGGGGGAGAGAGGAAATAAGCTGACACGGGAAAGAGTAGAAGCCGGGGAGATGGAAATTGAGGATAATCTATATAAAGAGCTGAAAAAGAAAGCGGAGAAATTTGAAAATGATTAAGCGGGAGAAGGTTTATGAATTGTTTAACAAATTTAATGAATTGGCCCCGGTAACACGAAAGTTAAATAGTCTTGGCGTGCCATGGTTGATAGGCGGAAGCGGGTGTTTGTTTCTTTTGGGGAACGATAGAATGCCAGGGGATATAGATATTTTTCTGGAGGATAAATCGCATGATTTGGTAGATAGGGAGTTTGGGGTTGGGTCGTTTGAGTATAAATCGGAAATTGAAACGGTGAGAAACTCAAACCCAGAAGAAAATCACGGAATTCAATTTACCAGTCATTTAAAACTAAATTTAGCAGGTAAAAGTTACGACTTGGGCATTACCCAAAATACGATAGCGCACCGACTGAGCGCTGAGTGGAAGAGCGAGAAAATATATTTATTACCGCCTGAGGAGGTGATGCTGATTAAGGCTCTTTTGCAAAGAGGGGTTGATCAAGGAAAGCATGACGTTGAGGATATAACTGTGTTCTTGAGTATCTATCCGAAAATTGATCGGGAATATTTGCATTATCGCGTTCTGGAACTTAACGCTGAAGAAAGAGTCGACGGTATCTTAAAATTTGGTAAAATGAAATAAATAAATGAAGGTTGTTTTTGTGCCAGGAAATGGCGGGGCGAAAATAGACTTTGGTTGGTTCCCATATATAAAAATTGGGCTGGAACATTTGGGGGTCACGGTCGTGGCGCGAGATTTTCCCGATCCTGAATTGGCGAGGGCTGGGTATTGGCTACCGTTTCTAGAAAATGAACTTAAAGTTTGTGCAGATACAATTCTCATTGGGCACTCTTCGGGGGCGGTTGCGGCAATGAGATTTGCAGAAAAACATGAAGTCTTTGGTTCTGTTTTGGTCTCGGCATGCCATACAGATCTCGGAATTGCAGAAGAGAAGGCAAGTGGATATTTTGATAGTCCCTGGAGCTGGGAAGAGATTTCCCGCAATCAAAAATTTATAATTCAGTTTGCTTCAACCGATGATCCCTTTATTCCGATATCCGAGGCGAGATATATACACGAAAAATTAAAGAGCGATTATTTTGAATTCAACGATCAACAACATTTCGGATATCCTACTCCAAAAACGGAATTTCCAGAGTTAATTAAGGTCCTCAAGCCATATCTTGGAAAATGAAGGCGTGCCAGGGCTTATATCCCGATTAAATCGGGATTGCCTGGCACTAACTTTATTCACCTCCTCCGGATTGGAGCTTGACCAATTGGGCATAGAGCTTACCATCACGCACAAGTTCCTCGTGCGTTCCTTCCTCAACCTTGCGGCCGCGATCGATGACGATAATCTTGTCGGCAAGATTTCGCACTGTCGAGAGACGGTGGGCAATGATGATCACAGTTTTGCCCTGGGTAATCCGGCGCAGATTCTTTTGGATTACCTCCTCAGTCTTTGAGTCAACGCTGCTCGTTGCCTCATCGAGGATTAAGATTGGGCGGTCGGCTAGGATGGCTCGGGCAATTTCTACCCGCTGTTTTTGTCCACCCGAGAGGCGGATGCCGCGTTCGCCGAGGACTGTGTTGTAGCCACCTTTCATGGCCATGATTTCATCGTGAATACCCGCGAGTTTGGCGGCTACGATAACTTCGTCAAGGTGCACGTCGGGGCGGGGGAAGGCGATATTCTCGCGGATGGTTCTGGCGAGAATTGAGACCTCATCTCCCTGGCGGACATGGGAAAAGAGACCTCGCCTGGTAGCACCAGCCATGGTGCTGGCATCTATCCCAGCAATTTCGATAGTCCCAAACTGAATAGGGTACTCGCCGGTTACAACTTTGCTGATCGTTGATTTGCCAGCTCCTGACCGACCAATAAGCGCAACTATTGAACCCCCAGGAATTTCCAGGGAGAAGTTGTGAAGGGCACCTTCTTTCCGAGAGTATTCACCTTCGTAAGAGAAATTAACCTGTTTGAAGCTAATGCCAACCGGAAGTTCGATTACTGGGCTGACTCCGTCTTCGCTGGGTTCCGGTTCGTTCATTAGTCTATAGAGGCGGTTCGCTCCTTCGCTGGCTTCCGACGCCCGGTCGATAAGACGGGCAAAACGCCAAAAGCTGTTGAACAGTTTTTCAACCAGGACAGAAACGAAAAATAGATTGGCGATGTCCAGAGAGCCATGATAGAGCTGGAAGATCCAAATCATCAAGATTATCCTCATGGTCCAGGTCAGCGTCCGGATGCGGGATCGGTTGTACTTGTAAATTCCGATCCGGGCTTCTCTTTGGCCTAAGTCTACAATCTGGTCGTGGATTGAAGACTGTTCTTTAAGCAGTCGTTCTGTCTGACCGTATGCACGAACTGTTCCGACAGATTGCACGGCTTCGATGGAGCTATGCCATTCAGTTTCATATAGGTCATGGCGCTTCTCCCGTAGGGGTTGGCGTTCCCGGCTGGCTTTGAGAGAAAGCCAGAGAAAGATGCTGAAGGCTGTGGCTGCAAGGAGGGCCACCCAGGGAGTTAAAATCAGCAAGGGAATAAAGCTGACCAGAGCCTGGATCAGGGTGGGAACGAACTCCCAACTGAGGCCATCGATAATCTCGATAACCTTCCAGACTCCGTTTGAGACCTTACCTACCAGCGCGCCCGAATGGTGACTGCGGTGCCAGGGAAGGTTGAGGGCTAGGAACTTCTTGATGGCCCGGGACTTTAGATCTCGGTAGAGAGGATAGGATTGGTAGCTAACGATGTGGTTGTCCATGGTGTTATCAAGACGCATGAACAACTCGTCAAAGATCACTAATCCAAACAGGAGCCCGGCCCAGACCCCCAAGCTAGCCCGGGATTGGAACAGCCTGACGACTAGACTGATGAGGTAGCTGGTGACCACCTGGACTGATTCGTAAATCGTTGCCAGCATAACAAAACGGCGAAACTCTTTTTTGAACGGTGAAACTAGAAACCAAATCTTGGCAAACATTGAAATGCTCCTTTCTTGAGGTGAGTTGTTAAGGTTCTGGCCACGCCGAACTACCCGTCGCTTGACGGAAATAACCCGTTTTTTGAATTTGAAGGGGTTCATGCGTGAAATAAAAAAACCGCGGTGATGCCGCGGTTGTCGTGTACAAGGAGAGGTGTTTTTAACGCTTTTTGTGCACGCAAACCGGGGCAAAACTTAATTTGCCGTAAGTAACTGGCTTTTTGAGCCAGAAAATTTGACTAATAACGGTCATGTTGTTTAACATAGCATCTAAACTATAGGTCTGTCAACAGGGAGAATGAGATTTTGGGTTGGCTAATAGGGAATCGCGTATACCGGATCCTTCGCGTAGATAGTGCCTGGCCGGACAACTGAGGCATAAACACCCATTTGACCTTTTCTACTGTGGTTAATCTCTACCAGAACTCTACTTTCTACCTCGGCGGTTCTCGGATCTGTGTTTACCATGATACAGCGGGAGTCGCGTTCGACTACCGCCAGGATAGGGGAGTTATCCCTATCCCCTATCCGAATGAGTTGACCGACTAAGTTGTCCTCTGTACCTTCCCGGTCATTTGTCATCCGAAGCAAAATATTAGGGCGGAAACGGAGGGGGTCAAGATTTAGCCTAATTCTATCCCCAATCTCCTTGACTGTTGCTAGTCCCAATAGCGAGATTGCCATGCTGTCCGGAATACCTGCCCCCCTTTTGACTAGAGACAGCTTGTGACCTGAGGTTTCTGATAATTCGCGGGCAAGATTGGGACTGTCTATCGGGAAGCGGTGTCCTGATGGTGAATTTACTAGAACTAACGACCTTTTGATGTTTGAAGGGTCTAGGAATTGGGGCAGGTAAAGAAGTAGGGAAGGAAATTGACGGCCGGTAAACCAGGGAAAGTCGCTGGTAGCTGCAAGAAGTCTCCTTATAAAAGCGTATCGGCGATCGCCTTCGAGCCCTGTCTTTTGAACAACGGCTGTGTTTAATTCTTCACCTGCCATACTTTTGACGGGAAAGCGATACACCGCCTCGATTTGGGCGATGGGAATTTCTTCAGTCATGGCGGGATTATAACAAACCCTTGTCTCTTGATCAATTGTGTTCAATAGAGGTTTTAGCCGTGAGAAGAAAGATTGCAGTCATTATGACTGCCGAGATCACACACCAGAGGCACCAGGCGCGGATGACAAAAGCTTCCAGGTATGTGAAATAGGCACTCAAAACGAATCCAAATATTCCAAAAAACAAGAGTAATTTCTTGATGTGACCGAGTGGAAACTTGCGTAGAACAGACATAATGCAAATAAGAGCAATGGCGCTGTATCCCAGGACTCCAAAAAGCGGGACGGGAAGACCGAAGAGGTTAGAATAGCTACTGTTGCGCACAGTTTCGCAGCCTGTGTTAAAGCAGAGAACTGGTCGGGAGCCAGAGTATGAGATCAAAAGGTAGCCGGCGATAGAGAGCCCCAGCAGAGAAAGGAATAGAACCGCGGATATAGATTTTATTTGCATATCTCTATGCCTGGAGAATCGCGTGCTGGCGGGGAGCATGAACTTCGGAACGGAGAACTTTTGTAGATTCAACCACTTGGGGTCGAAGCGCGATTTTGAGAACTTCGTCCATGTGAGAAACAAATTTGAAGGTGAGATCGTGTTTGACTTTTGGCGGAATTTCCTCCATGTCTTTTTTGTTTTCCTTGGGGACAATTACAGTCTTGATGCCGGCACGGTGGGCAGCAATGACTTTTTCCTTGAGGCCCCCTATCTCCAGCGCACGACCGCGCAGGGTGACCTCGCCCGTCATGGCTACGTCGCGGTGGATCGGACGTTTAGTAAGAGCAGAAATCATGGCCGTGGTTAGGGCTAGCCCGGCTGAAGGACCGTCTTTGGGTACTGCTCCCTCCGGGATGTGAACATGGATATCAATGTCTTTGTAAAATTTCTCTTTAAGCCCCAACAGTTGCCAACGGGAGCGAACATACGACCAGGCGGCCTGGCCAGATTCTTTCATCACGTCTCCAAGCTGGCCAGTAAGAATAAGATTGCCGCGGCCGGGCATGATAGCTACCTCGATAAAAAGAATTCCCCCGCCCGCCTCGGTCCAAAACAGACCAGTTGCCATGCCCACCTCGTCCTTTTTTTCGGCCAGGCTTGCTGTATATTTGGGGATGCCCAGAAATTCACGAATATCTACGAGACCAATCTCGTGGTCAAATTTTTTCTTGGAGGCGACGTGTTTGGCTATCTTTCTTAGAACTGTTGCAATATTGCGGTCCAGCTCACGGACGCCGGCTTCGCGCGTATAGCGGCGAATGAGCTGGTAAAGGGCTTCATCTGCTATTTTTAGGTTTTCTCCTGCCATGCCGTGGGCGCGCAGCTGTTTTTGCCAGAGGTGATTTTTGGCGATATTGAATTTTTCTTCCTCTGTGTAACCGGCAAAGCTAATTATTTCAAGTCTGTCTCTTAGGGCCGGAGGGATTGTATCAAGCATATTGGCTGTCGTAATAAACATTACCTGGGAGAGATCAAAGGGAACTTCCAGATAATGATCGGAAAATTCGCGATTCTGTTCGGGATCAAGCGCCTCGAGAAGGGCAGAAGAGGGATCGCCGCGAAAATCAGCTCCGACTTTGTCAATTTCGTCCAGCATAAAAACCGGGTTTCTCGTGCCGGCATTTTTTATGCCCTGGATGATTCTACCCGGAAGTGCTCCGACGTACGTTCGGCGGTGGCCACGTATTTCTGCCTCATCACGAATTCCACCTAAGGACACTCGAACAAACTTGCGTCCAAGAGCCCGGGCGATCGATCTGCCAATCGAGGTTTTGCCAACTCCAGGGGGACCTACAAAACAGAGAATTGTGGGACTACCGTCTGAGATCTCGTTCTTGGTCGCTTCCTCTACCCATTTTCTCTTTTTTAATTTCATTACAGCTAAAAACTCGATAATTCTCTCTTTGGCCTTTTTAAGACCATAGTGGTCTTCATCCAGAATTTTGGCTGCCCGATCAAGGGAAATATTATTTTTGGAAAACTGATTCCATGGCATGGTTACTAACCAATCAAGATAAGTGCGCACGTACCCTGATTCAGGATTGGCCTGGGACATTTGGGCTAGCTTGGTAAGTTCTTTGTCGGCCTTTTTGCGAATATCCGCTGGCATGCCGGCAGTTTTGATTTTGGCTCTAAGTTCGAGTATGTCTTGTTCTTCTGATTCTCCTTCTTCTCCGAGCTCACGTTCTATTACCCGTTTCCGTTCCCGTAACATGGCATCGCGCATTTGTTTTTCAAATTTGGCATGAGTTTTATTAGCGATGGAGCGTTCTAATTCTAAGACGTTTATTTCATGGGAAAGCATCTCCAAGACCTTTTTGGCCCGCTGGGTAATAGATAGAATCTCCAGTATTGCTTGTTTTTCAGGGGTCTTGGCGTCAAGCGAATATCCAACCTGATCGACCAGTTCACCTGAATCTACCCCGCTCATGAGTTTCATAAACATCATGATGTCAACTGCCTTGCCCAGATTGACAGCTTTCTTAAACTCGGCGATGAGGTGGTTGTAGGTAGCCTTACCTTCATCTGACTCGTCGATAACTTCAGGTAGAAGAGAAACCTTGCCGAGGAAGAACGGCTCGGTCGAAATGATATCGGAAATTTTGACGCGGGAAATGCCGCGGACTAAGGCATGAAGTTCTCCTTCGGTCGGAAGAATGCGCTCGATTACACATAAGGTGCCGATGTCGTAGAGATCGGGTTTGTCAGGGTCAAAAACCTGGTTATCTCTCTGCGAGACAAAAACTATTTGACGATCGTTTTTAAAGGCGGCATTTACTCCCGCGTTGGACTTGGGCCGGCCGAAAGTCAACACTGCTTCGGTATGGGGAAAAACTACGCCTTCCCGAAGAGGAACGATAGGAAGAATTTTTTCGTCGGAACCGAGATTTGCCGGAATAATAGACATAACTTTTGGGCAATTTTTATCAGTCTAGCATAGAGAGTGCTAAAGGTCAACTACCCAGTTCGTGCTTTGACACGAGTGAGTGGAGATGAACCTTGTTAATGGTTAGCGCTACCAGGGTTCCTACAATTGCTCCTCCCAGGATATCGATCGGGTAGTGAACCCGAGCCAAAACTCTGCCGATTCCGATCAAGATAGCAGCGATTATAAACACAATTCCCAATTTTTTGTTGTGAAAGTAGATGGTTACGGCTAGGGCTATAGCAGCCGCAGTGTGACCTGAAGGGAATGCCGGATCCCGGGGTTGAGTTGCAGTTAGTGCCGTAGTGCCATTAATAAGGTAGGGACGGGTGGTTGCAAACATCTCCTTGAGAAAGTTAACGATAATCCAGGCGAGCAGTGAAGACGCGCAGGCGTGGAGAGTCGCTTCTTTGAGTTTACGACCGTCAATCCACCACATAACGGGAATTACCGCAAATATAAACCAAGTGAGGTAGCTGGCGAGGAAAGTGATCATTCGTGGATTTCTATCCGGGTGCCGGGGTTTTCGGGAGTGGCCAGAACTGAGTTTTTGCCATAGGGAAGCTGTGGATTTGTCCAATCGAAAAGCTCCCCCGCTACCGCCGTGGGTAAATTCACACATCCATGGCTCATCGGTTGGCCAAAGCTGTTGTGCCAATAGGTCCCGTGAAGGCCAAAACCCTTGGACTTGGGTACCTGGTCGTTATAGAAGAACATTGTATAGGGAACGTTGGGCAGGTCGTAGTAGCTTCCAGTTCCCTTTTGTCCTCCGGTCATGCGGGTGTACTTGAATTTCCCCCAAATTTGAAAGGTTCCAGTCGGTGTTTTGTTAAATTTTCCCGAACTTACCTTTGACTCTGTAACAATTTTGTCTCCCTGGTGAGCCTGAATTGTCTGGTCGGAAAGATCGATTTCGATCCACTTTTCCTCGTTAGTTGCCCCTAACACCCGAGTGTTTAAGGCTAATTGTGGGCCCTGGGGTACATTGATTTGATTTCCCATCCAGAATGCCTGGGTCTGCGGCTCGAATTCACCGGAGAGGTTTTGGGGTGTACAAGCCGCCGCAATAGACTTATTCTGGCTTTGTAAGCTGTCACTTAAGATAAAGCCTGCCGAGAGCACGGCAATTAGTCCTAAGAATAGAGTTAGCAGGCGTCCCATGTTAAGTATAAATCTATATTGTTTGCAGCTTTAGTTCAATCGGCTGTTTAACTGTGGGATATACTTGGCTTATGGGAAAAAGAAATCTACTGCTGGCGGGCACAGCGATTTTTATTGCGGGCATACTAATTGGAAAGGTCGGTCAGGCCCCAGCACAAATAAAGGGAAGGCTGGAAATTACTCCGACTTCCAGTAAACCCATACCAATTAACGAAATTCTAACTGAAGGCCACGTTGAAGGTGCAGCTACAGATCTGAGGGAGAAGGTTCTGGTAACGCGGGTCGTGGATGGAGACACGATAAAAATAGCAAAGATTAAAAATGAAATATCAAATAGTGACGATGGCGCTGACAAAACTGTTAGGCTAATCGGGATGAATGCGCCGGAGGTAACCCGCGTGGAGTGTTACGGAAAAGAGGCAACTCGCCGACTGGGCGATTTGGTTTTGGGAAAAGAGATAGAAACAGAGAAGGATGTAAGTGAGACTGATAGATACGGCAGGCTCTTGAGATTTGTCTGGCTGGGCGATGTATTAGTAAACGAAGCTTTAGTTATGGAAGGGTTTGCGCGGGTGTCGACCTATCCACCCGATGTAAAGTACCAGGAGAGGATAACAAGGGCTGAAAAGTATGCAAGAGAGCGAAATTTGGGGTTGTGGGGAGGATGCGGTTCGGATGTTCAACCAACAAGCCCCAATGAAACCCCAATGACCCAAGCACCAAGTTCCAATTGCTTGATCAAGGGGAATGTGTCAGGCGGGGGGAAGATTTACCATTTACCCAGGTGTGGTTCGTATGCTAAGACATCAATTGACACCGCTGCGGGTGAAAGGTGGTTTTGCAGTGAGGAGGAGGCAGTTGCGGCGGGATGGAGGAAGGCGAAGAATTGCCCATAACTAAATCAACGATCGGTCAATGACAAATGTCAAATCGGATTTCGTGGCGTATACGGTGGGGGCAAATTACCAGCGAGGTTTGAGTTTTTTAAAGCCTGAAAGCAGGCCTATTGTGGAAAGGGAGAGCGTGACAACGGCGTAGGTGATGGTAAGGGAAACTTTGACCACTCCGGAGAAGTTTTGAAAGAGCGTTAGGCTGATGGCAATTGAATTGATACTAAACGGGATAAAGGTCAGGATGTGGGAAAGCTGGAAATGGGCAAGATCAAGGAGCTTGGACTGAGTGAATTTTTTCTGAAGAATAATTGAGAGGTGGTGAATAATTGCCCCGATGGTCATCACAATGGTTGAAATGTCGAGTAGATTGCTATCTATCCCCAACTTTCTTAGAAATGACGGTTGGTAAAAATAAACAAGATAGATAACATAGGCAAAATTAATAAAGAAAGGAAGAGACCAGAGAGTGTCATGTTTCTTTAATCTTTTTCGGGCTGGAATATAAGTTACCAGGTATAGACCCATTAAAATGAATGAGACGATGATAGAATGATTTGGGTTATAGATCATAGCTCATCTATCTTAACAGTTTGAACGGTAACTGGTTCAAGGGGGCGGGAAAGTTCATTATTTGCGCCAGGCCCGACAGGAGTCCCGGCAATGGCATCTAATACTGATAAACTTTGGGCGTCGTCTGGATTGATTTGACCAAAGATGGAGTAGTCGGGTTTAAGCTCGTAATCCTGGTGGATGATAAAAAACTGGCTGCCGTTGGTATCTCGTCCAGCATTGGCCATGGCAATTGTCCCGCGGAGATATTTGCGGGAGACTTTCTCGTTTTTAAAGGTGTAGCCGGGCCCCCCTGTACCGTCGCCCTTGGGATCGCCTCCCTGGATCATAAAGTCTTTGACAATGCGATGAAACGTCGTTTGGTCGTAAAAAGCCTCACGGCTAAGAAAAATGAAGTTGTTAACCGTTTGGGGAGCTTCCCTGGCAAAGAGATTGATTTTCATTGCTCCTTTTGAAGTTTGAAGCACTGCTGAGTATTTCTTATTTTTGTCGATAGATATTTTGGGAGCCTGGGTATAAGTTTTGCGAGTTATGATAGGGCTGGGAGTGGGGGTCGGCATTTGGGTGGGAATAACGATGGGTGCGGGGGGGTAGTTCCGATTTTGCCAGGATCGGTACGCGCGGTCGGCTGCAAAAACAGCTACTATTAATAGTATAACGCCAGCCGAAATGAGGATCTTTTTGACCATGGTGTGAAATTATTATACTCTGGAGAAAGATGAAAGCGAGACTGGCAGTAATTTTTGTTTTTTTAGTCGCCGGGCTATCTGTCTGGTTTTCTCTCTCCGGTCAAAAACTGACTGGTTTTGTTCTTCCAGGCAAGGTGTATTTGCCTGGAGTTTTGAATTTGGTTCCAGCGGGGCAAAATGTTTTAGGGTGGGAATCGGAACTCATCAGGCCGACAGAGATCATTGATTATGCAAATAAGGAAAGGGAGAAAGCGGGTGTGCCGATTCTGCATCCCGATGAGAGGTTAATGAAGGCTGCACAAATGCGGGCAGAGGTCATGCTTCGTACTAAACACGTGGACCACCAGGATCCATATGAGGGTCTCAACATGGCAGCAGTTTTGCCAAAAGTTGGCTATAACTTTTTGTATGCCAGTGAAAATATTGCTCTAGCACAGGGAGATGCAAAAGGAATTATCGCAGGATTTATGAATAGCCCGAACCACAAAGTCAATTTGCTTGATAAAAATTTAATTGAAACCGGGGTGGGAGTGGTTGTGGGTCAGATGGGTCCGAATTATGTCGTGGTTGTAGATCATTTGTTTGGAGTACCTGTAAATCAGGAAGCATATAAGGGTTATAAGGCCATCAACTTTTCCGGATTTGATGGAGCAGTTAAGGAAATTGAAGGGACCATGGTGGAGATGGCGGATGAAAAATCAAGAACTATTTTATCCCGCCAGGTTGAAATTTTGTCCCTTTTAAAACAATCTCAAGATCCGGGTAAAGCGTATACGCAGATTGAGTATGACCTAGTGGATGAGTATGTTAAAAATTTACTGGAACTTGAACAAACGGGCAAATGAAAATCGGATGGAAAAAAATTTTGCTATTGGTTTTTCTGTTGGGCGTATTTTGGGCGGGAATTTTTCCCCAGACTGATCTGGATATCTGGATCCATCTAAAATCAGGAGAACTAATTGCACAAAAGGGGCTCGTTTCCCGTGACGTATTTTCTTATAATACTGCTGGGAGGGAGTGGCTTATCCAGGAGTGGTTGTTTCAGTTGGCAACTTTCTGGGTGGCGCGGGTTATAGGAATTGGTGCGATGCCGATATTGGCTGCAGGGGTTGGTTCGCTATTGGTAGCGGTTATTTATTTAATCGGACGCAGGGTGTTTGGAATTCCCATGTTTTGGGCCGGTTGGACTGGTTTTGCTTTTTGGATCATGATTTTGGATTTTGTGACGTGGAGGCCGCATCTACCCGCCTTGCTACTAATGTGGGTCAATTTATTTCTGATTCTGCTGTATGTTTTCCGGAAGAAAAATTATTTATGGGTGAGTTTACCGGTAACTCTGGTGTGGATAAATTTTCACTCCTCGGCGGTGCTGACTATCGGTCTCATGGGTCTGTATGCTGCTGCTTGTTTGCTTCTCTTCTGGAAAACAAACGATAGAACTTGGTTCGTGAAGACGAGAATGTTGGGAATTTACAGCGGGCTGAACCTACTGGTCACACTCCTGCCGCCGCCGGGAATAAAACAATATCGATTGCTGAAGCTGTATTTTGATAATCACGATGTGCTAACGAGATTTAGCAATGAGTGGTTTGGCATAGGATGGGGGTCGAGTATTGCGAATCCCTACTGGGTCTCGGTCGCGCTGGTTTTGGGGCTTTTGTTTTTTGCTCAAGCGCACGAGAAAAAACGAGCAGAATACCTGCTACTTTTACCACTGGCCGCGTTCATCGTTTCGCCGCTCCTTGCCATGAGAAATCTGATTTATGCCCAGACTGGATTGGCGCTGACTGTGTGTTTTTTAATCAGCAGGCTTAATCCGAAGGCGGTTGAAAGAACAGCTTTAAGGATTTTACAAATTTCCAGTTTGGCAATCAGCGTGGTTTTGTTGTGGCTTTTGGTTAACAAAAAGTTGAACCCCAAACCTGTCAGACAAATGGAGGGCGCCGTAAACTTTGTCCGATCGCATCATATCCAAGGACGGATGCTAAACCAGTTTGGGTTTGGTGGGTATTTGATGTATCACCTATATCCGGAGCAGCGGGTGTTTTTTGACGGCAGAAGTGATTTATACTTTTGCTGCGAAATCCGGGACTATATACGTCTGGCTGACGAGAAGTTTTCCCAGACTAGCGAGTATCAGATGATCGTTAAAAATCTATTGGATAAGTATCGAATTTCGTTTGTAATAATGAATATGCAGACTCCGTCTATCTGGTACAGGATTTCCGAAATACTGACCAGTGATCCGGACTGGTCGCTGGTTTACTGGGACGAGGTGTCCCAAATTATCGCAAAAAGGGACGGGAATAACGACGGATTAATTTCAGAGCTAGGGGCCATGGCAGCGACACCGTTTGGGATCAAGAGGTATAAGACAGGAAGCGAAATTGCCGCCCTTGGCGAGTACCAAAGAATGCTTAAAGTTGCAGACTCTGCCAGGTCCAGAAACGCGGTGGGGCTGATCTATTTCGGGCAAGGAAACATGAAACTTGCTGGACAAGAATTTGAAAAGGCTATTGCCGTTGATCCCAAGATATCGTCGGCTTATGTTAATCTGGCTGAGGTGAAATTAAAAAATCGAGAGATTAATGAGGCAATTGAACTTATGCGCAAGGCAATCTCAATTTCACCCGGGGAAGCCTTCATTTACAAAAGATTGGGAGATTTGTATTTGGAAACCGGGGACGCAAAATTGGCTGAGATAATTTATCGTGAAGGAGAGAGGAGGCTGGTCAAATGACAGTTAACAGGAACGAGGTTGCAACTCTTGCCTCGGGGTGTTTCTGGTGCACTGAGGCAATTTACCGAGAGCTGGCCGGGGTAGACGGCGTGATATCGGGATATTCCGGCGGGAACATCGAGAATCCGACTTACGATCAGGTGTGTTCGGGATCCACCGGGTATGCGGAGGCAGTTCAAATCACTTTTGATCCGGATGTTATTTCATTTGCCCAAATCGTGGAGGTTTTTTTCCTGACGCATAACCCGACAACCCTAAATAAACAAGGAAATGATGAGGGAACGCAGTACCGCTCGGCAATTTTTTATCGTGGCGAGGAACAGAAGAGGATCGCGGAGGAAGTAAAAGCAAAAATTACCAAGGATGGAGTTTATAGTGATCCAATTGTCACGGAAGTAGTCCCCTTCGCTTGCTTTTACCCGGCAGAACGGTATCACCAGGAATACTATGAGAAGAACCAATCGGCTCCATATTGTCAATTTGTGATCGACCCGAAACTATCCATGTTTAGAGAGAAGTTTTTTCATCTACTTAAAAAACGAGGTACTTAATCGGATTGCGATCGCGTTAGAATGTCTGGGTGACACAAGAGGAGGCATTTAATATTTTGGCCATGGGGCAGAATGTATATCTGACCGGACAGGCCGGGAGTGGAAAAACGTATCTACTGAATAAATACATTGAGTTTCTCAAAGGAAACGGGGTCGGGATAGCTGTAACTGCATCGACGGGGATTGCGGCTACGCACCTTTCCGGCATTACCATCCATTCCTGGTCAGGGATAGGGATAAAAGATGCCCTCTCAGAGCGCGATATTAATAAACTACGGGCAAATCCCAAGACCCGCGCCAGGATTCAGGCGGTAATGGTACTCGTGATTGATGAGATTTCGATGTTTCACGCGTATCGGCTGGATATGGTCGACCGCGTATGTCGGGAGATTAGGGAAAACGACGAACCGTTTGGCGGGCTACAGGTGATACTCTGCGGGGATTTTTTTCAGCTTCCACCGATTAGTGAACCGGATTACCCGGAGTCAAGTTTTGCCTTTAGGGCAAAAGCCTGGGGTGGGCTGGAATTAACGGTTTGCTATCTAGACGAGCAGCACAGGCAGTCGGACGATGAATTTCTGAAAGTTCTTAACGATATCAGGTCTCAAGATGTGTCGGAGTACACCTACGAAAAACTAGCGACACGAATGAATAAAGAGTTTTCCAAAAAAATTGTGTCAACCAGGTTATATACCCATAACGCGGACGTGGATGCGATCAATAATTTCGAGCTATCGAAAATCGAAAGCGAGGATCACAAATACCAGATGCAGGCAGTAGGGGTTCGAGAGCTAACCGACGCCCTGAAAAAAGGATGCCTGGCTCCGGAGCAGTTAGTATTAAAAAAGGGGGCGTTGGTAATGTTTATTAAAAATAATCAGGCGAAGGGATATGTCAACGGAACACTGGGAAAAGTAGCTGGATTTGACCCTGATGGATTTCCAATTGTAGAGACAAATTCCGGGCAACTCATTATTGCTCAACCTGCCAGTTGGATACTGGACGATAACGAGGAGGTGGTCGCTGAGATATCGCAGGTGCCACTGAGACTTGCGTGGGCGATTACCATCCACAAAAGCCAGGGGATGAGCTTGGACGCGGCCGTGATTGATCTATCAAGATCTTTCACATACGGAATGGGCTATGTTGCTCTGTCGCGAGTCAGAACTCTCGCAGGAATTGCGCTCAGGGGGATAAATAATATGGCGTTTCTGGTAAATCAGGAAATTGGCGAGATGGATCGGGAGTTTAAAAACTTATCCTTCCAGGCAGCGCTGGCATTGAAACAATTGGGCGCGAAAAAAGTGAAACAAATACAAAAAGAGTTTTTGAAACGGGTCGCTTCCAAGACTGCAAAGAAGGAGAGGAGGACGACAAATAAATTAATGAGCGAGTTTTTGGAAATATACTAATCCCGATTCTATTTCCCGCGCTTGGGTTTTCCTGTCGCGGCTAAGGTGGCCATTGCCGTTTGTCCTTCGGAATCCGGAATTTGGTCTGACATAACCTGGGCAATTTCGTCTGCTCCCGGGAGTGCCCGCATTACTTCTTCGCCTGTCTCAATTAGGACAGGTATCTCCTGAATTCCGGACCTGGCTTCGTCTTCTAATACCTCGAGGTGCTCTAAGCTGCCACCAGTAAGCCTCTTTTCCTTTTGTTTGTAGTAGCGGATAAGAAGTAGTGCTGCTGCTCCGGCAATTGTTACTGTAGCCGCCAAAGCTTCTGGCCAATGTTTTCTGGCAAACTCTTTCGCTCTTTCCTCTCTTTCTTTGTTCACAGGCACAATGTTACCCCCTATATCTTTGGATCTCAACTACTCCTCTTTTGATTTAATTCCTAGCCTTTGTCCGCATTCGCGATGAAAATGAAGTTCGGCCAGGGTTTGATCGTCCATTTTCCACCAGACGTGATAACCTCTTCTTTGGTTTCCGACCGGGTCGATCTCCAGTATTCTAGCGCATTCGTCGCAAACGAAGGCTTTTAGGGTTGACGGAGCTAAAAGCGGCCAAGTGCCAACTATTTCTTTAAATCTGGCACGTGTAGAATCGGTAAGCTGGCCGGTTTTCCCAAAGGAGTTGGTGTTGATTGGCGGGACTTTGGTTTCATCGATGGCGATAGTCCCGTCTTGGATCTTAGGTTCGCAATCGGAACAAAGGTGAACCGGAACACAGAAACCGCCAGATTTTAGCCAATGATGCCAGGCTTCATTAATATATTTCTGGCAATTGGCGCATCTAAACCCCCGATATTCTGGAGATTCGCTGGGATGCCAAGTTTGGACAATACTGAGAAGTAGTTTTTGTTTCTTCTGGTCCATCTGGCTTTATTATATAATTTTCTTGCATGTTGGACGTATTAAAGGGGGCTATTTCTGAGGCGGGGACTGTACTTAATAAACACTTTGAGTTTGGTAGAAGAACTGATTCGAAAGACAAGAGCTCTCACTCGGATATTGTTACATCAGTTGATCACGAGAGTCAGTCAGTAATTAGAGATGCCATCTTTCGGTTGATGTTGGAAAAAGGGATTGAGAAAGGCGAGATCGGGTTTGTGGGTGAAGAGAACCTAAACGCCACGGGTAGACACATGTTTATTATTGACCCGATTGACGGAACAACTAACTTTGCCTGCGGCCTGGGATTCTTTTGTATCTCTATTGCATACGCGTTGAATGGAGAGATTGTGTCTGCGGTGGTATTGTCACCAACAGATAATACAATTTATTGGGCAGAGAAAGGGGCGGGTGCTTTTGCCCAAAGAAATGGAAATGTTAGAAGATTAAATATGGTGGCCGTTGATCTTCGTGATGCATTGGTAAGCGCCCATGTTAATTCTGATCCGATTGATAAAGCATTAGAAATATACAAAAAACTAAAATTTGTTTCGAGGGGGATGAGGGCCTTGGGGTCCGTGGTTTTGGAGCTTTGTTTTTTGGCGGATGGAATAATTGACGTTCTGTTTAATAGCAGATGTTATCTCTGGGATGTGGCCGCGGCTAGTTTAATTGTCCGGGAAAGTGGTGGTGAAATAACAGACTGGGAGGGAAATACATGGAAACCAGATTGGGAAAAACCCCGTGCGCCACTTCAGATACTTGCAAGTCATAGGGAAAAACAAGTTGAGGTAGGGAAATTCTTTTAGGATATTTTGGGATATGCTGAAGCAAAAAGTTTTTGGCGCGGCGTACCGAAACTTATTTAAGCCGCTGGCGTTTCAGTTGGACGCGGAGTGGATACACAACGCAATAACTGTGGTGGGCGAGAATCTGGAGATTTTGGACCCTATCGTTTCTGCAATTTTTGCATATAACGATCCACGTTTGACAAAGTGGAGCGAGGGAAAGAAAGAGGGTTTGCTTCTGGCCTACGACCCAAGCAACGCCGCACAGCAAAGTTCTCAGGAAGCCCGGTTAACGGCGGTCAGATTTTGGGGGACGTCGAGAGAAATAGACAGTACTGCAAGAACGAGACAGTAGTAGATAGTATGTTTGTGCCTCCCACGGACGTAAAGTTTCAGGACCTGGGGCAGATGATGAAAGATCTGGGTGGAAACAAAGGAATTCCCTCGGTTAGTGTTCCAACTATTCCGTCTGGAGAAAATAGTACAGGAAACTACTAAGGCTTGGTTTCAGGTTTGGGATGTTTTTCTTCTTTAGGGCGAAATTTGGTAAAATTGGGGTGATTACGGGATCGTCTAATCGTAAGCTAGACTAGGGCCCCTTCCCGGTCTGGGGCTTTGCCTGAGCTTGCCATTAGCCGATTATTTGTAATTATCATTAATAATTACGGGATCGTCTAATGGTAGGACAATGGACTCTGAATCCATTAATCTTGGTCCGAATCCAAGTCCCGTAGCACGACTGGACACCAAGCGACCGTAAGCTCTAAAAATCCTGATCCTGCTTGCTAAATGTCATTTTATGTTAGAAAGTCTCGGACCAAACGATCAGTGTTCAGAAGTATATTTGGTAAAATAATCTTGTGACCAAAAAGGGAATCTCCGGTGGCGTGGTGCATGAACTGCCATCGGATTTACAAAAAGCCCTGTTGTCTGATCCTAAAATGTTTTCGGTGTGGGAAGATATTACGCCACTCGCGCGTAATGAGTGGATCTGCTGGATTGAATCCGCTAAAAAACAAGAAACTAGGGTGCGTCGGATTGGGGTGGGACGCTCAAAACTCACTTCTGGCATGCGAAGACCTTGTTGTTGGACTGGTTGTATTCATCGCTAAAACAAAAAGTATTTGCTGCCGAAGATTAACTTGAGACTCGTTATGGCGAAAAGGTATCTTGGTGGAGAATGAAGCTGGGGAGGGGATCCAAGCCCCGCGGCATTTCGACGGGCTAATGTTTAAAAGAAGATTATTTGCCGTACAAGCTGTCTAACGGTATCGGATTTTTAATCCGATATCTCTTACCTTGCTTGATTGCTTAACTTGTTTCGAAGTCGCAAGGGGCGAGAGAGGACAATGGACTCTGAATCCATTAATCTTGGTCCGAATCCAAATCCCGGAGCCAAGGTTAATAAAAATGATTGGGATCGGATTAAAGTGTTGTACCCACCGTCAAGTGAATTGTGCCATTTGCATCAAGTGGGTATATTCTCAACATGCCATTTGTAGATGCAAACTGGGCATGTTGGATATAGAATGCGTTTGAGATGGATAAAAATAAACTTCTTGCCTTTTTAATTGAAGCCAGGTCAAATACTTATGCCGGTGGAGGCGGAAAGGTAGAACCAGCTCTACCTGGCTCAACACAACTTGAATATAAAAAAGGGGTTTGGTTCTATCGCGACGTTTACAATTTGGGGAACAAAATCTTTATGGGCCTGGAAACTATTTATTTTAATAATCAGGCGGTTTGGTCAATGTGTTACTACGGAAATTTCAAAAAGATAACTGAAAAAGAAGCCGACGAAGTGTTAAGAAAAGCGCTTATTGAGATGAAAGATAAAACTAGATTGTGGCACCCAGTTGAATGGAAAAAGGGTAGATATAAATATACCTGCATTCCAGACGGCCAGAGGAACATTGATGAAATATCAGGTTTAGAGGAAATTTGTAAAGGGGCGAATAAAATCTATTTTCTATACTATGCTGGCGGATTTATCGGATAAATGGTTTCTGGCCGGTATACCGGGTTAAATTGTAGCGGTGGTATTAAGAAACGAACCTAAAGATTTTTTGCCTGGTGCTGACTTTTGCAAATGAATTAGTAGCGAGGTCTGCTCCTGCCCGGCAGAGACGAAAGACCGTTTTCATGTCTGAAGTAAAATGGGAGGGACTAATTTTCTTTTGATTAAATCGGGAAACCTCGCTGGTAGTTTTAAAAGGGCTAAATTTGGCATCGATATATTCGAAGTATGAAAATACTTTGGCGATATCCCGGGTCGAAACTGACGCGTCGACCACTTCTATGGTTACTGGCATACCCATCAGGAGCCGGGTCTGTTTCATATTAACTTCCAGCCTGAAGAATCTGAATACAAGCTAAAAATTTCCGGAACCCTCGTTGATCGATTCTCCCACACAGACTTTCGATAATACTATTGAGAGAGGTTCATTTTCCAAAGGCAACAAGAATGGCTCCGATAGTCATAAGTATGACGCCGACAATAAGAGGCAGGCTAACCTTTTCATGGAAAAGAATTACGGCCAATACGACAGTTAGGGCCAAGCTGAGCTTATCGATAGGCACAACCTGAGAGGCATTCCCGATTTGCAGAGCCCGGAAGTAAAATAACCAAGAGAGGCCAGTGGTAAGCCCCGAAAGAATAAGAAAAATCAATGAAAATCGGGAAAGGGTATGTAGTTGTTTTAGCGTCCCCTGGTAAAAAACTATCCCCCAGGCGAAGAAAAGAATAACGACGGTGCGGAGAGCGGTGGCCAGATTGGAATCAACGTTTTTGATACCAATCTTAGCCAAAATTGCGGTTAGCGCCGCGAAGATGGCAGAGAGAAAAGCGAAGATTAACCAAGACATATGTTAAATTATATTCCCCGGGCTTGGGATTGCAACGAAAAATTAAGGTATCTCGAGACAATGAACGCTAATATACCAATAAGCGTGGCCCCAATTATGGGAATATTGATCGAGCCGGAGGTAAAGATTTTGAGAAAGAGCACGTGGCTTAGGTAAATCAGATAGGAATTGATTCCCAGAAAAGAGATGAAGCGATTGGTCCGGTGACTTCCAGCTAATCCGGCAATAATAATAGCGCTTGCAAATAGGAGCACCGGAAAACGGGTAAAACGAGTGGCCCAAATTATGTCGTGGCTTGGGGGTTGACCAAAAAGGGCTGTACCTAAACCCCAGCCTAATCCCAGCAAAATCGGCATAATTAACCATTTTCCGGGATGAGGTTTTACCAAAGCCATATAGATGCCCAAGACAAAATAAAATTGCCATGAGGCAAAGAGAAGATATTGGCGTTGATCGTTCCAGCCCGGGGC
This sequence comes from uncultured Gammaproteobacteria bacterium, assembly GCA_964514545.1. Taxonomy (GTDB): domain Bacteria; phylum Patescibacteriota; class Microgenomatia; order CAZETR01; family CAZETR01; genus CAZETR01. The sequence goes on along the minus strand of CAZETR010000001.1, from coordinate 492 downwards.
GCTGATCCAGCGGAATAATAAAATTTGGAGCAAAAGAGAAAATGACAGAGATCCTAAGGGCGATTTTTTGATAAGAGAGAAAAGCAGCGGAAATAACAGATAAGCCTGAAAAATCATGGGGACATAATATAAATGGTACTGGGCCCGGCCCATGAAAACTACTTGCCAGAAAGAGAAGGACTGGTTCCAGGCCGGAACCAATTTGGCGCTCACTACATAAACAGCTGTCCAGAGAAAATAAAGTGGTAGCAACTTCGAGACGCGGCGGAGATAAAAGTCTTTTAACTCCAGGGGAGCGGAGGAATATTTAAGACCAAGAGCATACCCCGAAAGGGCTACAAACAAAGGCACGCTAAAACGAGATAACTGATCCGTACTAACGAGCGCGATCCAGGTTAAACTCCCGGGGAAGGTGCGACCAATAAAGCTATTGATCACGTGGATCCCTACAACCGCAAAAATAGAAAGGCCTTTGAGAAAGTTAATTTTCAT